>CAYQMG010000059.1:0-43323 GCA_964418585.1 uncultured Gammaproteobacteria bacterium | reverse complement strand
ACACCCAGGGGCGACTGAATCCTGCAACGGCCTCGACGACGACTGCGACGGACAGACCGACGAGGGCGTCACCTCACCCTATTACCGGGACGCGGATGGGGACGGATACGGCGACCCCGACGTCCTCCTCGAGGCGTGTAGCCGCCCCTCGAACTACGTGGCCAATCAGGACGACTGCGACGACTCTGCGGCCTCCGTCCATCCAGGCGCCGCCGAATCCTGCAACGGCACCGACGACGATTGCGACGGACAGGTGGACGAAAACGTCAAGACCACCTACCACCTCGACGCAGACGGGGACGGCTTCGGCGACTCCGCCCACACCACCCAGGCCTGTTCCGCACCCTCCGGCTACGTGGAAGACGCCTCCGACTGCAACGACGCCTCCGCCTCCGTCCATCCAGGCGCCGCCGAATCCTGCAACGGCGTCGACGACGATTGCGACGGACAGGTGGACGAAAACGTCAAGACCACCTACCACCTCGATGCAGACGGCGACGGCTTCGGCGACTCGGCCCACACTACCCAGGCCTGTTCCGCACCCTCCGGCTACGTGGAAGACGCCTCCGACTGCAACGACGCCTCCGCCTCCGTCCATCCAGGGGCCACCGAGTCGTGCAACGGCGTCGACGACGACTGCGACAACCAGACGGACGAAGGCGTCACCTCCACCTTCTACCTCGACGCAGACGGCGACGGCTTCGGCAACCCGGACGTCGCCACCCAGGCCTGCTCGGCGCCGAGCGGATATGTCACAGACGCCTCCGACTGCCGGGACAGCAACGACACAATCTACCCGGGCGCGCCCGAGTCATGCAACGGGGTCGACGATGACTGCGACGGGCAGACGGACGAAGGCGTCACCTCCACCTTCTACCTCGACGCAGACGGCGACGGCTTCGGGACCGGGGCTTCCACCACCCAGGCCTGCCTCGCACCCAGCGGCTACGTATCCAACTCCCGCGATTGCGATGATTCCAACTCGAGCATCTATCCAGGAGCCCCCGAATCCTGCAACGGGCTCGACGATGACTGCGACGGCAACGTGGACGACGGGGTGGGCACCCTCTACTACCTCGACCAGGACGGCGACGGGTACGGCACCGGGTCCAGCACGGCCGTGGCCTGTTCGGCTCCTTCTGGATACGTGGAAAACGGCTCAGATTGCCAGGACTTGAACCCCTCGATCCACCCCGGAGCCACCGAGGTGCTCAACGGCGTGGACGACGATTGCGACGGGGAGATCGACGACGGCCTGACCTATGCAAGTTGCAAACAGCTCCAGACCTATCAACCAGGAGCCGCGTCCGGGGTCTACACCATCGACCCGGACGGACCTGGCGGCGTGGCCGCATTCCAGGTCTATTGCGACATGACCAACAACGGTGGCGGGTGGACCCTGGCCATGAAGGTCGATGGCACCAAGACCACCTTCTACTTCGGCTCGAACTACTGGACCAATACAGCCACCTACAATGCCGACCATCCCAATTTCGACAACATCGAGGCCAAGTTGGCCACCTACCACACGGTGCCGTTCACCAGCGTGATGATCGGCATGAAGGACGGAGGCGTGGTCCGATACCTTGCGTTCAACCAGTCCGGCAACTCCCTCTATGACGTGATCGCCTCGGGCAACTACGTGGCCACTTCCCTGGGTCGCAACGCCTGGAAGAGTCTCATGGCCAGCCCCTCGCTTCAGCCCAACTGCAACCGCGAGGGCTTCAATCCATACGACTCCTGTTTCTGGAACACCGATCCGCAAAACGGTGTGGCACGAATCCGAATCGGGATCATCTCCAACCAGGAGTCCGACTGCTGCTCCCCCGACTCTCGAATCGGGGTCGGTGGAGGCGGTTCCTACTGCGGCCAGGACTGGACCAATTCGGCGGGCAACGAGGCCACGTGCAGCGCCGACGACGGAGATCGACACACCAAGGCGTTCGCATACGTTTTCGTGCGCTGATCCGCGGCATGGAATGGCCCCGGGGCCACCCCGGGGCCGATCTCCGTCCCCCGGATGGCGGGGCCGCCCCCCATCTCGAGCCCGCCCCCGGCACGACGGTCTCGCACGTCGGCGCACCCCGGGTCGAACGAGACCGGCCCGGACATACGCAGACCTCAGTCGGCCTGATTGCGCAGGAAGGTGGGAATATCGAATTCGTCTTCCTCGATCTCGATGGGCTTCATCCCCACCTCGCGCCGCGTGCGGCTCAGCAACTCCGCACGATCCCGAACCTTGGGACGGCTCGAGCCCGCAAGAGAGACCGGAGGCTCGTCCAGATCGTTCGGGTTGCCACGCCCACCCCACTCGCGCACCGGCGTAATGGGCAACCACTCCACCTTGGTCAATCCTCGAGCCGCCGGTGTGTCGGAGGACGACTGGCGCTGTTCGAACCCGGTGGCGATGACCGTCACCCGAACCTCGTCCTCCATGGCGTCGTCGATCACCGAGCCGAAAATGATGTTCGCTTCCTCGTGGGCCTCCTCCTGGATCAAGGTCGCCGCCTCGTTCACCTCGTGCAAAGTCAGGGTGGAGGCTCCGGTGATATTGATCAGAATCCCGGTGGCGCCGGAGATACTGATCTCGTCCAGCAACGGGGATGAAATGGCGTTCTGAGCCGCTTCGACCGCCTTGTGGTCCCCACTCGCCACGCCCGTGCCCATCAAGGCGAGCCCGCGGTTGCTCATGATGGTCTTGACATCCGCGAAGTCGACGTTGATCAGGCCCGGAATGGTGATGAGGTCCGAGATTCCCTTGACCGCCTGGAGGAGCACTTCATCCGCCTTCTTGAAGGCGTCTTGGAGGGTCGTGTTCTCGCCTGCGATGGCCAGCAATCTCTGGTTCGGGATGGTGATCAGAGTGTCCACCACCTCCTTGAGCAGTCGGATCCCCTGCTCGGCCTGGACCTTGCGCTTCTTGCCCTCGAACATGAAGGGCCGGGTGACGACCCCCACGGTGAGCGCCCCGATCTCCTTGGCGATCTGGGCGATGACCGGAGCGCCACCGGTCCCGGTGCCGCCGCCCATTCCGGCGGTGATGAACACCATGTCCGACCCCTGAAGCAGTTCGGCGAGTGCGTCTCGATCCTCGAGAGCTGCTTCTCGACCCACATCAGGATTGGCGCCTGCGCCGAGGCCTCGAGTGAGGCTCGCGCCCATCTGGAACTTCACCGGCGCCGCAGACCGCTGGAGTGCCTGGACGTCCGTGTTCGTGGCAATGAACTCCACGCCGTCGAGGTTCCCGCCGATCATGGTGTTCACCGCGTTTCCGCCTCCGCCTCCCACACCGATCACCTTGATCCTGGCGCCCGGTATGTCTCGTTCATCGACCAGTTCAATCGTGCTCATATCCCAGGCCTCCTAACCCGATTCGGACAGTTCCACCCATCCATGCCAACCGTTGTCAACCCTTCCGAACCCTGCTGCCGCCATGCCCGGACAGCAGAGCAGCGGAGTCACTTTCAAGATCCCGTTCAAAAGATGTTTGCAATCCATTCCTCCATCCGACTTTTCATGCGTCGGTAGAGGTTGTCCTCCCGGCCCTTGAGCCGCGGATCGTCGTTCTGGACCTTGTGCAGTCCAAACAGTACCAGCCCCACCGGCGCCGAAAAGGCAGGGGCGTGGACTTCCTCGGCCAGGCCGCCCACTCCCGTGGGGAGTCCCTTTCGCACGCTCATGCCGAAGACGCGCTCCGCGGTCTCCACCATGCCGTTCAACTCGGTGCTGCCTCCCGTGATCACGACCCCGGTGGGGAGCATGTCCTCGAGGCCGGACCGGGCCAGTTCTTCCGTGACCAGGGCGAGCATCTCCTCGACTCGAGGCTCGATGATCTCGGCCAACATGCGTCTGGAGATGGAACGACTTTTCCTCCCGCCCACCCCCGGGATATCCAGGGGGCCGTCGTCCTCGATCAACTGCGTCGACGCACACCCGTACCGGCGCTTGATCTCCTCGGCGTCCGCGGTGGGGGTGCCGAGGCCGATGGCGATATCCCGCGTGATGTGGTCGCCCCCCAACGGAAGCACGGCGGTGTGCTGCACCGACCCGTTGGCGAACACGGCGATGTCGGTCGTACCGCCCCCGATGTCGACCAGGAGGACCCCCAACTCCTTTTCGTCCTGGGTGAGTACGGCCTCGGCGGAGGCGATGAGATTCAGGACCAGGTCACGCACGTGGAGTCCTGTTTTTTCGCAGCACTTGACGATATTTTGCGCGCTCGTGACGGCCCCGGTGACGATGTGCACCTTGGCGGCCAGTCGCACCCCGGACATGCCCTGGGGGTCTCGGATACCGTCCTGGTCGTCGATGATGTACTCCTGGGGGATGATGTGGATCACCTCGCGGTCCATGGGAATGGCGATGGCCTGAGCTGCATCCAGGACGCGAACCACGTCCTGGGCGCCGACCTCACGCTCTTTTACCGCGACGATTCCGTGACTGTTCAGGCTGCGGATGTGACCTCCGCCTATCCCCGCATAGACGGTGTGGATCTCGCACCCCGCCATCCGCTCCGCTTCCTCCACCGCCTGCTCGATCGCTGCCACCGTGGCGTCGATGTTGATCACCACGCCCTTGCGGAGCCCCGTGGAGGGAACCTCGCCAAACCCCACGATGTCCACCCCGGTGTCGGTCACTTCCCCGACCATGGCACACACCTTCGTCGTGCCGATGTCCAGGCCGACGATCAAGTTCTCTCTCCGTTTCATCGACCAGTTCTCCTCATGCCCGCCCGGTGGCCTCGCCTGTGTCCCCCTTTCCGTCGCGACGCCTCGTTCGGTGTCACCACGGCCATCGCCCTCAGATCCAGGTCCACTTCCTGAACCCGGGCCAAACTCAAGCGCTCCTGCTCAAGCAGCAGGGAGAGGCGGGACAGCTTGACCGGAAACTCATCCCATCCCAGGTGAATTCGGGCCGGCCCCAGGGTGGTGTAGAACGAAAACCCCTCGTCCGGATCGACGTGCACCTCCGAGATTTGCGACCGCTCCAGCGGCGTCATCGTTCCGATCTGCTCGATCAACGCCACGGCCTCGACCACGGCCACCCGACCGACTCGAGCGGTCTGCAAAGGTCCGGGCCGGTCGAACCCGGTCAAAACCGGGAAGTCCATTCGGTCGTCCGGTCCCACTTTCTGGAACACGACACCGGTTCTGTCCACGTAATAAAGGGAATCCCCTGCCAGCAGGGCCGCAGGTTCCCGTTCCTGCAACGTCACGAGCACCCTGTCCGGAAAAACACGACGAACCGTGGCTCCGGCCACCCAGGGGTGCCGCTTGATCCCTGCCGCAGCCACGCGCACGTCTATGCTCAGGAGACTCCGACCCGGTTCCAGCCCGCCCAACACCTTCACCTCCCAGGGCGATACGCGATGATTCCCTTCGACTTCCACTTCCTTCAACCGAAGCATCGGGCTCGCCAGCAAAACCCGCCGCGTCTGAACCACCCCCGCCACCCCGGCCAACGCCAACGACACGTACATCAGCCCCAGCAACCCACGGTAGACCCTCCGACGACGTACCTTCCGCGCCGCCTCGATTTCAGACCGCTTGATGTTCCGCTTCTTCCGAAAGCGCACCCCGTCTCCCCGCTGCTCCTCTCACCATCCCCTGCTTCCGGCCCTTCCCCCCACAGGCTCCGGTCACGGCCGGTCTCACACGCCCTCGCCTGGACGCACCTTGCGCCGGGCTCCCTCCACCATGGCCACGCACACCTGCTCGAACGTCATCCCAATGTGTGCTGCCGCCTTGGGCACCAGGCTGGTCTCGGTCATCCCGGGAATCGTGTTCACCTCCAGTACCCAACAATCCCCATCCTCATCCACCCGAAAATCCACTCGTGCCACCCCTTCGCACCCCAACGCCTCGTAAGCACGACGCGCGTAATCCCGGCAGGCAAGTGCGACCCGTTCACTCACCCGCGCCGGAATATGGAAACGGGTTCGTCCGGGCGTATATTTCGCCTCGAAATCGTAGAACCCTTCCGGAGGTTCAATCTCGATCACCGGAAGCACCAGGTCGTCAATCACACCCACCGTGGTCTCGATCCCGGCGACATAGGCCTCGATCAACAACCGGTCGTCGTGACGAGCACTGTCCCGAAGCGCCGGGAGGAGGTCAGCGGGATCGTGCACGATATGGATACCCACCGTGGATCCCTGGGCCGCCGGCTTGACCACCACGGGATAGCCGAACGGAAGGTCGGACGGGACTGCGTCCACGGACCGGGCATGCACCTCCACCCAGGGTGGGGTCGGAATCCCGTAGGCGGTCATGATCTCCTTGGCGAATCGCTTGTCCATGGCCGCGGCGGAGGCCAGCACACCAGAGCCCGAGTAGGGAATGCCCATCACTTCCAGCAAACCCTGGACACACCCGTCCTCACCCAGGGGACCGTGCAAGGCCACCACGGCAACGTCGATGGACAGGTCCACCAACCGCGCCGGGAGGGACTCGTCCACGTCCACTTCCACCGCATCGTACCCGGACCGTTTCAACGCCGCGCAGATGGCCCGTCCCGTCCGCAAAGAGATCTCACGCTCCGAGGACATGCCGCCCATCAGCACGCCGACCCTCCCCACCGCTTCCTGGTTCCTCGACATCGCTTCTCTCCCTGTCCTCCTGGAGCGGCTCACGCCACCGCGTCAATCCCTTCCGGCGCCCCTCCAACGGAACGCCCCGTGCGAACCGCGGATTTCCAGGGCTCACGAACCGACCGCGGCGCCGGACGCCCCACCACCTGGACAGCCGGGGCCAGCGTCACCCCATGATCGCGCTTCACCCGATCCCTGGCCAGGCGCATCAACGTCACCATGTCCTGAACTCGAGCCCCGCCCACGTTCTCGATCCAGTTGGGTGCTCCCTCACATAGACGCGCTCCGTTCACCCGCACCCCCCCAAGCCCGCTTCGGGCTATCAGGTCGGCAGCCGTGCCCACCAACCGGTTCCGCCCAGGGTCAGGATCGTGAAACAAGGGACCCACCACCGGTCCCGGCGGACACTGCACCGCTGCCCCCGGAAACTCGCTCGCGACTGCCTTGCGCCGGCCTCGAGACCGCAACTTCAAGGTGGCAGACAGCAAAACCCGCCCCCGGAGACCAGAACCCGTACCGGCCCCGTCGCGCAACTTCTCGCCCGGGATACTCAGACGCCGCCCCGACGGCGTCACCACCTCGACACCCACCACCAGAGAGGCCAGCCGCGCGTCAGGGGGACCCACCGGACTGCACAGGAGCCACCCAAGACTTCCTCCCCATCCCCACGCGCCCACCGGCACCTCGAACCCCATCCCGCCGGCCCACCCGATGAGAGACTCGACCTCCACCCCCGCTCCCACCACCACCAACCCCGCCCCGGCATCCACGACCTTCTTTCCCGCCAGGTTCGCCGTGCTCACCAGCACGCCGGCATACCCCCCATCCTGCACCAGAACCCGCCGCGCACGACCGACCACGTGAAAACGCACCCGGCGCTGGGCCAGAAAGCGCACCAACCGCAGCATGGCCGTTTCGTCCGACACTTCCACGTAGACATCGACCATCCCCCCGGCGCGAACCCGCGTGCGCGCCGCCATATCTTCCCGAAGCCTCACCCCTCCTACCCCCAGCGCCTCCAGGGCACGGCCCAGTTCCTCGAGTTGGCCTGGCGACGATGGGCTCACCCCAGTTCCTCCCTCATGCCTGGCTCCCTTCGACCTGCGCCTGTTCCGCCGCCAGAAAGGCCTCTCCCACTTTCCAGACGTCGCCCGCGCCCAGGGTCAGGAGCAGGTCCCCATCGTTCAACACATCACTCAGGTGGCCCAACACCTCCTCGACTCGAGGCACGTGAACGGTCTCCTTCCCACGGGCTTGCAACCGGGCCACCAGATCGCTGGAGCCCACCCCGGGGATGGGGTCCTCGCCAGCAGGATAGATGTCGGTGACGACCAACAGGTCCGCATCGTCGAAGGCGCCGGCGAACGCGCTCATCAACGCCTGGGTCCGCGTGTATCGATGCGGCTGGAACACGACCACCAACCGCCGGCCGGGACAGGCTTTCCGGGCTGCTGCCAGGGTCGCCCGGATCTCGGTCGGGTGGTGCCCGTAGTCGTCGAACACCAGCACACCTCGAGCCTCTCCCTTGCGCTGGAAACGGCGTTCCACTCCCTCGAACCGGGCCAGGGTCCGGGCGGCGGTCTCCAGGGGCGCCCCCAACTCGTGGAGCACCGCGAGCACGGCCAAGGCGTTCAAGACATTGTGGCTTCCCGGCAGGTTGAGCCGCACCTCGAGCCGGTCGCCTCGAGGAGACACGGCCACGAACGTGGAGACGACGCCATCGACCACGACCTTCTCTGCACGCCACCCGGTTGGTGTCCGGGTTCCGTAGGGGACCACCGGTCGCTCGATTCGGTGGAGCAATCCGGCCGCGTTCGGGTCGTCCGTGCACAGGATCACGCGGCCGTCTGGTGGCGTGCGATGGGCGAACTGGACGAATGCGCTCCGGATATTTTCCAGGTCTCCGTAGTGGTCCAAGTGCTCCGGTTCGATGTTTGTGATCACGGCCATCTCCGGAGCCAGGTGCAGGAAAGAGCCATCCGATTCATCTGCCTCTGCGACGAGGAAGTTTCCTTTTCCCAGGCGGGCGTTCGTGCCCAGGGCGGTCACCCGGCCGCCAATCAAGGCGGTGGGATCGAGCCCGACCTCCACGAGGCAGCGGGTCAGAAGCGCAGTCACCGTGGTCTTTCCGTGCGATCCGGCCACGGCAATGCCTCGTTTTCCCCGCATGAGTTCTGCGAGCATCTCGCCTCGAGCCATCACGCGGAGCCCCCGCCTCTGGGCCTCGACCCATTCCGGGTTCTCGGGCCGGATGGCGGAGGAAATCACCACCCATTCTGCGTCCCCCAGGTGCCGGGCGTCGTGGCCGATGGACACCTGCGCGCCGAGTGCTTCGAGTCGTCGCACCGTGGGGCCTCGCTGAAGGTCTGACCCGGTGACGCGCCACCCTTGCCCGAGCAGGATCTCGGCGATACCGCTCATGCCGATGCCGCCGATACCGACGAAGTGAATCCTTTTTGCCACGCCCGATCCGCTCACAATGTCCTCCTCGCTCGAGGGACGACTGCTGCGAATCCGGGGAGGGGGCCAAGCACCTGTCTTCGGCCCTCGACCCGCTGCCAGGCGGGGTCGGTGACGCGCCTGCGAAGCCGTTTCCTGGAAGCACCGATGTTCAACAGGATGCCGATGGCGGTCATGGTCACCATCAACGAGGTTCCACCGTAGCTGATGAACGGGAGCACCAGGCCCTTGGTGGGGAGCATGCCGAGCACCACCCCGATGTTGATGATCGTCTGGAGCCCGATTCCGCCGATCAGGCCCAGTCCGAGCAGGCACCCGAACAGGTCGGCGGCGCTCCGGGCGATCCGTATCCCCCGGAGGATCAGGGTGAGATACAGAGCGAGGGTGACCAGCACACCGATGAGTCCCAGTTCCTCCCCCAGCACACTGAATGCGAAATCGGTGTGAGCCTCCGGCAAGTAGAACAGCTTTTGCTGTCCTGCGCCCAGGCCCTGGCCGAACCACCCGCCGGAATGGAAGGCGATCCAGCTCTGAATGATCTGGAACCCGCCCGCAGCGGGGTCCTGCCATGGATCGAGAAACGCAGTCAAGCGCCGCACCCGGTACTCGGCGGTCCGCATGAGCAGGTAGAAGATTGGGATCGCCGCGCCCAGAAGGTAAAACAGGTGCTTCAGGTTGACCCCGGCCAGGAACATCATCATGAAGAGGATGGCGCCCAACGTCACCGTGGTGCCATAGTCGGGCTCGAGCATGATGAGTGCCAGCACGATCCCGGCGATGATGAGATGGGGCAAGATCCCGATCGAGAAGCTCTTGATGTTGGCCTGCTTTTTGTCCAGTGAGTAGGCCAGGTAGATCACGAGTGAGATCTTGGCCAACTCGGAGGGCTGGAACCGGATGGGTCCAATCACGAGCCACCGGGTGGCGCCGCCACCCATGGCCCCCCCCACTCCGGGCACCAGGACCAGGAGCAACAACAGGGCGCTCCCCCCCAAAATCGGGTAGGCCAGGTATCGATAGGCACGGTACGGGACTCGAGCCGCGATGGCCATCAGCCCAAGGCCGATGACCGCGCTGGCCGCCTGGCGTCTGAAGTAGTACCAGGGATTGCCGAAACGGTATCCGGCCAGGATGGCCGAAGAGGAGAAGACCATCAGCAAGCCCAGACCAAGCAGGAGCAAGGTGACCACCAGCAGCACCCGATCGTACTCGGCCGGCGTCCGCTTCCTGTCTCCTCCGGCTGCCATGTTGATTCGCTCTCGTGTCATGCTCGGTCTTCCATCCCGCCTCTCCAGACGCGGCTCACGGGTTCCCTGTCAGCGCGCCGCCGAATCCTGCTTCCCCCCCTCCCGCCGGCGGGTCTGCTCCCACACCAGCCGCCTGAACACGTCCCCGCGCTCCTCGTAGCTCGAAAACTGATCGAAGCTCGAGCACCCGGGGCTGAGCACCACCGAGTCGCCCGGCTCCGCCACCTCTCCCGCGCAGGCTACCGCGTCGGCCAGTGTCTCCACCTCCACCACCTCGGCAAGGTGCCCAAGTGCCCCCCGAATCAGACTTCGAGCCTCGCCAAACAGGATCAACTGCTTCACTTGACGGGCCACGATGGGCTCGAGCGGCGCGTAGCTCCCCCCTTTGTGCTTGCCACCCATCAGCAAGATCAGCGGTTCGGTCAGATCCCGCAATGAGCACTCGACCGACCGTACATTCGTGGCCTTGGAGTCGTTGTAGTAACGTATCCCCCCGACCTCGGCCACCAACTCGAGACGATGAGGCAACCCCTCCAGGTGAGGAACGACCTCGTCCAGCCGCTCGCAGGGTACGCCGGCCAGGTGCGCAGCCACGTAGGCCGCCATCAAATTCTCCACGTTATGACGCCCGCGAAGCCGGAACCCCTCCAGGGATACCCGGTGCGCATCCTCGCCATCCACGAACCAAAGGGTCCCCGCCTCGTGGTAAATGCCCCGCTCGTGCGACCGGCCGTGTCCGAAAAGATAGCGCGTCCCCCGCGTGCCCCGGACAAGATCCATGGCCACAGGGTCGTCCCGGTTCACCACGGCAAAGTCCCGCTCGTCCTGGCGGGCAAACACGCGCCCCTTGGTCTCCGCGTAATGGGCGAATCCCTGATAACGGTCCAGGTGATCCTCCGTGACGTTCAGGAGGATTCCCACCTTGGGCCGGAACCGGCGAATCCACTCCAGTTGAAAACTGGAGACTTCCACCACCACGATGTCGTGATCTCGCTGAACCGCCTCGCAAAACGGGGTACCCAGGTTGCCCCCCACGAACACCCTTCGTCCCGCAGCCCGGAGGAAATGGCCGATGAACGTCGTTGTCGTCGACTTCCCATTGGTCCCGGTCACCGCAACCACCGGCGCGTCACAGCAACGGAAGGCCAACTCCAGTTCGCTCACCACCTCCACTCCGGCATCTCGCGCGGCCACAAGCCCCGGAAGCGTGGACGGCACACCCGGGCTGACCACCACCAGGTCAGCCTCGGTAAAATACTCCGGGGGATGCTGCTCGAGCACCAATTCGACCCCGGCCCGGATGAGTCTGTCCGGAAGGTCTCCGAACGCACCGGCAGGACGCCGGTCGGTTGCAATCACATGGGCGCCGAGACGCAACGCCAGGTCGATGGCAGCCCGTCCCGAGCGGGCCAACCCGACCACGAGCACCTTTTTCCCTGCCAAATCGAACTCCGGCCCCGTCATGCCACTGTCCCCCCGACCCCCTGTCCAGCCTCACTCTCGAGCCCTCGCGCCAATGCCTCGAGCACCCGTTCCATCTGCATACCGCGCGACCCCTTGAACAGGAGCACATCCCCCGGACGAACCCAATGGCCAATGGCCCGAACCAGTTCGCCGCGATCCTCGAACGCCGCCACCCGTCCCGGCTCCAGCCCCGCCGCCACCGCGCCTCGAGCAATCGCCCGGCCCAGTTCGCCGAAGGTGAACAGCCGGTCCACGCCCACACGTGCAGCCTCTGCACCGACGCCTCGATGGGCGGCCTGTGCGTCCTCGCCGAGTTCCAGCATGTCGCCGAGTATGGCGCAGGCTCTGCCGCCAGACCGTCCATCCCGAAGCGCCACCAGTGTCCTCAGCGCTGCTTCCATGGAGCCCGGGTTGGCATTGTAGGCATCGTTGATGGCCAACACCCCGGAGGGAAGCGGCACCGGTTCCATGCGCATCGGCAGGGCACGCAGTCGGCTCAGGCCGGCCACCACGGCAACCGCCGGCACGTCCAGGGCCACCGCCACCGCGGCCGCCGCCAGCGCGTTCCTCGGCTGGTGTACGCCGACCAAAGGCAAGTGCGCCTCGACTGTCGTGTCGGGCAGGGCGAGCAGCACATCGCTGGTACCGTCCCGCCGCCCTCGCACATGGATCAGTCGAACGTCCGCACCCTCTGCGGCCCCAAAGGTCACCCTGCGCACACCGGCAGGCACGGGCAACCCGGCGACTCGAGGGTCGTCCAGGTTGATCACCACGGTGTCCCCGGGGCGGGCTCCGGTGAACAGTTCCCCCTTGGCCCGCGCCACCCCTTCGATGCCCCCCACACCCTCGGTGTGCGCCGCCGCAACGTTGGTGATGAGGCGAACCGTGGGCCGCGCGATGGTCTGCAAGCGCGCAATTTCGCCCGGCGCATTCATGCCCATCTCGAGCACGAGCCACCGGTGACCGGGTTCCGCCTGAAGCAGCATGAGGGGGAGTCCCACGAGATTGTTCAGGTTGCCCCGAGTGGCCAGCCCGGGTCCGGTTTGCTCCAGGATACGCGCTATCATCTCCTTGGTGGTCGTCTTGCCCATGCTGCCGGTGAGGCCCACCACCGGCACGTCGAGGCGCCGACGGACGTAGTGTGCCGCGTCTCCGAGGGCCTCGAGGGGGTCGGCCACGCCCACCACCAGGTGGCCCGCCCGAACGTGGGGCGGCAAGGCCGAGACCCGTTCCAGCCGCCCCACCACGCCGGTTCCTGGCTGCTCGAGCACGGCGGTCATGAAATCGTGGCCGTCGAACCGGGGGCCGGACAGGGCGAAGAACACGCACCCGGGCCGAACGGTTCGGGAATCGGTATTGACCTCGAACGTGGTCCATCCGGTTCCGGGGGATTCGACGAGTCGTCCTCCCACCGCTTCCACGAGTTGCTCTGGCGAGAAGCGGAACATCAGGCCCCCTCCCTTGCTGAAGAAAGGGCGGCCAGCGCCTCCTCTCGATCGTCGAAGTGAAGCTGACGATCCCCCACCTGCTGCACGGTCTCGTGCCCCTTGCCCGCGATGAACACGATGTCCCCCGGCCGCGCAGTCCGGATCGCGGTCTCGATGGCCCGCCGCCTGTCCGGCATGGTGAGGAACCGGTGACGCCCCCGCACCAGCGCACTCCCCGGCGTCCAGGGCTCCGCCACCTCGAGCACGCCGGGCAACACCTCGGCCAGAATCGTTTCCGGATCCTCTGAACGTGGATTGTCGGAGGTGAGCACCGCTAGTTCCGAGCGGGACGCTGCGGCCTCGCCCATGGCCCGCCGCTTGCCTCGATCGCGGTCCCCCCCGCACCCGAACACCGTAATCACCGCGCCTCGTGCCACCGGCCGCAGTCCGTCGAGCACCCGCCGGAGGGCGTCGGGCGTGTGGGCGTAGTCGACCAGCACGGTCAGGCCGCGGTCGTTCGGGATCTCCTCGAGCCTTCCCGGGATTCTCCGACACGCGGCCAGCCCCGCGGACACCTGGTCCGGAGCAATCCCCAACCCCACGGCCATTGCGGCGGCGGCGACCAGGTTCTCCAGGCTGTGCGGACCCAGCAAGGCCGATTCGAGCTGGATGACGCCCACAGGGGTGTCGATACGGGCGTGCACGCCGCGGGCATCGAGCTGGGCGTCCAGGACCCGGACCGCTGCGGAAATCTCGGGCCTGGTGCTGAATCCCCACACCTGCCTGGCGCGCGCCGTCTCGAGGAGCCGGGAACCGTGTGGATCCGCCGCGTTGACCACGGCCAGCGTCTCCTCCTTGGCACTGGCCCCCAGTACCTCGTCGAACAGTCGCTGCTTGGCCCTGAAATAGGCATCCATCGACCCGTGGTAGTCCAGGTGGTCACGCGACAGGTTGGTGAACAAGGCCGCATCGAAATGAAGTCCGGTCACCCGTCCCTGGTCAAGGGCATGGGAACTCACCTCGGCCACCACCGTGTCCACCCCCTGCGCCACCATGTCGGCGAGCAGGGACTGGAACGTGACCACATCCGGCGTGGTGTTCCGTGCCGCCCGGACCACCTCCCCGAACCGGTAACTCACCGTACCAATGACACCGGGCACCCGGCCGGCGTGGGCGAGCACCTGTTCCAGCAGGTAGCTCACGGTGGTCTTTCCATTGGTACCGGTGATGCCGACCAGGGTCAGGCGTTTCGACGGTTCCGAGAAGAAACGAGCCGCCACGATGGGGAGGATGGCCCGGGTGTCCGGTGTCACGACCAACGCAACAGGATCGCTGACAGGAACATCTCGAGATACCAGGACGGCGGAGGCGCCCCGGCGCACCGCGTCGTCCACGTACCGGTGGCCATCGTCGGAGGTACCTTCCAGCGCGATGAACAGGAAGCCCGGTTCTGCCTGTCGAGAGTCGAGGGCCAGCCCGCGCACGATGGTCCCGGGGTTTCCACGCAGGGAAACCGGCAACCCGGTCATCAGCATGTCGAGTCGAGCGGTCATCGACGCCTGCTCCCAAGTTCGCGGTCGGCCACCGCCACCGGACTGAACAGTACGGTGACCGTGTCGCCCTGGGTCACGGCCGACCCCGGTGCCGGCTCCTGGGACGCTGCCACGCCGGAGCCACGAATCTTCACATTGAGCCCTCGCCCCTTGAGCCGAGCCAGCACGTCCCGAACGGGAAGCCCCGACAGGTCGGGGAGCACAAAGCCCCCGCCCTCCGCCTCCGCAGGCGCTTCCGACCACCCATCCGCCAGGGGATCGGTCTCGATCTCGGCTTCCTGCAACGCCACCAGGTTTCGAGCCGCCGTCCCCTCTTCCGGGGTCGCCGGATCGTCGGGCGGCACGCCCAGGTAGCGCATGCCCGCCTCGGCCACACGGGCAAACGCCGGCGCAGCCACTGTGCCGCCGTAATGCCCGTCCTTGCGCGGCTCGTCCAGCACACAGACAATCACGAGTCGCGGATGCTCCAGGGGCAGGAACCCGATGAACGAACTGACGTAGAGGCCACGGCCATACCGGTGTGTCTCCGGATCCACCTTCTGCGCCGTCCCGGTCTTGCCCGCCACCCGATACCCCGGAACCCGGGCTCGAGTGCCCGTGCCACCCTCCTCGGTCACCGTGGCCAGCATCCGAGCCACCGTGTGCGCGGTCTCCTCCGACAGGACCCGCTCCACCTCTCGAGGCTCGTTCCGCTCGATCACCCGGCCCTGTTGGTCCCGAATTTCCTTGACGATGTACGGCTTCATCCGGACCCCACCGTTGGCAATGGTCGCCAGCGCCGTCGCCACCTGAAGGCCGGTCACGCTCATACCCTGCCCGAATGCGTGCGTGGCCAACCCGATCCTGGACCAGGTTTCCGGCCGCCGCAACACGCCCGCGACCTCCCCGGCCACACGCGACCCCGTGGTCCGCCCGAACCCAAACTTGCGATAGTAGTCGTACACCCGCCGAGGACCCAGACGCTCGGCCAGCTTGGCTGCTCCGATGTTCGACGAGAACTTGATGATCTCTCCGATGGAAAGCAGCTCGTATTCGTGGGTGTCGTGCACGATCCTGCGCCCGATACGGTATCTCCCCTTCTCACAGTCGATCCGGTCCTCCGGCCGAACCACCCCCTCCTCGAGCGCAGCCGCCACCAGAAAGGCTTTCTGGGTGGAACCCGGCTCGTACTGGTTGGAGACAGCGCGGTTGCGGTAGCGCTCCGGCGGATACTTCCCAAACACGTTGGGGTTGTAATCCGGGGCGTTGGCCATGGCCAGAATCTCGCCTGTCCACGGATCCATGACAATGAGGAACCCTCCCCTCGCCTCGTGCTTCCGGTACGCCGCATCCAGCGCCTTCTCCGCTTCGTACTGAAGGGTTCGATCGAGCGTCAGCACCAGGTGGCAACCGTCGGTGTTCTGCCGAATGAAAACCCCATCCGGCGTCACGTTCCGACCCTTGGCGTCCCGCACGCGAACGTACTCGAGCACCTTGCCGTTCAAGATCTCGTCGTATTTCCGTTCGATCCCTTCCAGGCCCACGTTGTCGATGCCGACGAAACCAAGCACGGCTGAGGCCAGGTCCTTGTTCGGATAGAACCGCTTCGTCTCCGTCACCGCCTGAATACCGGGCAAATGCTTCGCCAGAATCGCTTCCACCTTGCGGGGAGCCATTCGCCGGCGAAGCCACACGAAACGAAGGTCCTGAGTCAGCTTGCTGTAGAGCTTTGTCTCCGACATCTCCAGGAGGGGTGCCAGTTCCTGCGCGGTTTTTCGCGGGTCCTCCACGAACTTCGGGTCCGCAAACAGAGATCGCATTTCCACCGAGCGCGCCAACTCGGCTCCGTTCCGGTCAAAAATCACCCCACGCCGGGGATACAGGGTCACCACCTGCCGGTGCTGACGCCGGGCCAACCGCTCCAGCCGCTCGTCCGGAAGCGCCATCAGGCTCACCGCCCGCACACCCAGCGCCAGGAACATCAGGACGAACGCTCCGGTCAGCAGCCGAATCCGCACCTGGAACCGCTCGAGGCGGGCGCGATTCGCTTCTGTTTCCCAGAGGATTCTCCGCCGCCTGGAACCCATCGTTCCCCCTGAAAAACCCCTATTCGACAAACACCACCTGACCCGGCTCCGGTTGCACCATGTGCAACTCCTCCATGGCCACTCGAGACAGTTCCGCCGGCGACCGCAACCGGGCAATCTCCACCTTCAGGTCATCCTGGGACGCAGTCAGCGCCCGCGCCTCCTCGCGAAGCGCGGACAGACGGTAACTCGCCTCCACCACAGCGGACTGCACCCAGATGTAAAAAAGCGCGCCAAGGAACAACACCAGGAAGTAGACGACGATGTGTACGCGCTCCCGGATCGAGAGGCCGGCACGCTCCGCAATCCTGCGGTTCACTGGATAGGCCATGGCGCTCGACTCCAGTGCTCGAGTCATCACCCTGCTCATCCCGCCTCCTTTCACGGGGGCCGGAGGCCTGCCCCCCACCCCCAACGAACGGCTACTCCAGCTTCCTCGCCGCCCTCAATTTCGCCGACCGGGCCCGCGGATTCACCTCCAACTCCCGATCCGATGGCCGAATCGGCTTGCGCGCCAGCAACGCCAACGACGCCTTCGGCGAACACGTGCACACGATCTGCCTTGGCGGACACGTACACCGGCCCGTACGCGCCGCCATGAAGCGCTTGACCACCCGATCCTCGAGCGAATGGAACGTGATCACCACCAGCCGCCCTCCTGGACGCAACCGCCCCCAGGCCGCAGCCAACCCCCGCTCCAGTTCTCCCAGCTCGTCGTTCACCGCCATCCGGAGCGCTTGAAACACCCGCGTCGCAGGGTGAATCCGACGCCCCGCCCGACGCCCCCCTGGCACCGCACGGGCCACCACCTCCGCCAACGCCCCCGTACGCCTCAACCGCCCCCCAGCCCGCGCGCGAACGATGGCTCGAGCAATGCGGCGAGCATATCGCTCCTCCCCAAACGTCCAGAACAGATCCGCCAGGGCCTCCTCAGAGAACTCCGCCACAATGTCCGCCGCGGTCCGCTCCTGGTCCGGATCCATCCGCATGTCCAGGGGCCCGTCATGCAAAAACGAAAACCCACGCTCCGGCCGATCGAGCTGCGGCGACGACACCCCCAGATCGGCGACCACACCGTCCACCGACCCCACGCCACATCCATCCAACAGATCCACCAAACAGGAAAACCGCCCGCGGACCAGCCGCACACGATCCCCAAAACGGGCAAGTCGTCGAGCCGCCGCCACCAGGGCATCTGGATCACGATCGATCCCAACGAGACGACTCGTCCCTCCCCCGGCTTCCAGCACGGCCTCGGCATGCCCCCCCAGGCCGACCGTCATGTCCACGTGGATCTCACCCGGTCCCGGATCGAGAAAGGAGACGACTTCTTCGACCAAAACTGGAAGATGGCCCGACCCCGAACCGGCCGTCATGTCTCACCCGACGGCCCCCGGCCGATCCTGAGTTGCCCCAGCCCGCCCGCCTGATCAATGCGATCAAGCGCCTCCGCAAACGCCTTCTCCCACCGCTCCCGACTCCAGATCTCCAGACGATCCACCACCGATATCAGGACGACTTCCCGCTCGATTCCAGCGTACTTCCGCAAGTATTGAGGAATGAGGATACGACCCTGCCGATCCAGTTCACACTCGGACGCTCCCGCAATAAACGCCCGCGTGAACAGAATACTCTCCTGCTCGAAAGGCGACACGTCCATCAACGCACGCTCGTACCGCTCCCAGTCCTTCTCGACGTACCCCCACAACCCCCCCTTGTAGTTGGTCAGGATCAAGCCCGTCTCGGCCTGCGCCTTCAGCGCATCCCGAAGCTTGGCCGGCAAGCTCAACCGACCCTTGCCATCGACGGTGAGATGGAATTGACCTCGGACACCCAGCATGAGGTCCCTACAAGGCGAGATCGGCACCTACCGATCCAGATGCTCCCACTTTCCTCCACTCTCTCCCACTTCGACCCAAATCATATCTGCTGCACAGAAACGTGTCAAGGGGATTTCATGGAATTTTTTTCGTGAAATTCTAATAGGTTATAAAGACTCGACCTTTTTCCTCCAACGCACGTCGCCATGCCGCTCCCGGGTGCGTATCCCACCCCTGCCGGCCCCCCCACCGCCCCGATCCGGACGCCCGGGGCGCAGATTCCAGAGGCCATGAAAGGCGGGCACAACCGGTGGTAGGTCTCGAGGGACCATCCACATGGTATGGTGCCAGGCTGTCTTCCGGTTGAGTTCCGGTCGAGCCCCGTTGGTCCCGATGAGGGGGTCCGTGGTGTGGGATCTGACCGAGGAGTACGGGTTGGTTGCGTGCAGTAACGAGGCCGGACCGTACCGGGACGACCCGGGGTCTCGTCTTGACGGAGTGGTGGCTTGCGGCTACATTGGTCGGGGCCTGGAGGCCCTGTGGCCCGACCTCTTTTCTCGAGGGACTCGAGAAGGAGTCAAGCGTGGACAAGCAAGTGCAAACGGTTGCGAGCAACAAGAAGGCGCGCTTCGCCTACCACCTTGGGGAGTCTTTCGAGGCGGGTCTCGTGCTGAAGGGGTCGGAGGTGAAATCGATCCGGCAGGGCCGTGTGGACCTGAAGGACAGCTACGTTCGCATAGAGAACGGGGAAGCTTTCCTGGTGGGAGCCCACATCCATGCCTACCCCTACGCGCACCAGTTCAATCACGAGCCGGGTCGGGATCGGAAGTTGCTGTTGCACAAGCGCCAGATCATGCGGCTCTATGGGCAGGTTCGAGAGAAGGGGGTGACGCTGGTTCCGCTTCGGCTCTATTTCAAGCAGGGTCGGGTGAAGCTCGAGTTTGCCGTGGCCCGTGGCAAGAAGGTCCGCGATCGACGGGAAGACATGAAGGCCCGCGATGCGGCCCGGGACATCTCGCATGCCTTGAGGGAGCGCTCCCGGGGAAGGGCTTGATTCGAGGCGAAGGTGACGGCACGACCGATGAAGAAAGCGCACGTCGGCTCCATCCTCATCCTGATCCTGGCGGTTGGAGGTATTGCCCTGGGGGTCTATTTGACCCTGTTGCACATCTGGAAACTGCTGGATCCGAACTTTGTCAGCTTGTGTGAAATCGGTCAGCACTTCGACTGCAACACGGTGAACTCGAGTCGGTATGCCCGAATCGCCGGGGTGCCCCTTGGGATTTTCGGTGCTGGTTTCTACGGAGCCATGGGTGTGCTTTCGGTGATGAACCTGTTTGGTTCCAGGCGGTTGGAGCGCCTTCCCCAGTTCATGTTCGGGCTCTCCCTGGTCGCGGTCGGCGTGTCGGTGATTCTGGCATTCATCTCTCATTTCCTCATCGGGGCGTTCTGCCTGTTCTGCATGCTGATGTGGCTCATCAACCTGGCGATGGCCGGGCTGACCTACTGGATGTCGACCGGGAGGTTTCGGGACGCGCTCCGGGGGGCAGTGGAAGAGATTCGGGTGTGCTACCGGAGTCCCGGGTGTTACGTTGCAGCGTTCGTGTTCGTGGGGACGGTGTGGATCGGGGGTACGCAGTTTGGCGTGTACGAGGCCAAGGCCCAGGATTTTGCGGCATTTCGAATTGCAGACGGTCTCCTGAGCGGCAAGGGACCGGGGGCGCGTTACGGCAAGGTCACGCTCCCCGACCCGAACCCCACGCCCGGCATTCAGGGGGCGACATACGACCTGGATATCCAGGGATACGAACCGACACTGGGTCCTGGGAATGCGCCGGTGCAGATCGTGATATTCTCTGATTTCGAGTGTCCGTTCTGCCGAAAGGCGGCCGGAATGTTGGAGACCTTGCACGAGGAATACCCTCGAGATGTGTTGGTGATATTCAAGCACTACCCGCTGGACTACGATTGCAACCCATACTTGCGGCGGCCGATGCACATGAATGCGTGCCGAGCGGCCTATGCGGCGGTGTGTGCCAAGCGTCAAGGCCGGTTCTGGGAAATGCACGATATCATCTTCGATCACCAGAAGGACCTGTCGGCCGAGTCTCTCGAGGGCTACGCCCGGGAGGTGGGACTCGACATGACAGCCTTTTCCTCCTGCCTGGAGGATCGAAGCGTGGTGCTCGAGATCAATGATGACATCGAGGCGGGGAAGCGGGCGAAGATTCGGGGAACGCCCAGCATTTTCATCAATGGTCACCGCTGGCGGGGCAGTCTGGACCTGACGGTAATGGAAAAGGTGGTGGAACGTCTCCTCGAGGAATGATACCGCCCCGCTTGCCCGCCTCGAGGCCGCCCGGGCCACGCCGTTGCACCGTGCGATCACACGGGAGCCAAGCATGAAGAGAGGAGCGTCCCCTGCCGTGCAAGACGAGGAGACCTGGTGGGAGGTCCGGGTCACCTGCCCGCTGGAGGCCACCGATCCCGTCTCCGGCCTGCTCTGGGACCTGGGGGCTCGAGGCGTCCAGGAGGAGGCGGCGTCGCGCAACGGGCGGACGTACACCAGGCTTCGGGCGAGCTTCCAGGTGTGCGATCCAGCAAGTGTGACGGCGGCCCTGGCTCCGCGCCTGGAGGAACTCGAGGCCTATTTTCCGGGCACAGCAGCGTCCAGGGTAACCGCACGTCGGGTGGAGGTGAAGGACTGGAACGCGGCCTGGAAGGCCCACTTCCAGCCGGAGCAAGTCACCTCGAGGCTCGTGGTCCGTCCTTCCTGGGTTCCGTTCGAGGCCGGAGCGGGCCAGGTGGTGCTGACCATTGATCCCGGCATGGCGTTCGGCACCGGCACCCACGAAACGACCCGGGGCTGCTTGCGGTTCATCGATGCCCTGTACGGCGGAGATCCGGTGGACGGCTTGCCCGGCCCGACCCATCCTCGAGCGGTGCTGGACGTGGGCACCGGGTCGGGAATTCTGCTTCTGGCCGCCATGAAACTGGGGGCGGAGGCGGGGGTGGGCACGGACGTGGACCCTCTGGCCATTGAGGCTGCTCTGGAGAACCTCCGGGTGAATGGGCTCTCCGCCCACACCCGGGTGTTGTCGGCCCCGTTGCCCCAGGTCGAGGGCCGCTTCGATCTGGTCCTGGCCAATATCCTTGCACCGGACCTCATCGACATGGCTCCGGACCTGGCAGCCCACCTCTCCCCCGGCGGCGTCCTCATCCTGTCCGGGATCCTGACGGACCAGGCGCCGGATGTGGTGGGGGCCTTCCAACAGCACGGCTTGGTGCGCCGTTCCGCGCTCACTGAAAATGCGTGGACCACCCTGGCCATGGTGTGGAGGAGGCGGTGAGACGATTCTTCGTCCCGGCCGACCGGTGGGGAGAGGATCCGATGGAACTCCCGCTCGAGGAGGCCCGGCACGCACGCCGGGTGTTGCGGCTTCGCCCGGGGAACCGGGTGGTGGTGTTCGACGGGGATGGACACGAGGTGGAGGCAATCATTGTCCGCCTGGACCGCTCGGGCGGATGGCTGAGCCCCTGCGGACCGGTGGTAACCAGAGAAGAGCCGATCCGTTTCGTGGTCGGCGTCGGCCTCCCCAAGGGTGGGAAACTGGACACAGTGATCCGCCATGCCACCGAACTCGGCGCTGCCGAAATCCACCCGCTGCTCTGCGCACGCACCGTTCCCGACCCGGAAGACGCACGAGGACGGGTGACCCGATGGCGCCGAATCGCACGTGAAGCGACCAAACAGTCGCGCCGGGCTCGAGTGCCCCTGGTGGCCGCGCCGGAGTCTCTGGACACGTTCTTGACCCGGTTCGCCGCGTGCTCAGAGCCGAAGCAGGCCCTGGTGGCGGACGAGGAGGCCCCTTCCACCAGCCGTCTCCAGGACGTGGAGCCCGTGTCCCTTGAACCGGGCACATGGTGCTGGCTCCTCGTGGGTCCCGAGGGGGGATTGGAACGGACGGAGGTCTCGGCAGCCCGCGCCGCAGGATTCACCCCGGTCAGCCTGGGACCGCGCATCCTTCGCGTGGAAACCGCAGCGCTCGCCCTGCTGGCCGTGGCCCAGCACCGTTGGGGAGACCTTTGAGCACCCTGCACCGACCGCGCCGTCATTGCCTGGCCGTCCTGTCCCTGGTCCTGGCCTCATCGACCCTGTTGGCGTTTCCAACCTCTGCCGCACCGCTGCACTCTGCCAGGTACGACGTGGTCGCACATATTTCGAGCGACCTGCAAACCCTGGAAGGCACGGTACGGATCGCGCTCCAGGCTGCGCACTCCTTCGACACGTTGAACATCCTTGCCTACCCGGCACAACTCAATGTCCCCCTGGCGGAACTCGGCGACATCGAGTCTCCCCGCGTTTATCCCGGCCGGTTCGATCCTGCATCCATGGAGATGGCCTTCTCCCACCAAGGCCATCCTCTGGCACTCACCCCCCTGCCGACCCCGCCAGGGTGGCGCCCGGGAACCCTCCTCGCCCTCCACCTGGACCGACCCGTGCCCCCCAACACGCCCCTCGTCCTGGAGGCCGCCTTTCGCACGACCATTCCCGAACGGTACGGTCCGTTCGGCCACGTCGACCACCAAGTGACACTGGACGGCGCCTGGTTCCCACTCGTGCTGGAAACCGACGACGATCACCTCGAGGACACCACCTCGTGCCGAACGCCTGACTCCACCTTCTGCTTCCACCCCTGTCACGCCCAGCCCCCGCCCGCCCACGTCACCCTGATCCTCGAAGTGCCGCGCGCAACCGATGTGATACTGGATGGGAGGCGACGCGATCCGGGCAGGGAAACAGCGGAAGGAAACCAGTCTGCCGCCCGCTCCGCCCGCGTGGTCGCGGAACTCCGAAACACCCGGTTTCCAGCCCTGGCCCTGGGCGACTTCCACCACTGTCCGCTCCACCCACGAGTGCCTGTGACCTTCCATGCTCGGGTCGCCGGCCGCCGGTTCGAGGCGCGATTGCACCACCTCGTGGAACAGGGCGTTGCGGTCTGGACCGCTGCAGGGCTCCCCCTCCCCACCCACCCCGTGGCCATCGTTCGGATTCCCATGCGCCGCAACCTGGTGAGGGTGGGGGAACACACCATCTGGCTGTCGGACCGGGCTTTCCTGGCTGACGCGGTCACCGTGCGCTACCATGAGGAGGCCCTCGTTCAGGCCCTGTACCAGATCTGGCTCGAGGAACTGCTCCAAACACGGGAAACCGCGCCTCGAGACCGGTGGTTCGCCCAGGGCCTTTCCTGGTACCTGGTCCGTTTCTACCGCGAACTCCGCGACAGGGTTCGCGTCGACGTGTCCGGAGTCGTGGACCGCCTCTCCTTCCTCCCCGAATTCGACGAAATGCTGAACGCGCCCCGCTTCGCCTTTGCCCGGGAACTCTACGATGACGTCTACCCTGAGCCCAACCGGCTGAAGACGGCCCGGGACCTGGTGGGACCGCCCATTCCCGGCCGGGTCCTTTTCTTGAAACTGGAGGATGCCTTCGGCCCGCGCCAGGTCATGGATGCAGCCCTGGCTCTTTTTTCAGGGGCCGAGGCCCCGTTCGAGGTGCTCCTGGCACGCCGGGTAGCACAATCTGCTGCCACCTCGAGGGTTGGAGACGCGCAACAGGCCCTGGAGGCCGTAACCTCGGTGGTGGAACGCTGGTGTGGCCCGCCCTCCCGAGTCGACCACGTTCTCGAGCAAGTCTCGATCGAACGCCGTGACCAGGGATACGCCACACGTATCCGGGTCGACCGAAGAATCCTGGAAGGGAACCCTCCGCCCGACCTCGCGGCCGTCGACGTGGTCGCCCGGGACGAAACCACGCGGGTGACGTGGCGCACCGACAGGCCCGGCGTTCTCGAGGTGCACACGGGCACTCGACCGCAGCGAGTGGAACTCGACCCCGAGCATCGGCTGGAAGAGCGCGATGCTGCGGGCGTGGTTCTTCGCGGAAACAACATCTGGCCACGGCAACGCAAACTGATGTTCGCGGTGGCCCCGGGTGCATGGGACCCGGGGACATGGCGATTTCAGGGCTCTGCAGCAGTCTATCTCACCACGCGCTACCAGCGCCGGTGGCTGTGGTGGGTGAGTGCCTACACGTCTCAACAGGTCCTGTACGGCGCCTCTGTGGGCGGAAGCCGTTTCTTTGGGCCATACCGGAACGCGGTGTGGAGACGGCACCAGTTGACCGTCTCGATCCACGCGAACCGTCGCGGATGGGGGACCCTCCTGGAGGCAACAGACCGAACCGCACAGGACCTTGCTGGACTGCGCGTGTCGCACCGATACGACAGCCGACTCTCCTACCGGCATCCCATTCGAGGTCTGGCCACCTATGTGGGGCTGGAAGGTGGCAGGGTGTGGCAAGGAGAGCGCACCACCCCTTACGGCATGATGAGTCTGTCCATCACCCGCCCCTGGTCCTGGCACCCCCGGTTCGCCCTCGTGGGACGCGTCCGGTTCGACGCTGCCGCGGGACTCCCCGGGCCGCCGGACAGCGACGACGACGGTCCGCTGGCTCTGGGCGGCGCCTACGGGGTTCGAGGTCTCCCCGTCTCGGCGATGACCGGAACGCTCCGGTGGATCCTCTCGTTGGAGCAGCGTTGGATGGTGGTCCGCAACCCTGCAATCCACGCCCTGGGCGTCCACCTCTCTGATGTGCAACTCGTGGCCCTCGCCGATACCGGCGCAGTTTCCATCGATCTGGAGGGCCTCGAGCAACCGGTTCTTTCCCTCGGCGCCGGGGTCCGGTGTTTCTTCGACGTGCTGAGCGTGGGCGAGGCCCGCATCGGCCTGGACCTCTCGCGTATGGTTCATGGCGCGACCGGTTGGCAAGCTCTGGTTCGATTCGGCCAGCCGTTTTGAATCGGCCCGAACACGCCCGAACACGCCCGAACACACGGACGCGGTCCCGGAGCCTCGCCCCTGCCCGTCCACCAGCCGGGCAGGGGCGGTCGCCCTCCCCTTTTTGTCTCAGGTTCGGTGCCGCCTCCGAACCCTTCGTGTGGTCCTGACCTCTTTTCCGATTCGGTCCCGCGTCGACCAGCAAGGGATCCCTGACCAGTCCACGTGACCGCCTGCCCGCGGCGGGACCGCCTTCTTTTTTGCGCGGCCCACAACGAAGACGACCTCGCGCACGAGCGATTGGAATTTGACAACGGCAGGTCTCGTGCTATCCTCACCAGACGGCCCAGGGTCCTCCGGCCCGCAAGCGGGAGGGCGGGGCGAACAGCTCAGTTGCGAGGTTACGTGATGCCGACCAAGTACAAGATCCTGTTGATCGTTACCACGACAATCGTGGCCCTGGACCAGAGTATCAAGCACTGGGTTCGAGACCGGATCCCGGTTGGAGGCCGACCGATCGAGATCTTGCCCGGCCTGTTCCAGATTGTGCACGCGGAGAACCGTGGAGCGGCCTGGGGCCTGTTGCGCAATTTTGAGCACCGGCTTCCATTACTGCTGACGGCCACCGTGTTGGCGTTCGTGCTGATCGCCTGGTACCTCCACAAGATGACGAAAGGCCAGGAAGTGCTGGCCCTTGCCATGTCCTTGATCCTGGGGGGGGCCATCGGCAACTTCATCGACCGTGTGATCTACCACTCGGTCACCGACTATCTGGATTTCTACATCAGCTACCAACCGGTCAAGGCATGGCTCCGCTCTGTGTTCCGGTCCAACCACTGGCCATCGTTCAACCTGGCGGATGTGGCCATCGTGGCCGGCCTCCTGCTCGTCATGTTTGACATGCTGTGGCTGGAACGGAGACGACTTGTTGAAGTGGACGATGACTCCGACATGGATGACATGCCGGGCATGACGCAAGGGAGAGAGGCCGCACAATGAGGCCCTGGGTCTTCCGCTACATCGTCCCCGAGTCGGTACCTTTGCTCGGGGGCCAGGATCTATCGATCCCGTCCTACTTTTTCTTCCTCACCCTGGGATTCATGATCGCCACCAATATCGTGATCCGGGAGGCGGAGCGGTCGGGCGAGGACGTGCGCAGCATGCTGGATCTGGCGATCCTCATCCTGATCTCGGGCCTGGTGGGTGGAAGACTGGGACACATTCTATTCGAGATGCCCGGCCTCTATGTCGAACACCCCGAATACATCCTCCAGTTCTGGCGGGGCGGCCTGGTCTACTACGGAGGCCTGCTGCTCTCCATCGCCGTCGCGCTCATTTTCTGCCGTCGGCGCAAGCTCAGCTTCTGGCGCGTCGCCGACATCTACGCGCCTGCAATCGCATTCGGACTCGTGTTCGGTCGCATGGGGTGCCTGTCCGCCGGGTGCTGTTACGGGAAACCCGCCGATTTTCCGTTCGGCTGGACCGTGCCCTGGGCCATCTCTTTCTACTCCGGCCAGGTGCCCGCCGACCTGCGGGGTATTCCCTTGCACCCGACCCAGATCTACGAGGCGGTCAGCTCCCTCGCCATTTTCGTGTTCCTGGTGTGGCTCCGAAAACGCCAGAAATTCGACGGACAGGTGTGGTGGGTGTTCCTCGCTCTCTACGCCGTGATGCGCTCGGTGATCGAGATCTTCCGGTACGACCTGGACCGCGGGGTCTACCTGAATGGGCTGCTCTCCACCTCCCAGATCATCAGTGCCGTGCTGCTCATCGGGGCACTGGTCATGCTGCCCCGGCTGGCCCGCAAGGCCCGGGAGCAAGGCGTGTACGGACAGGGGCCCGCCTGGCCGTCCCGTCGAGCCAAGGCTGCCCACCCCCCCGAGGAAGGCCCTGCTTGACCACCCGGTGCCGGCCCGGACGCGGCGTTCGCCCCCGGTGCCTTTCCTTGCGAGGTTTCCACCGATGAACCGCAACAAGGACCTCGGACAGGTCGCCCCTGTTCCAGAAAAAAGGAACTCGGCAACCGCCTCGAGTCCAGACACCGACGAGGTATCCGGCCCGGCAACCTACGTCGACCAGATTGCCTCCCTCTTCCTCTCGCTCCGCGGGAGCGGCCTGTTCCTGTCTCCCCGGGACATGCAGACCATCCTGGAATGGGAGGTACGCGACGTCCCCATCCAGGTGGTCATGCGCGGCCTGGTGCGCGGTGCACAGCGGCTGCACGCCCGACGCCGCCCCATCCGTACTCTGGCCCGCCTCCGCCCGTTCGTGGAGCGCGCGCAACGCTCCGCCATCCGACAGGCCCTGTCGCCCCCCTCGTCGAACCCGACCACCGACACCGGAGCCTCGCCGGAGCCGGACCGCACGCCTGAACCCGAGAACTGTGGTAGGATAGAGAACTGGATCGAGGGTGAGATCGATGCCCTGGAATCACTGGCAACCCGGACCGGGACCGAACCGGCCGTGGTCCATGCAGCAGGCCGGGCGATCGAATCCCTGAGACGGGTGCGGGGGCGCGTGCAGGCCCAGTCTCGAGACCGGACAGCCGGAGACATCCTGGAGGTGGGACGCACCTTCTACGTCCAACTGCTGGAGACTTTGCCCCGACCCGTGCTGGACGAGTTGCAAACCCTGGCGCGGGCGTCCCTCCGGGGTCTCGACCAGACCATGAGCGCCGACGCCCTGGGCGAGACGCTCACCGAACTCACGATCGTCGTACTCCGGGAGCGACTCGGCGTGTTCGATCCGAGCCGGATCCTGGATCTACTCGACCCATAAACACACGGTTTACTGACACGTCCTGTCAAGGGACGTGGGCCGAGGCGGAGGCACGCGATGGGTGCAGGACAGGCAAACCTCACAGCAAACGGGCCGGGCCCGACATTCGGGGTGCGGCCGGAGCACTTTGGTGCCGCGGTGAATGGCCTGGAACGTCCAGCCACGCCCCCCTGTTCCGTCTGTCACGGCTCCGGATACGTGTTGACCGTGGATGGGGAGTACGCTCGAGCCCGGGTGTGTCGCTGTCAGGGAACCTGTCCGCGGTGTGGTGGCGGTGGCTATTTGCTGGAGATGCGGGAGGACGGCTACCAGTTCTACCGGCCGTGCAGTTGTCGCAACCTGGTGCGGCGGGTGGAACGGTTCAACCGTGCCCTGATACCGGCCCATTTCACGTTCAAGGATCTGGACAACTTCGAGGCCACGGAGCGAACCGCGCATGTCCTGAACTTTGTTCGTACCTTTGCCCGCGGGTACCCGGCCGATCGGACCGGGCTGCTGCTTGTGGGGCCACCGGGCGTGGGCAAGACCCATCTGGTGGTCGGCGTGCTCAAGGTTCTGGCTCTGGAGAAGGGGATCTCCTGCCTGTTCAAAGATTTTTTTCTCCTTCTGTCCGAGGTGAAAGCGGCATACGAAGTGGGCAAATTCGAGACCGAGGTGCTGAGGCCTCTGACCGAGGTGGAAGTACTCGTGGTGGATGAACTGGGCAAGGGGCGCTCCAACTCCGACTGGGAGCACGGCCTGCTCGACGAGATCGTGTGCAAACGCTACAACCAGATGAAGACCACGTTGCTCACGACCAACTTCCCACTGGAACCGCCTCGGGATCGATCCGGGACCGTGCTGCGGGCCGGTGTGGGCAACCTGGCCTCGTCTGCCTTGATCCCCACGCTGGAAGAACGGGTTGGCGAGCGTATTTTCTCAAGATTGAAGCAGATGTGTACGATCCTCCGGATCGATGCCGCCGACTACCGTCGTGCCCACAGTGCTCGAGGCAGTGCGCGCCCCAGGCGCTGACCCCCGGCATGGAGCAGGAGGCGAGATGACCGAGACACGGCGATCCAGGAATCAACAAATGGAGCAGGACCCCTTTGAACGGGTGCTCGACGAGGCGTTCAGTCGAAATCGACACTTTGCGTGGTACGAGCAGCAACCCAGGACCGTGCGCGCGTTCCGCCGCCTGGTACGGGGCCTCCTCGCGGACCTCCAGCACGCCGGGGAAGGGAGCCGAATCGACGTGGAGAAGGAACCGGGTGGTTCCCGATTCTGGCTCTCTCTCCACATACCGCGTTTCCGGGTCTCCCACCGGTGCCGGGTGGCGGAGCGAGAGCTTCGCGCCATGCGCCGACACCCCGTGCTGGGCGAGAAACTCTGGTTCAAAGATGGCGCCTCCTGAAGTAGACGTAGACGCCCAGGCAGAACGGAACCCCCGGGAGAACCAGCAGGGACATGTAGCCCACGAACGCGGCCTGTGCTCGAGTCAACGAGAGGGGTTCAGCCTCGGACTTCCTCGGCCGGATGGACACCAGGTCTTCCTCTCGAGCCAGATAACTCACTGTGTTCAGGAACAATTCCCGGTTCATCGTGCCGTCGAAGTAGGCGTTCGTGACAAAGTCCGAGTCGCCGAACACGGCGATCATGGCCTCATCACTTTCCTGGGTCTTTGATCCCGTCTCCCCTTCTGCCTCCGACGCCTCGGCGCCACTGGATTCCACCGGGTAGGTCGCCAGGGCAGCCAGATTGACCGGTCCAGGGATGTCCACCCCCTCGTCAAACTCCGGCCCATCCTCATCCACCCCCTCCCCCATCAGGGTCGACGACAGATCGGTCTCCCCCCACGCACTCTCGCCGGTACGCATCAGGAACACCATCCATCCGTTGTGCGGAAGGGCTTCTTTCTTCTCCACCGAACGGGAGACCGGAAAACTGATGGGAATCTGCCGAAAAGATTCGGTGATTTTGTGGTACCCCACCGCCGTGCAGATGGGGCTGGCGTAGTCCCCCATGAAGGTGTGGGCGACCGGATCCACCACCAGGTCATTCTTCAAATCGAAACCCCACCGACCCAGATAGTCGGCAAGCGACGGATCCGCCCCCGGATCGAGCAGAAATACCATTCGCCCTCCCGCCTCGAGCCACGTATCGAGCAACGATTGCTCCCGCTCCAACAGCGGCTGAGTCGGTCCCGCCACCACCAGAACCGCACATTCGTCGGGGACCTTCCCACTCTGGTACAACATCACGGCCTCGGCGGAAAATGACTGCTTCTCCAGCGCGTTGCGCGCATTGGACAGCCCCTCCCGGCCAAACTCCTCCAGGGACTTCTCCCCGTGACCTTGCAAAAAACAAACCTTCTTTGTCCCCTCCCGCGTCAACGAGATGATCGCGTTGGTCAACTCCTCCTCGCTGATGTCCGTGATCTTCCGCTCCCGATCCCCTCGAGACATCACCACCGTGTCCGCCGTCTTCACATCAAACCTGCGCACTGCCGTCGGATTCCGGTACGGGTCGATGTAGGTCACCTGAAGCTTGTCCGTGTGCAGCCTGTACGCATCGATCAGGTCCTTGAACTTCTGCTCCGCCTGGCTCTCCTCGTCGAAAAAGGTGGTCACCTGGATGGGTTCCTCCAGCCCCTCCAACACTTGCACCGTCTGAGGCGCCAACTCAAACCGCTTCTCCCGCGTTGCATCGTAGCGCACCGGGTGACGGTAGACGATGAAGTTGACGAAAAACAGCACCACAAGGCACAAGAGGGTCAACAGCAGCGCCAGGCTCCCGTACCGCACGGAGCGGCTGAAAAGCAGTTCCGTGAGGTCGTCGATGTGGGTGTAGACAAAGAAGAATGCCAGCCCGATGCCGACAAAGCCAACCACCTGGTACAGCAGCCCGAACTCGCCCGTGATGAGCACTCCAAGCAGGGAGACCACCACCAGGAACAGCCCGAGCACCCCAAGGATTCTGCCAATCTGCTTCATCAGTCCTCTCCAGGATGTCCCGATCGTCTCCCGGGCTCGAGTATCGCCTGCGGCCCGGTCACGCAAACGGCCCGATCGTGTCTCGATGTCCTCATTGCCTGCGCAACGTCTCGATCCGCTGAACGGCAGCGAACAGGCAGAACACGATCAGGGACACGTAGTAGACGGCTCCCTCCAGCTTGACGTACCCCTTGGTGAAGCCCTGAAACTGCTCCAGGATCGACAGGTAGGACCAGATACCCTCGCTTCCCGGCCCGGAACCCGCCAGGCTGATGACCCAGAGCACCAGAGAAAAGGTGAAGGCCAGAATCCCGGCCACCAACTGGTGCTGGGTGAACGACGAGGCGAGCAATCCGATGGCGATGCAGGCCGCGCCGAGCAGGAGGGCGCCGAGGTAGGCGGTGATCACGGGTCCCGGGTCCACGGAGCCGAGCCGGGCGAGTACGACGGGGAACTGGATGGTCAGCACCAGGTACACGACGAAGAACGCGACCGAGCCAAAGAACTTGCCGAGCACAATCTCACCGGAAGAAACGGGCGCGGTGAGGAGGAACTCGAGGGTCCGGTTGCGTCGCTCCTCGGCGACCAGCCGCATGGCCATCAGCGGGTTGACGAACAGGAAAAAGACCCCCATGTTCTCGAACAGGCCGCCAAGCACGGCGTCGGTGAGGTCCGGGAGTTCTCCGGCCATCGGGCTGCCTGCGACCTGGGAAGAATACTCGGCGTAGGAAGTGACGAGCAGCCAGAAGAAAAGGCCGGTCAGAAACAGGAGCATGGTCAGAAACACATAGCCCATCACTGAACTGACGTACTCGCGAAGTTCCTTGCGGGCGATGTAGTAGATGTTCATCATGCCACCCCCTCCCCGGCCGCCTGGTCCACCGCGTCTTCCCGCATCGTCAACTCGCGGAACACTTCCTCCAAAGACAGGGTTTCCCGGCGCAGTTCCAGAAGTCCCCAATCCCGCGTCACCGCAAGACGGGCCAACTCCTCCCGGATGTCCCGGTCCGGAACCACGTCCACCACAAAACGGACGCCCTCCCGTTCACCAGACTCCTCGGATACCCCTCGAACCCCTGGCAGGCCTTCGAGCTGCGCGCGCGTATCCGGGGCCGGCCGCCGCACCGTGAGCGCCATTCGCTCGCCTTTCTGAAGCTGGCGGGAAAGTTCCTCGATGCTCCCCTGTGCCACGATCCGGCCCTTGTCGATGATCACCACCCGCTGACAGGTCATGGTCACTTCGGGCAAGATGTGCGTGGACAGGATGATCGTGTGTTCCCCGGCAAGCCCCCGAATCAGCTTGCGGATTCCCATGATCTGGTTCGGGTCCAGCCCAATGGTCGGCTCGTCCAGGATCAAGACCGGGGGCTCATGAACCAGGGCTTGTGCAAGCCCCACACGCTGTTGGTACCCCTTCGACAGGTGCCCCACCGCTCGATGCGCCACGTCGGTCAATGAGCAGATATCCAGTGCCCGATCCACGGCCCGCTTCCGATCCCTGCCCCGAACTCCCCGAAGTTGCGCCGCATAATCCACATAGCCCCTCACCGTCATCTCATGGTAGAGCGGCGGGACCTCCGGGAGGTAGCCGAACTTCCGTTTCGCGACCTTGGGCGCCTCGGCAATGTTCACGCCATCGATGAGGGCTGTGCCCTCGCTGGCCCCCAGGGCGCCGGTCAGAATCCGCATGGTGGTGGATTTCCCCGCGCCATTCGGGCCGAGGAATCCGAGGATTTCCCCCTTTTCCACCCGGAAAGTGACATGATCGATGGCGGTGATGGCACCATACCGTTTGGTCAGATCGGTAACTTCAATCATGACTCTCCCTGCCAGGCCCGTTCACGGACCCATTCCCAGGTCCATCGATACGGCGCCTGCACCGGCGCCTCCAGCCACGGGTGGCTTCTCCCGCCCACGATGAGGCACGCCACCTCGATCATCCGGTACACGACCGGGACAGACCCGGACGCTTCGTAGGGTAAACATCCCGCCCTGCCCGTCAAGACCCGGAACAGGACATCCCGCCCCTCTCGACACGTTTCGAGGTGCCTTTCGCAGACACATCGGTTACCCTGCGATCGATTTGGCTCCACGTCAACATGGAACTGGGTGAAACATTGTCGGAACAGCATCCTCTGGAGGATTCCCTCCCCATTGAGGCCACCGCGGTCGAAGCGCCTCTCATCTATCGTGGGCTCGTCCTCGACCGGTTTCAGGCAGAAGCCATCGCAGCGCTCAAGCGCGGCTGCTCCGTGCTGGTCACGGCTCCAACCGGGAACGGCAAGACCATCATTGCCGACTTCATCGTGGACCAGGCCATGAGCCAGGGGCGCTCCGTGGTCTACACGGCCCCGATCAAGGCACTTTCGAACCAGAAATACCGGGACTACGTACGCCTGTACGGCAAGGAGCGTGTGGGCCTGGTCACCGGGGACCTGGTGATCAACAACGACGCGCCCCTCCGCATCATGACCACGGAGATCCTGCGGAACATCCTGCTCCAAGGCGGCCGGGCAGACTCACTCTCCCACGTGATCATCGACGAGGCGCACTTCCTGGACGACGAGGAACGCGGCACCGTGTGGGAAGAACTCCTCATCTACCTCCCACGCCAGGTTCGTATCCTCGCCCTCTCCGCCACCCTCCCCAACGTGGACGAGTTCGCCGAATGGCTCTCAATCGTCCGCGACGAGGAGGTCGTCGTCATCGAGGAAAATCGGCGCACCGTTCCCCTGGAACTGCTCCTTGCCAATCGAGACGTGGGAATCCTGCGCCCCCGCGCCTTCGAGCAGGCCTACCGAAAACAGGCGGCAGAGGCCGACAAGATCCGCAAGGCTCGACGGCATCAGGAACGCACACCGCGCAGGCGGAGACCCCGCAACGAACCGGAGCGGCCCCCCCCCACCCGGTACATCGACATGGTGGACCTGATCTGTCCCGACTACCTCCCCGCCCTCTACTTCGTGTTCAGTCGACGTCAGACTGAAATGTTCGCCCGAGAAATCGGCCGCAGACTCCGCCGCTCCCTGCTCGACCGGGGCGCACGCAAGGCCCTCGACAACGCACTCGCTCGATTCGAAGAAGAAAACCCCGGCGTGCTCGGCCAGGACCACATCCAAATGTATCGCCAGGGCATCGCCTTCCACCATGCCGGCCTCCACGTCTCCCTCAAGGCCCTGGTCGAACAACTCTACGAACAACGCCTCATCCAGATCCTGTTCTGCACATCAACCTTCGCCCTCGGCATCAACATGCCCGCACGAACCGTGGTGTTCGACTCCGTCCGAAAGTTCAACGGCGAATCGGTCGTCCCTCTCACCGTGCGCCAGTTCCAGCAAAAAGCCGGTCGAGCCGGACGCCGCGGCATGGACGAGGTCGGATACGTGATTGTCCGCGAGGACTTCGAGGACTACGGCCGGGACCGCCCTCACCTCGAGCAATACATCCGGGGCCGATACGAACGCATCTCGAGCGTGTTCAACCTCTCATTCTCGTCAGTCGTGAACCTGTTGCACCGCCACACCGAGGCTCAAATTCGCGAAATCCTGAGCCGCTCCTTCCTCAATTTCAGAAACCTCAAGGCCGCCCGCCGGGACCGCAGGCGGCTCGACGCCGTCCAGCGCCAAATCGCCGCAGCCACCGCCCCATCCCGTGCGGAATCGAACCGGGACAAACAACGATCGGGCCAAAACCTCAGGCGCCTTCAGCGCACGGCCCGCCACCTGTCCGCCAGAATCCACGCCCGGGAACAAGGCCTGTTCGAGCGGTTCCAGGACAAGGTGGAATTCCTCAAGCTCGCAGGCTACCTGGAGGAAGACGGATCCTTCAATGCCGGTGCTCGAGCACTCATGCACATTCAGATCAATGAAATCTTTGTCACTGAGTTGCTCCTGGACGGGGTATTCGAGGATGTGGACGAAGACGAACTGTTCGGGATTCTGACGAGTATCGTTCACGAACTCCCCAGAACCGTACTCAGCCGCTACCCCTTGAGGGGCCGCTGGCGCTATCTCCGGGAGCGAATCATGCGAGTGAGAAACAGCGACATCGTGCTTGGCGGTTCTGAACTCATGGGTTACCCGGTCCCGTTTTCGCCGGACTTGATGCCGTTTGGGTACCTGTGGGCGCAAGGAGCCCCGCTCGCCGTGTTGATGAATCGTCTCCAAAGTGATATCGATGTGTCCGGGGATCTGGTGGGGGCGTTTCGAAGGGCGAAGGACCTGGCAGGCCAGCTTCGCGAGGTGTACCGGGAGGATCCCATCATGCGGGACCGTCTCTCCCATCTGATGGAGAAAGTGAGCCGGGACGAGGTGGAGGTGATCGACTGAATCCCGGTGTGATCTGAACATTCTGCTGGAGGGGCCGGTGAGCCATTCGGACGAACGACTCAAGGTGTGCTTCATCCATCCTCAGTATCATCCGGCGTTCAGTGGTCATGCCATCCAGCTCGACCGGGTTCGGCAACGCCTGCGGGGATACGATGTCCGGGTGGAAGTGTGGACTCCCCGGCTTCCGGGCACACCGGCGTGCGAATACCGGCAAGGGATTCGGATTCGGCGGTTCGGACCGTCCGGAGGGAGCCGGCCCCGGCGGTACCTTCGCATGCTGAACCTTGCCGCAGGGGTGGCGCTGAGCGGATTTCGGTACGATATTCTGCATCACGCCGGGATCAACGGGGAGACCCGTTGGACCATCCTGCCGGCCGCCCTGTTGGGGCGCAAGCAGGTCATACAGATGACGCTGCTCGGTTCGGACGACCCCGAGACGCTGATGCGCGCCCGGCCGACTCGGCTCTCTCGCGTCCTGTATCGCCGGGTGGACCGCTGGATCGCCCTGGGCACGGCCCTGCTCGAGGCCTATCGACGCACCGACCTGCCCCGGGATCGGCTGGTGCACATCCCGGTGGGGGTGGATCTCCGCCGGTTCAGGCCTGCCCCGGATCGGGGTGAGGTCCGGAAGCGGCTGGAACTTCCCGAATCCGGCCCCATCGTGCTCGCAGTGGGAGACATGGTGCCGCGCAAGGGGTTTGATCTTCTGGTGGAAGCTGCGGCTCGAGTGGTGGTGTCGGTTCCGGAGACCTGGTTCGTGGTGGTGGGTCCGAAGGAGCACGTGGATCCGGACAAGCACCGTGTGCGGGTGGCGTATCTGGAGGAACTGGAAACCCGGGCGCGCCGGCTGGGGGTGGCCGATCGATTTCGATTCGTGGGAGCGCAACGAGACATGGCCGCCTGGTACCAGGCAGCCGACGTGCTGGCCTTTCCGTCCCGTCAGGAGGGTCTCCCCAACTCGGTGATGGAGGCTGCTGCCTGTGGTCTCCCGGTGGTCATGGCCGAGATGCCGGGGATCTCCTGCGACCTGGTGGATGATGGCCGCACCGGATACGTGGTCCCCCAGGAAGATTCGCGGACACTGGCGGAGCGTCTGGTCTCGGTGCTGTCTGACGAAGCCCTGCGCCGCGCGATGGGGGCTCGAGGCCGGGAATGGGTGGAGGCGCGTTTCGATCTCGAGCGGGTTGTGGAGCAGTATCTGGCGCTCTACCGGGCCCTGGCCGGGGCTGAGGCGGGGGGCGTGGCGTCCGCCCCGTGGTTCCAGGAGGGAGTCTGAGCGGGGTCCTGAGCAGTCTGGTCAGGCGTGGTTTCCGGGGGGGTCGGAGCGATGGAGCCACGTCACGATCTCCCGGGCCAGTGCGGTCCCGATGCCCTCCACCGCTGCGATTTCAGCCTCGTCGGCCTGACGAAGGCGTTTCACACTCCCGAAGGTCCGGAGGAGTCGGGCGCTGCGGGTCTTTCCGATCCCGGGAATGTCCTCGAGGGTGGAGCGGGTGGCTGCCTTCCTGCGCAGGGAGCGGTGGTGCGTGATCGCGAACCGGTGGGACTCATCGCGCAGGGCCTGTAGCAACTTGAGGGCGGGGGAATGGGGTGGGAGGAGCACGGGGTTCTTCCTTCCGGGCAGGTAGATTTTGTCCACACCGGCCCGCCCGGCTCGAGCGCCTGGCCGGTCGGGCTTGGCCAACGAGAGGACCGGAACCCCGGTCAGGTGCAGCTCGGCCAGCACGTGGACCGCAACGTTCAGGTGCCCCTTGCCCCCGTCGACGACCAGAAGGTCGGGGAGGTCTCCTTCCCGGAGTCCGCGCACCAGCCGACGCCTCAACACTTCTCCCATCATGGCGTAGTCGTTGGGTTCCTCCTCGAGGGTCTTGATCCGATAATGTCGATACCTGGACCGGTCCGGCATGCCGTTTTCGAACCGAACTCGGGACCCCACCGGACGCTTCCCTCCGATGTTCGAGATGTCAAAGCACTCGAGCGTGGCCGGGGCTTCGGGCAGCCTGAGCAGACGTTGCAGTTCGCGTGCCGCCTGCATGGCCCGGTATCCCTGGTCCCGCTCCTGGGCGAGCACGGCCTGGGCGGTCCGGTCAGCCAGTGCCAGCAACCGGTGTTTCCGTCCACGCACCGGCGTGGCCACCCGAACCCGACGCTCCGCCCGGTCCCCCAAGACCGCCGCCACGTCCCCGGACTGGCCGAACCCTTCAGGCAACAGGATTTCGGCCGGCACCTCCTCCCCATCCCGGTAGTACTGGAGCAGAAACGAAGCCAGGGCGTCCTCGTCGCCTGCCACCGTGCCCTCGAAAAAGAACGTGCGGCTGTCCTGCATCCGCCCCTTGCGCACCGGCACCACCGCCACCGCGAGATCCCCCCCTTCACGGCAATACCCAATGGCGTCCTGGTCCGCCGAGGAGTCCGTCACCGCCTCTTGGCGCGCTGTCACCAGCTCAAGAGCCCGAAGCCGGTCCCGGAATTCCGCTGCCTTCTCGAACTCCAGCGCATCGGCGGCACGGCGCATCTCCGCCTCGAGCACCCTGCGCAACTCCTGCCGCTTCCCCTCCAGAACCAGGATCACCTGGTCCACCACCTCACGATAGGCTTCTCGAGACACACGCCCCACGCACGGCGCCAGACAGCGGCCAATCTGATGCTCGAGACAGGGGCGCCGACGTCGCCTGAACTCCGCGTCCTCGCACGACCGGAGCGGGAAATGGCGCCGGATGAATCCGACCATCCGCCGGGTGCTCGCCGCCGAGGAGAACGGGCCGAAGCGTCGCGCCCCGTCGTCCGGCGGCCGTCTCATGAGTTCCAGCCTGGGGAACGGATCCCGCAGGTCGATCCGAATCGACAGGTAGGTCTTGTCGTCCTTGAGGCGAATGTTGTACCGGGGACGAAACTTCTTGATGAGGACGTCTTCAAGGATCAATGCCTCTCGAGCCGAGGAAGTCAACGAGAAGTCCACCTCGGCAACTTCGTTCAGAAGGAACGCCACGTGAACCCGCCCGTCCCCGCCCGCGAAGTAGGTCCGAACTCGAGCCCGCAGATCCGAGGCCTTGCCCACGTAGATCACCCGGCCCTGGCCGTCCTTCATCAGGTAGACCCCCGGAGCGCGCGGCAGGCGCTCCGCACGGGTCCGCAACCGGTCCAGACGGGTCATCGACTCGAAAGCCTCCCCCTGCTTCATCCCGGCCGCCGCGATGCCCTCGCAGTCGCTCCAGCCAGTCTCCTGGTCCATCTGCCCCACCCTGCCGGACCTCTGCCCGGTCCATGCAAGAATCATCCGTCCCGAGTGGCACGGGCCTTCCAACCCTGCCCCGAAACCGCCCGTTTCCCGCCCAACCCGGCTCGGCTGTCGACGGGCGGGAATGAATACAACATTCTTCCTTGACTTTGCGTCATATCCATGAAAATAATGGTTACCGGTTTTTCGGCGCCTTTCCAGAGCAGTGTATCCACTGGCCTGGCACCGGCTGAAGCGCGCGGGAGCAACGGGGCGCGTGACGTTGCAGGTACTCACTCTATCGAGGAGCGGAGAGGGGCCGCTTCTCCAGGGAGGCCGCACCGGAGCCAGGTCCAACAGTTGTCTTGATTCTTCCGGTCGACATCGCCGGAGGGGAACGTTGGTTTTCCGCTAGGAGCATTCAATGTTTGCAGAGATTGCCGAATTCGTTCGTCAGGGCGGCCCTTTCATGTACATCAACATCGTGGTGTCCATTTCCACGATCGCCGTGGTATCCGAACGAACGTACCGTCTCTATTTCGAGTACAACATTCATGGGCGAGGATTTCTCGAACAGGCTGAGAAGTTGATCCTGGCCAACAACATCGACCGGGCGATCAAGCTCTGCAACAGCGTGCCTCGAGCCATCTTGCCCCGGGTGGTGAAGGCGGGTCTCCTGGCGGCCCACAAGGGTCGTGCAGCGGTTTCGGCGGCCCTGGAGGAAGCGCTTCTGGAATACACCCCGTTGTTGCAGAAGCGCATTCAGACCATGTGGTCCCTGGCGAACATCGGTACGCTGATCGGACTGATCGGAACGATCGTCGGTCTGATCCGGGCGTTCAAGGCCGTGAGTCTGGCGACCCCGGAGCAGAAGACGACGCTGCTCACCGAAGGTATTTCCGAGGCCATGAACAACACGGCGTTCGGTCTCAGTATCGCGGTGACCAACATCATTGCCCACCTGTTTCTGAGCGGGCAGTCTCGAGGGATGACCGAGGACATGGACCTGGCGGCGGTAAGGATGGAGAACCTCCTTTCGAGCCGTCGGTTCACGGTGAGTGGCGAAGAGGGTCAGGCTGCGTCGCGCTAGGCGGGCTGTGAGCCGGAATCCCTGCTCCCGGGTCTGATCGCCCCGTTTGCGCCGGTTCCCTCCCAGGTTTCCGCGGCAACCGTGCTTCCGGGAGGCAAGGGAACGACAACAACCAGTACCCTCGGGGAAATGCTCCATGCGTTTGAGAAGGCACGTCACGCTGGAAGAGATTCACGAGTTGAACCTGGTGCCCTACATGGACATCATGGTCAACCTGATCATTTTCATGCTGTTTTCGATGACTTCATTTTTGCAGATGAAGATCATCAACGTCTCGGTGCCAGCGATCGGGGATACCCAGGATCAGGGTGAGGGGACCCCACCGCCCGAGCAGCGCCTGGCAGTGGTACTCGGCATCATCCACAAGCAAGGTTTCCTCATCTCGCTCAATGGAAAATTCATGGAAGGAACGCCGGAAGGCGAGCCCACCATCAAATGCCTGCCCAACGGCAACTACGACTTCGACACCTTGCAGAAAAAGATGATGGAGGTCAAGGCGATGGCGCCGACCCTCACCGCCCTGACCATCGTGCCGGACAAGGGCGTCGACTACGACACGCTGGTGAAAACCATGGACGCCATTCGGAGAGACACCGACGGGGGAATCCTGTTCCCGGACGTCCTGCTCGGCGTCCAGTGACGATTCGGAGAACCGCGCGTACGGCACAGGCGAGGTAGAGAGAAACATGTCCAGGGATGACAGCAACGTATCGACCCATGTGAGCGACGCGAACGAGGCCGAGGAGAGGTTCCTCAGAGAGAAGAAGGCCCGTCGGAAGGCCCGCCGGGCCGAGCGCGCAGCCGCCGGGCCCGCCGAGAAGGAACTCAACCTCACCGCCATGATGGACATCCTCACCATCCTCGTGGTGTTTCTCCTCAAGAACTACAACACCACGCCAGCCGCCAACCTGCGGGAAGGGCTGAATCCTCCGGTGTCCAACACCCAGATCGCGATGAAAAACGCCATCACCGTGGCGGTCTCTCGAAAGGACATCAGTGTCGATGACCAGAAGGTCGTGGACCTCGACAACGGCCGCGTTCGCCCCGAGGACACCCCCATCGCCGCCCAACCTCTGCTGATCGCCGCCCTTCGGGACGCCCTGTTGGCCAAGGTGGAGCACCACAAAAAGATCGAGTCCCTGGGAGGTACTCCGTTCAAGGGAGAAATGCTGGTGGTGGGCGACCGGCACATCGACTACGAACTGCTCTCCAAGGTCCTCTACAGCGCGGGGCAGGCGCAACTTGCGAACTTCAAGTTCGTAACCCTCACCCCGTGACCATCCCTCGCCCTCGACCGGCCAGTCGGCCTTTGTTCAGGTTGCTGGAAGAACAATCCGTCCGTCCACCCGGATAGCACGCACACCAGAGCCGGCGCCGGTCCTTCCTCCCGGGCGTCTGGTGGGCTCAGCGGGCCCCCAAGAGCCCGGTCCGGCCCTGTTGAAGCGCCCGAATGCGGTCCCGAAGTTCTGCAGCGCGTTCGAACTCGAGGACTTCTGCTGCCAGCTTCATTTCTGCGGTCAGTTCTCGTATGCGTTTTTCGCGTTCGGCGGAAGAGAGGGCGGCCGGGTCTTCGGCGCTTGAGGGGCCGGGTCGACGTCGATGGGAGGAGGGATAGCTCACGTAGTCCTGTTCGTAGATGGACTCGAGGAGGTTGTGAATCTCCTTCTTGACGGAGAGGGGTGTGATGCCGTGGGACCTGTTGAACGCCTCCTGTTTTTTGCGTCGCCGGTTTGTCTCGTCGATGGCCTCCTGCATGGAGCGCGTGATCTCGTCTGCGTAGAGGATGACCATGCCGTCCACGTTGCGTGCGGCGCGGCCACAGGTCTGAATAAGAGAGCGTGTGGAACGGAGGAATCCCTCCTTGTCGGCGTCGAGGATGGCGACCAGGGATACTTCGGGGATGTCGAGGCCTTCCCGAAGCAAATTGATACCGACCAGGACATCGAATTCGCCCTGGCGCAAGTCCTGGATGATCTCGATGCGCTCGAGCGTATCGATGTCCGAGTGGAGATAGCGGGTGCGGACGCCCATTTCGCCCAGGTATTCGGTGAGGTGTTCGGCCATCCGCTTGGTCAACGTGGTGACCAGGACCCGTTCGTCCCGCTCGGTTCGGAGCCGGATTTCCTCCAGGAGGTCGTCAACCTGGGTTGCCGCGGGACGGACTTCGACACGCGGTTCGAGGAGGCCGGTGGGACGGACTATCTGCTCGATGACGAGGCCGCCGCACTTTTCGAGTTCGTATTCCGCGGGCGTGGCCGAGACATAGACGACCTGGTTGACGAGCGCCTCGAACTCGTCGAATCGAAGCGGCCGGTTGTCGAGTGCGGAAGGAAGCCGGAAACCATGTTCGACGAGTGTTTCCTTGCGTGCCCGGTCTCCACGATACATGCCGCCCAGTTGTGGAATGGCAATGTGGGATTCGTCGATGAATGTAACGAAATCGCGTGGAAAGAAATCGAGCAAGGTGGGCGGAGGCTCCCCCGGGGCCCGGCCTGTAAGGTGGCGTGAGTAGTTCTCGATACCGGTGCAGTACCCCATCTCCTCCAACATTTCCAGGTCGTATCGGGTCCGACTCTCGAGGCGCTGGGCCTCCAGGAGACGGCCCTGAGCCTTCAGTTCGGCCAACCGTACCTGCAGCTCCCGGGTGATGGTATCGATCGCCCTCCGGACCGTCTCGGGACCGGTCACGTAGTGGCTCGCCGGGTAAATGGTTGCCCGTTCGAGCCTGCGCAGGGTCCGGCCGCGGAGCGGATCGATCTCGTGAAGCGCCTCCACCTCGTCGCCCCAGAGTTCGATCCGGATGGCATGCGCGTCCTCATGGGCAGGAAAAACCTCAATGGTGTCGCCTCGAACCCGAAACGTCCCCCGGTGGAAGTCCGTGTCGTTCCGGTCATACTGCATCTCTACCAGCTTGGACAGGATCGCGCGCCGGCTGATCTCCTGGCCGGGATCAAGGGAAAGCAACATGCCATGGTACGCTTCCGGGGAGCCCAGACCGTAAATACAGGACACCGACGCCACGATCAGCACATCCCGCCGCTCCAACAAGGACCGGGTGGCCGAATGCCGGAGCTTGTCGATACGCTCGTTGATGGAAGCGTCCTTCTCGATATAGGTGTCGGTCGCAGGAACATAGGCTTCGGGCTGATAGTAGTCGTAGTAGCTGACAAAATACTCCACGGCATTGTGAGGGAAGAGCTGTCGGAACTCACCAAAAAGCTGTGCAGCAAGCGTCTTGTTGGGGGCGATCACCAGCGTGGGGCGATTGACCCGGGCTATCACCCCTGCCATGGTGAAGGTCTTCCCCGACCCGGTCACGCCCAACAACGTCTGATGCCGAATCCCTTGCTCGATCCCTCGCACCAACGCTTCGATCGCCTCCGGTTGATCCCCCTTGGGCTCAAACGATGTGACCAGCCGAAACTGTGACATGCTGCCTCTCAGCCTCCGTAACCCCTGGAACGGCTCCCGG
>CAYQMG010000058.1:0-6174 GCA_964418585.1 uncultured Gammaproteobacteria bacterium | reverse complement strand
GCGCAGCGTACAGGCGCTCGGCGAGAATCGCGTAGCCGTGCTCGTTGCAATGCCCATCCGGGGAGAACAGTGCCTCGAAGGGCGTTCCTCCTGCAAGCAGCGTTCGGAAAACGCGCTCGTTCTCCACCAACACGGCTCCTTCTTCACCGGCCACCGCCCGCATCACCGCGTTCACCGTGGTGTTCAGGGGATATTCCATGAACACGAAGGGGACGCCTCGAGCACCACATTCGGCCGCCATTTCCTCCAGGTCCGCCCGGATCCAGGCCGCGTAATCGTCCCGCTCGGCACGGAGACCCTCCGCAAACCGACGCGCAACCGAACTCGCCTCCCCGTGGCGCGACAGGAACTGAATCGCCTCCTCACGACGACTCATCATGCGGGCTACAGCCACCAGGGCCGGGTAACAACGGGGATCCTGCGGGTCCAGCGCCACTCCCTCCTGAAGCAACGGCAAGGCACCTCGATGATCATACATCAGGGCACGTAACGTACCGAGCGCACAAAAGTTCCCCGGATACGACGGATCCACCGCCATCCCATGCTCCAGCACTTTCATCGCCTCCGCAACCACCGAATCCGACCCCGCGTCCCTCACGTGAACCTCCGATTCCATGAACGGCCTCCCCCCTGCTTGCACCGGCACAATCGGATCCCATGGGCTGGCCTGTTCTATCAACAACTCGCCCAGCCCACCATACAGCGTGGCATCCCCGGGCGACTCCCGAAGCCCGGCCCGGAACCACCCGGCCCCATCTCGACAACGCCCGTACAACTGGTTGGCCACGCCCATCCCATAGTAGTTCGCCCCCTCGCCCGGGTCCACCTCCACCCCCCGTTTGAACACCCGAACCGCTTCCTCCACGTCCCCGGCTTCCACGGCACGCACGCCAGCCTCGAACCACGCCAGCGCGCTCGATCGGCCGGAGGCAGGGACCGGCGATCCAGGGTTCCGGGCGGCTTTCCAGGCGAGCACCCGGGCCAGGGACACTCGAGGGTCGAACCCGGGCCAGCTCGAGGGGCTCGAGTCCCTGTTGGGGCTGGCGAGGGCGGTGGCCATGTACCACCCGTAGCGCACGGTTCGGAGCCGAAAGAGGGATCGGGCGATGGTTGCGGCGAACCGGTCCTGGTAGACATGCTGCAAGTAGCCCGGCAGGTTGAGGAGGTTGGAGTTTCCGGCCATGATGACGACGAGGTTCACCGGGAGGGCGTCGAGGCGACGCTTCAAGGACGCGAGAACATCGGTGGTGCTGAAGCCCCCCTGTCCTCCGTTGATGACAACCACGTCTCCCCGGTTGGCTGCCTCGAGCATCCGGGCCAACTGATCGGGGTAACTGGCTCCGGGGGGGGCACCGATTCCGTAGGTGAACGAATCGCCGACGCAAAGGATTCGGAAGCAGTGGGCGCATGCCACCTCCTCGAGCGGCACAGGTTGGTCCTGGTGCCCCCCGGCGGATTCGACTGGACGCCAGAACACGACACTGACAGCCCGCAGGGTCAATTCCAGCGCGGTCAGTGTGACAATCAGCCCGAGCAGGCCCGCGATCGCCTGCTCTCTCCGCCGTTTCCTCCTGCCTCCGCCCACATCCACCACCTGGTATCCCTCTTCCGAACCTTGTCCGCCGCCGCGCTCAACGAGCCAACCTGTCCCGGAAATCCTCAATGCACAGCCAGTCGTCCACCGCTTCCCGCAAGGCCCGGCTCACGTCATGCTGAAAGGCAAACAGGACGATGAACACTCCGAACCGCTCGCGGCACAACTCCACGGCCGGGACCAGGTCCTGATCTCCGGTGGTCAGCACGATGACGCGGGTGTCAGGCAAGGAGGCTTGCCACACGGCATGACTGGCCAGGTCCACATCCACCCGCCGCTGTCGGTGGGTCCCCGCGGCAGCCTCCCCGGTCATCGGATGAAGGCGGACCACCATGCCTTGCGCCTCCATGGCCCGGTAGAAAGCCCTGAGCCCATCGGGGATACCAAAGGCATCGTCGACGCTGTTGAACAGGAACGCATGAGTCTCCCCGAAGCGCGTCCCGAGCAGATCCCTGGCGAGCACGTAGTCGAGTCTCATTCCGCTTTTCTTGGCGGTCTTGACGACATATCCCATGTCGACCAGCCACACGGTTCCAGCCATGGCTCCTCCCGCAGCGGCGCGCACCATCGCCCCCGCTCTCTCGAGACCGGGGCGGGGTACGGACAGACACAGGTCCGCCACTGGGTGAAACCGCCACTGCCCGGCCACAAACACCCCCAGGCGACCCGCCGTCCCACCTTCACCTGACCGACCGCTGCTCCACCTCGGCGAGCACCCCTTGCGCTTCCAATCCCTCGTACAGTTGTTCCGCCAACACTCCGTAACCTCGGTCGTTGCAATGCCCGTCAGGCACGAACAAGGCCTCGAACGGAGTCCCCGATTCCAGCAAGGACTGAAAATGGGCCTGGTCACGCACGATCGGAACCCTTTCCTCCCGCGCCACGTCGTTCATGATGGCGTTCACGGTGACGTTCGAGGGATACTCGAGGAACACCAACGGCACATCATGCTGCCGGCACAGGGAGACCATCCGTCGCAGATCGGACCGAATCCAGGCCGCGTAGTCATCCCGCTCGGACCGCATCAGGCGCAGGTACCGCGCAGCCGTCCGGCTCGAAGGCGCCAGCGGTTCCAGAAACGCGACCAACTCGTCCCGGCGCCCGATGAGACGCCCAACCTCGACCAGGGCAGGGTAGCACCGCGCGTCCTCCGAGTCCAGCTCGATCCCCCGCTTCAGCTCCTCCAGGGCCTGCTCGTGATTGTACAGCAACCCATAAAGGGTGCCCAAGGCACAGTGGGCGCCCGAGTACGTTTCGTCCACGGAAATCCCTTTCCGGAGCACCCGAATGGCCTCCACGGTGGCGGGCTTGGGATTGCTCCAGGTCTGACGAATGGGGGCCCGGGCAAAAGGATCCATACCAAGGTCCGCAGGCACGATGGGATACCAGGGCCCGGCTTTCTCCATCAACGCCTCCCCAAGTCCCGCGTACAGGGTCGGATCGTTCGCGGCTTCCCGGATTCCGGCCTGGAACCAGCCGATGGCGTCATCGACTCGACCCACCAACCGATTGGCTATCCCCATGCCATAATAGTTCACTCCACAGCCCGGCTCCAAGTCCACACCTCGCTTGAAACGCGCCACGGCACCCCCGACATCCCCGTCGAACAGGTGCGAGACCCCCTCCTCAAACGCCTCCCAGGCCGCCGAGCCTCCGGCCGAACCCAATTCGCCGGGGTCTGACGGCACACACCCCGTTCTCCCTGCTTCCCGCTGCCACCGGAGGACCTGCTCGAGCGAAAGCCTGGGATCGAAACCCGGCCACAAAGCGGTCCTGGCCTTTCCGGCTCGAGCACGGAGTGCTGCGGCCACGTACCATCCATAACGCACGGTTCTCAGATTGAACAGGAAATCACCTACCGCACTCAAGCGGGGCGTGCGATAGAGGTGGAGCAGGTACCCCGAGAAGTTCAACACATTGGAATTGCCCGCCATCGCGACCACCAAGTCGATGGGGAGGGCCTCGAGGTGAGTTTTCAACGTGTCCAGCACCGCAGTGGTGCTGGCCGCGCTCCGGCCTCCGTTGACGACCACGTACGTCCTGGTTCTGCGGTCATTGAGGATACGCTGGAGATGGGCGGGGTAGGTATTGTCCTCATCTGCGCCGAACCCGTAGGTGAAGGAGTCGCCCACACACAGGACGCGGAGGCAGTTCCGGCACCGGGTCGCTTCAGGAGGCAGGTCCCGTCCCTGGAGGGCGCCAGGACGGGCAGTGGGTCTCCAGAAGAAGTGGCTGACGGCACGAAGCGACAGCTCCAGTGCGACCAACGCGGCGACAAGGCCCAGGATGGCGATGCCGATCTTCTCGCCCAGGCGTTTCAATTTTCTCTCCATTGCGCGGTGTTGGATTCCTGACGATCGCACATGATGAATCACGGATACCTCGTTGTTCCCTCCTGGATCGAGGTGATTTCGTATACCTCGAGTGCGGGAGAAGCAGCAATGGTTTGTTCCGAGAAGCGCACGTCCCGCCACTGCTTCTGGGAGAACATCCACGTCTGGTCTGCGAAGAAGGGAGAGGATGGGTCCCCGGACTGGGCATAGGTGAGCAACACCTTGCCTCGAGGTTCTGTGTCGTCGAACGACCAGATCAAGACAAAACTGGTGCCGTAGTTCACCAGGTATCCGCTTCGGGTGAGGTCGGTATCGGAATGGACGACCTCGTCCCGGTCCATCCTGGGGAGGAGGGTGGCGTTGATGCTGTTCGAGTAGTAGACGACCTGGAAGCCGCCTTCGAGGTCCTGGGCGCCGTGGACTGGGATTTTTGCCGTGCCCTTGAGCGTGTACTGGCAGTCCCGGAGCGTCACGTCTGGCGACAAGTCGGCGGCCTCCAAGGCGTCCACGGCTGCGGCGAGCGCCTGAAGGATGGGGTCGGGACCGTTTTCCGGAGGGGGGGCCAGGGTGTTGGGGGTGGCGATGGGGTCGTCCGGGTCGAACGGCACGGCGAACAGGCTACCGGCGTCGGTGCGGTCGGTTGGGTCGAAGGCGCCGACGAACTCGCGCCACGCGACGGCGCCTGGGGCGTCGAGGTCTGCCCGGCCTGACCACTCGGAGATGGCGTCACAGGCGAACGCGATGTTGACCGGCCTGCCGTTGTAGGGCACCAACGTGGTCCCTGCGCACCGTTCGGCCACCTCGGCCTGGAGCAATTCCGCCAGGATGGCCCGGTTGCTGTATATCATGTTCTGGAGTTCCTCGAGGGAGAATCGCCCATCCGGACCCGAAGCTGTTCCTTCCCCGCTCTCGGTGAGGAGTGTGAGATTCATTCGGGTGCGCGGGGATCGAGGGGTCCCTGGCGTGCCGTACAGGGGCGAGAAGTCCTCGAGGGGTTCCTCCGGGTTGGTCAACCAGGGGTCGTCGTTGGAGTTGAACACGAAATCGGAACGCCAGAGGAGGGGTGCGTCCGCCACCGGGACCAGCCCGGGCCGTCCGGCTCGAGGGTCGTTCACCCACTCGTTGGCCGGGTCGGAGCCGTCCAACAAGGGCACGCCCAGCTCCCACGCCACCTGAGTCAAGGGGTCGGTCTCCAGCGCCGCCTGCCACGCCTCGAGCGTTTCCGGGCTCAAGTTGGGTACGGCGGAAGCGTCCGCATAGAAGGTGGTTCCCTCCGCGTCGACCGCCATGGTGTGGGCCCACGGGAGGCCCTGGATCGTGGCCAGGGAGTCGGCGAACGCCTCCAGGCTCTCCGCCGTATTCATTGCCAGGAACTGCTCCAGCATGGCGTCGTTGTTTTCGTTCGCGTCCCGAAACGAAAGCGCCGAGACGGGGGTCCATCCGAGTTCCTCGGTGCTCACCACCGGCCCGTAGTGGGTTCGATACAAGGTGCGGGTCACCGGAGTCAGGCTGCCGTCTGCCTGGCGCACCCACACCTCGAACGTGGAAGCGGTCATCTTGCGGTACCCGTCTCCGTACCGGTAGACCGTGGGGTCGGCCGGGTGGAGCTTGAGCCGGTAAAGGGTGCCTCGAGCCGCCCAGGAGAAGGTGTGTGTCCAGGCCACATGCTGGTTGAACCCGATGTTGACCAGGGGACTCCCCAACAGCGAGGCGCCGTACACGTCGAGCACGCCTGGAACGGTGAGGTGATTCTCGAAAAACTTGAGCTGACCCTCCCAGGGAAAATGGGGATTTGCAACCAGCATGCCCCGTCCTGTCTCCGTCCGATCCCGCCCCAGGGCCCACCCGTTGCTCCCGATGTGGGACAACGCAAGGTCTCGCAACGAAGGCGGTTTCAGCCCCGAACTCGACCCGGGCGGCTGTGCTCGAGCAATCCCTGGGAGCAGGGCGTCCCCGGAGGCGAGCAACGCCATGCTCATGTAGTAGGCCAGGAGGTCGATTTCCGAAATCGGTTTGACCCACGAGGCCCCGGCACAGTCGGAAGGCCAGTCTTCCGGCGCCGTCTCGGTGACGTACTTGTTGTAGCCGGCCACGAATCCGCTCAGCATCGCCTGCATGGCCTCCGATTGCCTCGGCCACGCCTCCTCCGCGTAGCCGTAGACGTTGAGCGCCAGATATCCGAAGTCGCTATCCAGGTTCTCCCCGTCCCGACCCTCCCCGAAGTACAGCGACCGCTCACTCCGGACC
>CAYQMG010000057.1:0-41552 GCA_964418585.1 uncultured Gammaproteobacteria bacterium | reverse complement strand
CCGGCCAGGGGGAACCGCCTCCCTGTCGTGCCCCGCTCGACCATGAGATCCTGCAGGAACTGGTGGACGAGCTAGGCCTTCAAGAAGTCTTTCTCATCTCGAAGCTCGGAACGCTCGATGTGGCCTTGCGAATCTCTGACCATCTGAAATCTGTTCATCCCCGGGGAGCAACCAGGGATGAAATTGCGCAGGTGGTGTCGCCACCAAACTCTGAGGTATTTGAAGCCAGTCTGGTTGCTCTGCGCCGGAAGGGGGTCATCAAGGAATTCGAGCGCAGTTCCCAGGTCTGTTACAAGTTGCGGGCGCCTGTTTCTGCGTCATTCACTGCTCGAGAATCTGGTGACCTGGTGGTTCACATCAAACGGGCGGTTCGAATCCTCTTCTCAGATGTCCTGCCGGCCCTGGAACGTGGCGGCGAGCAGGGGCACCTGATCACGGTGAACGGGCGGATTCCCGAGTCTGTGGCGAGGCGGATGGTACGCACATTGAACGCCGAGGTGGAGAAGGCGTGTCGTGAGGCGATCGCTCAGGATGGGCGGACCGAGTTCAGTCTGGTGTTTGGGGTTGCGATGCAAGCGGACATGGGATAGATTGATGTCATCGGCGGCAGGCGGATTTGTGTGCTTTTTGCTGGGTCGAGGGGATGCTGGAACCGACTTCTTCCAGGAGGGCACATGAAAAAGACTGTACTCGCAATGGTTCTCATTCCGCTGCTATTCGCCGCCGGCCCGGCGAACGCAGTGGGGGTGATCGTTACCTCCATCAAAACCCACACCGAATCCCGGCCGTCCTTGCGTGACCGGGCCGCGGATCGCAACGTGCAATCGGCGCAACGCGCCAGGCAGCCCCGGCGGACGGCGCCCGACAACCCGATCGAGGCCTACGTGTTGCGGTTGCTGGAGTCGCTGGCGGGACGGTGAGCCGGACGGTCCAGGTTTCACAATCGGGGAAGACACGACTGTACAATCGCTCCGTCGGGCACGCCGGGAAAACCGCGAGGAAGGAGCGTCTGTTCGCGGTTGGGCACAACCCTCGTTTCGGGGCTGCGTCGCCTTTTGGGGAGTCTTCGAGCCGACCCAGCTTCGACCCATCCAGGAGCGTTTTCTCTGTAACCGTCGCATCAACCTCACCCTCGTCTCAGATTCGGCACCTGTCATGATATGCTTGCCCAGGCGTCTGCGAGGACACGGTTCCTTGCACGCGCCCATTCAGTGGACGCGAGTCGGGAGACGGACAATGAAAACGGTCCTTTTCAAGCCTCTTGTGCCAGAGATAGAATTCGCTCCGCTCCCAGCCTCTCTTGCCATCTTGTCATTGAACACCTCATCGCTTCCAGGGCAAAAGATGTTCTATCCTCCCATGTCTTGCTTCCACGCGGTAGACGGGGTTGTTTGTGCGCTTACCAAGCACAAGGGCGGCCTAAGGCGGGTAGTCACACTGGAATTCTTGTAGACGCCAACTCAATCGCCGAATCGCTTCTCGGAAGGTGTTTCGCGCTTGCTCTTCAGTCATCCCAAGACTCGTCGCTATCTCGGACCACGACCTTGCCTTCATCCACTGCCGAATCACCTGTCGGTGCGTCGAGCTGAGTTGGCATGCTGCTCTTTCAAACGCAAACCCTCCGTCGTGTCGGACGAGGGTGTTTGGAGAGTCCCAGCATCTATTGCCCATTCGCCACAACAAGTCGTTGCACGTTCCACGCCATCGGGAACTCGCTGGCCGCTCCTCCAGGGCCTCGCTGAAAAAGACCTCGATCGGGTTCAACGGCTCGAACATGTGGAGGACGCAGACCCGAACCAAAGCAGACATCACAATCCTTCGAGCCTCGACGGGTTCCATTCCGCGCTTCAACATGAGGTCTATCGATCTTTTCCTCGCTTCGGTGGGATACAGCCTGGCCGCACAGTCGGAGAATTTCTCCAGTCTAGCCAAGGAAGCCCTGGGTGACTTGTCGGGCTCCGCCTGGGGTTGACCTGGGAGGGGCATATCCGCCGGCTTCGACCAGGGAAGATCGATGGGCGCCAACTCTTCCATCCTGAAGGACAAGCATGTGGGAATGCCCTCTAGCTTTCTGAACTTCTCGAAACGCCACAGCCTCTCCTCGATCGGCTCCTTTGCTGCCACGAGAATTGCGACGCCCATGCCACACAACAAAAGCACCGCTTTCCAATGGAGAAACAACCATCTGAGTACTTTTAGCGACAACCAGACGACCAGGAAGGTGGACAGCGCAACAAAGGTGCGTTTCCCATCGGACGCCCTCCGCAAGATTTCCGGGTCTCTCCTGAAAAACGTATCCTGGCATGCACCAAGGCATGACCGCACCGAATTATATCGTACCAACCGGGGCGCCGAGAAGAGGGAATCCTTCGGGGTTTCGGGCTATCTCAACCAGCTCCCCATGACCCGGTCATAGTCCGAAGTGACGTACCAGAGGAAACTCGAGCGCCCGGTGTCGACCACACCGTAGTCGTTCCAGTAGGCGAGGTCGTTGCCGGGGACGGAGGTGAAGGAGGTGTCCCACCGGTTCCCATCGAAAAGCTTGGACGTAATCTGGAAACCGTCCGATTCAGAGGTGGACATCGCAGCCACCGCGGTATCTCCTTCTCCTCGATAGACGACTCGAGGCGGGTAACCGTAGTCGAGGTTGATCATGCGCAGGGACCAACGCCCTGTGTCGGGCCGGTACTGCGCGGACAGGGCCACGGTCTCCGACGGAAAGGGCTGGAGGAAAGTGAAGAGCACGCGCCCAGAGGCAGACACGTCGACGCTGTAGTCGTCGTTGAACCAGGCGTTGGGCGCGTCGCGGATCAATCGTACCGGTCTTGAGCACTCGCCATCCTCGATGCGGACCGCCCAGAGGTCGATTTCAGAGCAGTAGTAGTTGAAGCCGCAAGGCCAGGTGGGGCCTGCCTGAAACAGCATGGTCACATCGCCAAAGGCGTCCACGCCGGCAGGGAAGAAGTAGTGTGAAGCCAGGGCGCCACGCTTGAGCGCTGCAGCGGTTCCCGCGATCAAGATGGGTGGCTCGAGTTCGAGGGTGAGGGTATCGACTCGTTGCAGGTACATCCCAGGAGTCGCATCTGGCGCGGAATAGAGGGAGTAGCCCAGATAGACGGCGCTGCCGTCCTCGTTGGAGAGCAGGGAGAGGTACCCGGTGGCCTGGTCCTCGGGGGTGATCCGCACCGGGTCGGTCCAGGTATCGCTCAGGCCCTCGAGGAACATGATCATCGGGATTTCGTACACCCCCTCCACGTCTCGTTCGAACGTGAGTACCAGGTCTCCCTGGTCGTCGCGGACCATGTCCAGCCGCTGAATCCCGACCCGCTCCCTGACCAGTATGGTCGGGTGGGTCCACTCACCGCCCGGGTCGCGCGACACGATTTCGATGGTCTCCTCGTCCGTATCCAGGTCCAACCGGGTATAGGCGAACAGAACCCGGCCGTCCGCCATGACCACTGCGCTGCCGTCCCCCACACTGCTCCGGGGAGCGTCGACCACCGGGAAAGACGCCACTTGCTCGCCCGGACCCGGCGCGTGGACCGCCCACACCACGATGTGGTCGTCCGAGAGGGTTTTGTCGACCACGAACAGCCACGCCCCCTGCTCCTCCGCCGAGACCACGGTCTCCACCCGGTACCGCCGGCCGTCACCGTCGATCTCGGGGAGCAACGCCACCGGTTCGGACCATTCCGGAGTGTCGCCGGGCAGTCTGCTGGTGGCGGGGCGCGTATCCCCCCAGGTCATGGATCGGGCCTGGACCGGCGATTGAACAAGAACCAGGAACATGGCGCTCATGAGCGGCGCCGTGTTCCAGACCAGCCTGGAAGAGATGATAGGGCACGTCATATCGGACTCCATCGATTCAGGTTGCAAGCCATGAGGGGACCTTCTCGTCCCTCCGCACCCCCCGGTGGTGCGCCAGGAGGCAACCTGCGTGCCATCCCCGCCTCCCGCGCCAGATTGGGGGTGCAGGCACAGGTTCCGCGGCGACCTCGAGAAATGATTATGCGTCACGCCCCGGGACACCGAAAGCGCATTCGCCGGACACAGTCGGGGCCAACCGCTTGCCGGCATACCGTTTCCCGACCGGGCAACCCGGCCGTCTCCTTCCCCCGCCGCCCGGTCGTCCAGCAAGGATCCAGCCAGGGTGACCCGATGATTCGCCCGGCGCCACAAGCGGAATGAGTGGGCCGGATGTGATTGTTGCGGTGCCTGACCGGGCCAGTTCACCGGTCAAGACGGGAACCGGTCCGGTCATGCGCTCGAGTGCGCAGGTCATGGGCTGCGCGGTACGCCGGATGAGGTCGGGTGACAAGGATACATATTCCAGTTGACAGGTACCGAATCGGTCGCTATACACCCTGCGCCTTGCATGGCCATGTAGCAGCAGTGACCCGTTGAACTGGAAGGAGGTTCGTCCCATGAACAAGCTGATGTGGATCCCTTGTTGGATTGTGCTGATCTCGACGCTGTCGGGGTGCCCCGAGACGTCAGACGACGACGCGACGACAGGCTTATCTCCGACCCCGACCGAGGCGACCGCCACTCCGGAAAGCACGACCGCAACGCCCGCGTCGAACACGCCTACCCCGCTGCCACCGGTCACTCCGCAGGCTGAACCCACACCTTCGCCCATGCCCCTCGAGCCGACGCCCACGCCGGCGGTGTCGGTCCCAACGGCCACGCCGGCGCCGGTCCCAACCCCCTCGCCGATCCCACCGACCCCAACCCCCTCGCCGACCCCGACTCTGGATGACGATGGGGACGGCTACCTCGCAAACGACGATTGCGACGACCACAACCCGGACATCCACCCCGGTGCGACCGAGACCTGCAATGACGTGGATGATGACTGCGACGGGGAGGTCGACGAGGAGGTCACGACCACCTACTACCTGGACGAAGACGGGGACGGATTCGGCACAGACGCCTCGACAACCGAAGCGTGTGACTTCCCGGGAGGCTACGCGGCCGACGCCGGGGACTGCGACGACACGGATCCCTATGTGAACCCTGCCGGGTCCGAACGGTGCAACGGAAAGGACGACGACTGTGATGGGGAGGCGGACGAGGGCCTTCTTTTCATGGACTATTACGAGGACAGTGACGGGGATGGATACGGGGTGGGTACGCCCATCAATTCATGCACGCCACTGGAGGGATACGCCATCCGGGGCGAGGATTGCGACGACACCAATGCGGACGTCAACCCTGAAGCCGACGAACGGTGCGACGGGATCGACAACGACTGCGACGGTGAGATCGATGAAGACGTCATGTTCACATGGGACCCGGACGAGGACGGCGATGGCTACGGGGACGCCGACGAGGAGGTACTCGCCTGTTCCCAACCGAGTGAGAACCACATCTCCCAGGGAGGAGACTGCGACGACACCAACGCGGACGCAAACCCGGGCATGGAAGAGACCTGTGACGGGATCGACAACGACTGCGACGGCGACATCGACGAGGGATTCGTCTCCACCTGGTACCCGGACGAGGACGGCGATGGCTACGGCGACCCTGCCGGGGCAGTCGTTGCCTGCACCCAGCCCTCGAGCAGCCATGTGACCGTTTCCGGAGATTGCGACGACACGAACGCGGCGGTCAACCCGGCACAAACCGAGGTGTGCGACGGTGTGGACAACGATTGCGACGGCCTCACCGACGACGAGGACGAGGTGGCCGACCCGGCATCCTGGTATCCGGACGAGGACGGCGATGGCTACGGGGTCGACGGCGAGCCGGTGGAAGCATGCGATCAGCCTTCAGGCTACGCAGACAACACCCAGGACTGCGACGACTCGAACCCGGACATCCAGCTCTGCTTCTCCTGCCAGGACCTGCTGGACAACGGTTTGTCGCACGGGGACGGGTTCTACACCCTGCAGACATCGAACGGCCCGATCTCGGTCTACTGTGACATGAGCTTCGAGGGAGGAGCCTGGACCGTGGTGGCCCGGAGCACCTCGCCCTCGACCTGGACCAACACGGACAGCCACGCCTTGGGCCTGTATGAACAGTGGAACGACGAGGAGAACTTCTCTCATGACATGCGGCCCCTCCTCGAGAACCCTGCACCGGGCGCCTGGGCGGAGATTCGGATCTACGACCACGTGAATCCCGAGGCGCTGGACATCATCTACCGCTTTGATCGCACGGCATTCGTGGCCGTGGACCTGGATTCCGATTCCGAGCAGGCGACAGAGGTGCCGTTCGTCCTCGAGAAGGCCCTGTTCGACCGGGCGGCCAAGACCTACAGCGTGGGAGACACCCGCAGGTTCGTGTTCCGAATCGGCCAGGCAGACAGCTATGCCGACCAGTACTGCAACGAAGGAGGGACCAGGAGCTTCATCAATTTCTCCACTGGAGACGAAAACTTCGTCCACGCGACCGTGTGCAGCCACGGCCTCGGCGTTTACCAGGACGCCGCCAATCCGCCGGTCTACAACGACGACGACGCAGGCCGTCGCATCAGCGTCGCCGTCAGGTTCCAGGCCGATACAGGCATGCTGGGGAGCGAATCGAATCCGGCGGCCTCCTGTGCCGAAATCAAGGAAGCCGACGCCGACGCTCCGAGCGGCATCTACTGGATCGCTCCGGGAGGAGGAGACCCGGTCCAGGCCTACTGCGACCAGGAAACCGTGGGCGGTGGCTGGACCCGGTGCGCCATCGTGGACTACCTGCCGGACAGAAGCACCGTCATCTACCGGGTGGGCAGCGCGACCTCCCTGGAGTACGTGGGAGACTCCTACCTCGGCCCGGGTGGAACCCAGGCCATCAAGGAAGCCTGTTTCAGCCTGTACGACGAGGTCGGACTGGGTCTCACCCACATGGTGGAAGGGGGTATCGAAGGGACCCCCACCTACGCCTACTGGTGGGAGATCCCTTCCGTGGCGCCGGATCAGAACGTGGCGTTCGTCAACGAGATGGCACCCTACAGTTGCGGCGACCTGGACAATCTCCCGTCCCTCCCCATTTCCTATCCCAACGCGGCACCACGCTGGCTCACGGCCGGCGACGGCGTCACCAAGTTCTCCTGCTATGTCGACGGCAATTACTCCGGCGCTTCCAGGGGGTGGTGGATGACCCTCGAGTCCTACACGGACGACACCTGGCTGGAACTCTCCGATGACAAGTTCGACCGCCTGGGCGTGCGAACTTCCAGCACAAACACAAAGTTGGCCGGGGTACTCGAGTACTGGGTGCGGTAGCCCCGGCGTCCCTCCGTTCCCGACCCGGCCTTCCGGGTCAGCCCTCCCCTTCCTTTCCGCAGCCGCTGCCTCTCCCGACCTCACGTGGCCGACAATTTGAGAGATCGATCTATTGACAAAGGGTACCACAACCTCTATACTGCCATCCGAGACAGGATACTTTCGGTGGTTTTCCATTGCGTTGCATCCATACCAATGGACCATCGCCAGACGAACCCGCCGTTGGAGAGTCCCGGATGGACCACGACATCAGCCCCGCCCCCCCCGCCACCATGGGCCGACCGGAACGCCGGGCCATAGGCAACACTCACTGGCTCGAGATCTCGACCACGGACGCGGGTCATGAACTGCGCATTACCAATGCGCGGGGAGAAATCGGCGTTGCCATCACCGTTCAGGACGATGGAATCGTACTTCGCCTCGACCACGCAGATCTGGCCATCCGCTCGAGCGGGGGCCTGGCAATCTCTGCGGAACATCTTTGCCTCGAGGGTCGCTCGGGCATGCACCTCTCGAGCGGGGGCGACATGACGGTTGAGGCGGCTGGCGACCTGCGAAGCGAGGCCCGTGTACAGACGGTGCGTGCGCGACTGGGAGATGTGAAAGTGAAGGCCAACGACGACGTGAAGCTGAATGGGGAGCGTATCCTGCTGAACTGCTGACCGGGATGGAACCGGGGCGCTGCTGATGTTTCCCCGGCGGCTGGAGTGGTTGGCGAGGGTGCCCTGGCAGGGCGGGGAAGGTGCGGGCGCCGGGGTGAACGAGGAGCAGAGGGGTTGGCTCATGGACTTCCGCAATACCACACGCTTTCCTGGCATGCTCTATCGTGCGGCGGTCGACGAGGACCGTTTTGCCGCCGCCGCCCTGCTTCGGGTCACGTTCGACCTGATCGACGGAGGCATGCTCGAGCCGAGTGAGGCTCAGCCCTGGATCGTCTCACCCGGACCCTGGAAGGGGCCTCGAGGCTTGATGGAAAGCGACAACGTGTTCTACCGGGGAGGTACGGACCTCTTCCTGTGGGGCCATGCCACGGCACCTCGAGGTCGCAGCGTGCCACATCTGACCGTATCCCTGCGGGTGGGCGACGGGTTTCGACGCGATGTGAAGGTGTGGGGGGACCGCGTCTGGCAGCGCTCGAGAGGGGGATTGGTCCCTTCCCGTCCAGCGTATTTTTCCCGGGTTTCCCTCGGGCCGGAGAATGCGTTCGGCGGCTCGACTCAAGTGGATGGCCGGGACGCCCCTTACCCGGACAACCCGGACGGAAAAGGCTACTACGAGGAGGAGGCCGAAGCCGAGGGCAAGCCGTTGCCGAACCTCGAGAAACCGGGTGCAGGCGTCGCACGGTGGGACGACCGCCCCACCCCGGTGCTGCTTGGACCGTGTCCGTTGCAACACAGCCTGCGTCTCCGGAACGGGCTGGCGATCGACGACCAGGGGCATATCACGGCCATCCGGCCCCATCTCTTCAACGCCGCGAGCCCCAACATGATTGCGAAGCAGGTGCTGCCCGGGGCCGAGGTGGAGATCCTGGGTGTATCTCCGGATGGACCGCTGCGGTTCCGGCTGCCGTCCACGCTGCCTCGAGTTCGGGTTGTCCTGGGCCGGCCGGTGGCGGATCGGGAACTGCGGATCGATCAGGTGGGCATGGACTTGATCGATCAGAAGGTTTTTGTCACCTATCGTCATCCCTTCCGGTACAGATTCCAGCCGCACCAGGAGCGTTCGTGCGAGATCCTGTGGCCGGCCCATGCATGAGCAGGAGGGAGGTTCATGTACTGTAGTCTGCTGGTGAGTTCCCATTTCATGGTAGGAGTGGACGGCCATGCCCTGGCGCCGCCTGCGGAACCAGCGCCGCCTCCTCCTGTACCGGTCATCATCCCGCACGCAGTGGCGGCACCATCGCTGGTGCTCATCCTGGGCGCCAAGTTCCTTCCCACCGTGCTGTGCCAGGGAACGCCGACGATGCTGCGCGGAACCGACATCGGCATGGGCATTCCCCACGCCCCCATCCCGCCTGGGGCCAACCCGCTCGCCTTCTTGATCCCGCTGAACAGCGGGTCCAAGTCCATGTTCGGCTCCTCCTCGGTGCTCACCTCGCAGGGGCCGGTCGCGCTTGCGGCCGGGAGCACCTTCAACCTGAACTTCAACTGTGGCGATGTGCCCTTTGCCGCCCGGTTCTCCGGCCTGGTGCTTGCGCCGAACACCGTGCTCGCCAACATGACGCTGGCAGATCTGATTTCCGGGTGTTTGTTCGCCGCCCTGGACGAGTGGATATCGCAACTCATGAATCTTGGAGTTGGAAAGCTAACCGGTTATTTGAGAAACAAGCTCCAGGCAAAGGTATCGTCGCAGATCGTCCAGTCGATAGTGAAGAGAGTCAAAGGCAAGGTGATTCCGCACGAAGTTCATGCCAAGGTGGTGCTGAACGCCCTGGAGGATGTTGCGAAGCGGGAACTTCCGAACACGGTGAACTGGGTATTGGGTCGCACTTTGAATGCTCAGCCGCTTGATTCTCTGGGATTGGAGGCCCAGCGCACCTCGGATGCTCTGGCCGAGTATCTCCTGACGCCGGGGATCGAGGAATATGGGGTGTTGGTTGCCGAAGCCGGGCCGATGTGAAGCCGCCGTGGGGGGGTAGTTGGAATCGTGCCGAATTCTGGAAAAAGGGAGTGCTGAACGATCGCGGGAGGATGGTTCATGCTGATCACGGAACCCGGAGACACGGTGAAGCAGGTATCCGCGGTGGGGGATCATGGGCGCCCTTTGCTGGTGGTGGTTGCCAAGCGGACTTACACGGTGACCAGTCATGGGCGGTGTGTTCCTGCGGAGGAGCAGGATCCGCTGGTGGTTCTGCCCAGGGAGGAGGACGGGTCGCCGGGAGTTCTTGCGGAGGACAGTGACCTGTTTCCGTTCAAGGAGCGCACGGATGTGGTGATCTGTGAGCCGACCGCCTTTTCCGGTCATCCCACGCGCCGGCTCGAGGTCTCTATCCGGGTGGGCCGGCACTCGGTGCGAGCCCTGGTACTGGGGAACCGCACCTGCTACCGGGCTCGAGGCGGGCGGCTGAAGTTCAGTGATCCCGAACCGTTCGAGCGCATGCCGATTGGCTATGATCGAGCCTACGGGGGCAAGGATATGCGGGAAGTGGCTCTCCATGAGCATCCGCTGTTCGACCTGTTTCAGGGGGTGCTTGCCGGAGAGCTGGATCTGGACCAGGCCGGCGAGTTTGCCTACCCCCGGAACCCGGCCGGGAAAGGCTACGCGGTGTCCACGCTTCCCGACCCTGTGGAGACGCTGGAACTTCCCAATGTGGAGGATCCGGACGATTTGCTGACGCCCGACCGGATACTGGCCGGCGCGCAGGAGCGATGGCCGTATCAGCCCCTACCGGCCGGGTTTGGCTGGACGGACCATACCTGGTTTCCGCGGATGTCGTTTACCGGGGTCGTCCCGGAACATGTGGATGTGGACGAGGATATCCAGGAAGTGGCTCGAGGTTGGATTCCACGGGATGTGTTTCAGCCTCGCACCGTGCGACCGGAAGGGAGTCGCCGGTTTTTCAACGGCGCGTCTCCCGGGCTTCAACTCCCATTTTTGGTTGGGGACGAGCCCTGCGAACTGGAACATCTCACACCGGATCGCGCACGGTTTCGATTTCACCTTCCCGGAGATCGTCCGAAAATCTGGGTGGATGGACGCCGCGGGCGGCTCGTGCCGACCGATCCGGAACTGTATACCGTGCGTATCCACCCGGAACAGCGCCGGGTTTCCCTGCTCTGGCGTGGCGCGGCGAGTGCGGTGCGACAGTACACGGAGGAAGAACTCGAGACGATGCCGTTGAAAGTCTCCTGGTAGCCGGACCGTCCCCTTGCCGCCATGGAGAGGGTTTGGACGGGTGTGCGACGCCTTTCGGTGGACGCCCGCCTTGACATCGCGGCTCCTGTCCGGCATGATCTCGGCTGGAATCCGGGAATTTCCGGCAATCAGCGAGCACCTCACCCCTACCCCTCGACCGGGACACCAGATGGACACGGCAGAACGGACGCAACGGACAGCGGCTCTCCAGGAGCGAATGGCAGAACACATCCTCGTGCTGGACGGTGCCATGGGCACCGCGATCCAGGCACGAGATCTCAGCCCCGAGGACTACGGTGGCGCGGACCTGGAGGGGTGCAACGAGCACCTGGTGCGCACGAGGCCGGACGTGGTGGAGGAGATCCACCGCGCCTACCTGGAAGCGGGGTGCGACGTTGTGGAAACGAACACTTTCGGAGCGACTCCCCTGGTCCTTGCCGAATATGGTCTTGGCGATGAGGCAGAGGAATTGAACCGGGAAGCGGCCCGGATCGCACGGGCGGCATGTGACGCTTTCTCGAGCCGAACCCGGCTCCGTTTCGTTGCGGGCTCGATGGGGCCCACGACGCGGTCGCTCAGCGTGACCGGGGGTGTGACGTTCGAGGAACTCGCCGAGCACTTTCGGATTCAGGCTCGAGGCCTCGTGACCGGCGGAGTGGACTTCCTCTTGATCGAGACGGCCCAGGACACCCGGAACGTGAAGGCGGCGCTGATCGGGGTCGAACAGGTGTTCAAGGAACTGGGCCTTACGGTCCCTGTGGCGGTATCGGGAACGATTGAGCCGACCGGCACGATGCTGGCCGGTCAGGGAGTCGAGGCGTTCTACACCAGCCTCATGCATTGGCCACTGCTCTACGTGGGCCTGAACTGTGCGACCGGTCCTGAGTTCATGACAGACCACATCCGCTCGTTGGCTGGTCTGGCCCAGGTGCCGGTGGGTGCGGTGCCGAATGCCGGGCTCCCGGACGAGGATGGCCGCTACCACGAGACGCCCGAGGCCATTGCTCGAGTCCTGGAGCGGTTCATGGCGTCGGGCTGGCTCAACGTGGTGGGAGGCTGTTGCGGAACCACGCCGGACCACATTCGGGCCATTGTGGAAGTTGCCGGCCGTCATCGGCCCCGCCGACCGCTGACGACCCCCCGTACCCTGCTTTCCGGGATCGATTTCCTCGAGGTCTCCGACGAAAACCGGCCGGTCATCGTGGGCGAACGGACGAACGTGCTCGGGTCACGAAAATTCAAGCGCCTCATCGCCGAGGGCGCCTACGATGCAGCCGCGGAGATTGGGCGACGGCAGGTGAAGGGGGGCGCCCAGGTCATCGATGTGGGTCTGGCCGACCCGGACCGGGACGAGGCGGAGGACATGGCGCGGTTCCTTGCCGAACTGACCCGAAAGGTTCGGGTGCCCTTGATGATCGACTCCACGGATCCGAAGGTGATCGAGCGGGCCTTGACCTGGTGTCAGGGGAAGTCGGTGATCAACTCGGCGAACCTGGAAAATGGAGAGGAGCGACTCGGCGAACTCGCGCGACTTGCGAGGAAGTATGGAGCAGCCCTCATCGTGGGATGTATCGACGAGGACCCGGAGCAAGGGATGGCGGTCACCCGGGAGAGGAAACTCGCAATCGCACGACGGGCGCGACAGATCCTGCTGGATCAGCATGAATTCCGAGAGGAAGACATCATTTTCGACCCGCTGGTCTTCCCCTGTGGAACCGGGGCCCCCGAGTATGTTGGGAGTGCGGTGGAAACCATCGAAGGTATCCGCCTCATCAAGGAAGAGATGCCCCTGTGCCGAACCGTCCTGGGTATCTCGAACGTCAGCTTTGGCTTGCCGCCGGCAGGTCGCGAGGTGCTCAACGCGGTCTTCCTCTACCACTGCACCCTGGCAGGCCTCGACATGGCCATTGTGAACGCTCAGCGGCTGGAGCGCTACGCATCGATCCCGGAGGAGGAACGGCGAATGGCCGAAGATCTCCTGTTCAACCGTGGAGAGGACCCGGTCGGGAAATTTGCCGCACACTTCAAGGAAGCCGGACGCCGCCGGCCTCCTCGAGAATCGCTTTCTCTGGACGAACGGCTGGTCCGCTACATTGTGGAGGGTGTCAAGGAGGGTCTGGTGGAGGATCTGGACGCCAAGCTGGCGGAAACGGACGCCCTGTCGATCATCAACGGACCGCTCATGGAGGGAATGGCGGAAGTTGGCCGGTTGTTCAACAACAATGAATTGATCGTCGCCGAGGTGCTCCAGTCGGCCGAGGCGATGAAAGCGGCGGTGGACCATCTCAAGCCCCATCTGGATCGTTCTGAAACGAGTACTCGAGGACGCATGCTCCTGGCCACGGTGAAAGGGGACGTGCACGACATTGGCAAGAACCTGGTGGACATCATATTCAGCAACAACGGCTACGAGGTTATCAACCTGGGGATCAAGGTGCCGCCGGAAGCGTTGATCCAGGCGTTCCGTGAGCACGACCCGGACCTGATTGGGCTGTCCGGGCTGCTGGTGAAGTCGGCGCGGCAAATGGTGGTGACAGCCCAGGATCTGGAAGCAGCGGGCATCCAGGTACCGCTTCTGGTTGGGGGAGCGGCTTTGAGCCGCAAGTTTGCAGAGAGTCGAATAGCGAGCGTTTACCAGGGTCTTGTAGTCTACTGTCGCGATGCCATGGACGGGTTGGAGCTTGCCAACCGGGTGGTGGGTGCCGAGGGTCGGGACTCTGTGGCTTCGGAGATTGCCTCCCGGAAGTCCTGGTGGGAGGATGGCGGCCGGCCTCTCGAGGCAGGAGAGGAGGGGGTGCCTTCACGGTCCGATGTGAGCATGGACGTGCCGCGGCTCCGTCCGCCTGACCGATTGCGTCACCTGTTCCGGAACCTGCCTCGGGAGGAGATTTTCGGCTACGTCAATCTCCAGACGCTCTACGGCAAGCACCTGGGTCTGCGAGGAAGCGTGCGTACCCTGGCGGAGAAAAAGGACCCCAAGTTCCAACAACTCAAGGCGCTGGTGGACGAAGTGCTCGCAGCTTGCCATGAAGACCTTCTGCGGGTTGACGCCGTCTACCGGTTCTTCGAGGCCGAACCAGAAGGTGACCGGTTACACCTCTACTGGGTGGACGGGAGTCGAGCCGCCACGTTCGAATTTCCGCGTCAAGGACGCAAGCCACACCTGTGTCTGTCCGATTACTGCTTGCCTCCTGAAGGAGGTCAGCGGGACACGGTGGCCTTGTTCGTCACCACGGCCGGATCAGGGGTTCGGATCCAGGCGGAGGCATGGAAAGAGGAAGGGGAATACCTCAAGTCCCACGTAATCCAGGCACTGGCCATCGAGATGGCCGAGGCTGCTGCGGAATGGCTGCACCAGCGGCTGCGGGCCGCCTGGGGGATCGAGGATCCTGAAGACCTGACCATGGAGCAGATGCACCGGGCTCGATACCAGGGAAAGCGGTACAGCTTCGGCTACCCGGCCTGTCCCAACCTGGCAGACCAGGTGACCTTGTTCGAGCTTCTCAAGCCGGAAGACATCGGGGTTAGCCTGACCGACGGATACATGATGGAGCCGGAAGCGTCGGTGTCCGCCATCGTGTTTCATCACCCGGAAGCTCGCTATTTCTCCGCCCTGTAGCCCCTCATACCTGGACTGACTCAGGCCGTTTCCGTCGAAGCATCCATGCGCTGCACGGCCGCTCCACCGGACTCGCGATTTGAGACCAACCCCGCGCGATCAGAAGTTCGCAGCAATCTGGGTGGCAGGCTCGGGAGGAGGAAACGCTGCCAGCGCCACACCTCCGTACTCGAGGGTCATGCGAGCGAGCGCCCCGGTGAAGCAGGCGTTGTAGTCCAGGGCCACTTCGTTGGTCAAGGTGTTGGTCCGGTCATCCACGAACGTGTCGTCCGGCCCTGGCCCGCCCACCAGGGCACCGTAGGCCACATGTCGCTGTCGAACCGGAGAATGGATGTTGTTGGTTCTGGACCCGTGAGAGGCCCGGTGATGAGGTGTTCTGGGGGGGTGCGAACCAAACCCGACCACGAAACTGCGGCCCAGCGGGTTGCTGCCGAGCATGTAGTCGATCTGTCGGACCGCAAAGTCGTGATATCGAACCGCTCGCTCCGGCGACAGCTTCTGCGCCTCGAGCCAGTCGCTGTAGATGAACGCCATCAAGGCGGTGTTGGCTGCGTAACGGAGCGGTCCGTGGGCGTCGAGCCAGGCGAGGCCGCCCGGTGTGTAGCGGACCCGCTCCCCTCGGTACCCGACCGTCCAGAAGTCGAGATAGCGTTCCACGGCCGCGCGGTAACGTGCCTTGCCGGTCAGGGTTGCCAGGAGCACGTAGGTCCCGTAGCGCTTGTCGTCCCATGAATGGGTCCAGCTTCGGCCCCCCTGAATTCGCATAAACATCGACTCCGCCATCTGGAGATAGGTCGCCTCCCCCGTGGCCTGAAACAGCCAGACCGCCCCCCAGGCCAGTTCATCCTCGTAACCACTCCGGGACGCATAATAGGGTGCAGCCTGCGGCACACAGTCCGAATAGACCCCACGATACCGGTCTGCGAAATCGTAGAGTTCCCGTGCGTGCTCGAGCAAAAGCGCCGCATAGTCCGGATCCCGCGCCTGGAAGACCATCGACGTTGCCGCCAGCGCTGCAGCCGTTTCGGCCGCCAGGTCAGACCCCGGGCACTCCGCCGTGACCTTGAACGATGGACGCGCCATCCGCATGGCCTCGGGAGGACCCCAGAATCGATGATCCAGTTCGGGGTGCCCCACCTGTGCAAACAGGACATCCGGCGCAGCGTGGGCCTTCAGGAGAAAGTCGGTGCCCCATCTCAATGTCGCCAGAATGTAGGGAAGTTGACCCGCCTCCTGAAATCCATCCCCGTACTCCAACACCCCCCAGGCAAGATTCGTCAGCGAGGCAGCCATGGGAAATACGAACTTCACATGATCCCCGGCATCATAGAACCCGCCCGTCAGGTCCACTCCGTGGTCCATCCCGTCCTGAAGGGCGGAATCGAACCGCCACGGAACCCGGTACTGCCCGGGCGCGTTCCCCTTCTCAGGCAGGTGTCCACTCCGTTGTATATCCAGAAAATAGATGGACATTTCAAGTGCCAGTGCATAGTTGTGACCAGCAGCCTCGATCCCGCACCACGCACCGGCCATATTTCCAGAAAGCACCATGAAACACGCCACGACCAATCCCCAACCCATGCCGTGGGGCCGGACGTGTTTCAGTCGTGCTGAAATAGTCAGCTTTCTCATGGTTTTTGCTCCGCGGATTCAAGGCATGGATACCCAATCTATCGGACTCTACAGCAGGTTTCTTGAGTCAAAGCGTGCGATGAACGCCGCAAGGAGGGCGCATGGGCCACACGACGAGCGCGTGGGGAGGGTGATGGCCGGGGAGGAGTAAAGGAGGTTTCGGTGGTGAGAGATTCGACTTCTGGAGCATATTTGTCCGCCTGTTTTGAGCGAGAATCTCGTGCCATGTCTTGCAGGCGATCTATAATGGAGGAAGGAAGTCAGGCGGCGAGGTGAGAGGTGGCGGTGGAAGTATTTTTTCGAGCCCTGTCGGGTGTCCGGACGGGAGGGCCGTCCTGGCTGCGACCCTTGTTTTCAACCGCATGGAGGAGGAAAAACGATGACGAAACGAGTGACGCGGTGGGTTCCTCTAACGTTGCTGGGCGTTGCAGGCGCCCTGTTTCTGGGTTCTGATGGGTGTCCAGGCGCTCCGGAGGACTGCCAGCCTGCAATCGATGCGCTGGCGTCCGAGATGTACGAGAAGATCGGGTCCTGTACCGCGGTGGTGCGTCTGGACTATCAGACTCGAGCGGTCCTGGCATACCAGTTGTTTTGCGGGCCGTACACGACGCTGACGGAGAAGGAAGCGCGGGTTACAGCGGAGGAGGACACGGGATACGGACTGGACGACCTGATGCTGAGCCCGGATTCGCCTTCTGACGAGTGGGTATTCTACGAGCCTCCGGGGGATTTCGGTGGTGTGGGAGTGGTGAGTGCGAGGAACGGGCTGTCCGTGTTTGGCGGGAGTATCATCTGGCTTGGGACAGGGGAGATCACTTATCCGACCGAATGGCGTCCATCCTCGGAGCTTGGTTCCGGCTGTGATCCGGCTGGAGGCATTCCCCGGGCGCGCGGATACGATCTTGCGGCAGGCAGCGAACTGTCCGATGAGGAAGTGGCGGCAGCGGTGGACGCTGTGCTGGACACAGCGATTCCTGGCGCCATGTGGCAGGGAGGCTACGTGTTCGATGCGGTGGTGCTCCTCTACCCGAGGACGTTGGGGGCGTTTGATCCGACCCAGGCGGAATGGGTGGTTCTGGTCAACGGCGGTTGGCTGGAGTGAAGCTGACGCGACGAAGTACAGGAGATTGTCAACAGTCAGTTTTTCTTCAGGTGAGGGCTCCGTTTCTGGTCCTCGGTGCTGATCACCTGGACCTTGTCGAGGTGCTTTTCTGACAGGGGGAGAGCTTCCACGAACCCGGAAGCCCGAAGCAGTTCCCGGAACGAGTCGTCCGGGGGTTCTCCGGGGGCTTCCTCGACCGGTTCCTCCGGGCGGGGGGTGGTGGGCACGGGCGTTTCCCCGGGTTTCACCGGCAGCGCCTGTTTTGCTCGACGCAACGAGGCGTTGGCGTTTCGAATCTGGGTTGCCAGGGATGCCAGGATATTCTCGTACCAGAGCGTCCGAGCCTCGCCCTCGAGCCGGTGAAAGTCGGCCGCATCCATCCGGTAGAGCCAGCCAGGCGTGGCGGCGACACAGGAAGCGGTTCGGGCCCCGCTTTCCACAAGGGTGTTCATGCCGAACTGGTCATCTGGATTCAAGGTGGCGAGGAGTTCTGCCCGGGACGCTCTCACGTGGCGCAGGACCTCCACCTTGCCCTCTGCCACGATGTACCCGGCGGCTCCCTGCTCGCCCTCGAGGAAGATGACCTCGTTTTCTTCCACCGACTGCGGCTGAAATGCCTTTGCCAACACCTGGATCGCCTCGTCCGAGGCACTCTGCAACCCGGGTTGACGTCGCAGGATGTTCTCGAGGGAGGGGCACTCCGACCTGGGATGGGTCGACCGCAAGGAGCGCCACCAGCGGCGCAACCTCGAGGGCTCGGTTCGGGTGGGTGCGTTCACGGTGCCCGAGGTGAGTTGTGCGATACGCCGGTCGGTCAACCGTATGCGTCGGGCGAGTACCTGGAGTGCCTGCAGGAGCAGCGTCTGATAGACGCCCGAGCCCTCGAGTCGCAAGGTACGAAGGGCGCTGTTTGGCAGCCGGAGGATCTGGCAATCCTCGGTGGCCGTGACCGTGGCGGATCGACGCCCGCCGAGAATGAACGCCGAGACCTCCCCCAGGAGTTCGCCTGGGCGAATCGTTCCCACCTCCACCCCGTCGTAGCAAGCCGTGAGTTCGCCGGTCATCAGCACTGCTATTTCGTAGGCAGGACTGCCCTGCTGCCACAATCGCTCATTCGCCCGCAGTCGAGCCGGGGACCAGAACCTGGCGGTGGCCTCGATCTCGGCGCGGGCGATTTCCTTGAAAAACGGAATACTACTTAGCTTGTCTGCTATCGCGTTCATGCGTGGTCTCCATCGTTGAAGAGGCGGGCCGGTCTGATTTTCTGGAAGCGAACCTCGTCACCAGCACGGGTACCGAGTGTCCGATCGCGCCGGCCGCGCCAGGGAGGCTGGGTCGAGTTGACAGAGTTCTATTGTATGGATATCCGCCTTCCTTGGCAACAACTCTTTGTTTTTTCGCGTGTTGCGCCTCCCCGGCTCGAGAAAGCCCCCGCACAGGACCGACGCAATCATCTCGCTCCCGGCACCGGGTGCATGGATGTATGGTCAACTCCCCGATGGGCGCACTCGTCGGAAAAGGCCCCCCCAGGCGGGTCACCCCTGGTCCTGGATGAACCGCCGAAGCAATCCCTCCGACCCGTACTCGAGTTCTGGAGCCCAGCGAAGCGCACGAGCGTTGTGCAGGGTGCCGATGTCCAGCTTTCTTGAGCCGTAACGCGGGGTTTTCTCGAGCAATTCTGCGGCCCGGGCCAGGGTGATGTTTTCCGATGCTGCCACGTTGAAAGTGCCTGAAGTCCGATCGTGCAATGCTCCGCGGATACAGGCAAGCACGTCCTGATGGCGCACGCAATTGAGCACGGCGTCGGGCGCGAGCGGCAATGTGGGATTCTCCTCGAGGCGCAAGGTCATCAAGGGAGAAGGTCGGGAGCCGACGCCGAGGAGGGAAGAAACGCGAAGGATCACCGGGCACGGACTGCGACCGTGCACGATGGTCTCGCACATCAGCTTGGTGCGTCCCACCACCGTGGGCACCGCCTGGGTTGGAATCTCCCGGTCCTCGGTCTGCATGCCGCCATCTGGCGGATACACGTCGGTGCAGGAAACCAGGATGAACACCTGGTGCGGAATGACCGACAGTCGTTCGGTGAGCACCATGGTGTCCTCCAGGAATGCGGTCATGGAAAGGGGTGAGGGGTCTTCCACTCGACTGAACGCGCAGTGCACGATGGCGTCCACGCCCTCTCGAGCCAGCCGGGGCAGCAAGGATGTTGCATTGTCTCGAGTCAGGCCCACGCCTCCCAGGTGTGCGAAGCAGTACTTCCCGAGTCCGCCGCCTGCGCCTGTGATGAGCAACATTGTCGCCTCCACCTCGTGTCCCCGCCCACATCAACTCTCATTTTTCCACCGTGGCACCGACCTGTCACGCCCGGACCGGACCGGTGGCGCGTATCCCCACAGTCTCCCAGAACGCCCGGGGGCCTTCCGAGCCTCGACAACCGTCGAAATTTCGAGAACGATACATGATAGCATCCGGGCGCCGTCCGTGGAAAAGGGTGCGTGGTTTCAGCCAGGCGCGGTCAGGGAGGTGAGGCCATGAAACGGCTTGTCGGTAGATGGTGGATGATGGCGGTGTCGGCACTGGTCGCGGGACAGGGATCGCCCGGGACAGCGCTGGCCACGGAGGTGACGTCTGCCGTGCTGGACAGGACTGAAGTGCCGCAATACGGTCGTGTGGAAGTCATCGTTCAGGTGGACACGCAGTACGAGAACCCCTATGACCAGGATGAAGTTCGAACATGGGCTTCCGTGGTCGACCCCCACGGAGTGGAGGTGGAGGTTCCGGGATTCTGGTTCGAGCCCTGTGGTGCGACGCTGGAAGGCTCCACCGAGCAACTGACTCCTGCGGGGGAAGGATCCTGGCGTGTGCGGCTTTCCCCTTTGTGGCAGGGGACCTATCGGGTGCAGGTTTTCGTGGAAGACCAGCACGGCACGGCCGCGTCCGATGAACTCACGTTTCAGACCGTGGCCCCCGACTCGAGCGGACATGTTCGCGTGGACAGCCGCAACCCCCGATACTTCGTCCGGGACGACGGTTCGAGCTACGTGCCGTTGGGCGTGAACATCGACTGGGCAGTGGAAAGTGCCGGGGTATTCGCCTACCTGGACTATCTGGACGCCCTGGTTTCCGGAGGGGGAAACTGGACGCGACTCTGGATGAGCCATTTTGGTATGGGCACCGCGCTCGAGTGGAACAGTGACCATTACACGGGCTATTACGAAGGGCTTGGGCGATACAGCCAGCAGGTGGGGGCGAAGCTGGACATGATTTTCGAGCACGCCGAGGCGGTTGGTGTGGCGATTCAGCTTGTACTGCACCAGCATTCGCAGTTCGAGACGGCCGAGTGGTCAAGCTGGGAGGACAACCCGTACAACGCGGCCAATGGAGGGCCTTGCGAACGGAGTGTGGACTACTTCGAGAATCCAGAGGCACTCACATTGCAGCGCAACCTGCACCGCTACATCGTGGCTCGATACAGTGCCTATCGCTCGCTCCTGGCCTGGGAGATTTTCAACGAGGCGGACCTGATCGAGGGGGTGTCTCCCGGCGTGATGGGACCCTGGGCTCGAGACGTGGCTCGAGATCTCCGGGGCTGGGACGCGGTCGGCCACCTGGTCACCAGCAGCTACGGGGCGCCGGTTCACATTCCAGGAAACGACATGCACACCTGGGATTTCAACAATCGCCACAACTATGTCTACGGCACCTACCTCATCGGGCTGGGGCTGGCGCCATACGTGCGCGTGGACCGGCCGTTGCTCCTGTCCGAATTCGGGATCGACTACCAGGCTGCGTGCAACGACCTGGATCCACTGGGGGTAAACATGCACAATGGCATCTGGTCCGCATTGATGCATGGGTATGCGGGCGGTGCCATGAACTGGTGGTGGGATTCCTATGTTTCTGTCTACGACTTGTGGTACCTGAATCTCGCACCGGCCGCGTTCGTGGCAGGGACGGACATGACGCGATTCGCATATGACCTGGCGCCCTCGGCGTGGGACGGTGCTCGGCGTTTGGAGAGTGCAGGGATTGGGGCCACGGATGGGGAGATGTGGGTCTGGGTGAGAGATCCGGCCAGCGCCTGGTACCGGAACGCGGAGGCCATCCAACCGGTGAGCAACGGGCGGCTCGAGGTCCCGATGATTGGAGGGGTGGGGGCTGTGCGCGTGGAATGGTGGGACACGTGGAGCGGTGAGAGTCGAGCCGGGGATGAAGTGGCGGTGACAGGGGGTGTCCTGGAGATTCAACTTCCCACATTTTCGCGGGACATTGCCTGCAAGATCGTGCCAGTAGCCCCATGAACCCTTTCAGCGGACTCCTCCGGTTTCTGTTGGCGACTTGGGCGGCCTGTGCTATGGATATCGAAAGCCGACGACGATGGGCAGCCGGAGCCGGCAGGAGGACTCAGGCCTCTGCCGGCTCGAGTAGTCCGGAAGAGAGAGGGATGAGCAGCCTGGGGAGGGCAGGCATGAGGACACCGGGCCTTCCAGGCTTTCAGGAGGTTCGATGGCACGGATAGATCGATACTGGGACGGCCACTGGATGGCGTCTCTGGTCCTGGGCAAGCGGGAATACCTGGTGGGCCGGGATCCCGAATGTGACCTTGTGCTCGAGGACCCATTGGCCTCGAGGCGACATTTCAAGCTGTCCTTCGATGCGTCCGAGGGTGTATACGTGCTCCAGGATCTGGAAACGCCGAACGGGACAATGGTCAACGGCGTGAAGGAGTTCCGCTGCAAGTTGAAGGATCGTGCTGCGATCCAGGTTGGGTTGGAGTTTCTCCTTTTCCTCCCGGAGGAGAGCCGTGAAGAGCCGCCTGGGGAGGACACCATTCCGCAGTGGGCGGCCAGGACAGGAGATGATCCGCTGCACCTGGAAGGGGAAACCACCTCCCTCATCTCGCCGGCGCAACTGAGTCGCATGCAAGCACGGGTCCGGGCCAGGTCACGCCCCCACTTGCTGATGCGCCTTGCCGAGGAGACGCTCGTGTTCTCACTGGACACCCAGGTGACGCCCATCGGGTTCGGTCCGGTTCGTGCTTCCCTCGGTCCCTCCAAGGATGGAAAGGAAAAGGTCCTGGCCGAGGTGATTCGGCTCTCGGACGGCCGATACAAGGTGAAGGCGAAAGGTCTGTTCGGACGTGTGGAGGTGGACGGCCGGCTCCGGCGAGAAAGTGTGCTCAAGGGGGGAGAGGAGTTGGTGGTCGGCAACATCGTGCTCGAGTTTCAGCTTGGACTGGTCGGCAAAGAAGGAGACGCCGTGGTCCCCTGATCGGCTCGGTACGCGAATCGAAGGACACCTCCGCGGTCGTCGTCTCCCGGCGCGTGCATGGGGTCGTGGTGGAGAGGCGTGCTGTCCATACCAACCGGGGAGTGTGTCATGGGTCACTGGTTTCGAAGCCTGCCGCTGCGGTCTGTCCGCTGCGTCGTGTTGATACATTTCATTTTTTCCGTCCTCCCCTCTTCTGCTCTATCCGCGCAGACCTCTCCCGGGATTCCAGCGGATGTGCTGGATCACATCCCACCGGATCTGAAACCCTGGATTCCGTGGGTGCTGCATGACCACCCGGACCTCGGGTGCCCGCTGGTAAACGGGTCTCGAGCGTGCCTCTGGCCAGGTGCGGTCCAGGTGGCTGTGCACAGGACTCGAGGCACATTCGAGCTGTGGGTCCGGACGGACCGAAAGATCGCGGTCCCCTTGCCCGGTAATCCCGGAGCATGGCCCCAGGAGGTCCTGGTGAACGGCGAGCAGGTGCCCGTCCTCGCATCAGAAGGACGCCCGGTCACATGGCTCGAGCCGGGGACCTATCGCGTGACCGGCACCTGGAGGTGGACGGTACGACCACAGCGCCTGCGCCTTCCTCCCGGGGCCGGGATCGTGGACCTGACAGTGGATGGGCAACCGGTCCTCCTGCCCGCGGTGGACAAGGATGGCTGGGTTCGTCTCGGCACAGGACCTGCTCGATCCCAGACCACGGAGAAACTCGTCCTGTCTGTCTCACGCCGGTTGGACGATGGCGTACCGTTCAAAGTCACAACCCAGATTGCCATCCGGGCGGCTGGGCGCGGCCGGGAGGTCCGGTTGGAACACGTTCTGATTCCCGGAACCGTGCCGGTGGCGCTGACCGCGGACCTGCCGGCCCGTTTCGGACCCAGTGGTGACCTGACCTTGCAGGTGCGACCTGGAACCTTTTCCGTGAACTTCGTCGCCCTTCATCAAGGACCGGTTCAGCAGGTGACCGCGCCGGCACCAGGGGGGGCATGGCCGGACACGGAATACTGGGTGGTGGCCACAGACGATCGTGTGCGGGCGGTCACGATGAGCGGGTTGCCGGGCGTGGACCCAGCGCGCACATCTCTGCCCGACGAATGGCGCACGCTGCCGGCCTACGTGGTCCATCCGGGAGATGTCCTGACTTTTCACGAGATGCGCCGCGGAGAGCCCGAACCCCCGCCCAACCGACTGTCTCTCCAACGAGATCTCTGGCTGGACCTGGACGGACGGGGTATGACCGTCCGGGACCGATTCACCGGAACGATGACCCAGGGATGGCGCCTCGACGTGACACCGCCCGCGCGACTGGGGCACGTGGTGGATCACGACGTGGACCAGGTCATCACCCGTCATGCTGGTAGAGAAGGGGTGGAACTCCGCCGCGAGTCTGTGGACCTCGTGGCCGAATCGCGTATCGAGACCGTGGAGGCGCAACTACCTGCCGTGGGTTGGTTCACCGATGTGAGCGACCTGACGGCCCGCCTCCACCTCCCACCGGGTTGGCTGCTCGTCGGCGTGTCCGGCGTGGACCAACCGGCCGCCACCGTGATAGACCGTTGGAGCCTGTTCGACCTCTTCTTCGTCCTCATGGTGGCTCTGGCTGCAGCCAAGCTGCTGGGATGGCCCTGGGGAATCCTGGGACTCGCAGCCCTGGCCCTGAGCCGACACGACCCTGACGCCCCGGAATGGCTGTGGCCCACGCTGCTCGTCCTGGCAGCCTTGCTTCGGGTGGTTCCCGATAGTGGACGGGTGCACACCGTCCTGGGCGCCCTCCGAATCGGATTCCTTGCCACGCTGTTCGTCATGCTGCTTCCCTATGGGGTGCACGAGGTACGTACCGCGTTCGCCCCGGTGCTCGAGCGGCCTTGGGTGACCGGATCCGGGAGCGGAGAAGTGGAGCCTGTCGGCACCGAGGGGTTCGGCATGGTGGATTCGTCCACGTTCATCCCGGGTACGACTCGAGAGGCGCAACCCTCCGCCGTGCCGGCGACGCGGCGCAAGACCAGGCAGGCGGTGGGTGCGAACCAGCCGATGAAGCAGATGGGTGGCAACGCGTTCGCCTACCGGGGTTCCGAGTGGAGTCTCCAACAGGATCCCACTGCAGTGGTTCAGACCGGCCCAGGGGTTCCAAGCTGGCAGTGGACCACCCACATGCTCCGATGGACCGGGTCGGTGTCTTCAGATCACAACGTTCGACTGTTTCTTGTGGGTCCCCTGGTAGGGGGGGCGCTTTCCCTGGTCAAGGTGGCCCTTCTGGTACTCCTGGCGCTCCGGTTTGCCGTTGTCCGAAAGTGGTTCCGGCGGCCCCGGAGTGTGCCGGCCGTCTTGTTGCTCGCGGGGTGTACCGCCTTGGCCATGGTTTCGGGCAAGGTGGCGGCTGGTCCGACCGTGTCGAAGGAAACCGGTGTGGTCGGATTCGAGCCGGAGATCTTGCAGGAACTGGAGAAACGCCTGACAGAGGCACCGTCGTGTCAACCTGACTGCCTGACTGTGGCCCGGGTCCACCTGGAGATCGGGGAAAACGCCCTTCGGGTAGTTGCAGAAATTCATGGGGAGGTGGATGGAGCCTGGCCTCTCCCCGGGCCGGCATCGGTCTGGGTCCCGGCTCGAGTCCTGCTCGACGGGCGTCCCTGGGGCGCGCTCGCCCGGCTTCCCGACGGATTCCTGCATGTGCGAGTAGCGGCTGGAGTTACCGAGATTGTTGCCGAGGGTCCGTTGCCGCCCACGGACTCGGTCACACTGCGACTGGGTGTCCTGCCCCGCCTCCTGACCTGGTCTTCGCAGGCGTGGACCGTGGACGGAGTGCATGCCGATGGGACCGTGGATCGGGCGATCCAGATCACACGAATCATGAAGTCGTCGAAGAAGCCGGAGCGTTCTTCGACCGAGAATCTGGCGCCGTGGGTCCAGGTTCTCCGCACGCTGGATCTGGCCATTCCGTGGCAGGTGACAACGAAAGTGACCCGTATTGGGCCGAGCACTGCGCCGCTGGCGTTCAAGGTACCGTTGCTGGCCGGTGAGGCGGTGATGGACGATCGTCTCGAGGTCAGGGATGGTGCGGTACAGGTGACCCTGGACCGGGACCAACGGGAGGTTTCGTGGCGGTCGTCCCTGGAGGAGCGGGCGCAGGTGAACCTGGTGGCGCCGGCCAACGTGGACTGGAACGAGCGGTGGGTCGTTCGGTGCAGCCCGGTGTTCCGTTGCCGAGCCGATGGATTGGCCCCTCTGCGCCACGTGGACGACGGTCGCTGGGCTCCCGAATGGTGGCCCTGGCCCGGAGAGAAGGTGACCGTGAACGTGGATCGCCTCGAGGCGGTTTCCGGACAGACCGTGACGGTGGATCGTGCCCGACTCGAGTACCGTCCGGGCAAGCGGCGTGCGGAAGCGGTGCTGTTTTTCGTGGTTCGGAGCAGCCAGGGTGGTCAGCAAGTGGTGACGTTGCCCGAGGGGAGTCATCTGCAGGCCGTGCGGGTGGATGGCAAGGCGGTCCCAGTCCAGGCGACCGAGGGCAAGGTACCGGTCCCGATCCAGCCGGGCGAACAGGAGGTTTCCCTGGAGTGGCAACAGGGGATTCCGCAGGGGTTGAAAGAACAGGGTCCGGCCGTCGACCTGGGCTCGCCGGGAGTGAACGTCACCGTATCCATGCAGGTACCGGAAGATCGCTGGATTCTGTGGCTTTCCGGTCCGGACTGGGGCCCGGTCCCCCTGTTCTGGAGCCACGTTCTGATCGTACTCATCGCGGCGCCCTTGCTTCGTCGAATCCCTCATACCTCCTTGACCACTGCCCAGTGGTGCCTGTTGGGCCTGGGCATGGTGCCTGCTTCGCCCTTCATCCCACTCGTCATCGTGGTCTGGTTCGCCCTCCTCGGCCACCGCGAGCACCACCCACCTGCAAAATGGTGGCTGTTCGACCTCGAGCAACTCGTCATCATGGGAACCACCCTGGCAGCCCTCGGAGCACTCTACTTCTCGGTCCAGCACGGTCTGCTGGGAGACGCCCCGGCTGACATTGCAGGAAACGGGTCCACCCGGAGTGCGCTTGCCTGGTATGTGGACCGCATGAACGGGTCACTGCCGAGGCCCACGGTCTGGTCCGTTCCGATCTGGGTGTGGCGCGTCGTCATGCTCGCCTGGTCCCTGTGGCTCGCTGCCAGCCTCGTCAAGTGGGTGCCCGCTGCATGGCACGCATTCGCTGCCCAAGGGCTCTGGCGCCCCATCCCATTCTGTCCCTTGCGTTGGAAGCGGCGCGGTTCGGGAGGAGACGAGGGGGGCACCTCCCTGACCCGGAAAGAGGACTCCGGTTCAGACGGTACGAGATGAATCCCTGAACGCCGACAGCCGGGAATCTAGAAACGCGAGGCGACGCTCAGCCACCTCGAGAACCAGGAGGAGGAGGGCGATTGCGGCGAGCCAAGGCGTGAAATCACGACGGCCGCCACGCGGCTCAAGGCCCTGGTCATCGAAAAGGGCGTCGACCGTGCCCAGCCGACTGCCCCCGGTGGCTTGAGCGAGGTTCTCGAGCACGTTCTTGCCTGCGCCGGGGTCCAGGTCAGGGAGGAACTCCGGGGAATAGGCAAGACTGACCGGGGGACCGGTGATCACCCCTGCCTTCCCGAGGTCCACCACCGGCAAGTAGTCTCCGGGTGACGGCAGCGTCACCCGGGCCACACCAAGGTCGGGCCGGAGCCACTCGAGGTTCACATCGATGGGATCTTTCCCGGGGGGGGAAAGGAGGCGGAGCACCACCGGCGTTGCACGCACCCTGGCGGTCGCTTCCGGGTCGATTTCCAGGGTCACCTCGACCGTGCCGCGCCGCACGGTGGCGAACAGGGCCGCATCCCGACTTCCAGGAGGGGGCAACACCTTTTGCACGAGGCTGGCCACGAGTCCCGGACCGGGTTCCCAGCCGAGCAATCCGGTCCCACCCAGGCCATCGAGTCGGGTGGTCACAACGGCGGCGCGGGTACGGCCGTGCTGCCAGAAAGCCACCACCGGAAACGCGGTATCCGCACCGGTGGTGACCATGGCGCACGAGGCGGTTTGGCGCAAGGTAGATGGGTTGTACCCCTCGAGGACGGGCGTTCCCGCAGGCATGTGTCCGAGGAGGCGAATCGCGTCGGGCGTCACCCGGGTGGGCGTCTTTTCGTTCCGATACCCTCGTTGCGCCATCCGGAGCACCTCCTGGCTGAAGACACGAGGGAGATCTCGAGGTCGGTCGGTAAAGACGATTCTCCCCTTTCCTGCCCGGGCCAGGGCCTTGAGGAACCCGGCATCCGGATCAGAAGGTCGTCCCAACGCGATGACGCCCACCTGAATACCCTCTTGCGCGAGATGAGCGGCGAAATCGACGCTGTCCTCCTGTTCCTCCGCATCACCGGCGTCGGCGAACAGCAGGATGTGCCGGGTCGGGAGCGCGCTCCCACGGATCTCCACCGCCGCGGCCTGGAGTGCAGTACGGACGTAAATGCCCCCTCCCCCCGGGGCTATCTGCATGATCAGCGCCTGGAGCTTTCTGGTATCATCAGCCACCGACAAGGGAAGGATGGTCTTCGGCTCCGAATCGACTGCTATCACGGCAAGCTGATCCAGGGGGGAAAGCAGGCGAATGGCCTCCACCACGGCGGCGTCAGCCAGCGCCATCTTGGTCCGCCCGCCTACCACCTGCACCCCCATGGAACCCGATCGGTCCAGAACCACCACCAGGGCCATCACCCCCCGCCGCAACTCCTCCTTCAATTCCATACTGACAGGCAAGAGCGGGTCGAGAGGCGAGAGATGGTAACCACCTGCCCCGAGACTGTGCGGCCCACCGACCACCAGGAGCCCGGTGACCCCACTGTCCACCGTGCTCGCCAGGGCGACGACCCTGTCGCGGCCCACAACGTCCAGGGGGAGATCCTCCAGAACCACGGCCTGATAGGCGCCAACCGCCGCCGACTCCCAGGACACGGTGCTCGAGGTTCGACTCTCCACCGAAAGTCCCGTCTCTGCCAACAGGTCCGCCACCCGACTCTTCGCGCCGTCTCGAACCACCACCAGAACCCGTGGCGCCGGAGTCACACGAAGCAGCGCACGGGCCGAATCGTTCTCAGGCACGCCATCCGGTTCAGCAGACACAGACAGCGTATAGGCCACGAGCCCGGGGTCGATAGCCTGATCTCGCACGTAGTAACGGTTCACACCCCGCCGCACCTGCAGACGCCCACTCGAAACCACACGGCCGTCCGCCCGAAGCTCATGGTCCACCTCGCACCCCCGCGTGGCCAGGAGGGAGAACTCCACCAGAAACCGTCCCCCCGAAGTCACCTCCTCTGGAACACGGATCGACCCCGCGGCCACGTCGTCCCCTCCTCCCCCACCCGTGTGTCGGTACCACAGTTCCACTCCGTGGAGGTCCGCCAATACATCAGGTCCGACAGGATCTTCCCCCGTATAACGGCCGTCCGACATCACCAGCAACCGGGTCCTGCGACCGGGCTCCGCCACCCGGGAAGCCAGTTTCAATGCACCACGCAGATCACTCGCGTCCGGATCTTCGAGGAGCGTGCCGCCAATGGATACCCCCCCTTGCCCCGGCGGAGACACCAGGTGGGCTGCTCGGCCGAACGTGATCAGTCCCACCCGGTCCTCCGGACCCCGGGCAGGAGACGTGCTGAGAAGCGACAGGAGTTCCTGTTGGGTCTGCCGGGCCTCACGGGTCATGGAACGGGAGCGGTCCACGACCACCAGGATGTCGACTCCACTCGTCACCCAGTCCACAACCGGACGGGCCACGGCGACCAGGGCCACCACGGTCAGGAGCGTGCGCACACCGGACAGCACCGGGCGATTCCTCCAATCCAGCCACCGTGCAAGCGGGATGAGAAGCACCAGAAGGAGGAGCAGTTGTGGCGACTCAAACCTCATGGACCTTTTCCTGTCGATGTTCCAACCACCAGTTCAGGCCGAGCACCGCAATCCCTGCCAGTACCAGCCACCGCACCAACGAAAGGTGGCCCTGTCGAGATGGTTCAGGGTCGAGGGCGTTCTTCCTGGACATCGAGGCCGTGTTTGCGAGGGGTCGCAGGTCGCTTTCTCGAGGTGCAACAGCGTTCACGACCACCGCCCCCACGGGACGACCATCCAGCATGACCTGGTACTCCCCGGCCTGTTCGGGGAGTCGAACCGGCACGCGGTTGCCCGGCCGGATCGAGCCTCCAGTAGCCTCCCGCCCATTGTGGAGCAGTTGGAGCGAGCCGGAAGCGTGGTCTCGAGGCATGCGGAACTGGAGGAGATCCCCTGGCTGATAGTTGACCCGCCCGAGACCTGGGCGGTCGGCTTCCACCACTTGCACCAGATTGCTCACCAGGGTGGGCCACGCAGGATGACGCGGGAGGTTGGATTGCACCAGGTCCAGATTGAGTTCCAGGAGTCCATCGGGCCTGCGCGCATACAGTGCGATGGAGCCGGCGGAAATCAAGGCCGGGCGCTCGTGGCTCCGGGACTCGCGGTCGGCAGTCCAGTAGACTCCGGCGAGGTCCACGTTTCGGACGAGCGGGTCGAACGTGTGAAGCATGAACGGACCCACCATGGTGATCACGTCGTTCCGCGGGGTGCAGAGCACCAGGGTGTACACTTTCCCGCGCACGGCGGGCTTCGAGCAGGGCTCCTTCCCCTCCGTGGATGCGCGTTTTTTCTCACCTGTCAGATGACTTCGGTGGCTGTTGCCCCCATCGAAGGCGCTCGAACGCTCCAGGACCGCCAGGTCCGCGGGGCCAGAGACCAACTCGGCCCCGGCTGCGCGCAATGCACGCGCCAGGGTCCGGGAAACCGCCGGTGTTGCGACGAGGAGCTGCGCAGTGACCGGGCCGTTGGGGGCAGGGAGGAGGCGTGCCGTGGAGTCATCCCGAAGCCGATCTTCTCGAGCCTCCACCCGGACGCGAACAGGTCCGACCGAGTGGGGCAAGTCGACCTGAAAGAGGCGGCGTCCCCCGGGACCGAGTTCCACAGGTTCTGAAAAGAATGACCAGTGGGTCGCCTGTTCATGAGCCGATCCGTCGGGTTCGGGCCCGTCCGACCGAATCGACTCCCCGGTCTGGCCTTCCAGGTTCCCGCCCGGAGGTTCCGCCACGAGGTGCAACCGCACTGCCTGGGAGAATTCGGAGAAGTTTCGGACCACCACCGTAACCCGTTCCTGGGTGGCCAGTCCGGGTCTGCCCCGATGCACCTCGGTCAGCGCCACGTTCGGGCCCCTTCCCTGCCAAACGTGTCGTATCACATCCGCCCCCGGCACGTTGGGGAGCGGAAGGTCGTGATCGGTGAACACATGGAACTCGAGCCGGCCATGGGCCAGTTCCCGCGCCAGAGTTACCGCTTCCAGGACGCTGTCTTTCTGGGCGCTGAAAGCGATCTTCTCAAAGATTCGCCGTGCCTGGCTCCCTCCCGCCTGCCCCCGGTATCGCAGCACCGGCCGAGCCCCTGCCTCAAAAACGAGGACCGGAGTATCCGGGTCCGCCTCGGAGAGGAGATCCTGAACACTCCTGAGGCTCCTGTGATGGTTGTCGAATGCCCGCATGGACAGGCTGGTGTCGAGCACGACGACCAGGCCGCCGAGATTCGTGCCGGAGCAAGTGGCCCCGGCCAGTGCGAGAGAAAAGAGGACTGCGGCCAAAAGGTCGAGAAGCAGGGAACGGCCCACCGCCAACCGTCCTGGTTTCCGGCCCTTTTCCGCCGGAGCACGTCCCGTATCCCACAGAAACAACCCGGTCACCCGTCGATGGCGATGTTGCTCCACAAAAAGGTAGAGCACAACAATGGCTCCAATTGCGGCCAGGCCCGCCAATCCCCAGGGATGAGAGAACGCGATACCCGTCATCTCACCTCCAGGATACCGGTGCGTACCAGGGTGGACATGCAGTGGGATGCCACCTCGGGGAGCGAACGCCTTGCTCGAGGAACGTCGACCCGGGCGTACCAGGCACGCACCTGAGCCGCAGCTCGCTGCAGACTCTCGAGGTGGGCCAGGAGCCGTGCGCGGTAGCGCGTACGGACCGCGCCGGTTACCCGGAGGTTCCGAAACCGGCTCGAGTTCTCCGGATCGACGAGGCGAAATGCCCCGGAGAAAGACGGATTCGTTTCGTGCTCGGACAAGACTACGATGGCTGCGACCTGTGCAGCGCCCCGGCTCACACCGAGCAGGTAGGTCAAGAAATCTGTGGGAACGAGGAAATCACTGACCACCACGCGCAACGCGCGGGCAGCCGGCCATGGACCGAACAGGGGCAGTCCCGTATCGGGACGGATGAATCGGGCGGATTCCAGGAATTCGTCAAGCTCGTCTCCTGCGATCCCGGCGTCCCCGGTCACAATCTCCACACGCCAGTCGACCCGCCTGCCGGCTTCCACCAGAAGCGTCGTGAGGAAGAGCGCGTGGAGGGCCTTTTCCGGCCATACCCCCATGCTGGCGGACAGGTCCAGGGCCACCTGAAGCCGCGGCGCCACCTCCTTTCTCGGCCGCCTGACCACCAGGGTGTCGCTGCGGGCGTAAGCACGCCAGTCGATACGCCTTGGATCGTCCCCCGGCTGGTACGGACGAAAATCGTGAATCTCTAGCCCGGAGCCAGGTCCCGGCGCGGCTCCACCGCAACTTGTGTCGAGCATGGTGGGAGGATACCGCAGGGTGCAACGTGCCGCCGCTACCCGGGCCTGCTGTATCCAGCGTTCCCGCTCACGCCTGCTCAGCATTTCCATCCTCCCCCCCCTCGAAAGGTCTTGCCGGCGGCTGTTTCCGATCCCGGCAGAGGATTCTCGTTTCCATCGCGGCCTTCCGGATCTGGTGGACCCAGAAGAGGATGCAGGGAACTGCGATGAGACCGAGTATCCAGGCCACGCCTGCAGCCGCACCAGGGTCAGCGCTCTCACTTTCCAGCCCGAGCATGTTCAAACCGGCCAGAAGGTAGAGCAAGGCGGTTGCCGGACTGAGGAGCAGGGAGATCGGATCCAGTTCGACGATTGCTGCCGCCGGCGCCAGGACCAAGCCGGCGAGGGTCCACAGGAGGGCCACTTCCACCACGCTGAGCGGACGGGGTTCTTTCCCAAACCTCCACAGGTTGAACCGACGAAGCATGTGTTGGAGAAGCTGAGCGCCGGCAAGAACGGTGGTGGCCCACAGGCCCATTGCGATGACCGCGACCACCAGTGTGGGAGATGGATCAACTCCTTCAGGATGAAACACCCGATCCAGGAGTACCGAGCCGAGCACGAGTGCGAGAATGTGAGACGCGAGATAGGCACACAGGCGGCCGGTGCCGGGATAGTAGAGCAGCGAGAACAGCCAAGATCCAGGCCACTGATTGCGCACCCGGGTCGAGGGGGATTCCGGAGTATTCATCAACAGGAAAGAGAGGAGCGTGAACGTGAGGATGGCCCCGGTGGCAGCGCTCCGGATGGGGTTGTCCGGGAACACATCGTAACCAGCCCTGGAATTGACTGCAAGGGGGACCCCGACAGCCACCAGGAAGAGCGCCGATACGAGGAAACTCAGCGTGAGCCTCGGCCCCAGGTCCCGGTTGTCGGCGGGGAAGGACAGCCGTGCCGTGGCCACTGCGTAGAGGAAAAACACGAACACGAGGAGGACTCCGAGGGCGCCTGCGAACGCCTGGACCGTCCCGGGTCTCCCGAGCACGTGTCCCATTTCGTAAGGGTCAGCGATGGCGACAATGGAAGACGTGGACACCACCCCGCTGGTGATGGGCACGAGTTGGATGAGTCTGGAACTCCTGGAAGAGAACACGGCGCCGAGGAGTATGGTGACGACTGCGCTCAACAGGCTGAGCACGATCAGGGCGGCTGCGCACGCGAGGGCCGCCACCGGGTCGATTCCGCCGATCATGTATGCGATGACCAGGGACGGCCCGGCCACGGAAAAAAAGAGAAAGCTCGCCACCACCGTGCTGGCGACCTTTCCTCTCACCAGTTGGCCCGGGGTGAGCCGGGAGATGAGAACCAACTCGAGGGACCGGCTTCTCAGTTCTTCCATGAACCCGCCCTGCATCATCCAGGGCACCACGCCGGTCATGAGGCTGGCCAGACCTCCGACCAGTGCGTAGAACAAGGTCCGGCCGGCCATCGGATCACCGGCGGCGGCGGATATCATGGTCAGGGTGACCACCTGGGTCAGCACTGCTGCGATACCAAGGACCAGCAAAAACCGGCGGGAACGGAGCCAGACCCGAAGGTCCCGCACCAGGATCGGATTCAATGCCGCGTCGATCCGCTCGACCCACCCCCAATTCTCGCCTGCGCCGCTCTGCTCGATCACTCCCTGGCTCATGCCTCCCCCTCCCCGGTGAGGTGAAGGAATGCGTCCTCCAGATCGGACTGGACCACGTGAAAGTCGGTGACGCGAAAGCCGCCCTCCACCAGACCGGCCAGAATGTCCGCCCGCTCGACCGGCCCGGCCTGGCAAACGAACTCCACGCCGTGAAGCGTATGTGCCACGGACACGACCCCGGGTTGCTCGAGGAGATGGAGTTCCAGGTGCTCCAGTTCTCCCGGTCGAGGATCATGAACCTGGACGGCGACGCGAACACCCCCCTCGACCATTCCGCGAAGCCCGCCGATCGTATCACTCGCCCGAATTCGCCCCTGGTCGATGATGGTCACCGCGTCACAGATCTCCGCCAGTTCTGTCAAGATGTGGCTGGAAACCAACACCGCCTTGCCCATGTCCGCAAGACGACGCAGGAGCGTGCGGAGCTCGATACGTGCCCTGGGATCAAGGCCTGCCGCCGGCTCGTCCAGCACCAAAACGCCCGGATCGTTCACCAGCAGTCGGCCCAGGCCCAATCGTTGCCGCTCCCCCTTGGAAAGCTTCTCCACTGGCCGCTCCAGCAGGGACTCAAGCCCTGTAAACGCCACCAGATCATCCAGCCGTCGTCGCCGACGCGCGCCAGACAACCGGTAGGCTCTGGCATAGAAATCGAGGTACTCGAGCACGGTCATGTCCCGGTACAGGTCGAGATAGTCGGGCATGAAGCCGAGCACCGGGCGCACCTGGTCCGGGTAGTCCACCACCGACACTCCATCCACGAGCACGTCCCCGGCGTCCGGCACTTCCAGGGTGGCCACGATACGCATGGTGGTGGTCTTGCCCGCCCCGTTGGGTCCTACAAATCCGTGTACTTGCCCACCGATAAAGCGAAAATCGATACCGTCCACCGCCGTGACAGGACCGTAACGCCTGGTCAGGCCACAGACTTCCACCAACTCGGTGTTCCTCGTCATACATCGCTCCGATCACGGTCCCACATGGTCGTCCCCTTGATTCACAGCACGAGAAGCCACCTCCCGCTGATAGCCATGGGACACGCCCACGTACCGGTAGACGCCAGAAACGACCTTCCCGCCAAGGGTTCCGTCAGCCAGGTGGGGCAGGCCCCGGCAGCGGGCCACCACGGTCCAACCCACCTGCGCGAGATCCAGGAACGGGTTTTCGAGAAGGTCTGGATCCAGACTGCGTTCCTTCACCCGAACCACGGCTCGACGCTCGCCCGGCGGCACGTTCTCTGCGACGAAATAGTCCCATGCTACTTCGCCACTTCTCCGGGCGTCCGCCTCCCCAGCCGGAAGCCGCACCACCACCTCCTCGAGCACAAAGGGGAGTCCATTCCGAACAGAAATCCACCCGCCGGGATCCTGCTGCACGGTCACCTTCATCCGCACCCTTACCGGCTGGATCGTGAGCAATACTCGGGGCTGACGGGCGGGGACCCATCCAGCCTCGAGGACCTGTCCGCCGGTCCAGGTGGTCACATAATGGGTGTTTCCACTGTCGAGTGCGGAGACCTGGAAAGGGACGGCCCAGGTGTCGGTGGAGAGGACGAGCGGTGCCGAACGGGAAGTTCCGGAATAGAATCCCTGGGCACGATACAAGGCGCCGTCGCCTCGAGCGAAGTCGTGCAGCAAGAGGGCCTCCTCCTTGGTTTTCATGCCCAGTCCCTGGCTGGCGATCGAACAAGTGGCCAGGAGAATCATTCCGGCGAGAGAGAGGAGCGGCGTGCTGAGGAAGAAGAGGCCGAGCTTCCCCTTGCGTCGCAAAATCAAGTAGTTCACCGGGCCTATCAGCAGGGCGAGAACCACGGACAGGACTGCGAACGTGCCCAGGGGTGGCTGGTGCAGGGGCAGCGCCAGAGGAGCGAGGTCCACCTCCTCTGTATGCTCCAGGTCCTCCACGAAGGGGAGCTGTCGGTTGGCGTAAAGCCCGTCCTTGGTTGCAGCGCCAAACACCCAGCGCGCCACCCTGGAGGGTGACACGCTGACCGGCGTCAAGGTCTCCGAGAACAGGAGTGTGCCGGTGAGGGCGCGGAACCGGCAAGAGGTTCGGGCGTTGCACGCAAGCGTTCCGTCTCGGGGGATGATTCCCAGCACCGAAGCGTCGTCTCGAGCGTGCGGGCCGCGCAACCAGACGGTTCCACCGCCGAAGCGAACCCATCGGGCGATGGCGATCCGTTGGTCCGTGTCGAGTTGGTCCACGACTCCCGGCTCCAGCACGAGGACAGCGGGCAATCCCACATAAGCCTGCCAGTACCGGCTGGCGAGGTTTGGTTCCAGGTGTACCGCGACGCCTTCTTCTTCGTCTTCGGCGGGAGGGGCCATGCGAACCGATCGACTCCCTTGTGAAATGGTGATGACCCCGAAACCGCCAGCCACGTCGTTGGTCCAACTGGACTCGAGGGCGAGGTTCGCGTGACCATCGACCTGGAAAGAGAGCCGGCGCTCCTCGTAAGCGCCGACGCGAAGCTGGAGCAGTTCCACCTGGTGTGTTCCGGGCGTCACATCCCATTGCAGGTGCGAGGTGGTGGTCAAATCCTGGTCCGGGTACCAGGAAGAGGAGATCATGGCCCGGATGTCCAGGCGATGAGCATCCCCCCGATTCTCCACCGTCAAGTGGATGGGGGACCAAAGGGCGTCGAATCCGGCGAACGGCTCGTCGTGGTACACCCTGAGACCTGTCGCCCGGTCCACCGTGGTCCCCGACACGGCCCTGACGCTCGAGCCATGCAGCAGCCCGGCCAGCATGCACGTCAACAGCGGGGTCCAGATTCGTGATTGCACTCGCTTGCTCATGCTACACCAACCGTTCCACCACGGGTGATGGTACCTCTTTTTCCAGCACCGGAACCTGGTCGAGCAGCGTGGTGACCACGGAATCGGACTCAAGGCCCTCGAGTCGAGCGGCATAGGTCAGGGCCACACGGTGCCGCAACACGGGAACCGCCACCGCTTTCACGTCCTCGAATCCGACGGTGCTTCGGTGCTCGAGGAACGCGCGCGCTCGAGCAGCCATGGCCATGCCGAGTGCAGCTCGAGGACTCGCTCCGTACTTGATGGCGCTGTTTTTCTCGGGCCGAGCGGCTTCCACGATGCGGGCCACGTAGGCAGCCACCGGCCGTGAGATGGGGATGGCTTCCACGTATCTCATGGCTTCGAGTAGCGACTCACGGGACACCAGGGGCGCCAAGGGAGGGAGGTCTCCCCTGCCGTATTCGACCACCAGGCGCGTGAGCGTGTCGGCCTCGAGCCCCTGGACCACGAGCTTGAAAAGGAAGCGGTCCAACTGGGCTTCGGGGAGCGGATAGGTCCCCTCCAACTCGATGGGATTCTGAGTGGCCACCACCAGAAACGGTTCGGGTAGTTCGTGCACCTCGCCGAGCACGGTGACCCGCCCCTCCTGCATCGCCTCGAGCAAGGCGGACTGTGTTCTCGGGCTCGCGCGGTTGATTTCGTCGGCCAGGACCAGGTTGCCGAAAACAGGCCCCGGGTGAAACCGGAGCACCCGCCCTGTCCCCCCGTCCTGCTCCTCCAGGATATGGGCCCCGGTGATGTCCAGGGGCATGAGGTCTGGGGTGAACTGAATCCGGGTCGAGGTGAGTGCACACAGCCCGGAGAGTGCGCGGACCAGCCTGGTCTTCCCAATTCCTGGGAGGCCCTCGAGCAAAATGTGACCTCGAGCCAACATGCCGACCAGCAGGTCTCGAATGAGCGCTTCGTGCCCCAACACCAACTCGTTCAACCTCGCTTCCACCTGGAGGATCAAGTCGACCAGGGGTCGCCTCTCCCCGGGGCTCCTGTTACTTCCGTCCCGGCTGCCCGTGTTCATGGGTTCTCCTCGCTGAAATACCGCTCCGCAACTCGGCGCTGAAGCGGGGACAGGTGCATCCCGCCCTGCTCTCCCGGTTCCACCTCCATCGGCGACGGGCGGCCATCATCCTGAATCTCCCGGCCTTCGCCCTCCTGCCCCTTGGCCCTCCCCGGCGCACCAGGCACTCGAGCCAATGGAACGACCGGAAGGAACCGGCCGCTCGATTGAAACGGCACAGGCGTGAACTGGGTGTCGGCCGCGTCGGCCTGGTTGCGCAGGAACAGGGGCTGTGCCCCGGGTCCCCGATCGGGATCTCCCCCAAAAGCTGCCAAAGCGTCCTCCAGCGTTCCCGGGCGAAGTTGGGAATCAAACAGCTCTTCCACCGCTTGCACCGCCTCGAGCCATCCATCTCGAGCGTCCTGGAGGGCCTGTGCCAGAGCCTGGAGTTGTTCAGCAGTCATGTGCGACAGGGCCTCAGCCGTCAGGTCTGTCAGCCCTGCCCCGGCCGGCGCCATGGTCTCCAGGAGGTCTTCCAGCCTGGAACGCGCCTCGAGTGGGAGGCGTTCCATCGATGGGAGGGCCTCGAGCGCCCGGGCGAGTGCATGCAGAAGCTGCGCGGGGGCCATGCGTGCCGTGGCCCCCTCTCCTCCCCTGCCCGAGACCTGGTCGGCGAGCGCACTGGCGAGGGTGCGGGCGGCGTCCAGGGCAGCGGCGCCCTGTTCCGCCCTGCGGGCTGCTGCCCGAGCTGCTCGCGCCTGCACATCCTGAACGGCCTCGGCGAAGGCTTCCGGAGACCGGACAGCGTGGGTCGTGACCTGGTGCAAGGCCTCCCGAAGCAGGTCGGCTTCCTCGGGCTCGAGGGTCCCGGAGCGTTCGAGCTGTTCGATCTGGGTGTATGCCTCTACCATTTGTTGGCGCCCGAGCGTTTCGGTATCCGGTCCTGGCGGGGTGGGCATGGGCACAGTCCATGCAGCGCCGGCGAACAGGATGGGGAGCAGGAGGTGTCCGAGGACCGGCTGGACCCGGAGCCCGGGTCGGGCGAAGGAACGCCCGATTGGAACCGCGCCCCCCGTGTCCCGCTTTTCCGCGGCGTCGAGGAAGCGTCCTCCGGCATGATTGTGGAAGTCGAGCCAGGCCGCCGCGTCCACACGGGAGTGCCAGTGGTTTCGGCAACGGAACGCAGCGTGGAGCAAGCCGAATGTCGCCGGGACGAGGATGGCAGCGGCCACGAATCTGGAGGGAAGCATTGCCCAGCGCGCCAGGAGGAGCAGCCCTGCGCCCACATAGGTGCTCGAGCCGATGGCCCTGGACAGACGGTCCAGGAGCAGGCCTGCGTTGAGGGTTCGACGCGCCTGCCCGATGCACTCGTCGATCTCCATTTTGCCCCTTCTCACCTCGTGCTCACCCCCTGCCTTGTCACGCTATCATGCCCGGACGCCTGCTGCAATGCCTACCGGGGCGGAACAGCCACCCCAGGAGCGGACACCGAATCGAGCAAAAAGTTCCAGGGAACCTTGAGCGACACGCCGTGCCACTTCGCCGTACACCCGGCAGGGTTCACTTCCTGTCCCAGGTGTCTAGATTGCTTTTGGCGTTCAAACTGTTCTGCGGGCGGACTCGCAGCCGGCCGCACCCCAACTCCATCTCGAGGGACCTGCTGATGGACAAGAAATCGGGAATCAACCTGACCTACCTGGTCATCGCCATCCTGGCCATCATGACGTTTCAGGCGTTCTGGAGTGAGTTGCATGGCGTGGAACGCATTCCGTACAGCGAATTTCAGGAACTGCTCGACGCGGGGAAAGTCCAGGAAGTGCTGGCCACCTCTAACGAATTGTACGGGGAGTTGAAGCCGGACGAATCGGGCCAGGTGCGCCGATTTGTGACCACGCGGGTGGAATCCGATCTGGCCAAGGAACTCAAGGCGCACGGTGTCACCTTCTCGAAGAAGACGGAGAGTCCGTGGATGCCGATTCTGGTTTCGTGGGTTCTTCCTATTGTGGTGATGGTGTTTATCTGGGCCGTGTTCATACGCCGCCTGGCCGAACGTGGGGGTGGTGCTGGTTTCATGTCCATCGGCAAGAGCAAGGCCCGCATATACGTGGAGAACGACACGAAAGTGACCTTTCAGGATGTGGCCGGTGTGGAGGAGGGCAAGGAGGAACTCCGGGAGGTAGTCGCCTTCTTGAAGGATCCGAAACGATACGGCCGACTGGGAGCACGGATGCCCAAAGGTGTCCTTCTGGTGGGTCCCCCCGGAACCGGCAAGACTCTCCTGGCGCGGGCGGTGGCGGGAGAGGCTGGTGTTCCATTTTTCTCGATCAGCGGCTCCGAGTTCGTGGAGATGTTCGTCGGCGTCGGGGCGGCTCGAGTGCGCGATCTTTTCGAACAGGCTCGAAGCAAGGCGCCGTGCATCATTTTCGTGGACGAACTCGACGCCTTGGGCCGCGCTCGGAGTGCTGCGGCCGGCCTCGGTGGGCACGACGAAAAGGAACAGACCCTCAATCAACTCCTGGTGGAGCTGGACGGATTCGATCCGACCAGCGGTATCGTGCTGCTCGGGGCCACCAACCGTCCCGAGGTGCTCGACCCGGCGTTGCTGAGGGCCGGCCGATTCGACCGCCAGATTCTGGTGGACCGACCGGACAAGCAGGGCCGCCTGGCGATTCTGAAGGTGCATGTCAAGAACATCGCCATCGACGATTCGGTCTCCCTCGACCAGGTCGCGGCACTCACCGCAGGTTTCACCGGCGCGGACCTGGCCAACCTGGTCAACGAAGCCGCCCTGGTGGCCACCCGGCGGGACGCACCCAAGGTGGAAATGCGCGACTTCAACGTGGCCATCGAACGCATCATCGCCGGATTGGAACGCAAGAACAGACTGTTGAGTGAACGGGAACGAGAAATCGTCTCTTACCACGAACTCGGCCACACGCTGGTAGCGGCCGCACTCCCAGGGGCCGACCCGGTCCACAAGGTTTCCATCATTCCTCGAGGGATCGGGGCCCTCGGCTACACGATTCAGCGCCCCACCGAAGATCGCTACCTGATGACCCAGGAAGAACTGGAGAACAAAATGACCGTCCTCCTGGGGGGAAGGGCCGCCGAGTACCTGGTGTTCGATCACTTCTCCACGGGCGCTGCCGACGACCTCAGCAAGGCAACCGAGATCGCACGGAGCATGGTCACGCGGTACGGAATGTTCCCCGGCCTCGGGCATGCGACCTACGAGACGGAACCCAGCACCTTCCTCGGCGTCGCCGGACCACCGCAGCGCAACTATAGCGAGGAGACCGCCCGGGAGATCGACTGCGCCATCCGTGGCGTCGTGCAAAAGGCATTCGAGCGCGCCCGAAACGTGCTCACCACCAACCGCCCACTGCTGGAGGAAGGGGCTCGAGCGCTTCTGGAAAAGGAAACCCTCGAGCAGGACGACCTCGCGGCACTGCTGAGCCGGGTGTCCCCGGAGCCGGAAGAGGCTCGAACGCCCCCCACCGGAGGTTGCACGACCTGACCCAGCCATACGGGCACCTGTGTCAGAACAATCTTCTTGTTCTCGACCCTGGTTTGTGCCATCATCTACAGCGCTTTCTCCCTGACGTGGTCTGACGCTACGCCATCGCGGGCGCACCGCCCGCCGGGCCGTGATTCGCACCTCCCCGGGCCCCGCAGGCCGAAACACCCTGGTCTGGAGCTTCCGGGTCGGAGCCCCGGACGCCACGATACGGC
>CAYQMG010000056.1:0-3334 GCA_964418585.1 uncultured Gammaproteobacteria bacterium | reverse complement strand
TGTTCGCACGCTTCATGCCGAGGCCAACGCACTCATGCAGGCGGCCAAGCATGGTACGCGTATCCAGGGGGCCACGATCTACATCACTGCGAGCCCCTGCTGGCACTGCTTCAAGCTGATTGCGTCGGCGGGTATCGTGCGGATCTGCTACGGAGAGTTCTACCGGGACGAACGAATTTTCGAGTTCGCGCACCAGATGAACATCGAACTGGTCCACATCGAGGTGTGACGCGCAGACCGGTCGAGCCCCTGCGCGCGCTCATGTCCCCGACTTCCCTTTCCAGCCTGTTCCCATGCCCGGATGAACCGGACGCCCGCGCGCTCGAGTCGCCCGGGGTCATCTCAGCCAGACCTGGAACGTGCCGTCCACGAGGCTGGTGGGGGTGGTGGTGTCCGCTGTGCACTCGAGGCGCAGGCCTTCGTACCCGTCATGGTAGCCGATGGCGATCTGGTTGATGTCCACCAGGTACGTATCCGAGGTATCCGGCCCATTGTGGCACAGGCCGAGCTGGAAGGCCCATTCGAAGGTGTCCACGTGGGGGCAGCCGCCGCAAATGTGCCAGCAACCCCAGCAGGAACTCCTGGTGGCCGTGGGGTAAACCGTGGCCTCGGAATAGTCCAGGACGTTCCGGGCGAACCGAACCGTCTTGCCCTGGTCCGAGTACTCGAGGGTGTCGAGCAACGCGGTGAATTCCTCGTCCGAGGGAGCCCAGATGGCGTCGGCGAAGAGGAACCGGGTGGTGTCTTCGCAGGAGTAGCGCACCTCGGAGGAGAGGTCGAAAAGCGCCACGCTGTCGAGCATGCCGTAGACATCGCCGCCCAGGGTGACGGCGCTGTTGGTGGCAAGCTGGTAATGGGTGTCGAACTGCAACCAGGCCTGGTGGAAGAAGCGCTCGTCTCGGTAGATGGACTGGGCCGACCTTCCCCCGGCGAAGAGGTGGGTGACCAGAGTCCAGCCGCCTCCATCGGTAGTCATGTCGCAGTAGACTGCAAAGGCCCCCTGCCCGTCAGGGTCGATGAGGTAGTACCCATCCCCCTCGTCCTGACCAGCCTCCAGGATCTCGAGGCACGTGGCGCTGCCGGTGGTAAGCCAGGGGCAAGAGGGCACGCCAGGGTAGGTGTCCGGGTCAGCATCGTCGCAATCGAGCGCGTTCACCACGTACCCATCCGGCGGGTCGCAGGCGTGGACCGCGTCGGCCGGGTCGCCGTACAGGTCTCCATCTGCGTCGGCGTACCAGGTGGTGCCGTCCACGGGATCCGGGCTGTCCACCTCCCCATCGCAGTCGTTGTCCTTTCCGTCACAGGTCTCAGGGTTGCCCGGAAACACCTCGGCATCGGCGTCGTCGCAGTCGTCGCCCGAGAGGACGTAACCATCCGGAGCCTCGCACGCCAAGTCCTCCTCCACCGGATCCCCGTATCCGTCCCCGTCCGCATCCGCATGAAACACGGTCTGAACCCCCTCGTCCACCTCCCCATCGCAGTCGTTGTCCCTGCCGTCACAGGTCTCCGAGGTTCCAGGATACACCGAGGCATCGCTGTCATCACAGTCGCCGTCTGCAGAGACAAACCCGTCCGGGGCCACACATGCTCGAGTGGTCACGTCCGAGGTTCCGTAGCCGTCCCCGTCTCCATCGAGATAAAAGATCTCCTCCACGCCCTCATCGGTATCCCCATCGCAGTCGTTGTCCTTTCCATCACACACCTCGAGAGCGTCCGGGTAGACGGCCGCGTCGGTGTCGTCGCAGTCCCCGCCCCCAGGCGAGTACCCGTCGTGATCGAGATCAACGGCGGGCGTGGCCGTGGGGGGTTCCGGCGTCACCTCCATCGACGGGGTCGGCGTGGTTCCTGGCCCCGGCGTTTGAAGTTCCGGCGTCGGCGTCGCACCTCCCATGGGCGTCGGCGTCGACAGGGTCGGTGTAGGGCTGATGGCCGTATCGTCATCCGCCGGTGCGGGCGTGGCGGAGGGGGTGGTGCTCGAGTCATCATCCTCGGGGACATCCTGGCACCCCGCAGCCAAGGAGATCAGGAAAGTGGCCAGGAGGAGTCTCGTCCAGATGGGAGTAAGGAGAACATGGGCCGGCCACACGGCGGGCCGGACGAAGCGCAACTGACGTGAACTCATCAAATCATTCCTCCAGGTGCAGGCGGATTCGGTACCGCTATCTCGATTGAGGAGACCCGCTTTCAGGATAGCACGGAACAACCGGGGTTTGAACATTGAGGCTGAACCGTGCCCTCCGTGCTCCCGGGTCCATTCTTTGCCGTTCGTTCCCGGGAGGTGTGCGAGGAACGAATCGATTGGTACAGGGGGCTCGGTCGTGAGGGCTGACATCACGGCCAGACGGGCGTGAAGCGAAAAGGAAGGCGAGAATGCTGGGAAATCCCGTCACCAAAGTCCATGCACATCCGAATCCTGTTCGTCGGCGTTTTGTCCGAAGGAGAGGAGCCTGGGGGCGCATCGTGCAGGGTGCCCGGCCACCAGTAGCCCGGAACTTTGTCCAGGTCGAGGTGTCAGCGTGCCATCGATTGTCCCGCTGTTGTCCACATCCCCCATTCCGGCACAGGAGCCTCCGAACGCCCAAGGTCTGGAAGAAACCCGTCCGGATCGAACCATCCCAACTCGGGCGAAGGCGCACGGTCGGGTCCTGGTAGGTGTCCGAAATCACCCTTGGCTGCTTTCGTTCCTCCGCGAGCCGGGGAAAAGAACATTTCAGCATATCAACATGCGACCGGGCAGTTCTGGCCCCTCGGCTCACTCTCGATTGACCCAGGAATCCTTGTCGGGACACTGGAAATCAGGGAACGCCCGTCGGGGGAAACTCGGGAGACGGGAATCGAGAGTCGGAGTAGGGTCACGGCGGGAACATGGCTTCCGCCTCCGCCCGCGGCACTCCCGCTTCCACCAGGGCTTCGATGGCCCTTCGACGATGCGCCTCGGCCACCCGTCGCTGCTCCTCCAACGCCCGTTCCTTCTCCTCGGCAAGCCTGCGCTGCGCCTCGGCCACCCGACGCTGCTCCTCCAACGCCCGTTCCTTCTCCTCGGCCTCTCGCGCCTTCTCCTCCGCAATCCGCCGCTGCTCCTCGGCCACCCGCTGTTGCTCCTCCACCTTCCGCTCCAACTCCTGCAAGTGCGTCAGAATCTCATCTTCCATCCGCATCGTCTCGTGTACCTCCTCGTCCGCTATCGCCGCCATCAGCCGCCGCAACACTCGATGATACTCCAACGGATACTCCTCGTCGTCCACTTCCAATACATGATGGTCTTCCGGTCGACGACGACTCTGGTTGAATATGCTCAAAAGTCGCTCCAGATCCGTTCGTCCAGGCTCTCTCA
>CAYQMG010000055.1:0-170685 GCA_964418585.1 uncultured Gammaproteobacteria bacterium | reverse complement strand
TGCACCCAGTACGGCACCATCCAGTGCAACGGGCCGTGCGACGACGACGGCGACGGCGACGGGTTCTCCGAGGAGTCCTGCGATTGCGACGACACCGACGCGGCGGTCAACCCCGACGCCGTCGACGACCAGGTCGACGGGATGGACCAGGACTGCGACGGCCAGGACGGCAACGACGCGGCAGGCACCGGCACAGGCACCGGCGGCACCGGGACAGGCACAGGCGGAACCGGAACCGGCACCGGTACCCCTCCGCCCATCGAGTGGCCGGACCCGGATGGGGAGACCACCTCGAGCGCCTGTCCGGACCTGGGCACGATCAATTGCTACGGTCCTTGCGACGAGGACAACGACGGGGACGGGAAAAACGAGGTGGACGACTGCGACTGCTTCGACGCATTCGAGGGCGCCTACCTTGAGAGCGACCTGCCGGACATCGCTGCGGACGGCCTCGACGAGGACTGCGACGGCCAGGACGGGGAGGATGCGGGCGCGTTCGGCACCGGCGTGCCCCCGCGGGTCGTTCCTTCCACCAGCGAGAAGACAGCCCCCTCCTCCCTCGAGACGCTGTTGATGGAGGTCTGGAACCTCTTCTTCGGCGGGTGAATCCCCGGGGGGTGAACCTCATCTCGTGGGCGCCCCTCGCGTCGGCTCGCCCTGGTCGGCGGGGGGCCGCTGTTCCTTCCTTCCCCGCGCTTTCCGGTGCCCCTAGTCCTCCAACGGGGACACGATGCCGAGGAATCGACGTTCCACCCAGCCGCGTTTCCCATCCGGCAAATCGATCCGGATCCAGTCGCCCGACCCCATCTTGCCCACCCGGACCTCGGCGCCGGCATGAAGCACGAACAGACGCACGCTGTTTACGTCCATGCCGGACCGCACGGACAGTTCCTCGGCCAGGACCACGGCCACCGGGTGGTGGGTGTAGCGCCACAGTTTTTCCACTGCGGTCGCCGTGGAAAGGAAGGTGAGGATCCCGGTGAGTGCGATGGCCCATCCGAGACCGGGGCGATGCCGGAACCAACGGAAAGCGAGCAGTGTCCAGAACATCGTGTTGAGCACCACGGTGGCCACCGCCAGTTCGTGATCGCTCACCTGGTCGTGCCAGAACATCACCCGGTGCCACCACGGTGATGGCATGGGATCCAGCCGGTCACGCACCTGGTCTCGAGCATAGGTCAGGTTGGCGCGCACGTCACCATCCCTGGGGAGGTAGCATTGAGCCATCAAGTAGTTGTAGATCGCGTGTCCCACGTCGCCGAGGCGATGGTAGGCGTTGCCCATGTTGTAGTAGAGGTGCCCGTTTCGAATCCCGCGTTCAAGGACGAGCCGGTACAATGCCACAGCCCGGGCATAGTCGCCGGCCTGGTAGGCCGTGTTGGCTTCCTCGAGCACCGCGGCGGTCATCTTGGCCCGGTCGGCTGCCAGTTCGTCTGTGGGCTCGGGCGCGCCGGCCGCCGGCCGGTCCATTGCGGCCGCCAGGTGGGGAGTGGACGCAACCAGGCCCAGGACGAGGCTGCCGACCATGGCCAGCGCAAGCCGGCGCGTGCGTGGTTGGTTCGAGCCCTGTTGTCGAGCGGATGGTGTCATTCCAACTCCTTCTCGAGGCTTGCCAGGAGTCGCCGCGTGCGCGGCAACAGTCGGGACGCCGGGTCTCCGCCTTGATCCGGTGCGTAGCGGGCGTGCTCCAGTTCATCCAACAACGTGGCCGCGTCCCTGGCCAGGGTTTCGGGTACGCCGGCACGGGTCAGCAGGTCTTGAACCTCCTGGGCCACGAGCGCTCCACCCTGGACCCCAAGTTTGTCCCCAAGATAGGCCCTCAGGACCTTGCTCAGGACCTCCAGGCCTTCACGTTCGCCTCGACGCGCCGCATTGCGGGCCTCTTTCAGACCTCGCCGGGCGACCCGATAGGCCATGCGCCTTCGTCGCGTTGCCTCGTCTCCGTACCGTTTCCGGCGGACTCGAGCGACACCTGTGGACACGAAGAACAGCCCAGGTGCCAGGCCGAGCGCGAGCAAGACCATGGGACTCGAGAGCAGGAGACCACGTCGAGCGGCCAGTTCCGGACCCATGTGAATCGGCAGGATGTCCTCGCCCGTCACCTCCACCGCGGTCTTCCCCACCCCCCGGACTCCCCCGCTTTCCGCCAGGGTGCGCTCACCGCGCTCGCCCGGGGCCACGTGGAGCCGTACAGGGTCAGAGGTGGCTGTCTCGAACCGGCCCGTGTTCGGGTTGAAGTAGACGATACGAACCCCAGGCAACTCCAGGTCTCCGCTCACCTGGGGCACCACGGCCCGTTTGAATTGCCGTACACTCATCACCCGGCCCTGGTCGTCGAGACGGACTGTGACCTCCGGAGAGTCGTCGTACACCTTGAACCGACCGTCCTCGAGGGGCGGCAGGGTGAGGTTGCGGAGGTTGCCCTCCCCCTGCACCGTGATGGTGACTGTGGAGGAATCGCCCAGCCGCAGGTTGGTGTCCGAAGCGCGGGCCGTGACCGTGAAGCGCCCGACCAGACCACGATATCCTGCCGGCCTCCCCTCGGCCGGAACAGGCCGAACCAACACCGACCGTTCCTCGGTTCGGTATCCGCGCGGCTCGATGCGAGGTCCCGCTCCAAAAAAGCTGTCGAAGAACGGATCGATCGTGTGACGCCGTCGGTACCGCGAACGCACGACCACCGGCACGGTGACATCAATGGAAGAAATCTGGAGCGTCCCCGGCTTCACCGGGTAGAAAACCCACGAAACCTCTTCCACCCGGTAGCTTCGCCCGTTGCGCGTCGTCGTGTACCGGCGCTGGGCCCCGTTGACCGCTTCCTCCTCCACCGCCCCGGCCACCTTCTCCCGACTCACCTGGATGGAGTCCCCCAGAGGAACCGCGGTGAGGATCCGCAAGGTTTCCCGCACCATCTGCCCCACGTAGGCCACCGGAGGATCGACTTCCAGTTCAACAATCACGTCATCCTGTGCGTCGAACCCCCCAGGCGCTGGAGCGCCAGTGCCACCCATCCCTCGTGACCCACTGCTCGAGCGGGGCTGCCCTTTCGTTACCAGGACCTGGAGTTGTTGGGTCTGGAGGGTTTTTCCGTCCACCTTGACCGAAATAGGGGGGATGGTCAGGCTTCCGGTCTTGAGCGGTGTAAACAGGTAGTTGAAAGCCACGGAACGAGTAATGGACAGGTTGACCGCGGAAATGGAGGTCTCCTGCCCGATGTACTGGACGGACCAGTCGTCCAGGTCGGGAATCCTCGGGCTGCCAGAGGTTCCACCCTCCACGCGGATGGTGAGCGTGACCGGGTGGCCCAGCACGGTGCGGCTGCGGTCCAGTTCGGCGTTCACGGTTTGGCCCAGGACCGTGGTCGGGACCAGGCACCACACCAGGAACAGGGCGAGCGGTGCGGCGAGGTGAGGGAAGATTGAGGCCCGCCCCGCCTGTCGCGTTTCGCGATGGCTGGTCCTGGTCGCATTCCTCCCTGGTGTCCCCCGTACTACCATGGCTTCCCTCCGGGCACACCTGTGCCCTGACGGCCTCTTCGCAGTGCCTTCAGCCCGGCGGCCTGTGCGTCCGGGACCTGGCTCAGGAGTCGCTCGGCCTGTTCACGTGTGAGTTGTCCCACCGGCACCTGGTCTTGCTGGTTTCCAGCCTGTGCCTGATCCTGGCCCGACGTTGCGGCTGCGGCTCGAGGCGGTCCCGGGGTGGGGGTGGGTTCTCCACCCGCCCCCTGGGAGGTCCCGGGTGAGGGCGCCGGGGTTGTTTCGGCTCCTTGCTCGGCCTGTGCGCGCTGGTCCGGACCCGGGGTGGGTTCTGCGCCTCGGTTCTGGGCCTCTCGAGGCTTTTCTCCCTGGTCGCTTCCCTGTTGCTGTTGGTTCTCCGGCTGGTTCTGTTGACCCTGTTGATTCTGGTCTCCGGCTTCTTGCTGTTTTTCCTGCCGTTTCCGGTTCTCTTCCAGCCTCCGCTGAATCTCACGCCGGGTGATCTCCAGGTTGCGCTTCGCGTCCATGTCGTTCGGGTCCAGCTTGAGCGCCTCCTGGTAGTATTCCACCGCCTGGTCGAGCTTGCCCTGTCGGAAGGCGGTGTTGCCGAGGTTGTAGTAGGCGCGTTCCCGGAGCGCGTTGTCTGCGGTGCGCGCGATGACCCGGAGGTAGGATGTTTCGGCCTCCTGGAATCGTCGGGTCTTGTAGTAAGCGTTGCCCATGTTGTAGTCGATCAAGGGGTCGTTCGGCCGTTCGATGCCGGCGTCGGTGAACAGTTGGAGCGCGGTCTCGTAGTCTTCTGATTCATAGGCTTGCAACGCCTTCTGGAGGGTCGAGGACCCGAGCAGTCCGGCGGAAGCCTGCGGGGACCAGGTGCAGAGGAGCAACAGGGTTGCCGCGACGGCCGGAGTGGTTCGGCGGCGTCGGGATCTTCCCCGTTCGGACACGAAAGGTTCCAGGAACAGGATCAGGACGGCGACGAACAGGGGCCACTGGAAGCGTTCCTCCCATTTTTTCTGGCGCGTGCTCTTCAGTTCCGTGGCTTCCAGGGAGGCCCGTATGCCCTCGGTATAGATGCGTTCCAGATCCAAGTTTCCACTGGTGGACCGGACGTAAGCTCCGCCGGTCTCGACGGCGACCCGCTGGAGGGTGTTTTCGTCGAGCCGGGTCATGACCACCTCTCCATTCCGGTCCTGGATGAAGCCCTCACCATCCGGAGAGGGAATCGGCGCCCCCTGGTCGGCGCCGATTCCGATGGTATAGATCTGGATACCCGCTTCCTTGGCTTTTCGGGCGGCCTCCATCACATTGCCGAGATGGTCCTCTCCATCGGTGACCAGGATCAGGGCGCGGGACGCGCTCGATTGTTCCACGAAACTTTCCTGCGCCAGTTCGATGGCCTGGGCGATGGCGGTCCCGGGGACCGGGATCAGGTCCGGGTCCAGGTAGTCGAGGAACATGGCGAAGGCGCCATAGTCCAGGGTGAGGGGACACTGGACCCAGGCTTCTCCGGCAAACGCGATCAGACCAATCCGGTCTCCCTCCAGGATGTCCAGCAAGTCCTCGAGTTCCCTTTTTGCGCGCTCCAGGCGGTTCGGAGACACGTCCTCGGCCAGCATGGACTGGGACACGTCCACCGCCACCATGATGTCCACGCCCCGGCGGGTAATCTCCTCCCAGTGGAATCCCCACTGGGGTCGGAGCAGCGCCAGAATTACCATTACAACCGCGGTGCTCAGCAGCGCCGCCTTGGTCCTCTGTCGCGAACGGCTCACCGAAGGGAGCAGCCGCGCGAGCATCTCGTGGCTGGCAAACTTCTCCAGAAGCTGTGCGCGCCGACGGAACGACCAGAGGTAGAACGCGGCCAGGAACGGCACCAGCCAGAGGAGAAGCAGGAACGAGGGCGATGCAATCCGCATGACGACTCCCTCACGGCAACTTTCTCAGCCAGGTGTTGGCCAGCACGATCTCGAGCAGGAGAAGGAGCAACCCGGCCACCAGAAACGGGACGAACCGCTCGTGGTAGTCCATGTGTTCCTTGACCTTCTTCTCGCTCTTCTCGAGCCTGTCGATGGTATCATATATGTGTTTCAGCGTATCGGTGTCGGTGGCGAAGAAGTATCTTCCCGAGGTGGTTTCTGCGATCTGTCGTAGCGTAACTTCATCGAACTCCACCTTGACCGGTTCGTAGAACGTGCCCAGAATCGTGTGCCGGGGCATGGGCGCAAACCCCTCGGTGCCGATTCCAACGCTGTAGACCTTGATGCCCAGAGCCCTGGCCGCTTCGGCTGCGTCCAGTGGGCCGACCGGACCGGCGTTGCTGGCGCCGTCTGTGAGAAGGATAATCACCTTCGACTTGCCGGGGAGGTCCTTGAGCCGGGTCGCTGCCACACTCAGCGCACTTCCGATCGCCGTGGCATCCCCGGCCATGCCTGTCTCCAGTCGGTCCACGAAGCTCTCAAGCACGCCGTAGTCCAGGGTCAGCGGGCACTGGGTGAACGCTTCCGAGCCGAATACCACCAGTCCCACCCGGTTTCCGTTCTGGTGCCGAATGAATTCCTTCACCACCCGTTTGACCACCTCCAGGCGTGATGCGGGTTTGCCTCCCAGGGTGAAGTCGGTGGCTTCCATGGACCGGGATGTGTCGATGGCCAGCACGATGTCGACCCCCTCGCTCACGATTTCGGTGAGCTTCCGGCCTGTCTGAGGCCGGGCCAGGGCCACGATCATCAGGGTCAGAGCAAGCGTGCGCAGCAGCACCAGGAGTTGTCGGCGGTTGCCGGTTCCGCCGGACGTGATTCCCGAGAACAGGCGGAGGCTCGAGTACCTCAGCGCGGCGCCCGGATCGCGCTGCATGCGGCGCACGACCAGGATCAAGGGCAGGAGCAGGAGCAACCATTCAGGATTGGCGAGATGGAACGTCATGGCCTCCCCCCCTCGCTCACCCGGGCCTCGTCACCTTCCTCCACCGGCGGAGGCGGCGTGGTGGCGGCGACGAACTCCCTGGCCGCATCCAGCAGACGTTCCGCTTCCTCCGCCGACAGGGAGCCCTTGGCGAACTTGAGTCGGTCCGTGGCGGTCAGCACCTGGTGGGCCAGGTCTCGAGGCTTTCCCAGGGGAACGTCCACACGTCGGAATGCCGACAGAATCTCCTCGGTCGTGTTCTCCAGGGCCGGGAACGAGAAACGTCGCTCCAGGTAGGTCCGAAAGATTTCGGACAGGGCGAACCCGTATGCCCGATGGTCCTCTCGGTCCAGGATGTCTCCTTTCTCCAGTGCGTCCAGGGCCTGCATGGCCTCCTCCCACGGTGGACGTGGCGGCGGCGCCGCCTCCTCCCGGTCCCGGCGTCTCCGCAGGTACCAGACCACGGCTCCAACAAGGCCCCCCAGCAGCAGCACAGCGGCACCCACCAGGAGCAAGGGACGGTAGTCCCGTGGGGGCGCCTGCGCAGGCTTGATGTCCGCGATGTCCTCTTGCTCCTCCCCCTTGTCCAAAACCGACTGGATCTCCACGAAAATCTGGGGCGTGCCCGCGGTCTGCTCCTTCCCGTTCGGGTCCGTGTAGGTGACCGACAGGGCAGGCAGGACATAGGACCCGGTGTCGAACGCGCGCAACTGGAACACCCGGGATTCCACCTGCCGGCCATCCCGCTCCACCGGCCCTTCGTGTTCGATGTCAGATACCTTGAACCCCTGAATCTTGCTGAAAATCTCGGGAAGACTCACCTCGATGTCCGGATCATGCTCCAGCGTCACCTCGTACCGGATCACATCCCCCGTGGTCGCCACGGCCTTGTCTACCGAGGCGGTAAGAGTCACCGGCGGGCGGGTGCTGCTCGAGCTGTCGACCGGTGCGGCGTCCTGGCAGGCGACGAGGAGCCATCCCCCCGCCAGCACGGCCACGAGACCGGCCCCGTACCGGCGCGCGCGCGCTGCTCCACGGACCACTCCCTTCATCGGCCCTCCCCCGTGTCGGCCGTACCGCCAGCCAGGACGTCCGGGAAGATCTGGACTTCCTGCGCCGCGAGCGCCTCTTGCAAGAGTTCCTGCGCCAGGCCCTGCGCCTTGCTCCCCACGTAGGCCTGAAGAACCTGATTCTTCACCTCATCGAACCCCGGCGTCTCCCCCTGCGCCCCCTTGAACTGGTCCAGGTGCGCCTGGTAGTAGTTGCGCAGGTCCTGCTCATCCGGCTTCACGCGATCCTGAAGTTGTTCCTCCAAGAGCCGATTGACCACCACCTGGCGCCTCACTTGATCGAGTTGCTGCCGCACCGCGGGATCCCGGTCCAACCCCCGCTTGAGCGCCTTGTCATACAGAAGTTCCTGCGCCACATACTGTTGCAGGAACTCCTTCATCCGATCCGGATCTGATAGCTGTTTCCGTACCGGGGCCGGCAACGCCGAGATGGCCTGATCCAGATCCGCTCGAGTAATCTCCCGGTCGCCGATCCGGGCCACGATCGCCCCATCCGCCCGGGTTTCGTCCCGGTTCCGGTCAAGACTGCTCCGCGTGGACAGGGCCACCTGGGCGGCCTGCGTGTGCCCGAGTCTGTCCAGTACCTCCACGATGAGCGGCGCCGCATCCCGGGCGGCCTGGCTCTTCGGCGCCAGTTCCTCCACCTGGTAGAGGTAGCCCAACGCCTCCTCGAGGCGCCCTTCGTCCTTGAGCAGACCGCCGATGGCCAGGCAAACCTGGGCCCGGGTGGTGGGAGACACGTCCGAGCGGTCCAGGTAGGCGGCGTAGTACTTTGCCGCCTCTCCCTTGACCCCCACGCTGGACAGCTTGCTCGCCACACTCCGAAGCATGGCCCCCCCGTCCCCGCTGGATCCCCCCTCCGGTCGAAACACCAGTGCCCAGAGCACCACCTGCACCAGCAAAAGGGCGCCCCCTGACAGCCACACCGCCCATACCGCGCTCGTCCCTCTCGAGCCTTTCATAGTCGTCGTTCCCTCAGACGGAAATACTTCAGAAGAGGCGATACCGTATCCGGTTCCTCGGCCCGGAGTGCAATGTGGTCGATGTTCATCGAGCGGAACTCCCGTTCCATCCGAGCCTGGTGCTCACGGGCACGAGCAGTGAACTCCTTGCCCGCCACCGAGGTGTCCACCAGGATGAGCCGGCCGGTCTCTGCGTCCTGAAGTTCGATCATGCCCACATCCGGCAAGGTGCGCTCACGCACATCGGAGATGGAGATGCATACCAGGTCGTGGGCCTTGCTGGCCAGGTGCAGAGGCCGCTGGTAGCCCTCGTCAAGGAAGTCCGAGATGACGAAGCAGACGCTTCGGCGTCTCGATACCTTGTTGAGAAACTCCAATGCACCCCCGAGATCCGTGCGCCCGTGAGCGGCTCGAGGGGTGAGCACCTCCCGAATCACCCGCCACACGTGGCCTCGTCCCTTTTTCGGTGGAATGTACTTCTCCACCTTGTCGGTGAACAGGATCAACCCGACCTTGTCGTTGCTGCGGATGGCCGCATAGGCCAGGATCGCCGCGATCTCCGCCGATACCTGGTTCTTGGTCCGAAATTGACTCCCGAATTGCCCCGATGAACTCACGTCCACCAGGAGCATCACGGTCATCTCACGCTCCTCCCGAAACGTCTTCACATACGGGTGGTTCATGCGGGCCGTGACGTTCCAGTCGATGGTCCGCACGTCGTCTCCCACCTGGTACTCTCGGACCTCCTCGAACTCCATCCCGCGGCCCTTGAATGCGCTGACGTACTCCCCGGCCATCAGGTCGTCCACCAGGTGACCCGTGCGCAGGTGGATTCCCCGGATCCGGGCCACAATCTCGGGATCCAGCTTGTCCGTCCCCTCCTCCACCACCACCGGTTCCTCCACCGCTTCCGGTGGCGAAAGCAGTCGACGGAGACGCTCGAGCCAGCCCACGGATCGAGTCCGTTCGTCGGTCCGATCTGTCCCGGACGAACCCATGATCAAGGCACCTCCACCTTGGAAAGAATCCGCTGAATGATGTCGTCCGTGTCCAGTTCCTCTGCCTCGGCCTCGTAGGAGAGGATGATCCGGTGCCGCATCACGTCCGGAGCAATGGTCTTGATGTCCTGCGGCGTCACGAATCCGCGTCCAGCCAGGAATGCGTGCGCCTTGGCCGCCAGGATGAGATAGATGCTCGACCGGGGGGAGGCGCCGAACTGGATGAGCGCCTTGAGATCAAGTCCGTATTGCTCCGGTTCCCGGGTCGCGAACACCAGGTCGATGACATAGTCCTCGAGCTTTTCGTCCACATGGATCTCTCGCACGAGTTCGCGGGCGGACAGGATTTCCGAGGGATCCACCACCGGGCTCACCTCGGGCATGCCGCCCACGACCCGCCGCATGATCTCCTTCTCTTCCTGCTTGTTGGGATACCCAATGCGAAGCTTGAGCATGAATCGGTCCACCTGGGCCTCGGGCAACGGGTAGGTCCCCTCCTGCTCGATCGGATTCTGCGTGGCCAGAACCAGGAAGGGTTCCTCGAGCCGGAACGTCTCGTCCCCGATCGTCACCTGCCGCTCCTGCATGGCCTCGAGCAATGCGCTCTGGACCTTGGCCGGAGCCCGGTTGATCTCGTCCGCCAGCACGATGTTGGTAAAAATGGGCCCCTTTTTCGTGGTGAACGCTCCGGACTGCGGATTGTAGATCTGGGTGCCGATCAGGTCTGCCGGCAGGAGGTCCGGAGTGAACTGGATACGGCGAAATCCGGTCCGCAGCGTGGTGGCCAGCGTCTTGACCGCCGTGGTCTTGGCCAGGCCGGGCACACCTTCCAGGAGGATGTGTCCGCCGGCCAACAGCCCTATCAGGAGCCGGTCGGTCATGTACTGCTGCCCCACCACGATCCTGGACATCTCATTCCGTATCTTCTGGATGAACAGGCTCCGTTTCTCCACCTCGTGCGCAATTGCTTCGACGGAAAATGCCATCTCGACTCTCTCCCGTTCCGGCACCCGGGTGCCGGCCTTGTTGAATGGACCACTCGTCCTCGGCTCGCGCTCGGGCCGCCCCGAGGTCCCGGGCCGGGGTCGACCTGTGGCGATGTTCCACACCTTGCCGGGTCCCACCAGAGGACATGCAGCTTTCGTGCCTGTCAGCCCGATCCAGACCCCTTTCCAAGGGCCACCTCGACCTCACGAAGCAGCCGCCGAAGGCGCTCCGAATCCGCCTGAATCCCTCCATACCGAACCCGCAATCGTTCGGCCTCGAGCTTGTCGGCCGGGGGAAGGGGGTCCTGGGCAGAAGGGAGGGTGGGCTTGAGGGCCAGGAGGGTTTCCAGAAAGGTCTCCTGATCCCCATCCACCAGCGCCCGGCGCGCCCGGGCCAGCAGGTCCTGGGCCGATGGGCCCGGCGGTGGGGAAGGCTCGGACGCACGGGGCGACCGACTCCGTCTCCGGTACCAGAGGAAGGGAACGAGGAGGATCAGCGCGCCCAGCCCCCAGGGCAACGCCCGGGCCACCACGGCGCCCGCACCCCCCGGCTGCACCGTCACTTCAGGCACGGCCTGCTCGAGCGTGCCGCGGACAGGCGTATCTCCCTGGGCGGTCATGTCCCGGTAGTCCACGCTTACCTTGCCGGGGGCCACGGTGCCGGGTTGCGTCGCGGTCAACTGGAAGGTGTAGCGATAGACCGTCTCCCCTCCCTCGGTGGCGAACGTCTGGGTCTGGGCGCCCCGGGCAATCCCATCCTCGAGTTCGAGGTGGGGCGGGTAGAGGACGTATTTCCCCGGGTCTCCTGTCCATCGGATCTCCACGAGCAGGGAGAATGGCCGACCGACCCGCACCAGGTCAGGGTCGGTGGACAGGTGAAGGACCGGCTGTGCCTGGGCGGTCCAGGCGCCGGTGAAGAACAGGGCGGTCAGGAGGAAGCGGGCAATCCAGGCAGCCCGGGAACCGCGCCGGGAGCTGGACCATCGCCTCTCGAGGTCGCCGTGATCACGATTTGATTTTCTGGAAGATGTCGCGGAGCATGCTTTTCTCGGCAACTTTCTCGCCTCCTTCCTCGGCGAGGGCTCGCAAGAGTTCCTCCTGCTTCCGGGTGAGGTTGGTCGGCGTGACCACCTGGACGTGCACAATCAAGTCTCCCCGACCGTTTCCGCGGAGGTAGGGAACCCCCTTGTTCCGGATCACGAACCGTTCCCCGCTCTGGGTGCCTCGAGGAATGGTGAGGGTCTCCTCCCCGTCCTCGAGCAGGGGGACCTGGACCTGGGTGCCCAGGGCCGCCTGGGAGAAACTGAGGCGGACGGTGCAGTGAAGATCGTTCTCCTCACGGGTGAACACCTCGTGCGGCTCCACGTGGAGCACCACGTAGAGGTCGCCGGGAGGTGCGCCCTGGGTGCCCGGTTCCCCCTCGCCGGTCAGCCGCAGTTGCAAGCCGTCGTCCACGCCCCTGGGGATGGACACGGTGACCTTGCGAGGCTTTCGCACGGTGCCGGAGCCTCGACACGAGGGGCACTTGTCGAGGATGACCTCCCCGGTGCCCCGGCAGTAGGGGCATGTGGTGCGTATGCTGAAGATCCCCTGGCTCTGGATCAGCTCTCCAGTGCCCCGGCATTGAGCGCAGGCCTGGGGCGAGGTTCCAGGCCGTGCACCACTCCCGCCGCAGGTGTCGCACAGGTGCTTGCGGTGGATGACGACCTCTTTCTGGGTTCCGAACGCAGCCTCGTACAGGGTGATGGTCAAGTCGTACCGAAGATCGTCTCCGACGCGACCGCGACGCCGTCTTCCGGCCCGGCCGCGGCCGGGGCCGAAACCGAAGAAGTCGAAGATGTCCCCGAAACTGCTGAAGATGTCGTCCACACTGGCGAATCCCGGACCGGCGCCCTGTGCCCGAAGGCCTTCATGGCCGTAGCGGTCGTACAGGGAACGCTTCTCCGGGTTGGAGAGCACCTCGTAGGCCTCGGAGGCTTCCTTGAAGCGTTGCTCCGCGTTCGGATCGTCCGGGTTGCGGTCCGGATGGTATTTCAGGGCCAGCTTGCGGTAGGCCTTTTTGAGTTCCTCGGGGGTGGCGGATCGGGAAACCCCGAGGACTTCGTAGTAGTCGCGTTTGGGCACGGTACCTCTCCCCAGGCCTCATGGTTCGGTCGCGGAACGGAAGGGCCACAACGGCTCGAGGGGAGAGCCTCCCCGGGGTGTGGTCAGGAGGCTCTCCGCAGTATCCAATCGTACACGCTCAAGCCCTCGAGCGCGACCCGAACCGCATTCCCCGCACCCGCGTGGTCCCGGCGTGCACAGGGCCGACCGTGGCTCGAGCGCTCGGGAGTCACGATCAGTTGGCGTCCTCGAACTCGGCGTCGATGACGTTGTCCTGGCCCGTATTGGACGAGGACCCATCTGTGGAGCCGGCCTGCTGGGCGTTGCCGGCAGAGGCCTTTTGGTACATGATTTCGGCCAGCTTGTGCGAGGCCTTGATGAGGTTGTCGTGGGCCTGGGTCAGGCGCTCGGTACCGCCCTCTTTCAGAGCCTCCTTGGCGTCGGCGAGCGCGGACTCGAGCGAGGCCACGTTGGCCTCGTCCAGGCTGGACCGGTTCTCCTCGAGCAGTTTCTCTGTGCTGTAGACCAGGGTGTCCAGCTTGTTGCGCGCCTCGATCTCCTCCTTGCGCGACCGGTCCTCCGCCTCGTGCGCCTGGGCCTCCCGGACCATCCGATCCACTTCTTCCTGGGTGAGGCCCGATGCGCTGGTGATCCGGATCTTCTGCTCCCGTCCCGTGGCCTTGTCCTTGGCCGACACGTGGACGATCCCGTTGGCGTCGATATCGAACATGACCTCGATCTGCGGGATACCTCGAGGCGCCGGCGGGATACCGGTCAACTGGAACTTGCCGAGCGTCTTGTTGTCTGCGGCCATGGGACGTTCGCCCTGGAGCACGTGGATCTCCACCGTGGTCTGGTTGTCCGCAGCGGTGGAGAAAATCTCGCTCTTCTGGGTCGGAATGGTGGTGTTCCTGGGGATGAGCGTGGTCATCACGCCGCCCAGGGTTTCGATTCCCAGGGAGAGCGGGGTCACGTCGAGGAGCAGCACGTCCTTGACCTCGCCGCCGAGCACGCCGGCCTGGACGGCCGCGCCCAGAGCCACCACCTCGTCGGGATTCACCGACTTGTTGGGCGCCTTCTGGAAGAACTCCTGTACCTTGCGCTGGATCAAGGGCATCCGGGTCATGCCGCCCACCAGCACCACCTCGTCAATGTCCGTCGGCGAGACCCCGGCATCCTTCAGCGCCTGTCGGCACGGCCCGATGGAGCGCTCCACCAGGTCCATCACCATTTGCTCCAGCTTGGAGCGCGACAACTTGATCTGAAGGTGCTTGGGTCCGGTGGCGTCCGCAGTCAGGAACGGCAGGTTGATCTCCGTCTCCATCGTGCTCGACAGCTCGATCTTGGCCTTCTCGGCCGCTTCCTTCAGGCGCTGGAGCACCATCCGGTCCTTGGAGACATCGACGCCGCTGTCCTTGCGGAACTCTTCGATGAGCCACTCCATGATACGTTGGTCGATGTCGTCGCCCCCGAGGTGGGTGTCACCGTTGGTCGACTTGACCTCCACCACCGCATCGCCGACCTCGAGAATGGAGATGTCGAACGTGCCTCCGCCGAAGTCATAGACCGCGATCAGTTCGTCCTTTTTCTTGTCCAGACCGTAGGCGAGGGCGGCCGCGGTCGGCTCGTTGATGATCCGCTTCACCTCGAGCCCGGCGATCTTGCCCGCGTCCTTGGTCGCCTGGCGCTGAGCGTCGTTGAAATAGGCCGGGACCGTGATGACCGCCTCGGTCACCGGCTGCCGCAGGTATTCCTCGGCCGCGTGCTTCAGCTTCTGGAGGATCTGAGCCGAGATTTCCGGCGGCGAGTACTGCTTGCCCTGGACCTCCACGCGGGCGTCACCGTTCGGTCCGGACACCACCTTGTAGGGCACGCGCGCGATTTCCGCGCCCACTTCAGCATACTTGCGGCCCATGAACCGCTTGATCGAATAGATCGTGTTGTCCGGATTGGTGATCGCCTGGCGACGGGCCACCTGGCCCACCAGCCGCTCGCCGTCCTTGGTGTATGCAACCACCGATGGGGTGGTCCTCGACCCTTCCTCGTTCGCGACCACCTTGGGCTCCGACGCCTCCATGATCGCGACCACGGAATTGGTGGTCCCGAGATCGATTCCAATGATCTTGCCCATGCCCAGTCCTCCGCTTCCTCAGACAATCCCAGCCGGCTTTCGTACCGACCTGGCGTTCCTGTCCGTTGCCTTTTGCCGGATGCTTGTCATTGCCCGGAGTCGAATCCCCCATCCCGTTGAAACCTCACAGGGATCGCCGTCACCCCGGTGCCAATCTCCTTGAAAAATCAAAAGGGTTGCAGCCTACCGCCGAACCCGCTGATTCCCGCTGCGCTAAAGGTAAGCATGCCCCCGGGGGAGTCAAGAGACACCAGGCACCCTCGAATCATTTCCCCCCGCCTTGACGGCTGCACCCTGGTGCTTATCAACATTGCTCAACAAGGACCCGTGCACCCAGGTGGCGGGTCCACGACGTCAGACGCTTTCGGAGCAGTTGCAGACCAGTCAGGAGGTAGACCACACATGAACTTCAAGCCACTCAACGACAGGATCCTTGTCCGACGGGTCGAGAAAGAGGAAAAGACCAAGGGCGGCCTTTACCTTCCCGAAACCGCCAAGGAAAAGCCCTACGAGGCGGTCGTCCTCGCCGTGGGCACCGGCCGGCGGACCAAGGACGGGAACGTCCGGCCGCTCGAGGTCAAGGTGGGGGACCGGTGCCTGTTCGGCAAGTATACCGGCGATGAGGTGAAGTTCGATGGGGACGAGTACCTGATTCTTCGTGAGGACGATGTCCTGGCCATCGTCTCCGAGTAGCGGATTCGGTTCCGGCGGCCCCGGGAAGGGAACACAAACCTCGATCCCGGGACCCGGGAATACTATGCCTTCAGGAGGACATGGGAATGGCAGCAAAAGAAATCCACTTTCATGACGAAGCACGTCGTGAGATCCTGCGCGGTGTGAACACCCTCGCCGACGCCGTGCGTGTCACTTTGGGACCCAAGGGCCGCAATGTGGTCATCGAGAAATCCTTCGGGTCGCCCACCATCACCAAGGACGGCGTCACCGTCGCCAAGGAAATCTCCCTCGACGACAAGTTCGAAAACATGGGCGCCCAGATGGTCAAGGAGGTCGCCTCCAAGACCTCCGACGTGGCCGGCGACGGCACCACCACCGCCACCATCCTCGCCCAGGCCATCTACCGCGAAGGCGTCAAGATGGTCACCGCCGGCGCAAACCCCATGGACATCAAGCGCGGCATCGATCGGGCCGTCGAGGTCGTGGTCGATGAACTCAAGAAGATCAGCAAGCCCATCGCCGACCACCGCGAGATCGCTCAGGTGGGGACCATCTCCGCCAATGGCGACGAAACCATCGGCACCATCCTCGCCGAGGCCATGGAAAAGGTCGGCAAGGAAGGCGTCATCACTGTCGAGGAAGCCAAGAGCCTCAAGACCTCCCTCGAGTTCGTCGAGGGCATGCAGTTCGACCGCGGTTACCTCTCCTCCTACTTCATCACCGACACCGACCGCATGGAGGTCGTGCTCGAGGAACCCTACATCCTGATCCACGAAAAGAAGATCAGCAACATGAGGGACCTCCTCCCCGTGCTCGAAAAGGTCGCACGCTCCGGAAGGCCCCTCCTCATCATCGCTGAGGACGTGGAAGGCGAGGCACTCGCAACCCTCGTCATCAACAAACTCCGCGGTACCCTCAATGTCGCCGCCGTCAAGGCCCCAGGCTTCGGCGACCGACGCAAGGCCATGCTCGAGGACATCGCCGTCCTCACCGGCGGCCGCGCCGTCATGGAAGACCTCGGCATCAAGCTCGAGTCGATCGAACTGGAAGACCTCGGCCGCTGCAAGCGCGTCACCATCGACAAGGAAAACACCACCATCGTCGATGGATTCGGCTCCTCCGAGGCCATCCAGGCCCGCGTGCGCCAGATCCGCACTCAGATCGACGAAACCACCTCCGACTATGACCGCGAAAAACTCCAGGAACGCCTCGCCAAGCTCGTCGGCGGCGTCGCCGTCGTCTATGTCGGGGCCGCAACCGAAACCGAGATGAAGGAGAAAAAGGCCCGCGTCGAGGACGCCCTGAACGCCACTCGAGCCGCTGTCGAAGAGGGCATCGTCCCCGGCGGCGGCGTCGCCTTCCTCCGCTGCCTCGGAAGGCTCGACGAGGTCAAGGTCACCGGCGACGAGGCCTTCGGCGTCGACATCGTCCGCCGCGCCCTCGAGGAACCCGTCCGCACCATCGCTTCCAACGCCGGACACGACGCATCCATCGTGCTCGAAAAGGTCCGCGAGGGCAACGGCGCATTCGGATTCAACGCCCAGTCCGAATCCTATGAGGACCTGGTCGAGGCAGGCGTCATCGACCCCACCAAGGTCACCCGTAGCGCCCTTCAGAACGCCGCCAGCGTCGCCTCCCTCCTCCTCACGACCGAGGCGATGGTCGCCGAACAGCCCGAGAAGAAGGACAAGGAGGCCGCCACTCCGGACTACGGCGACATGTACTGAGCCTCCTCCTGGATGATCTGATTCCAACCCCTTCCTCCTTCCGGCCCCCTTTCAGGGTCTCCATTCCACCAGAGCGCCCTTCCTTTCCCTGGCTTTTGGAAAATATGTAACATCCTTGATCCGATGTTTGTGGGTCGGGTCGCGTGTCTTTTCCATTTTCCAGCTTCGTTTCAATCGGCTTGTAATCACCCTTGACAGGGGCATCGTCGACAGGTATACTCCTTTCTAGCTTGGATGTGTCTATCAGCCGCGGTCTTGACCATGGATGTTCCCGCCGTTCTTGACAGATGGGTCGCTTTTTTGCCGGAGCAGCGCCCCTGACAGGGGGCCTGCCGGGGGGTGGTGCGCCCCATGCGTGGGGTGGCCGAACCGGTGCGAGTACAGTGTGGTGGTAAGGCGCTCCACTGTGTCGCTTCAACGAAAGAACGAGTTGGTTGCACAAGAGCCTCAAGTATTGTGGGTGCAGTTCGATAGAACAGGCGTCACGATCGTCCTCGACGGCCTCGGTGCCCGACAGGGTCAGGAACGGAAGGAGAGTTCAACATGAGACGCAAGGATAACGTGTTCGTTCGTGAGGTTACCGCGGAGGAACTGCGCGCGTTGAACAAAATCAAGAATTCCCGGAACTCCGAGCTCCGGGAGCGCGCACTGATCATACTCCATTCACACAATGGCAAGACCGTCCCCGAGATCCAGCGGGAACTCCTGAGAGCCCGCAACACCGTGCTCCACTGGATTCGACGCTTCAACCAGTTCGGCATCCAGGGGCTCGAAAACCGCAAGCCACCCGGCGCCAAGGAAAAGTTCACGCCGGAGATCCGGGCCGAAATCGCCCGTATCGCGTCCACGGACCCGAGTGAACTCAACCTGCGTTTCCAGCACTGGTCACTCTCCAAGTTGCGAGAGTACTTGATTGACCAGGGAATCATTGAAAGCATCAGCATCGAGAGCGTCCGGATCTGCCTCCTGAAGGAAAACGTTTCGCTCCACAGGACCGGGCGGAAGTCCAGGGGCATCCGTCGCCCCGGCGCCGAGTTCAAGCGCGCCGCCTCCTGACCTGGCCCCTTTCCCCCCTTCCTTCCACAGGCCGGCCGTCGCGGTCGGTAAATATGGAACAAAAGTGCTACGCCATCACACCGGCGCGCCTTGATCTGGAATCAATCGTTTCCAGAATGGGCGACACGTCACTGGAAGTTGGCCCGAGTCAACGGAACGCACGAAAGGCAGGTGGACGGACGCGCACCGCCCCTGTGACCGGGTTCCAACGCACTCTGGTCGGACATTCTCTTGACATCGTCCAGGAGGCCATATATCAATACCCATCGCGCGAATCTCGAAAAGAGCCCGCAGGATGTGTCGAGCGGGGGGCGGCCGGGGGAGAGTCCAAGTGCACACCTACCGCCCGGTATTCTCGAGCCACGGAGGGCGATCCATGAGCAACGCCAATTTTCAGGAAGTGCTGTCCCGGATTCCTTACAGTGTGAGCATCGTCACGGTTGGCGTGGGCGGTGTGGAGAATGGTCTGGCGATTTCCTGGTTGAGCCAGGTGTCATTCGATCCGCCCATGATCATGTTCGCGATCGACAAGGGGCACTACAGCAAGGACTTGCTGGAGGACAATCCCGTCTTCGTGGTCAACCTCCTGGCGGAAGGACAGCTTCGAATCGCCTCCCACTTCGCCCGGCAGTCCATGGTGGGCGACGACAAGCTCGATCGCTACGCCTGGCATCCTGCTGCGAGCGGGTGTGCAATCCTGGATGAGGCGCTCGCCTATTACGACTGCGAGGTGGTGGCCACGCATGAGGCTGGTGACCACCTGATCGTGGTGGGCGAGGTCAAGGATGCGGGCATCCTGAACGACGCCACTCCGTTGACTTCACTTCACGGCATTCGGTACGCCCGCTGAGAGTACCTCACGTCAGTCCCCACGCCTGTCGCCTCGGCCGCCGGTCGGTTGCGAGATCGCACCTCTTTCCCTGTCGTGTCTTTCTCCCCTGTTGAACGTTTCGCCCGGATCTGGGAGGCGGTCCTCTGCGCTGGAGGGTGTGGCCACGCCTCATGAAAGCCTTCGGTGACGGGACCGCGGCTGGTTGGGTCATCGCCCGGGAGTGCTGGAAAGGGGGGTACGTTGGATCGAACATTGCGGCTGGGAGTGTGATTGGAAACGACCAGTGTTTTTGTGGACGAAAGTGCATTTTTCGAATTTTCATGTACACTGTTTTTGTACAGACGCTCCGGGGAGCGGTGTGTGGGTCGCACTTCTAACTATTGATATTGAAAAAAGTTCCTTTGAACGAAACCTTGAGTGATTCGGTATGATATTTGTTGGGGCTGTGAAAAAATATTGAACGGTGGTGGAGCAGATTTTGCTTGCATGGTGCGTGGGGTCCCGCAAAATGGGGATGCAGATAGCCGGAACCCGGCCGACATCCGCAATGGGGTGGCGATCGGGTTCGATTTCGATGAGGAGCAAGAACCGAGGAGGTCGACAATGGATCGGTTTTCATTCAACCCAGCGTGGCTGATACCCTTTCTTTCCATGGCAGGGACGGCTCTGGCCGGAGTGGACTCGGGTGTTGTGCACGTGGAGCGACCGGAGACGGTTCGTATCCGGAGTCTGACGCCGTGGATTCTGGACGTGATTCGGGCTCAGGAGGATGGCCGGCGTCCGGAGATGAACTGGAACGCTCCGGATGCGCCGGACTGGGACGAGGTGGCCCGGGTTGTGGACACCCGGCCGACCCTGTCAGGTCCGGAACTCACCCTGGAGACCCAGCATGCGGTGATTCACTACACGCTGGAAGGTGAGGATGCGGTCAGCGAGGATCTGGTCTACACGGCTGCGGATGCGGTGGAGTATGTGTGGCAGCGTGAGATTGTGGACATGGGATATCCTCCGCCGTTGTCGGACGACGGGCGTGGAGGCAATGACAAGTACGACTTCTATTTCACCAAGCAGTTCCTGACCTACGGGTACACCTCGGGTGAGGCCGCGGTGGACGAGAACTCCCGGCCTTCCTACATTGCACTGGCCACCTGGTTGGACACCGTGGAGACGCAGGTGACCGTGGCCCACGAGTTTTTCCATTCGATTCACATGACCATGGACTACAAGGAGTCGACCTGGTGGTTCGAGACCACGGCGACCTGGATGGAAGACATGGTCTACGACGACATCAACGACTACTACAACTACATTCCGCAAGCCTTCAACAATCCCGAGACGCCCATCGATGCGAACACGAACATCATGTATGCCTACGCCATCTATTGCCACTCGCTGAGTGAGCAGTTTGGCGAGGACATCATCAAGGACATCTGGTTCGCTGCCAGCGCGTCCGCGGATCCGGAAGCCCTCTATTACAACAAGCAAGTCGTCGAGTCCTATGGCGCAGCCTGGCCGACCACCATTCACAATTTCCGTGAAGCCATGCTCGACCTGGACCGGTTCGAGGAAGGCGACGCCTACGCGGACGAGGTGGGTGAAGTGGACATGTCGGGGAGCTTCAATACCTATCCGGGCAACGCCCAGGGCACCCTGGACCACACCGGCGCCCACATGATCGAGTTCCTCCCGCCCTCGGGGTACGGCACGCTCCAGATCGACTTTCCTGGAGGTACCGACCTGATCGCCAGTGTGTTCGTGGAAGTGTCCCGGGGCGACTTCGAAGAATATGTCACCGATACCGCGGTGGGCGGCGGCAAGGTCTTCACCGTGGACGGGTTCGGTGATACCTACGACCGGGTGGTCATGGTGGTGACCCAGACCGGGATCAGTGGTGAGACCACTTACGACTTCTCGTTCGACACAGTCAACTGGTCCGACGATGGGAGCGGTGACCCGAGCGGTGGTTGCTCGCTCGCCCCCAGCGGTGCCACGCACGGCTCGAATCTGCTGCTCCCCGGCCTGTTCCTCGTGGGCCTCGGCGTGGTGTCCACCCGGCGGCGCATGCGGCGCTGAGTTCGGCACCCTTCCTGTTTGCGCAGACCCCCCGTTTTGTCATCTCTTCGTTGCCCTTTCCCCTGCCCTTTCCCCTTGAGATCCTGATTCCCCTGACGATTCCCCTGTCCGCCTCCGGGCCCTTGCCGCTGTGGTCGTCAGTGTCAGCAGTATCAGGACCCCTTCCAACCCTTTCTTTGCAGCTCCCGACCGCGTCGTGTAGGTGCATCCGGCGCACCCCTCGGGGTCGGTCGCTTGTGTGCAAGGCGGGCAGGTGGCCTGGGGTTCCGGCCCCGGATCTGTTTCGACCGGGGTGGGTGAGCCCGGTGTGGGCGATGGGGTTGATCCGGGTGTGGGGGAAGGGGTCGAGGCTGGGGTGGGGGGACCCGGGAACGGGGTGGGTTCCGGTCGGGGCGAGGCGGTGGGCACGGGGGGTTCCGTGCCTGTCGGCGGGGTGGGCGTGATGATTGGGGGGAGCGTTGGGGTCGGGACGGGGGATGGCGATGGGGCTGCGCTGGGCGTGGGGGTTGTCCCATGGAGGGGCGTGGGGGATGGAGTCGGCGACGGCGTTTGGATGTGCGTGGGGGATGGAGTCGGCGCCGGCGTTGGGGTTGGTGCGGGCGTGGGGGTGGCGGTGGATCGGACCTCTACGAAGAAGGAGAAGGCGAGGAACCCGGATGGATCCCGGGTTCCGGAGTCGTAGGGAGCGTTGAGGTAGTCCGCGCCGCTGGAGGTGGCGATCAGGCGGAGGGAGGCGGACCAGCGCCCTGCCCGTGTTCCTCGGAGCATGAGCGGCAGGGTGAACGCGGATGCTCGAGGCAGGTCGCCGCGGAGGAGGGTACCCCCTTGAGACGGGGTGATGGCGCCGGCGTCTGGCAGGGAGATGGTGTCTCCGGGAGCAAATCGTTCGATGGACCAGGTTCCGGCTTCCGAGATCTCCATGAAGTCGTCGTGGAACAGCACGAGCACGCCCTGGCCGTTGGCGGCGGGGTTTTCCAGGCTGACGCGGAGGGTGGTTCGGCCATCGACCACCGTGTCCGGTGGCGGCGAGAGGCGTGGCACGGCGGTGGACAGGGCATTGGCGGCCGAGAGATAGCCCCCGCTGCGGACCAGGTCGGCCAGTTCCGGTGTTTCGACCGCCGAAGCCCGGAGAATACGCGCGAGTTCGGTGGTGGTGAGGGTCGGGTAGGCCTCGAGGAGGAGGGCGGCGACGCCGGCCACGATGGGGGTGGCGTAGCTGGTCCCACCGGCGGTGTAGTAGTCATCGTCGCTGTAGACCCCGAGGCTGCACAGGTCCTCGCTGGGGGCGGCCAGGTCCACCGAGTTCTTGCCATGGTGGCTGTAGGGGTTGTAGGAACCGTCCCGCTGGACTCCGGACACCACCACGATGTGGTCGTAGGGAAAGTTGCCCGGGTACATCGGGTTCTCGTCATTGTCGATGGTGCTGCAGTTGGGCGTGGCGCAGTTCCCCGCCGCGGTCACGAGCAGGATCCCCGCGTCCTCCAACGCGGCCACTGCGTCTCGAAACGATTCGGTGTAAGTCGGACCGGCAATGGAGTATGAGAGCACGCGAACCCCCAGGTCGCCCTCGGCAATGTCCGCCATGGCGCTCACTGCGTAGGAAAAGTAGAGCGCCCCATCGTCGTCGGCGATCTTCTGGAGGTTGAGCCGACCTTCAGGGATGATGCCCACGCGGCCCACCTCGTTGTCCTGGCGCGCTGCGAGCATCCCGGCGATAAACGTTCCGTGCGCCGGGACGCCGCTGCTCCATTCCACCTCCGGGTCGGTGTCCCAGTTGCCGTAGTCGAACTGGCCCGAGATCTGCCCGACCAGTTCCTCGTGGGTGACCAGGAAACCCGAATCCTGGATCGCCACCACCGGAGCCGCACCTCCCTGGCCACCCGCAAGGTCCCACGCCTCGGCCACGTCGATGAACGCCAGTTCCCACAAGTCGGGGCAGTCGGCCGTCCCGTCAGGCAGGGGATAGTCTCCATCTTCCGGCTTCCACGCACGAACCGTCCTCTGGTTCCCCGGTTCGTCGACCGGGGCCCCCCCCAGGTCCACAGGGCGATCCACTTCCACGTAGCGAATGCCGGGCAACCGCTCGAGTCGCTCGGGAAAGGCCGGGTCCAGAGCCGGGAAGTCCAGGATGGCCACCCGGGCCCGGGCGTAGGTCCGGATGGTACGGGCGCCCAGGGATTGTGCCTCCCGTGTCAAGCGTCGCGCGCTTTCCGGGGAGGAGAAACCGACCATCAACGTGTTCGGACCGGCCAATGCCCGATTCGCCGAGCCTGCTGCGGTCGCGGCGAGGAGGACAAGGGGGAAGATCTGCACCGGGTGGAGGAGTCGACCCATGGTGATGTTTCCTTTCATGGCCTCGTGTGTTCGCGGGCGGAACGTTTTTGGTGTTGCCACCTGCCCGTTTCGATGATACATTCCCCGATTCGTATCCATGAAGGTTGATAGAGAGCGAGGAGACGTTCATCATGTCGCGTGTGTGTGATATCACCGGGAAACGGCGGTTGGTCGGCAACAATGTGTCTCACTCCAACCGAAAGACCAAGAAGTATCAGCAGCCGAACCTCCAGTGGAAGCGAATTTGGGTTCCCGAGTTGGGTCGGCACGTGCGGCTCCGGATCTCCACTCGAGCCTTGCGGACTCTCCGTCACAAGTCCCTTTCTGCCTACCTCAAGGAGTACGGGAAGTCCCTCTCCGACTTCGTGCGCTGACACGACGCGCCCGGAATGCTCGAGGGTCGGCAGGAGGGGGGCGCTTCGAGGCGGGGAAAGGCTTCTGATTCAGGCGGTCCGGGTCCGGATCGATTCCGGGAAGCGCGCCATGCCGATCGCGGTGTCGTAGGTGATTTCTCCCTGCTGATAGAGTTCGAGCAGGTCCCGGTCCATGGTCATCATGCCGAAGCGGGCGCCGGTCTGCATCTCATTGACCAGTTTGTGGAGCATGTTGGATCGGATCAAGTTGCGCACGCCCGGGGTGCCCGTGAGGACCTCGCGGCACAGGATGCGCCCCTTTCCGTCTGCACGGGGGAGCAGGTGCTGAGCGATGATCCCTTGCAGGGTATTGGCCAGCATGATGCGCACTTCCCCCTGTTGATTGTCCGGGAAAACCGACACGATGCGTTCGACTGCCTGGGAGGCGTTGGGCGTGTGGAGCGTGGCGATCACCAGGTGGCCGGTCTCGGCCGCGGTCAGCGTGGCGAACATGGTTTCGCGGTCGCGCATCTCTCCGATCCCGATCACGTCCGGGTCCTGGCGGAGTACGTCCAGGAGTCCTCTCCGAAAACTGGGCGTATCGGAAAGCACTTCATGCTGAACCACGATTGCACGCTTGGGCCTGTGCACGTACTCCACCGGGTCCTCGAGCGTCACGATCTTCCTGGAGCGTTCGGCGTTGATGAGGTCGATCATGTAGTGGAACGTCGTCGTCTTGCCCACTCCAGTGGGGCCGGTGATGATCACCAGGCCGTTGGGCCTGAGCGCCAGTTCGTCCACCACGGGAGGCAGGCGAAGGTCGTCCCGGAGTCGAATCCGGCGTTCTGAAAGCCGGATCGCCATCTCCGGACACCCGTTGCGCAGGTACACGGTCAGCCGCACCCGTTCACCGCCTTCCAGTCCCAGCGAAAAGCAGAGTTGGCGGGTCCGGAGCGCAGCCTGTTGGGCTTCGTCGAGTACCGTTCGGGCAAACGCAGCGGCTGCTTGAACCGTGACCACGTCCCCTTCCACCACCAGGTCTCCGCTCACACGATAGATCACCGGGACGCCTGCAACGATGTGGATGTCGCTCGCTCCCTTCGCTCGTGCCCGTTCCACCAGCATCTCGAGTTTCATGAGGTCTCCATTTCGTGGTCCACCGCCCCCGGGCGTGGGGACTCAATACTTGCGTCCGATCATGCGTCGCAATCGGTCCAGGATACCCTTGCGCTCCAGGCCCTCCAGGGCGGCTCGAGCCTCGTCCCGGTGCCCCTGCAAGGCGAGACACTCCGTGTAACTGGTTCGTGCTTCTGCTTTCATGCCCAGCGCTTCCTGGCAGCGGCCCAGCTCCAGCCAGGCGAAACTGCTCTCGCCGGCGTCTCGAGCCGCTTTTCGAAGGAAGGGGAGGGCGTCGGACAGGCGGTGGTGGTAGACGAGGATCCGGCCGATGGTCAACCGGTCGAACCAGTCGGTGCCCTCCTCGGCCAGGGCCTTGCGGAAGCACACCGCAGCCCGCCTGAACGTGGCCTCGTCCGCGCGACTCGAGGCCAGCACCACCTCTCCCCGGGATATCCAGCGCCAGGCGGATGTCTTGGGCGCGTGGAGGGCTGCGTCGCTGCACTGGAATGCGGTTTCCAGGTCGCCGAGTCGGGCGCAGGCCTGGGCCTTGGCTGCGAGCAGCTCCGGGTTGTCCCGAAAGAGTTCCAGGGCCTTGTCGCTCCAGAGTCGTGCCTCTGCGTGTTCGCCGAGTTCGACGAGCATGCGGACCTGGCCGACCCAGGCCGGGATCACGGTTCGTTCATGCTCCAGGCATCGCGTGTAGTCCTGCAATGCCTGCTCGAACCGGCCCGCACGGTGGTTGTTCCTCGCCCGATCCAGATGGAAGCGGTGGTCCCGGGCGGGGATCCCCTCCCGTGTCTCCACCGACTCCCGGGGGGGATCCAGTTCCAGTCTCTGGAATCGTCCTTCAGTCATGGCGCCTCGTTTCGTGCAAGGGTCAGGCCGCGAATGCGAAGCAGCACCTTGCCCACGTCCTTCCGAGCCACAGTCGCGGCCTCGCGGACCATCGTGGGGCCGGCCCGGAGTTCAGGTTCGGTGAGCGTCGAGAACGCGGGAAACACCACCACACTCTGGTCCGGAACCCGGAACGCAACGTCCGGCAAGGCGGACAGGTCGCCCAGGGGGCGGATTTCTTCAGGCAAGGGTTCACCATTGACCCGAACCTCCCCGTCTGACAGTTCCACCCAGTCGCCCGCCGTGCCCGACACGCGATTGACGTGCCACCCTTCCAGTACGCGGTAGCCGCGGCCGCGTCGTTCCCGGATTCGAGCCACCACCAGGTCTCCTCGCGCCACCGGCCCGTCCCGGAGCCATCGGCCGCGGTAGAGCAGTCGGTCTCCGTCTCGCAGGAACCCGGCCGTGGCACCGGTGTGGGTGATGTGCATGACACCGACCAGGCCGGTCGAGGCATACTCGAGTCCTCGGTACGGCCCGAAGCGCAGGGCTGCAAACAGGAGCAGGCCCGCGACGACGCGCCGCATGGGACGGCGTGATCCGAGCCGGGGGCCGAGCCACAACGAGACAGAGGCGGCGTGGACGGCCACAGCGGTGTCGAACGTCCACTGGGCGACAGGATACCCGGCCAGGAGCAGGGTCAGCGCCAGGCAGGCGACCCACACGCGGAACAACCATCGGCCCAGGTCGGTGCGTCCTTCCTGTATCTGGGGCTGTCCGGGCACGAGCAAGGACGCGGTCGGGGGCAGCAACCGGGGGAGGGAGAAGCGTGTGGCGATACGGCGGCCCCACCATCCCGTGGTCGCAATCTTTCCGCGGATACCCCTGGAACGCCCCCAACGGGCTCGAGGCGGGCGAACATCCACCCGGGACAGGTCCAACGGACTGTGGCATCGAAGGCAGAAAGGTTGCCCCGGCATGTTTTCGAATCCGCAGTTGGCGCACTCCATGGCCCCTCGTCATCCCGTGCCCGGTCTACGAGCGCTCCCAGGGAAACCGGCTGCGGGCATGGACCTGCGTCGCCGTGTCGGACCGTGTGTCGCCATGGATCCGCACATCCCCGTCCTGGTCGTAGAATTCAGAAGTCAACTTCCGGCTCTCCTCGAGGCCCACGATTGCCTGGATCGCATCCGCCAGCGCCAGGCATGCCCGGCCCTTGACCCCCTGAATGTGGACGGTGACTCGCCCGTTCCTGTCGATCGTGATCTCCATCTCCGGTGACTTCACGGTGTCTCCTCGTGCTTGTCGACAGTTGCAGCCGGACCTCCCGGCTCGAGATTCAGAGCCGAACCCGGATACGGATCGTGTCGTCTTCTTCCCGCGCTTGCTCGACAACGTGGTATCGCCGCTCCTTGATGGCGGTCATCAGCTTGTGGTAGGCAAATTGCTGAACGATGGCGCCGACCAACGTCTCCCCCACCTGGCGAAGCTCCGCCTCCGACCGCCCCTGTCCATGAACCCACACCCGGCACGCACCCCTGCTGTCCACGCCCACCGTGACCCGGACACCGTCGCGCACTACTTCCAGGGTCCGTGACGGATCGAGACCGTCCTCGATCACCTCGCTGTTGGGGACCTCGAGTTCCACTTCCGTCTCGGCGTGACCTCGGCGGGACGGTGCCCCCTCCTGGGAAGAGAGTGCGAACCCGAGGGCACTGGCCGCGCCGAGCACGGCGGTACTGAGGGCAGGCCACGAGGCCACGACCATGGGAGTGAGAATGCAGACAGCGCTCATGGGCGGATCCTCCTTGTTCGGCCGGGAACCGGGCCGTCTCGAGTTGGAACAAGGTCAGAGTTCGAGCTTCCTCCGGGATACTCGAGTTGCCTCGGGCGGGGGAGATGACGCCGGCCTGGCCCGCCCGTGCGCCCAGGTCCGGAGGGCCGTGATGGACTCTTCCATGGTTCGCGCCAGGGGCACCGTGTCGCGAATCGCACCGAGCACGTCCTGGGTGGTGAGGTCGCGTTCCGCATGGAAAGCGTCGTAGAGTCCGCTGATCACCGCCTCCTCGATCTCTGCTCCGCTGAAGCCATCAGCGGCCTCGGCCAGGGCCTCGAGGTCGAATTGGGTCGGGTCCCGTCCCCGCTTCCTGAGGTGGATTTCGAAAATCCGGAGCCGCTCCGCCGCGGTGGGGAGGTCCACGAAAAAGATCTCGTCCAGACGTCCTTTCCGGAGCAGTTCCGGGGGCAGCAAGGTGATGTCGTTCGCAGTGGCCACCACGAAAACCGGCCGCTCCTTCTCGCTCAGCCAGGTCAAGAAGGTGCTCATGACTCGAGCCGTGGTGCCGCCGTCGGTATTGGCGGAACCCTGGGCGCCGCTCAGGGATTTGTCGATCTCGTCCACCCAGAGCACCACCGGAGCGATACTCTCGGCCACCCCGAGGGCGCGTCGCATGTTCTCTTCGGAAGCGCCGACCAGGCTGGAAAAGAGGCGTCCCACGTCGAACCGGACCAGGGGGAGCCCCCACAGACGGCTCACCGCCTTGGCGCTCAAGCTCTTCCCGCACCCCTGCACCCCGACCAGGAGCACGCCCTTGGGAGGCGGCAGTCCGAACCGGCGCGCCTGCTCCGAGAAGGCGGACGTGCGCTTGGTCAACCATTCCTTCAGCCGGTCCAGTCCGCCTATCTCCCCCATGTCCGTCGGCGTGTCGATGAACTCGAGCAGGCCGCTCTTGCGCACGATGAGTTGCTTCTCCGTGAAAACCAGGGAGACATCATCGGCGGAAAGTCGGCCATCCTGCACGATGGTCTTGGCAAAGACGTTCTCCGCCTCCTTGAGCGTCAATCCCAGGGCCGCCTGCACCAGTCGGTCCCGGCCCTCCCGGTCCAGGTCAATCTGAATGGTGGAGGTCTCCCCCACCTCCCGACAGATACGCTCCAGGAGCCGATCGAGTTCCCCCGCGTCCGGGAGAGGATAGTCGAGTACAGTGACGTCCTTCTCCAGTTCCCGGGCAATCTCCATCACCGGCGCGCTGATGACCAGTGTCTTGAAGCTGTCCGAGAGCGCCTCCGACACCTCACGAAGCTTCCGGATGACCGCCACGTTGCCTTCCCGGCCGCGCATGAACGGATGGAAGTCCTTGAACAGGTAGATGGCCGGCTCCTTGTACTCGAGCACCCGGTCCAGGGCATCGATCGGGTCTGCCAGCCCCCGGCGTCGACCCCCCACCACGGTGCCGGCCGGCTGCATGTCCGTGGTCACGGTCCAGCAATAGAGCTTCTTGCCGCGCCGCGCCGCAATGGACTGGAGATCCGCCTCCAGACGCGCTTCCTCCCAGGTCACCACGTAGATGATGGGGTACCGCGCTCGAATCAGGAGTTCCAGCTCTTCCACGGCCGGGTGCCGGGCGTTCTCGAGCGGCTCCGGTTCCCCCGGACCTGGGCCGATCAAGGGAGAGGGTCGGTTTCGGGACTCTTGCATGGGTTCGCTTCCTCTCGGCTTCCCCGGCGTTGGACGCCCCGCCGGATTCCGGGCAGCGGTCGCTCGAGACATCTCGACTCCGGGAACGGTGCCCACACCCGGGGTGACTGCGGACGAACACCGCAGGATCCCGGTGTCGCTGCTTCATTGTAGATCATTTTTGCGATTCGCGGGGAAGGAGAGCGCGAGGTCAGTGGTTCTCGAGGATGTGTTCAAAGCTGTGGAAAAAAGTGGGGGTTTGCGTGTCGTAGTGGAGGATGTGTCGCCCATGTGTCTTCATCCAGGCATCCTGCCATGTGCCGTCCGGGGAGATCACCCGGAGGAGCTGTTCACCGCCGTTGAACGCCCAGTGGCGGCCGTCCGCGTATCGGTGCTCGATACGCACGCCCTGGCGTGTCTTGATGTGCCACCCGTCCTCGGGCAGATCCCATGATTCGTCGACGATGAACTGGATGAGTTGCCACCGGTTGCCCGACGGGAGTATCCCTTGAGACACGGCCAGGCCGGAGTCGTTTGGCAGCCCGAACACGAGGCATTCCGGGTACTTGGCTGCCCCCATGGCCACGATCCATTCCCGGCCCGGTTCGTGGTGCAAGGTGACCACCAGCCGGTGGGCCAGGCCGAACCCGTACGGGTCGCCCATGGGTTCCTCGATGGAGGTCGCCAGGTAGTGGCATAGCTGGTCCGCTCCTGCGGAGAAGCCCACGGTGAGCATGCCGCGTGCCTGGCGTTCGTGCAGCACCCGTCCGAACTTGTCGCGGTCTCCGTAGAACCGCTCGCCCAGGGCGCGGTATCGGGCCAACCCCAATTCGCTGTTGCCGCCGCCGAGGATGACCACCTGGTCGTGGTAGAGGTGGTGGAAGAGCAGGTCCACGTCCTCACGCCTCAGATCCTCACTCCAGAAAAACGGCATGTGGCGAAGACCATAGGGCTCGAACTTGCGGAAGTACCAGGCGAAGGTATCGTACCCGTATTGCTGCTGGTGCCGGTGGTGCATGGACATGGGCAGGTGGAGGATGGTCTTGTTGTCCGGGCTCTCCAGTGCGCGCTGAACGATGAACTCGCGGTGCAGGTACTCGCAGCGGTTGTGTGAACTGTAGACCAGTGTGGTTGGCCGGTACATGGTGCGTCGCCCCTCAGTTGTTTCGTTTTTCTGGCAATCCCCCCGTGGCATGCCGGAGAGTTCTAGCACGGGACTCGAGGAGCGTCAAGCGCGGGGTGCAGGGAATCCATGACGGTCGGGAGTGGGATGGGAATGCGGTGGGGAGGGCCGAGCCGGGCTCATGCGGGGCTCATGCAGGGGTCAGTTTGGGAACTGGGGAGACTCGAACGCGCACAGGTCCGGGTCGCCGGTCTCGCCCGCCCAGTTGGCGGCAGCGTAGACCTGGAAGTAGTCGGCATCCCAGCATTCGGTGACGCGCCCAACGTCCTCGCCCAGGTCGCCGCCGGTGATGGTGGCGTCGGAGCGGCCCTGGCCGTCGGAGAGCCACCGGGTGTGCACCTTGGCCGTCTCCTGGACCACCTCTCCGCTCGACCCGACCTCTCCTTCCTTCAGGTCGTCGGTGAATCCGTACCACATTTCGCCGCTGGTATCGGCGTTGACGTAGTAGCTCACCTCGGCCTGGTGCCGGAGTCCGTCCCCGGCGAGGATGTTGTGGAGGCGCGCGTGAACCCCGGTCTGCGTTCCGAGACTGTCGTAGTCGTACTCGGCGACACCGCCCACTCCGGCGGACGGATTGACTTGCTGAATGTTGTCATAGCTGAGGTCGAAGTCGCCCACGTTGTGGGCCAGGTCCTCGCCCTCCTCGATGTGCCCTCGCAGCAGGGTGAGGTAGGTTGCATCCGATGCGTCCGAGCGTTTGGCGTCGAGCTTGTATCCGATGGAACCGTCCTCGTTCTTTTGCATTCCGAACATCATCGTGATTCCCGGTTCGGGTTCGAACGGACCCCAGATGTAGACGCCGCCCCCCTGGTGCGTCGGTTGATGGCTGATGGCGGTGTGCAGAAGGTTCATCACATCCCGGACCACGCCGTTGACGTAGGTGATGACCCGGCACCCATCCTGGTAGAAGTAGGCGGTTTCGTCGTTGTCGGCCTCGGCGCACGAGGCGCCCTCGTCCGTGCTCGAGACGGTCATCTTGCTCATGTCGGCCGGACTGGTCTTTTCCTCGGGTGCGGAATATCCGGGGTAGCGGGCCTCGAGCATCTCCGCGGTGGGGAGTGCAGCCACGAGTTCCTCGGCCGTCACGGTGGCGTCCGGGGTGTCGGTCTCGGAGACCTGGTCGCATCCGGCCAGGGGGACCAGGGCGAGCAGGGGAAGCAGGAAGCGGCGATACATGATGTTTCCTCCTCGGTGTCGATCGTTGTTGATGTCTGGTCGAATTGACGGTGGGAAAGGTTTGTGACTTCCGCCGTCACTCTTTTCGACACCTGGGCGCGAGAAAATGGAAAAGGATTCTGGATGCATGTGGGAGATTCTGTGGCATGTTGAACCATTGAGGGGCGCCGGGACCGTGGCGCCGGATTGTCGAAAGGATGCGGAATCTCTGCCATGCCTGTGTATCGATTGCCCCGAGCACCTGTGTTTCCACATCCGGAGAAAGCGGACGAGAGCGGATTGATCGCTGTGGGAGGGGATCTTTCCGTGAAGCGGCTTCTACGGGCGTATCAATACGGTATCTTTCCCTGGTACGATGACGACACGCCGATCCTCTGGTGGTCGCCCGACCCGAGACTCGTGCTGGAGCCTGAAAAACTCCACGTCTCGAGGAGTCTGCGCAAGACGCTTCGGAAAGGGATCTTTTCGGTGACTGCCGACCGGGCGTTTCGTCGCGTGCTGGAGGGGTGCGCGGCGCCGAGGGCGCGTCAGGATCAGGAGGGGGGGACCTGGTTGACACGGGACATGCAGCGGGCCTACCTGCGTCTTCACTGGCTCGGGTTGGCTCACTCGGTGGAGACGTGGGAGGGCCGTCGCCTGGTGGGTGGGTTGTACGGGGTCTTCCTGGGACGGTGCTTCTACGGGGAATCCATGTTCGCCCGCCGGTCGGATGCATCCAAGGTGGCCCTGGTGGCGCTCGTCAACTACTTGAAAGAAATCGGAGATTGCCTCATTGACTGCCAGGTCACCACCCCCCACCTGGTCCGGATGGGCGCCCATGAAATCTCCCGGAAGGAGTTCCTGGAACGGTTGAAAATTCTCCTGGCCTATCCCACCGCCATGAAACGGTGGCGCTTCGACGATCACCTGCTTGCCGTGCCCTGATCCGGGGCCGATACCCGGCGGGGTCGGGTCAGTCGCCGAGGCAGACGCCCAGGTCTCGCGCGGTGGCAATGGTATCGGAATCGAGGGGAACTTGTTTCATGCGGCCTGCCACCAGGGAGAGAGGCACATGGTGGACCACAGGCGGGTCGAGCGCCACCATCACGCCGGAGTGTCCTTCGGCCAGGGCGCGCACCGCGGCCGCCCCGAAGCGGAGGGCGAGGAGACGGTCCCGGGCGGACGGCTTGCCGCCGCGCAGGAGGTGACCGAGCACCACGGTCCGGGCTTCCTGGCCGGTCAGCGCTTGCAACGCCCGGGTCACCCGGTCGCCTGCACCACCAAGGCGTTCGGCCCGCCCCACCTCCTTGGAGATCACCGAGATGGTCCCCCCCAGCGGCCGCGCGCCCTCGGCCACGACCACGATGGAGAACGATGCTCCAGACCGGCGGCGTTCCTCGACCTTGGCGGCCACCCGGTTGATATCGTAGGGGATCTCCGGAATCAAGATCGCGTCGGCCGTGCCCGCCACTCCGGCGTGGAGCGCGATCCATCCGGCATACCGACCCATCACCTCCACCACCATCACCCGGTGGTGCGCCTCGGCGGTGGAGTGGAGCCGATCGATACACTCGGTGGCAAACTGGACGGCTGTGTCGAATCCGAACGTGGCCACCGTCTCGTCCAGGTCGTTGTCAATGGTTTTGGGAACACCGATCACCCGCACCCCGCGCTCGTGGAAACGGTTCGCTATGGCGAGGGAACCATCGCCTCCGACGACCACAAGCGCGTCGATGTCGTTGTTTTCCAGAGCCTGAATCACATCCCTGGAACGATCCACCTCCACGGCCTCCCCGTTCGGTCCAGTGCCGGGGTAGGCAAAGGGGTTGCCCCGATTCGTGGTGCCCAGGATGGTCCCACCGAGGTGGGTGATCCCCCGCACGTCTCGATGCGTGAGCGGTACGATACCTCCGCCTGGATACCGTTCCGGGGCGAGAATCCCCTGGTAGCCGTCCCGAATCCCGACCACCTTCCACCCAAGCTTCGTTGCAGACAACACCACCGACCGGATCACGGCGTTGAGCCCCGGCGCGTCTCCGCCGCCCGTGCTGATCGCTATCTTCCGGATGACCGGATCGGGTATGGACCGGCGGGCAAAGGGATCCTCCGCCTCGCCCTGCTTGACTGACGCTCTTGACGACACTGACATCCGTTGCTCCCTGTTGCGACGCCCGGTTGCCTCCGGGCATGCGTGTCAGACACGTGCGCCCGGCAGCATAGCTTTAGCACGGTGTTCACCTTCCCGTCAACGCGAAGCCGGCAGCCCGAGGGGGGGACGGAGGGGCCCGGCCGACCCTGTATTCTCCGGCCCGGGGGCGCCCCCCAACGGTTGTCTCCTTTCCGGGGCGGGACCCATGGTGCACTATCCGGGTTCCTCGGACCGCCCCCCGGGGGAACCTCCGAGCACCAGGTTGTCGATAAGTCGCGGTTTCTCCACGAAAACCGCCATGGCCACCACCATGGGCCGATCCGGTCGGGCCTCGCCGAGCGTTTCAGCGTCCAGTACCTCCACGTAGTCCACGCGCGCAAGCGGTTCGGCCTGGATCGGCGCCAGGGCCACCTCCCGAAGCACTCGAGGATCCCGTTCCCCTGCTTCGTAGGCTTCTCGCGCTGCCGTGAGCCCTCGATACAAAACGGTCGCCGCCTCGCGGCCTCGAGGCGACAGGTAGGCGTTGCGCGAACTCAGCGCCAGACCATCCAGATCGCGCACGATGGGTCCTCCCACCACCTGGATGTCCATCAACAGGTCTTGCACCATCTTCCGGATGACCAGGTACTGCTGGTAATCCTTGAGACCGAATACCGCCACGTTCGGTTGCACCAGATGGAACAGCTTGCACACGATCGTGGTCACCCCCCGGAAGTGACCGGGCCGACTGGCGCCACAGAGCGGTGCGGTGAGTCCCTGGACTTCCACGAAGGTGTCGTAGCCCGTGGGATACATCATGTCCACGGTGGGCAAGAAGACACAGTGCACCCCATTTTCGGCAAGCTTCACGATGTCCGCTCCCTCATCCCGTGGGTAGCTCTCGAAATCCTCGTTGGGGCCGAACTGGGTCGGGTTGACGAAAATGGTGGCCACCACCCGGTCTGCGTGAGAGGCGGCGATCCGGCACAGAGACAGGTGCCCCTCGTGCAGATAGCCCATGGTCGGTACCAGCGCCACCGTCTCCCCCGCCTCGGTCCGACTCCGTCTCCACGCATGCAGCGTATCGATGTCGCGAATCACTTGCATGACATTCCCCTGTCCAGGAGTGAGACCCGGCTCACCCTGCTGCAACAAGACAAACCCCGACCCCTGCTTCCATTCGCTCCAGGAAAACCCGGGCCGGCCCTCTTCTGCTTTCGATACCTCGACCACACACCGTGGGATTCCGGGCCGGCCCGGTCAACGCCGGGACCTCCCCGGTCCTCCCGGAACGTCAGGCGACCTCGCGCTTCCGCCGGGTGGTGAAGTGAAAGCTATGCGCTTCGTCCGGGAACACGCCTTGCCTGACCTCTTCCGCATAGGTCCGGATGGCGCTCACGATGGTCTGGTGGAGGTTCGCATACCGCTTGACGAACTTCGGTTTGAACCCCTCATCCATCCCCAGGAGGTCATTGACCACCAGAACCTGCCCGTCACAGCCGTTTCCGGCCCCGATACCGATGGTCGGAATCGTCAGCATCTGGCTGATCTCGGTGGCCAGTTGCATCGGAATGCCCTCGAGCACCACGCTGTACGCCCCGGCTTGCTCCACAGCCACCGCGTCCCGTCGGATCTGCTCGGCCCGTTCCGCCTTCCGCCCCTGAACCTTGAACCCGCCCAGCGCGTGCACCGATTGCGGCGTGAGACCAATGTGGCCCATCACCGGAATCCCCTGCCGGGTCACCGCGTGGATGGTTTCCGCAAGGTCCTCGCCCCCTTCCATTTTCACCGCTTCGGCCCGCCCCTCGCTCAGGGCACGGCCCGCATTCCGCAGCGCTTCCTCCTGCGTGTGGTAGGTCATGAAAGGCATGTCCATGACCAGTTGGGCCCGCTCGAGGCCTCGAGACACACACCGGGTGTGATAGATCATGTGGTCGAGCGTCACCGGGAGGGTGTTGTCCTGGCCCTGGATCACCATCCCGAGGGAGTCGCCGACCAGCACGATGTCGATTCCGGCGGCATCGACCAGTCTGGCCATGGTGTAGTCGTAGGCGGTCAACATGGTGATTCGACGATTCTCGGCCTTCATGCGGCGAAGGTCCAATACCGTCATCTTGCGGTTGGTCACTACCTTGGACATTGGTTTGCTCTCCAGTCTGCCCTCTCACCCTGTCAGGCCCGGAAAACACCGGAGCCTTGGCGGTCGAGAGGTTGTTTGCCCGTGGCGGTGGCGTGCATCCACCCGGGTTCTTGCCCCGTCTCAGTCCAGGAAGCTGGATCCAAGCGGGATGAAATGTTTGGTCCCCTTTCCCATTCGAAGGATTTCTCGAGTCAGCTCCTCGCGGTCCTGTTCGGAGCCGACAATGTCCACGTTCGACGATCGTATCACCAGAAGGGGGGTCTCCTGGTAGTTGAAGAAAAAGTTGTTGTACGTCTGGATCATGTCCTCGAGGTACTTGCCCCGGATGGCCCGCTCCACCTTGGGCGCATGTCGCCGGAGTCGCTGGAGCAGGGCGTCGGCACCTATTTCAAGATACACGACCAGGTCCGGCTTGACGACCTGAACATCGAGCAGGCCGTAGACCTTTCGATACAGGATCAATTCGTCGCGGTCCAGGCAAAGATTGGCGAACAGGGCATCGCGCGCGAACAGGTAGTCCGCCACGATGTTACGGGCGAACAGGTCCTGCTGCTTGAGTTCCTCTTGTTGCTGGAAACGGCGGAGCAGGAAGTAGACCTGGGTCTGGAAAGCGTACTTTCGAGGATTCTGGTAGAACCTGTCCAGAAACGGGTTCTCCTCGGTCGGGTCAAACACCATCCGGGCGTTGATGCGCCGGGCCAGGTGGCGCATCAGCGCGGACTTGCCGACGCCGACGACGCCCTCGATGACGATGTAGCGTGCTGGGTCCATCCCCGCTCTTTGCCGTGCCAGGCCGCCACGAGCCAACGGGGTGCGAACTGCAGCCTCGAGGAACTCGTGGGGGGTTCGTGCGCCGTGCGGGCGCGGTTGGGTCGATCATTACACCTTTGGCGCGGTCAGGGCAACCACAAATTGCAAGGCGTCGAGAAGCACCGGTAGGCCGGGGGACCAGCGGCCACAGGAACGGGGAGGCGCCACGGCCCGGGGGAGGTGTCGCGATTGACGGTATGCTCGAGCCGGGACACCATGGCAGCATGGCCATGCAACGCACCGTCTCCAAGGTCCTGGTCATCGGGCTCGACTGTGTCCCGCCGGGGATCCTGTTCGATCGTTGGCGTCGGCACCTTCCGGTCCTGGACGGCCTCATGCAACAAGGCGTGTTCGGTCCGTTGCGTTCAACGGATCCACCCATCACGGTGCCGGCCTGGATGAGCATGATGACCGGGCTGGATCCGGGGCAACTCGGCCTTTACGGGTTCCGGAACCGTCTGGACCCCAGGTTTCCCCACCTGACCATCTCCCGAAGCGACCAGGTGTCGGCGCCGACTGTGTGGGACATCCTGGGGGCCAGGGGCTTGCGCTCCGTGGTGGTGGGGGTCCCCCTGACCTATCCTCCCAGGCCCTTCCCGGGAACCATGGTGACCGGAATGCTCACGCCATCCAGCGCCGCAGACTGGACCCACCCGCCGGGGCTGAGGGACGAATTGACGCGCGCGGTTGGAACCTATCCGTTCGACGTGGACGGCTACCGGCACCTCGAGCCGGAGGCGCTTGTCGCTCAGTTGATGGAGGATACCCGTCGGCGCTTCGCCGTGGCGTCCCATCTCCTGGAGCACCATCCGTGGGACCTCGGGATCCTGGTCGAGACCGGCCCGGACCGTCTCCATCATCGCTTCTGGCGATACATGGACCCGGCCCATCCGAGGTACGAACCGGACCACCCGCTGGGGGCCGCCGCCCTCGGATATTATCGAGCCTTGGACGCCCACGTCGGCGCCTTGCTGGAGCGCGTGCCGGACGACACGGTGATCCTGGTGGTTTCAGACCATGGGGCACGGCCGTTGCACGGAGGCGTGTGTGTCAACGAACTCCTGGTCCGCCACGGCTGGCTCAAGCTGAGGCACTCCCCACCCGAGCCACGGCCGCTCACACCGGACGACGTGGACTGGACCGGAACTCGAGCCTGGGCGGAGGGCGGGTACTACGCCCGGGTGTTTCTGAACGTGCGCGGGCGGGAGGCGCACGGGATCGTCCATCCTCGGGCTGCCCCTCTATATCGTGAACGGTTGAAGCGTCTGGTGGAATCCGCCGGGACCCCCGCGGGGACTCGAGTGCTGCTTCCCGAGCGCCTTTACCGGGAAGTGCAGGGGGTGGCGCCGGACCTGATGATCTACTTCGGCGACCTGGACTGGCGTGCGGTCGGAACCATCGGACACGGCGCCTTGACCACCCCGGTCAACGATACCGGTCCGGACGACGCCAACCACGATCCACTGGGCGTCCTGGTCCTCCACGATCCATCCGGCAGGGCTGGCAGGGGACGGCGCTTGCCCGAAGTATCCATCCTGGACGTGGCCCCCACGCTGCTCCGGTGGTTTGGGATCGAACCGCTCGAGCGCATGTCCGGTCATTCCATCACATAAGCAGGACATATCGAGAGGCGAGCGGATCAATAAATGATTCTTTACCTGAAACCCCTTGACGGCCCGCCCGAATTCATGCTAGGAACACTGTTCCCGATACGATTGTGGTTTCACCATCAGACCCCGGTGGACGTCCGGAGGCAGTCGCAGCCTGCGGGCACCGTTTCACCAGCACAGGAAGGAGAATGTCATGATCAAGCCCCACGGTTCCGATACGCTGAATCCGCTGTTTGTCATGGACGAGGCCAGGCGTGCGGAGCTTCTGAAGGAAGCGGAATCGCTGCCTTCGGTGGTCATCTGCTCCGCTGCGGCCGGGAACGCCGTCATGCTCGGCAGCGGCTATTTCAATCCGTTGACCGGTTACATGAACAAGGCGGACGCACTGCGGGTCGCCAAGGAGATGAAGACGGAGAGCGGGCTGTTCTGGCCCGTGCCGATCATCAACATGTTGAAGGACGTCTCGGCGATCGAGGGGGCGAAGCGCATTGCCTTGCGTGACCCCAATGTCGAGGGGAACCCGGTGCTGGCGATTCAGGACGTGGACGCGATCGAGGAAGTGTCGGACGACGAGATGGCGTTCATGACCGAGAAGATTTTCCGGACCCAGGACATGGACCATCCTGGAGTGGCTGCGTTCAATTCGGTGGGGCGGTACATGGTGTCGGGTCCGATCCAGGTGCTGAACTTCTCCTACTTCGAGAAGGAATTCCCGGAGACTTTCCGGACCGCCTACCAGATTCGGGACGAGATCGAGCGTCTGGGATGGAAGACGGTGGTGGCGTTCCAGACTCGGAACCCGATGCACCGGGCCCACGAGGAGCTGTGCAAGATGGCGATGCGCGACGTCAAGGCGGACGGCGTGCTGATTCACATGCTCCTGGGCAAGCTGAAGAAGGGCGACATTCCGGCCGAGGTGCGGGACGCTGCGATCCGCAAGATGGTGGAACTCTATTTCGAGCCCAATACGGTGCTCATCACCGGCTACGGGTTCGACATGCTCTACGCCGGACCTCGAGAAGCGGTGCTCCACGCCGTGTTCCGTCAGAACGCGGGCTGCACGCACCTCATCGTGGGCCGTGACCACGCCGGCGTCGGCTCCTACTACGGGCCGTTCGACGCCCAGGCGATCTTCCACGAGGAGGTTCCGGAAGGCGCGCTGCTCATCAAGATCTACGAGGCGGACCACACCGCCTGGTCCAAGAAGCTGGGCAAGGTCATCATGATGCGGGACGGCAAGGACCACACCAAGGACGACTGGGTACTCCTGTCCGGGACCAAGGTGCGCGCCATGTTGGCCGCCGGCGAGCCGCTGCCCGAGGAGTTCTCCCGGCCCGAGGTGGCCAAGATCCTGATGGACTACTACCGTTCCGAGGCCGCAAAGAAGTGACCTTTCAACCGCTCGGGACCGCCTCTTCCTTCAATCCTCCCTGAGAATCCCTTTCCGCACACCCATGCCATGCCCCGAATGCACAATCCCCCAGAAAGACGGTGTGCTGCGGTCAGGCACCGGAACACGCCGCCAGGCAGGCGTCCATGTCCTGTCCCGCCTCGGACGCACATTCCGTATCCGTTCCACCCGCCAGCAGGCAGTCCTCGAATACCTGGGTGGAATGGTCCAGACACTGATCCTCACAGGTCGGCGCTTCCGGCGGCATGCTTCCACACCCTTCCAGGCAACTCGCCAGCATGGGGTCCCCCACGTCGGCCTGGCAGTCGGCCTCGAGTCCTCCTTCAGCCACACATTGGGCCACCGCCTCCTGCACTTCCAGCGCACAGGTCTCCTCGCAGGACAGTGGCGTCGGGGTCGGTTCCGGCTCCAGGGTGGGCTCGGGCGTGGGTTCCCCCCCGGAACAGGCCGCATGGCAGGCTTGCTCGATTTCAAGGGCACCGCTCTTGCACGACTCCTCGGTGCCACCGCTCGCCAGGCAGTCCATGTACCAGTCCCGCCCCTCGCTTTCGCACGACTCATCACACGATACCACGGGCTCGCCAGCACACTCCGCCTCGCAGGAAGCCTGCCACTCGGACGCCTGAATCGTGCACACATCCTCGCTCTCCCCCGCCTGGATGCAGGTGTCGTACACTTCTCGAGCACCCGATTCGCAAGTCATCGAGCAGCTCTCCGGCTCCTCCGGGGGCGGTCCGCAGGCGGCGACACAGGATTCGAATGAGGCCTGGTACTGGGCGTCGCAGTCCATGTCGGGTAGTCCGCCGGCCGTGCACGCATCAAAGGCTTCCTGGGCCACCGCCTCGCACCCATCCGCGCACGTGGCCGCGACCGGCGCCTGGCAGGAGGCGAAACAGGCACTCTCCGCCTCGTTCTGAAGACCGTAACAGACCTCGTCCGGGTTGCCATCGGCGAGGCAGGTTGCGAGCGCCTCTTCCCCCTCCTTGGGACATCGTTCGTCGCATGGGAGGGGCAGGGGCGTGGGCTCGGGAGCCTCCAGGCACTGTTCGTCGAGACAGAGTTCCAGATCCATCTGGGCTTCCTGTTCGCACGCAGGCAGACGTCCGCCTTCTGCCAGGCACTGGAACAGCACCTCCTGGCTGTGTGCCTGGCAGTCGCTTGCGCACGAGTCTTCTTCCATGCAGGCCGGGTTGTCCGGTTCGGTTTCGCAATCGATTTCCGGGGTGCCCGGGCACTCGCTGACGCCGAGACAGGTGACGAGCGCAGCGGCGAGCGCGGGGCGCAACAGGTTGTGGCAATTCATGGCGTATCCTCCACCGAAATTCCTTGGGGCAGTGCCGTCACGATGGGCAGTCGCGCCCTGCAGTCGGGTCGCGGCGGCTCCTCAACGCTAGTACGGCAAAGATCCAGCCCTTCTTCAGTGGATTCCTGACCGCTCGCCCGTGCGTGCGTCCGGGTTCCGTGCTCCATTTCTCCCATTCCGGTCCCCGGTTCATCCAGCCGCAATCCTTCCTGTTTCAACTCGAGGTTTCGGCGTGAGCACGAAAACGCCCGGCACACCCCCAGTCGCGCCCACGGGCGGTTCCGAGCACGTTCCTGCCCGGGATGGGCCGGATGACGGTGGGAATGGGAGGAGAATGGGATGGGACATGGGCTGGAAGGAGGCTGCTGAGCGGGACCCTCCACCGGGTCGATGCCCACCTGAACCATCGCCTGACCCGGAGTTCAAGGGGGGTGACGGCGTTCAAGGAAACCGGAGGCGGGGAGGGCGAGAGAGGCGTTGTGTTTGACGCCCGACGTTGGGTACCCCTATAATTACCCGTGCGCCGCCGGGGGGCGGTGCGATCTGGAAGCGGGAGACCACCCTTGCCGGAATTCAAGCTGAAACGGGGCCGGAAGGTTTACCACATCCGCGAGTTCTCTTCGATTTTGGAGCTGGCCTCGCGCGGGCTCATCGCCCCGGACGACCCGATTTTTGTTCCCTCGATCGAACGGTGGGTATATGCCCGGGCGATCCACGAGCTGGCGCCGCTGCTGGAGGGCATGGCGCCTCGAGGCGACGATGCGGACGAGGCCGAGGAGTTGCCCTTGGCCTTTGTGGAGCCCCTGGTGGAGCCTGCGACCGGTGCAACGGTCGAAATCGACCTGGAGGTGGGGGAGGTCGGAATCGGTGCAACCCCCGGAGGGAGCGAAGGGGCGGACGCCTGGTCCAGTGGCGGGGAAGGCCGGGACGCGCCGCACGGCTCCCGCGGAGACGTGTGGTCCGCCACCCACGCCTGGGATGTCTCGGAGCAGGTGGACCAGGTGACCACCCTTCCCGCAGAGTCCGGGGGGCCGTGGCAGGGAGAACCGGACGACTTCGCCTCGGTGCGCCGTGCCCGGGACCTTTCACCAGGCGGATTCGGCCGGGAGGAACGGGGTCCGGGCACTGGTGGCGGTGGGCCGGAGCCGGAGCCTGAGACGCCTCCCGGCGGAGAGGGACCCGAGCAAACCGGAAAACGGCTCGAGCCGGCGGGGACGCTTCGCGAACAGGGCGTGACCTCCGCCCCGATATCGTTCCAGGACTGGATGGCCCAGCAGGCGCGCGAGGGAGCCCTCAACCCGGGGGCAGACGGTGTCTTGCCGGTACTCAGCGGCGTTGGGGTGGAGGAACCGCGCGAGGAGCGCGTGGACGCGGGCGTACGATGGGCCCGGGTCGTGGTCCTCGCAGGGGCGCTGGCTGGTGCGTTCGGGGTCTACTATCTCTATGTGAAACACATCGCCGGGCTCGAGTTTGAGCCGATGGAGACTCCCCGCGTCGAGTCGGTTTCGGCGTCCTCTCAAGGGAACGAGGGGGTGGGCGTGAGCCCTGCGCCTGCTGAATCGCCATTTCCCGGCATGGAGGCCATGGACCTGCGACTCAGGCGGGCGATTCCGCCCAACGTGAGCGCGTTTCGCAACTTTGAGCAGGCCGAGGATCGCCTATTTGGTGAGTTGCTGAACTTGAAGATCGGTGTGGCCGACGTAAAACTCGACCCGGTGGACGGGGACAGGGCCGGCCCGGTGCGGCGAACCGAAACAGACGTGATGGTGCGTGTTCGGAACGGGCGCCTTCCGGTGGAGGAGCAGACCGGAATGATCGGGCTGGTGATAGGGAAGTACATTTCTCGGGACCGATTGCGGGTTCGAGATCTGGTGCTTCGGATCGAGCGTTCCGGCCAGGTGCCGGTGGTGCGGATTGTTCCTGGAAAGTCGGCGGAGGCCTATTTTACCGGGCGAATCAACCTTGCGCAGTACCTGTTGGCGGTGCAGGCCGGGACGGTGACGCGGTGACCGGTTGGCCGCGCTGGTGTGCCAAGGCGTCGACCAGTGCCCGGACGCGCTCCCGGTCCACGGGATTGGTCCATCGGCCCCCTTGTTTGAAAAAGCTGCCCACAATGAACCCGTCTGCTGCCTGGAAGTCGGCCACGTTGTCCGGGGTGATCCCGGAGCCGATGAGCACGGGCAACCGGGTTGCAGCCCGAACACGGCTCACGTCGTCGGGTGGAGGAGGTGCCCCGGTGGTGGCTCCTGTGACGATCAGGCCGTCTGCCCTGCAGAATTCGGTTCCCACAGCCAGGTCCACCAGGTCCAGGTCGGATGTGAGTGCGTGTGCGGCATGCTTTTTCTGCACGTCGGCCAGGATCTCGATGTCCTGGCGTCCGAGTGCGGCGCGAACCCGGGTGAGTTCTCCGCAGCACGCCTCGAGAATGCCTTCATCGGCCACGTGGGCGTAGGCGTAGGCCTCCACGCGGATGAAGTCGAGGTTTGCGGCGATGGCCACGCCGAGGGCTTCGCGGTTGGCGCCGGCCAGGAGCTGGACTCCGACCGGGATGTCCTGTGCCCGGCGTTTGACTTGGGCGGCGGCCACGGCCATGGCTGCGGTGGTTTCTGGGTGCACGTGTCCGCGGAGGTAGGGGACATCGTGCATGTTTTCCACTATAATTGCAGAGAGTCCGGATTCGCGATAGATTGCCGCCTCCCTATCGGCCTGGTCCAGGATTTCCGACATGCTACCCCGCCATCCTGGCGATCCGGGGAGGGGGAGCAGGTGGACGACTCCCACGAGCAGGGGGGGGGTGCGGCGCGCATGCTCGAGCATTCCCATGGGGTATCTCCATGACGGGGTTGCGGTCGCCGGAGGCCGGGAAGGTTTTTTTTCAGGCCTGCTCGAGATGTCGTCTGGACTGTGGAACGGTTTCAGGAGCAGCCGTGGCGCAGGGGTGTCCGATCATCGGACTCCTTCCCTTGGTTCCGGGGTCGCGGACTCGTTCCAGATGTATCCGTGGTGTGGCGGGATGTCAAGTTCCGGGCGGGCTGGGGGAAGGCGAAGGCCGGGTCGGGTGTTGGAGGGGAGAGCGGCGTGGGGGGGCGAGTGGCGTGGGTGAGCGACGGAGCGAGGAGGCGCTGGTTTTGATGGGCGTGGCGTGGGTGTTCGTGGCGTTGAGTATTGTGCTTGGGGCGTGCAGCACGTCGGAGAAGGAAGAGATTCTCGATTCGGCGAACCTTGCCTCGGACGCCGGGACAGGGTCGCGTTACGAGAAGCCGGCCGGCGTGGTGTGCCACATACCCGCGATTTTGGGGATGGAGTACGATGCATTCGATGGGAGCGACGTGGCGCGTCACCTGGGTGCTGTGGTGAGCGAGCAGCGGCTTCCCGGGGTGCGCGGTCGTTCAGTCGTCTACGAGCACGGGGAACTCCTGGTGGCTCGAGGCAGGATATACGGGGTGGTTTACCGGTTTGACAGGCCTGTGACGTTGCTGGAGGCGTTGCACACGGTGGGGCTGCCGGAGTCGCTGGGGTCGGAGTTTACGCCGACCTCGCGGGAACTGCGGATTGAGCGTTCCCCTTACGGGTACCGGCGACTGGTGCTGGAGCGGTCGGCTCCGTGGGAGGATAGGTTCGTGGCAATACGGGCCTGGCGGATTTTGCCCCAGGAGAAGTACTGACGGGAAGTCGTGCGCTTCCCCAACGAGGGGATGGACGGATCATGCAATACAGGCGGAGTGAGCGGGTCGGAGATCAGATCCAGCGTGAGATTTCGAGGATGCTGTACGAGGACCTGAAGGATCCTCGAATCGGGATGGTGACCATCAGCCGGGTCATCGTGAGTCGGGATCTGAGTGTGGCTCGAGTCTACTACACGGTATACGGGGGGGAGGAGGAGCGCAACGCCTCTCGTGCCGGGCTCGAGCATGCGGCGGGGCACATCCGCACGGTGTTGGGGCGGCAGCTTCGTATCCGCACGGTTCCGGAACTCCGGTTTGTTTTCGACCGGAGTCTGGATCACGTGGAGCGGATCGAGGCCTTGCTCAAGGAAATCAAGGCATCGAGTCCGCCGGTGGCTGTGGATGACGGCGTGTGACCGGTGGAGGGGCCGCATGGGTGGTGGACTCCTGTTGGTGGACAAGCCGGCCGGGCTCACCTCGTTTGATGTGGTCCGGCGTGTTCGGAGTCTGTGCCGGACGCGCAAGGTGGGACACACCGGGACGCTCGACCCGTTTGCCACGGGGGTACTGCCGATCTGTGTCGGCTCTGCGACGCGGTTGGCCGGGCTGCTGACCGATGGAGACAAGACCTACGAGGCCACGGTCGCCCTTGGGGTGTCCACCGACACGCTGGATCTGGATGGGCGGGTCGTGGCCACCCGGCCGGTGGATCCGGCCCTCACCGAGGCGCAATTCAAGCGGATTCTGGCCCAGTTCACCGGGTCGATTCAGCAGACGCCGCCCATGTACTCCGCGGTGAAGATAAAGGGGAAGCGACTGTATCAATACGCCCGGGAGGGCCGGGCGGTGGAGCGGCCGTCTCGGGAGGTGACCGTACACGAATTGACCCTTCTGGCGTGGACGCCGCCTCGAGCCACGATTCGGGTGCGGTGTTCCAAGGGGACCTACGTGCGGGTGTTGGCCGCCGACATCGGCGAGGCGCTGGGGTGTGGCGCCCACCTGGTCTCGCTCCGGCGCACTCGAGTCGGACCTTTTGGAATCGAAGGTGCCCGGACGCTGGAAGCGCTGGAACGTATGGCGGATTCCGGAGACCTGGATGGCGCGATGATTCCGCTCGTGGAGGTGGTTCCCCACCTGCCCAGGATCCAGGTGTCGGGTGCGCAGGTCCGCCGTGTGAAACATGGCAACCCCGTCTCGTTGCAGCTCGACGCACAATCGGACACGCCGGCGCCTGGAGATTCGGTGAGACTCTGTCATGGCGCACGACTTCTGGCTGTGGGAGTGGTTTCCGGGCTGCGTGCAACCGGGAGCGGGCGCGCGTGGACTGTTCAGCCCAGGATTGTTTTCCCTGATTCGTGATTTTCCATCCCGCCGTGAGGATCGGGTGTTGACATCGTCTCGATTCTCCGCTAGAGTGGCCGACTCAGGAAAGCTACCTCGTGGCATCTACCGTGAAAACGGGGGGGAGAGGGGCCGAGGAGCGTCATAATTTTTTCCGTCCGGGACCCGCGTCGCATTCTCCATATCGTCACAAGACAGGTACAAGGCAGGGCAATGTGGCGGGAAGGGGGGCCAGTCCGGACCACTGGAACCAAGTGAAGACGTAATCGACGTCCAGGGAGAACGACATGTCTCTGTCCAGGGAAAAGAAACGAGAACTCATCGCCCGTTTCGGCAAGAACGAGAACGACACGGGCGCCACAGAAGCGCAGATCGCGATCCTGACAACGCGGATCGTGGAACTGACGGAGCATTTCAAGATTCACAAGAAAGATCACCAGTCCCGGCGAGGACTGTTGAAGCTGGTCGGACAAAGGCGCCGGCTTTTGGACTACCTGCGGCGCAAGTCGTACACCCGCTATCGGGCGACCTGTGACGCACTGGGTATCCGCAAGTAGCTCACCCGACGATCTTCCCGACCTTCCACAACAGATTCGTCGGTATTACTCCACCCTCACACGAAAGTGAAATCATGTCATTGGTGAAACTCTCTGCCAAGGTAGGCGACAAAACACTCTCCATCGAGACCGGACGCATGGCCAAGCAGGCCTCTTCCGTCGTGGTCCAGCTCGGCGACACGGTGGTGCTCACCACCGCGGTGAGCAGCGACCCGCGCCCGGGAATCGACTTCTTTCCATTGACCTGCGACTACGTCGAGAAGGTCTACGCAGCGGGGCGTATCCCTGGCGGCTTTTTCAAACGAGAAGGGCGCCCTTCCGAGCGTGAGGTCCTCACGTCGCGCCTGATCGATCGTCCCATCCGCCCCATGTTTGCGGATGGATACAAGAACGAAGTGCAGGTCATTGCCACGGTTCTGTCCGCGGACACGCAGAACCTGTCCGACGTGCTTGCCATGACCGGGGCGTCGGCGGCGCTCTCCATTTCGAGCATTCCGTTCGAGGGACCGTTGGCCGGGCTGCGGGTCGGGCGTATCGACGGCCGGTTCGTCGCCTTCCCTACCCGGGAGCAGATGGAAGCCTCGGACATGGACCTCATCATGGCCGTGTCCCGGGAGTCCATCGTGATGGTGGAGGGAGGGTGCCAGCAGGTCAGCGAGGAAGACCTTCTGGCCGCGCTCGAATTCGGCCATGCTGCTGCACAGCCCCTGATCGACTTGCAGATCGAGCTGCGGGAGAAGGCCGGGGTTCCGCTCCAGCAGTTCGAGAAGCCGCCTTTTGACGAGGCCTTGGCCGATGAGATGGAGGCGAAGTACCGCGCCCGTCTGACCGAGGCGCTCACCGTGCCGGACAAGATGGCCCGGCGGGATGCGGTGCGGGCGCTGAAGCAGGAGATGTTCGAGGCGTTGGCGTCGGAGCGCGAGGAGGACGAAGCCGCGTTGACGCCGGTGCTGCGGGCTGCCTTTGATCGCCTGGAGAAGCGGATCATCCGGGAGATGGTCCTGGACGAGCGGCGACGGATCGATGGTCGGGCCACGGACGAGGTGCGGCCCATCACGGTGGAGGTCGGGGTGCTGCCCCGGACCCACGGATCGGCCCTGTTCACTCGAGGGGAGACCCAGGCGTTGGTGGTGGCCACCCTGGGCACGGCGGACGACGCGCAGCGGATCGACGCCCTGGAAGGGGATTCCATGAAGGACTTTACCCTTCACTACAACTTCCCTCCCTTCTCGGTGGGTGAGACGCGCATGCTTCGCTCCCCTGGGCGGCGCGAGATCGGCCACGGAGCCCTGGCGGAACGGGCGCTTCGCCCGGTGGCACCGCTCGATGACTCGTTCCCTTACACCATCCGACTGGTCAGCGAGATCCTCGAATCCAACGGCTCCTCGTCCATGGCCAGTGTGTGCGGCGGCAGCCTGGCTGCGTTCGACGCCGGGATACCGATGAAGGCGGCCGTGGCGGGCATTGCCATGGGGTTGATCAAGGAGGGGGATCGCGTGGCGATCCTCACGGATATCCTGGGGGATGAGGACCACCTCGGCGACATGGATTTCAAGGTGGCCGGGACCCGGGATGGGATCACCGCGTTTCAGATGGACACCAAGATCAAAGGCATCAGCATGGACATCATGCGGCGTGCCCTGGCACAGGCTCGAGAAGGGCGCTATCACATCCTGGACAAGATGGCGGAAGTCCTGCCTGCGCCCCGGTCCGACCTGTCCCCCCATGCGCCGCGGATCACCTCCATCTGGATCAACACGGACCGGATTCGGGACGTCATCGGGCCGGGTGGAAAGACCATTCGCGGGATCATCGAGAAGACCGGAGTGAAGATCGACGTGGAGGATTCCGGACAGGTGCTGATAGCCTCTCCGGATGCCGATGCGGCGAACCGTGCCGAGCGAATGGTACGGGAGTTGACCCAGGAAGCGGAGGTTGGGAAGCTCTATCTCGGTCAGGTGAAGCGGGTGACCGATTTCGGCGCCTTCGTCGAGATCTTCCCCGGCACGGAAGGCCTGGTCCACATCTCGCACCTCACCAAGGGGCGGGTCCGACGGGTGACCGACGTGGTCAACGAAGGCGATGAGGTTCTGGTCAAGGTGATCGACATCGACCGGAGCGGGAAGATTCGCCTGAGTCGGAAAGAAGCCCTCGACGACAGCATGGATGAAGGCTTCGGCGAGGACTGAGTCCCTCTTCCCACCATTCGCAGACGGTTCTGCGCCGCCCTTCCCTGGTATCGTCTCAGCGGCTCGAGCCGATCGAGCACCTGTACAATCAGAGGCTCATGGCGTGGATGCCCGAGTCCACGTTGATGATCTCGGCGGTCACGGCCTGGGCCAGATCTGACATCAGATAGGCCACCGTATCACCCACCTGGTCCTGGGTCACGTTGCGGTGGAGGGGGCTCCGTTCCTCCATGACCTGGAAAGCCTTGTCCAGTCCTCCGAGGGCTGCGGTGGAAATGGTCCGGATGGGGGCTGCTGCGACGGCGTTGACACGGATTCCGTCACGGCCCAGGGACCAGGCGAGATAGGGCACGGTCATGTTCAGAGCCGCCTTGACCACCCCCATGACCTTGTAGCCCGGAACGACCCGCTCTCCTCCCAGAAAGGTAAGGGTCGCGATGGACCCGCCGCCTGCGGCCTGCATGAGAGGGCGGGCGTGGCGCGCAAGGGCGATGAGCGAGTAGACACTCACGTCCATGGCCAGGGCGAACCCCTGCCGCGATGTCTCCACGAACGCCCCTTCCAGGTCCCCAAGGTCCGCCAGGGCCAGGGAATGAACAAGACCGTCCAGGTGATCCCACCAGCCGCCGACCTGGTCGAACAGTGCGGCAATCTCATCATCACTCCGCACATCGCACACCGCCACGCGATCCGACGCCACCGTCGCTGCCAGCTTTCGCACCTTGCGCTCGTTGCGCGCAACGCAACTGAACGCCACTTCGGCACCTTCCCGGTGGAGCGCCCGGGCAATCCCCCAGGCAATGGACCGATTGTTGGCCACTCCAGCCACCAGTACTCTCTTTCCTTCCAGGATTCCCATGATCCTCCCTGCCTCCCCTCCCCTCAGTCCATCACTTCTCGCGCAATCTCACGGAGTCGGCCCGGCGTCGTGACCACCGCGCCCGTCTGACCCACCACCTCGGACGCCACGCGGGCCGCCAAAAGCCCGCTCCGGCTCGCGGAAAGACCCCGGGAGAGCCCGAACAGGAAGCCCCCTGCAAATGCATCCCCGGCACCCGTCGTGTCCACCACTCGAGCCACCGGGTGGGCCGGCACATGCACCGTCTCACCATCGGTTCGGATCAACGATCCCCTCGCCCCCAGCTTGACCACAGCCACCTCGCAACATTCAGCGAGACGGGATACCGCGTCCTCGGGTGTACCACCACACAGAGCCCGACTCTCCTCCTCGTTCGTGAACACCACGTCGGCAAACTCCTCGATCATCGACCAGATCCGATCGTGCAACGTGTTCACAACCCACGCGTCGGCCACGTCCAGGGAAATCTTCACTCCGTGACGCCTGGCGTGCTCGAGCGCCGCCTGGGCCGTGTCGCCCATCCGTCCACCGGTGAACAAATAGCCGGTCAGGTGGAACCATCGACTCGACTCGAGCGCGTCGCGGAAAAGATATCGGGGCTCGAGTTCGATGGCACAGCCCAGGGTGGTCGCCATGGTTCGCTCCCCGTCCCGGGAGACCAGGCTCAGACATTTGCCCGTCGGTGCGCCAGGTTGCACGTGCAGATGATGGCCGCCGCACAGGCGTCCCATGCGTTCGGCGTACTCGTGACCGAACCGGTCGTCTCCCACCTGGCCGCAAAACGTGGTTCGGGCGCCCAAAAGGGCCGCGGTGGTGATCACGTTGGCACAGGACCCCCCGGGCGCCACTTCCGGGCCGCGCTCCGCCACAGCACCATAGATCGCCTGCCAACGCGCCTCGTCCACCAGGTGCATCAGTCCCCTGGTCAGGTCGAAAGACTGCAGGAGTTCCTCATCCTCCACGCTCACCAGTACGTCGAACAGCGCGTTGCCCAGACCACAAATGTCATAGCTCATGGGTGCCTCACTCGAACGAAGGGTGGAAGGTCGAGCGCTCGAGACCCCTCGAGAGCGCCCGGCCAGGTCTCATTTGCGCCTTTCAGAGCCCACCAGGGCCTCCAGTTCGTCGATTTCCTTGGGAACATCGGTCGTCAACAGAGAGTGCCCCTCTTCGGTCACCAGGATATCGTCCTCGATACGCACGCCGATACCCTTCAACGTCTCCGGTACGCCATCCACACCGTCTCTGAAGTATAACCCGGGCTCCACCGTCAGGACCATCCCCGGCTCCAGCGCCCGGCTCTTCCCCTCCCGCACATACTCCCCAACGTCGTGAACCTCCATCCCCAGCCAGTGGCTGGTGCGGTGCATGAAAAACGGTCGATACGCCTCCGAGGCCACCAGGTCCGATACCGTACCCTTCAGCACGCCCAGAGCCACCAGGCCGTCGGTCAGCACCTCCACCGCCACCGCGTGCACATCCTCCATGGTCACGCCTGGACGGATCGAGGCGATCGCTGCCTTCTGCGCCTTCAGAACCACCTCGTACACCGCCCGCTGCGGCCCGGAAAAACGTCCGTTCACCGGAAAGGTGCGCGTGATGTCGGCCGTGTAGAAACTGAACTCACAACCCGCGTCGACCAGCACCAGGTCGCCGTCCTTCAGAGGCGCTGTGTTCTTCACGTAGTGCAGGGTCGTGGCATTCGCGCCACAGGCCACAATCGTCGGATAGCCCGGACCCTCTCCTCCTCCCATGCGGAAGGCGGCGTCCAGTATCGTCTCCAACGTACGCTCAGAAATCCCGGGTCGTGTCACCCTCATCGCCAGTCGATGCGCCTGACTCGTAATCATTGCAGCGATCTGGAGCGTGAGAATCTCTTCCGGCGCCTTGTACAGACGCTGCTCATGCAACAGCACCCCAGGATCGACGATTTCCACCGGCACAAGGGAACGTCGGCCTCGAGTTCGCTTCAACCGGCGAATCTCCCGGATGATCTCCCGATCCAGATCCGGCAAGTTGCCCAGTTGATAGTAGAGCCTTCGCGCCCCAGTCAGATACTTCGCCAGCGAAGTCTCAAACAGATCATGCGTGTACACCGTGTCCACGCCCGCAATTTCCCGAACTTTCTCGAACGCGGGTCGCGCCCCCGTCCACACCGCCCGGGCCGGATCCCGGGGCGCCAGGAACAAAACCTCCCGCTCCTCCGACAGGTGCGGGGCCAACACCAGCAGCGCGTCCGGCTCATCCACGCCGGTCAGATAGAAAAAATCAGATTCCGGCCGGAAACGATAGGCCGAATCCTCCGTCCGCAGCACCTCCTGGCCGGATGGTATGATGGCCACACTCGCCTCTCCCATGCCCTCCAGAAACTTCTGTCTGCGCTCTTCGTAACTACACATTTCCATCCTCTGCCAACGGCGACGAACGTCCCCCCACCTCCAACGGACCTCACGACCCCTCGCGCATAGCCTCAAGACATTACCTGATACCGCCCCGTTCGTCCACTGCCGCCGACCGTGGATACCCTTCCACCGAACCACGCCGCCACCTGGTCCTGGCGCCCCGAGAATGGCTGGAACCGGGGGTGATGGCAAGATTGCCACGGCGGTGGCCGACATGCCACATGTTCGGTCCGGTGCGCGGGCGAGGCCATCGGCCCGGCAACGGTCCGGATGAATGGAGAATTTATCAGCAAAAACAGTGGGTTGAAGGTCATCCGTAGAGCCGCGCCCGGGGGCCTTCTCCGGTTGACGATACAAGCCCTGCCTCAAAACAAACAGATGGGGCCGCTGTTCGCTCCCAAAAGGTCGCCGGCCTGCGGGTAGGCCAGACTACACAAAGCAGATGTTTTTCGAGGAACAGGCCGGATTCGGTTCAGTCTGCTCCGGCGCCGTGCGTGCTGGCCTCCACGTTGCATTCAAGGTGACACTCTGGATGCGAGGGAGAGAATATGAAGAGTACGACGACACGCGTGAAACAGGAAGCAGACGCTTTGACATCCTACTTGCGGAGCCTCAAGGATTGTCCACCATTGACCCGCGAGGAGGAGACGAGGCTGGCCAGGAAGTTTCGGGATGAGGGGGACGCGGAGGCAGGGCACCAACTGGTGCAGGCCAACCTGCGGGCGGTCGTGAAAATTGCGAGTCGTTATCAGCGTCCGGACGTGGGCCTGATCGAGTTGATACAGGAGGGGAACCTGGGCTTGTTGCAGGCGGTGAACCGGTTTGATCCGGAGCGGGGGGTGCGTCTGGTCACCTACGCTTCCTGGTGGATCCGGGCCTATGTCCAGAGGTATCTCCAGGGCAAGCGCCACAACATCATCGACCGCCTCGACATGGACCTCAACCCCGAAGGCGCGGGGGACGAGGGCGACGGAACACGCCCACGGCCCAAGCACATCCCGGTTCGTGAGATCTCACTCGACCAACCGATCACCGAGGGCGCAAGGAACGCCATCGGCAGCCTGATTGCTGACGACGCCCCGAACCAGGAGTCGTTGATGCTCGATCACGAGGCTGCCCAGGTCCGTTCCCGCATGGTCCGGGAGGGGATGGGCGAGCTGGACGCGCAGGAGCGTCAGGTCATCGAGAGCCGGTACCTGAAGGACCGCCCCCGAACGCTCAAGGAGATCGGGGAGGAACTGGGACTTTCGAGACAGCGTATCCACCAGATCGAACTGAAGGCCAGGCGAAAACTCGGTGAGGCCCTGCGCCACCACGCTGCCACCGTCTGGATGTGACCCCCGCCCACCTCGATCTCGAGCCACTCCGAACTCGAGCGGTTCGAATCCCAGGCACCTTTGCCACCCGCGCCGAAAACCTACAGACTGAGAAAACATCGCGCCAGGACTGAATCTCGTCCGTGATCCCGCCGGCCCATCTCTCGATACCGCATTCGCGGGTCTCGGGATCGCTTCTCGAGTCCTGTGTCCATCGTGGACCCGACGCCTCTACTGAGTTCCGTCCTCAAGGCAAAAAAAAAGCCCGGTCTCCGAAGAGCGGGGCCTGGTCGTCAAGAAAGCTTGATGCGTCGGGGAGAGCCGGTTCCCCATTTCCACGCCGTACTGGTACGGGCCGCCGACCAGGCAACGCTATCCGGCCTACTGGGCACTTGCCCAGGGAGGTGTGCAACCCGGATGCCAGACCGACGCAATGGGTATGATTTGAGCTAACCACGTGCAATGGCGTCACTTTGACTTGACGTTCGTGACGGTCTGGGACAGGAGGTGTGGTATTGATACCACGTTTGCGCGGTACCAGCGCCCCAAAAACAGTCCGAGGACCAGGAGGTTGGATAGTTGGCGCCTCTGGTGAGCGAGTCGGAGGAGACGCAGGTGTTCAGGTATCCAGGAGATAGATGAAGGTACGGGCTCGGTGTGCAGTGAGGAAATTAATGTTCTTGTGGTCTGTTGGGGGCGGATACGTGCATCTGATGTGGTCAGTGGGTTGCTGGTGGACCAACGGATGAATGAGGCGGGCTGGCGGTGGGCATTGAGCGAAGGGGGGGCGATGTGGGGGGTGGCATGGGGGCGGGGGGGGCATGGGGCATGGAGACCACGTGTTCTAGGTCTGGAGGTGCAGGGGGTCCGGCTGATCGGGTCTGAGGAAGCGGGGGGAACCTTCATAGACGGCGACGGTGAGGCCGGTGTGTTTGTGGATGGTGGAGGCCATGGAAGAGAGGGCGGCGCGGTCCACGGCGAAGACGTGCGGTTCGGCGGGGTGGCGGGCGACGGAGTACAGTTGGACGAGTCGGATACGGCCGCCGGTGTTGAGGATGGCGAGAAGGCGAGCGAGGTAGGGGTCGATGTCTGGGAGGATCGAGGGGGTGGGTCCAGTGTCCAGCACCATGGTCTGGATGACGACGGGCCAGGAGCGGGCGACGGTCCTGATGTTGTTCACGATTTGGTCGAGGGGGACTCGAGACCGGTTGATACGGTGGTAGTCCTGTTCGGATCCGGCGTCGAGTTTTGCCCAGACCTCGCCGTTGGCGTGGTGGAGGGGGTGGAGTGCCTCCTGAATGCGGGGGCGGTGGAGGAGGGTGGCGTTGGTAATGAGGATCAGGCGCAGGTCGTGGAGGCCGTGCTGTCGTTTCAGGTCGGCGACGAGTTCGACGGTGGAGGGAAACAGGGGGGATGTGGTGGGCTCGCCGTTTCCGGAGAAAGCGATGTCGCGCACCACGCGCTGGTCTTGAGGAAGAGAGGCGAACATGGGGTGGTCGAACAGGGAACCATCGGCGATCCAGGAGAACATGGTCTGAAGTTCTTGGGCGAGAACGGATGGAGATGGTTTGGCGGGCGTGGGGCCGGTTCGGTCCACCTGGCAGTAGATACAGTCGAAGTTGCATCCCCGGTCGGGGTTGAGGTCTATACCGATGGAAACTCCGTGGGAGCGTCTGGACAGGACGGCGTAGACATGGGCGAGGCCGGTGACGTTGGCCCGTCGATGGTCGTCGTGGCTGAGCGTGGTCTGGCGTTGGGTTCTGGTCATGCTTCACCATGAGGGCACTGGTGCGTGGCATGGTCGGGGGTGGTCCCGAGGGTCCGGTGACGGGTGCCCGATACGTCATTCCGGGGTATCGTGCTGGTCCTTAACCGGGCCGGCCGCGGGGTGTCAATGCAGAGGGTTCCGCGGAGGTGCCGTTGGGAAGCCCGGTCGAGGGTCCGGTCGTTGCGCTGGACGGAGGTGTAGGCTATAGTCGACGCGCGAAGCAGGAAGCCAACGCCAACGTTCGAGACCGGAGGAGGAACACATGGAAGCGTCTCGCCGATACATGGTCGCGATTGGACTGTGGGGACTGGTGGCAACGGGCTGTCGGACCGTTCCCGTGCAGGAGGACGGAGCCGGAGCGTCGGTGCAGAACGAATCGCCGCCCCCGCCGGCCCTGGTGGACGACATCCCCGAGCGTCTCGCTCGTCTCCCCTACACGGTGATTGATTTCGATCACACGCTGCTCACCGAGGAGGACGAAGCCGTCGCCCGGAAGCTGATCGAAGCGGCCCGGTACATGGACGAGGTGTTCCTCCGCCAGGTGTGCGAGAAGAATCCCGCCACGCGGGCCACCTTGCAGACGCTCGCCGCCACCTCGCTCGAGTATGCACGCGCGCTCGAGTTGTTCGACATCATGAAAGGGCGGTGGGATTCCTTGCGTGACTACGAACCCTTTGTGGGACCGCTTGGGGAGGCCGGGGCGCTTCCGTTGGGGGCTGCGTTCTACCCGCCGGACATGACACGGGAAGCCTTCGAGGCCTGGGTGAAGGCCCACCCGGAGGATCGGGACAGCCTGTCCGGGCTGTACACGGTGGTTCGCCGCCAGGGAGACGCGCTGGTGGCCATCCCCTATTCCACCTACTACAAGGACCTGCTCGAGCCGGCGGCGGCGGCACTGAAGGAGGCTGCAGCTCTCACCTCCAATGCCACGTTGGCCGACTATCTGGAGAAACGGGCCGAGGCCTTCCTTTCGGACGACTACTATGAAAGTGACATTGCCTGGATGGATCTGGATTCATCCATCGAGGTGGTGATTGGCCCCTACGAGGTCTATCAGGACCGGCTGTTCAACTACAAGGCGGCTTTTGAGGCCTTCATCACCGCGGTGGACCGGAAGGCGAGCGAGGAACTGTCGGTGTTCGCAGCCCATTTGCCCGCGATGGAGCGCAATCTGCCCATCCCGGACGAGCACAAGAATCTGGATCGCGGAACCGATTCGCCGATCAAGGTCGTCCAGGTCATCTTCACCGCCGGGGACGCGCGGCACGGAGTTCAGACGGCAGCATTCAACCTGCCCAACGACGAGCGGGTTCGTGAGTCGAAGGGGTCGAAGAAGGTGCTTCTGAAGAATGTGATGGAGGCCAAGTTCGACAAGGTGGGACTGCCCATCGCCCGCCGGGTGCTGGCGCCGGACCAGCAGGAGTTGCTTTCGTTCGATGCGTTCTTCACGCACATTCTGTTTCACGAGTTGTCTCATGGCCTCGGACCGGGATTTGTGACCGGTCCAGACGGGAAGCGTGTGGAAGCGCGGATTCTGCTCAAGGAACTCTATTCCACGATCGAGGAGGCCAAGGCGGACGTGCTGGGGGTCTGGAATATCCTGTATGCCATGGATGAGGGCCTGATCGGGTCGTTTACGCCGGAACACCTGTTCGTCACCGACGCGGGCATGATGTTTCGGAGCATGCGGTTTGGACTGCGCGAGGCTCATGGCGGTGGTGTGGCGATCCAGTGGAACTGGTACCGGGAGCGGGGGGCCATCGAGCCTGTGGAGGACGGCCGGTTCCGGGTGAACCCGGAGAAAATGCGGGAGGCGGTGGAATCGCTGGCGCACGAACTGCTGATGATCGAGGCGACTGGAGACTATGCGCGGGCCCAGGCGTTGATCGCGAGTCACGGCCGGGTGACCGAGGAAATTGAAACCACAGCAGCCCGTCTGTCCGACCTTCCCGTGGATATCGCCCCGGTATACGTGGCGGCTGGTGAGACCGAGCCTTCCCCTTGATCCCGGCGAATGAACCACAGGGCAGGCCGTGGACCATCTCCTGGTGTATCGCCGTGGGGGTGGGCCTGGTGTGCACTCGAGTCCTGCTGCTCGTGGTCCTGGCCCGATGGACCGGGGGAGTGGAGTTCACGGGCGACGTGGCCACCCACTGGAGCCTGGTCTCGAACCCGGCTCAGCTTGTGGTCGGCCACACCGAGCGGTTCGGACAGTATCCTCCCCTGCTCCCGTTTCTGGAAGCAGCGATTGCTGCGCCTGCTTCCTGGTTTCTGCCGCGGTTTCACGCGCTGAGGGTGACCTATATTCTCTACGAAGGATTGGCCTCCTTCTTCCTCTGCCTTGCATTCCGTGCCCTGGGTGCCCGTGGGATCTCGCGCCTCGCGGTGTTGGGGCTCCTGCTCGCCCTGTGGCCCATGGGGTGGATGACCTCCACGGTGATGGCCCAGGACGAATCCATCGCCACCTGCTGGCTCATGCTGGTCTACTGGTTGTTGGCGACGGGCAGAGCACGAGCGGCGCTCCTGGCCTGTTCTCTGGGCGTGGTTGCCGCCAAGGTGCTCCTGGTGTTGCCCCTGCTCGCCCTTCTGGGGCTGCTGCCCGGCCTGCGGGTGCGGGAACGGCTCCTCCTGGGCCTGGGACCCGCCACGGCCGTCCATGGAGCAGTCGTTCTGGCCTCGATGGCTCGAGGTGCGCCGCTGCCCATGGCCGGGTTCATTCCGCGGCCTGACTTCGGAGTCAATTTCTGGTCACTCGTGATGTTTCGGGGCGGGTTGCCGCCCACGTTGGCAGCAACGGTGTCCGCCCTGTTTGCCGGCACGATGTTGGGATACCTGTTGCGTTTGGCCTCTCGAGTGCCCGGGACATCTCGAGTCGGACCTGGCAAGGATCGAGGCGTCCGGTGGCAGGCAGGGGTGACGGCGGCCTCGTTTCTGTGGAGTTTCGCCCTGTTCTACCACGTGAACCCGGAATACTATCTGCTTCCATTCTACTGTCTGGCGTTGGCCGGATGGGACCTGGTTCCGCGGTCTGGGATCGCCCTGGCGAGTGTGACGCCTTGGCTGGTGAACCTGGTGTTCGGCGCCACGCACCTTGCAGGCTCCGGCCGTGTGGCACATTGGCCGGACGTTGCCCGGAGCGCCCTGTCTGCGGTCGCCACGGCTGGCGGTGTGCTTCACCCCGCGTCGGTATTGATCAACTCGGTGGTCACCTTGTGGCTCGCCGTGGCCGCGACCCGGCGGCTGTCCCGGTCATCTGGGCGAGCCGCCTGCATTTGATGGGTCGACTCCAGGGTCGACAGCGTGGCCGTCCACCCCTGCACAGGGGGTCAGGCGGACCACCTCGGCCAGCGATGCCAGGTTCAGGCCGTCCTTGATGAGGAAGAACCAGGCACCCAAGGCCTGGAGGAGCACCTGGCCCCAGTGAATGAGTACGGCATAGGCCAGGCCCACTCCGGAAAGCTCGGGGCCGCTGACCCCGAAGAGCGCCAGGGCTCCGCGACCGAACGCTTCCTGGACGCCCGCCATGGCTGGTGGGGCCGGGAGGACCGCCGCCCACATCGTGATGACCATGACACCAAGGGATTCCGACGGCCCGACCAGCGTCTCGATGTGGAAAGCAAAGGCAAGAAGCCAGTACATGCACATCGTGATACCCCAACTCAGGATCGTCAATCCTGTCACCAGCGCGAGCGAGCCGGATTGGCGCAGCCCGTGGAATCCGACCGTGAAGGCGTGCATTGCCTCGGCCACACAGGTATCGTGCCGGTTCACCCAGCGCAGGCCCGGAATCCGCGAGATCAGTCCGAGCACGGTTTGAAGCAACTTGACCAGCCGATCCGGAAACAGGGTGACGGCGAGCAACACGGCGAGCACCACGGGCATCAGCATGAATCCGGCCACGTGAGTCAGGGTATCGAGTCGGAAGGCGTGCCCTGCCACCACCAGGTTCTCGGGCAGGTCGACCCAGACCAGGAACCCCACAAGCATCAGGGCTGCGGCGAGCGCGTCGATGGCCCTTTCCGCCACCACCACACCCGTCGTGGCGCTGAGCGGGACGTTTTCCCGCCGTGCGAGCAAGTAGGGTCTCACCACCTCACCGAGTCGAGCGGGGAACACATGGATACAGAGGAACGAGATGAAAAAAATCGACAAGCTGCTTCCGAGGCGCATCTTCGGAGCCAGGGGACGCATGAAAACCAGTTGACGAATGGCACGGACGGTCTCCTGAGCGAAGAACAGGAGCGCGATCGGCAGGAGGTAGCGGAGATCCAACCGGTCGAATGCCTGGAAGAATACGTCCAGGGGCACACCCCAGAACGCAAGCACCAGGAAAACCGCACCCACAAGGATACCAATGATGGCTCGCGCTTTCACAAACAGCCCAGCCCTTGCTCCACGCTCCCTGGAGGCCGATGTTCAACCGGCCCCGGATGTCCCACACCGCCTCTACACAGTTGGAACCGTTCTCCGTCAACCTCCCCCGGCTCAGGCAGCCAGATTGACTCCCAGAATGCGCCCGAGTCCGAAGGTCACGGCAGCCGCTCCAAGGCCGAACGCAACCTGCCGAGCGGCCGAGAACCATGGGGACCGTCCGGTGAACAGAGTCGCACCGGCCCCAAGCAACGTGAGCCCGCCGACGCTCGCCACCACCGAGAGCGCCAGCGCGGTACTCCCCTCGGTCACAAAAAACGGTGCGACCGGAATCACGGCTCCCACAGCAAAAAGCGCAAACGATGTCAAAGCTGCTACCCACGGCGACCCGCCCAGGTCGTCCGGATCGATCCCGAGTTCCTCTCGAGCCAGCACGTCGAGCGCCGTCTCCCGGTCGCTCATCACCCGGTCGGCCATTTTTCGCGCCAGTTCAGGGTCCAGACCTCGAGCCTGGTAGATCAGGGCCAGTTCCTCGGCTTCTTCCTCCGGCGCCACTCGAATCTCTTCCTCTTCGATCTCGAGCTGACGTTGGTACAGTTCCCGGGAACTTTGCACCGACAGCCATTCGCCCAGCGCCATGGAGCAGGCGCCGGCCAGGAGCCCCGCCAGACCAGTCACCAGGATGGTCGGCGCACTCAAATCCGCACCGGCCACCCCCATGACCAGACACATGTTCGAGACCAGTCCATCATTTGCACCCAACACGGCCGCTCGAAGCGCGTTGCCCCCGGAAAAACGGTGCCGAGCCTCCACCTGTGCAAGCACGCCCCCCGGTACCCCGTCCAGGCGCGCTTGCCGGATCGCATGCAACACCCGGGCATGGGACGCTTCATCCGCGGCCATGTCCTGCGCATCGTCCCGGACGCGGTAACTGCTCCTCCCGTCGCCCTCGAGCGCAATCACCGTGGGCAAGACGGTGGAAACGCCCAGGTGTGCAGCAAGCCACAGCAGGATCCGCGTACGAAGCGACGGCTTGAACCGCGGTGGTTCCACCCCATCCCGTCGAAGCCGCGCCTCCCATCGAGCAGCATGCTTGCGCTCCACCTCGGCCATGCGGCGGTAGATCTCGGCCAGCGTACGGTCCGATTCCACCTTCGCAAGCCCGTCGTACAGAAACGCTCCGTTTCGTTCCTCCTGCCAGAATTCGAGGTACTTTTTTGTCTCCCCACTCATGTCATCGTCGACCTTGTTCGTTCCCGCACCAGGCAATCAGCCGTGTCCCTTCAGGAACACGAACGCCCCCCTCTGACGCACGCCTCACCGCCGGGGAACAAAAGGCTCTCCCGACCCAGTTGCAGTGACCGGAGCGGCGCAATCAGCCGTGCCAAACCTGGTGTTCAACGCGCTTGGAATCGCTCAGGGCGGGGGCGGGATCCGCTCCGGGGCCAGTACAATCTCGACACCCGTGATGTCTTCCGTGCCAACCTTGTACGGATTGCCCTTGGCCGTGCCTCGAGGCTCCCCTCGTGTCGGCCTCCCGTTGCGGTCGGCGTCGTTGTACGCCGAGATCCAGATTTCACCCGTGTTGGCAGCGACTTCCATTTCGAACGGACCCGGCTTGTCCATCCGGTACAGGGTGATGATTTTCGGACGCGTCGCCCGATTGTTCCCGCCGAACATCCCCTTGTCGCTCACGTCGATCTGGATCAATCCCGCCTTGTAGTCGGAATAGACGACCGTACCGCTGATCTTCACACCCGCCGTCCCTTCCGGTAGCGGCAGTCCTCCCAGCGGAATGTCCCCATCTTCAGGAGGAGGCACCTGGGTGTCATCATCCGGCGGAACATCCTTGTCCGCCGACGACCCACGGGCGCGTTCCGCCTCCGCAGGCGGTTCCGGCTCCTCCTGGACCGGTCCGTCGTCCCAACCCCCGCCCGGAGCATGCGCCTGCGGCGCCACCTGTTCCTTGTCACAGCCCGACAACACGCAGCCAGCCAGCCCGAGCATGACGACCCATGTCCCTCTCACAACGCGTCCACGACCACCCATACCTCGCCTCCAAGGATGTCCAGTTCCATTGTTCCTTTTATCACCGCCCCCCCACACACGTCAAGGTCTGCCTCGAGCCGGCCGGAATGATCCGCTTCCGGCGGCGTGGCGGATGGCCACCCCCGGTTGGCCGGCCACAGACACCTTCCGTCGCATGCGCGCACCCCCCACGGACAGGCCGTTGCACCCCTCCCCACGATTCCGGCGATTGACAGCAACGTCCCGAGGTGGTTATAGTTTCTGGAGCGCGCTGTTGTGGCACACGCCGGATCCGCTGCCGGCGCTGCCGGCCGTGGATCGGGGCGGGGTTCGAGGGGTGGTGCGTTGGTGCGGAACTTGTGGAGAATCGTCGGAGTCATCCGGGAGCCGGACCTCTACCTCCTGGTCCTCCGGATCTACTTCCCCATCCTCTTTCCCATCACCTTCTTCCTCGTCCTGATCGCTCGGTTCGCAGACGAGCACCTGGGGTGGACCCACCTGCTCCCCTTCCCCATCAACTGGGTCGTCGGAGCAATGGTGTTCCTCCTCGGCGCATCCCTCTGGCTCTACACCTACCACGTCTTCGTCTACGGCGGCGACGGCAGTCCGTCTCCTTCCATCCGCAGGACGAACCGCCTGGTTACCTGGAGCATCTACGCACGGTGCAGGAACCCCTCTGTACTGGCAAAGCTGCTCGGGGTCCTGGGCCTCGGGATCATCGTCAATTCCCCCGTGTTCACCCTCGTCCTGGTCCCACTGCTCCTGGTCGGCTCCCTCGTGGAAAAGGTCTGGAGACAGGAACCGGTCCTCGTCGAGGTCTTCGGCGACGAGTACCTCGAGTACCGGAAACGTGTGCCTCTCATCGTGCCCCGCATTTTCGTGCCCCAGGAGGAGCTGAAACCTCCCGGAGCGTTCGACGAGACTCCCCTGGCGCCTCGAGCCACGACCGGCGCCGTTCAAGAAGGGAAAAGGCCATGAGCATCACCCTCATCAACCCCCCCGAGCAGCTCAGGATCTGGTGTGGCATCCCCAAGGCCGCAGCAGCCGGTGTATACAATTTTCCGCCCCTGGGCCTCATGTACTTGCAGGCGAGTCTGGAGAAGCGCACGCCCATGATGGCGGAGATATTTGACCCAACAGTAGGCGCGCTCGATTACCCAGATGTGGAAATCCGGCTGCGCAAGTATGACCTGGACGTGGTGGGTATCTCCACGTTCACGCATGCGCTCCCGGACGTGGCCATGATGATCCGTCTGGTCAAGAAGTACAATCCGAATGCGCAGATTATCCTGGGCGGTCCGCATTGTTCCATGTTTCCGGAGTTCGCCGCGCGGTTGGAGGGGATCAAGGCCATTGTGGTGGGCGATGGGGAGGATGCCTTCATCGAAATTGCGCAGGCCCTGGATCGGGGCAAGAGCCTGGAGGGTATCAAGGGGGTCTGGTTTTGGGAGGACGGCCAGTTGATTCGGAATCCTCCTCGTCCCTACAAGAAGAATTTGTCATCGTATCCGTTCCCGGACCGGTCGCGGGTGGACTATCGGCGCTACTATCTCCCGGGTACGAGGCAGCGGTATACCACCACGGCGGTGACGTCTCGAGGCTGTCCGCACACGTGTCCTTTTTGCCTGGCGGAGAAAGGGTCGTACCGGGTCCGGGAACTCGAGGACATTCTGGACGAGATCGAGCATTGTTTGTCGCTCGGGATCAAGGACATTCAGTTCGTGGACGATCTGTTCAATCCGAACGAGAAGTTCGTACTGGATCTTGCGGATGGGATCGAGCGACGGGGATTCAAGTTCGACTACGGCTACAAGACGACGATTGCGGGCACCACGAAGCGACAACTTCGGCGTTCGAAGGAGTCGGGGTGTTACAAGATTTGCTTTGGCGTGGAGACGGCCAACAACGAGGGTCTGGAGGGATTCAACAAGCATTGCAACACCGAGGACATGACCCGGGTGTTTCGTTGGTGCCGGGACGTTGGGCTCAAGTCGGTGTCGTACATCATGATTGCGGGTCCTCATGAAACCACGCGGGAGCAGGTGCTGGCGAACATAGACACAGCGATTGCGATGGATCCCGACTTCATGGTGATTGCGGTGTTCAGTCCGTATCCGGGGACCCCTTCGTTCCACCAGGGGGTTCAGAAGGGGCTTTTCGAGAAGGACTGCTGGGACAAGATGATGCTGGATCCGCTCGGAGGCCACGAGGTGCCCCTGGTGTGGGAGGAGCATCTGTCCAAGGACGAAATCCTGGATCTGCTCAAGATAGCGCACAGGAAGTTCTATTTCCGGCCGAAGTGGCTGCTTCGCAATGGCATTCCATCGACGCCGTGGGAGTTCATGCGATATCTGGGCGGGTTCCTCTCCATCGTGAAGCTGGAGCTGCTTCGCGTGGGGCAGCATGAAGCGCCCGTATGATTCGGATTTGTCTGGACATCCACCCACCTATCTCCGCAACGGCCAATCTGTTTCCTGTTGACATGTCGGGCATCTCCAACCAAGCTGGCCTGAAAGACAGCAGCAGGAGGAGTCCCGGTGAATGGTCCTGTAGCGCACCCATGGAAGGAAAGCCCGGCCATGTGGGTCGGATTGCTGGTGGTCTGGCTGGTACCGTGGTCCGCCCTGGCCGGGGGTGAGTCGCCGGTGGGGGAGGGGGCGTCGTTCGCGATGATCGACTTCACGGCGAGGCACGTGTCCAGGGCGGAGGTGGCGCAGTTTTCCAGGGACTTACGGGAGACGCTGTTGATGGATCCCCGGTTCGATCTGCTGGACGAATTGGCGATGTACGAGGTGCTCAACGGTCCGGACGGGGATGCCCGGCTTTCGCAGGCCCGGCGTCTGCTTGCGGAGGCCAAGCGGGCGTACCGTGCGGGAGACCTGGACACGGCGCGGCGTACCATCGAGGAGGCTCGAGGGCTGCACCGTTCGCTCTTTTCCGAGCTGGCCCGGCCGGACGAGCTTGCCGACCTGTTTCTGTACCAGGGACTCGTGGAGGCCCGGTCGGGTTCCCAGGAGCTTGCCAGGGTCGCTTTCATCCAGATGTTCCTTCTCGCTCCGGACATGGACACCCGGCAACTCCCTCCCGTACCCGCGCCGGTGCAAGACCTGCTCGAGCAGGCGCGCCAGGAGGTCCGGAAGACCCCACTTCGGGGCATTCGTCCCGCATTTGCTCGAGAAATTGCCGACCGTCTGCATGTGAACTGGTTGATGACCGGTGTGGTGGAGCGTGTGGGGAGTGGGTCTGAATCCCGGGCGACGGTGACCGTGGATCTGGTGTCGCCTGGGGCCGAGGAGCCGGTGGCGACGCTGGTATTCGAGATCCCCGATCTGGACGCAGGTCTGCCCGGGTCCGGGGATCCGATTTTCGAGCGTATCGCCGGTGTGACCGCGCGGTTCGTTCAGCGGTAAGGGGGACCGGTTCTCGGGTCACCCCCACATCTCCATCCAGGCGAGGAACATCAGGATCGTCCAGAGCAGATTTGCATCCACGGCGTGGCCGCGCCGGAAATCCTTCCACAGTCGCCGGATGGCCCGCACGTTGAGCAACCCGGTGGCGCGAATGTTGGCCGGGTCGAGCAGGTGTTCGGCCCAGTCCTGGAGGTCGTTCTCGAGCCAGGTGCGGATAGGGACCGAGAAGCCCATCTTGGGGCGGTCGACGAGAGGGGCGGGGACGTACCGGTGCAGCAGTTTTCGCAGCAGCCACTTCTGCCGTCGGTTTCGGATCTTGTATCGGGTCGGAATTCGGGCGGAGAGGGCCACCACGCGGTGATCGAGCAAGGGCACGCGCGCCTCGAGACCCACGGCCATGCTGGCGCGGTCCACCTTGGTGAGGATGTCGTCCGGCAGGTAGGAGACCATGTCCCAGAAGGTGAGTTGTTGCACCAGGTCTCCGAGGCTCTCGGGCGGGGGGCCGCCCGAGAGCCAGGTGGTCAGCTCATGTCCTCCCCGCACCAGGAATGTCGGGTGCTTGTGGTGGGACATGAAGTAGCGATACAGGGATCGGAAGTCCCCAACGGCGAGCGCTTCCAGCCGCCAGAGCAGGCTCGGGCCTGCCCGTCGGGAGACCTTGAGGAGTTTGCGCGGCCGGCCCACCGAAAGTCGTGCCGCAGCCCCGCGTACCAGGGGGGGCACGCGCCGCAGGTAGCGCCACTGTCCAGCGAGGCGGTAGCGCTCATATCCAGCGAACAATTCGTCGCCCCCGTCTCCGGACAGGCTGACGGTGACGTGTCGACGGGTCAGTGCCGACACCAGGTAGGTGGGAATCTGGGATGAATCGCCGAAGGGCTCGTCCCAGTACCGGGGAATGAGCGGAACGACGTCGAGCGCATCAGCCGGGCCCACACGAAGGGTGGTGTGGTCGGTGCCCAGATGGGTCGCCACCGCCTGGGCCTGTTCCGCCTCGTCGAATCGTGCGTCGTCGAAACCAATGCAGAAGGTCTTGACCGGCCCGGACGCCTGGGCCTGCATCAGCGCCACCACCAGGGAGGAATCGATGCCGCCGGAAAGGAACGCGCCCAGGGGCACGTCGGCCACCATCCGGTCGCGGACCGCCTGTCGGAGGGTCGTGTCGAGCGTGCAGAGCAGTTCCTCGGTCGGCCCCTCGAACGGGCGGGTCACCCCGTCCTGCCAGACATCCAGGAGTGACCAGTAGGTTCGAACCTCGGGCTCGGGCAGTGCCCCTTCTGGAACCCGTCCCCATTTCAGGACCAACATCCGACCGGGCTCGAGCTTGTGCACGCCCTGGTAGATGGCATAAGGGGACGGCACGTACCCGTATCGGAAGTAGAGGGTCAAGGCATGCCGGTCCACTCGAGGATCGAACTCGGGATGGACCCGAAACGCCTTCAATTCGGACGCAAACAGGAAGGTGGACCCCGACCAGCCGTAGTAGAGCGGCTTGATACCCATGCGATCACGCGCCAGGTAGAGAACCCGCCGCTCCCGGTCCCAGACGGCCATGGCAAACATGCCGTTGAAGCGCTTCAACGCTTGCTCCAGACCCCACGCGGACACGGCAGCCAGGACCACCTCCGTGTCCGACTCCCCGCGGAACCGGTGACCACCGACCTCGGTCAACTCTCGACGCAAGGCACGATAGTTGTACACCTCGCCGTTGAACACCAGGACCAGACGGCCGTCCGCGGAGACCATGGGTTGATGTCCCGCCTGCGACAGGTCCAGGATCGACAGGCGCCGGTGTCCCAGCGCCACACCATGGCGCTCGTCCACCCAGATACCATCGTCGTCCGGCCCCCGGTGGGACAGGCTCGCCGCCATGGCCCCGGCAATCCCGGCGAGGCGGACCCCGGTCATGGAAGTACTGGTTGCAAAACCGGCAATGCCACACATGCGAGCGTCGGCCTCCTTGTGGTTCGAAAACGGCTCCCTTGCCAGAGACAGAGGCGCACCATGGAAAAGGACACTATAGCCCATCCAATCGGACCTGGTGAAGGACCCTCTGCCCCGGACCCTCCCCTCGGACGAGAAGCGCTTGGCTTCCCCATCGGAGCGCCGCATAGTGGCTGCTGGAGACCGTCGACAGAAAACGAACCAAGACCGGAGGTACCATGATGAAAAAAACGAGATTCCTGTTTCCCGCTGCCGTGGCCCTGGCCCTGTCCGGAAGCGCCGCCACCTGCGAAACCCCCGACACGTCCGGAATGGTCCGTATCGACGCCGGCACCTTCCTCATGGGGATCTGCAATGAAAAGACCGTCCCCCCGTGCAGGCCGGGAGACCCGGGTTATGCGTCCTACGACTACCCCGATGTCGCCTACGAAGACGAAACCCCCATCCACGAAGTGTATCTCGACGCGTATTACATCGACCGGTACGAGGTCACCGTGGCAGCCTACGCCGAATGCGTCGCCGCTGGCGCCTGCGAACCTGCAGGGGACTGGGACGGCTGCAATCAGGGGCGGCCCGGCTACGAAAACCATCCCATCAATTGCGTCTCCTGGGAAGACGCCGTGGCATACTGCACCTTCCGGGGCAAACGCCTGCCCACCGAGGCCGAGTGGGAAAAGGCGTCCAGAGGCACCGACGGAAGAAAGTATCCGTGGGGCAACCAGATGCCCGATTGCTCCCGCGCCAACTACATCGATTCCTACAACACCGGAGGACCCTGCGTCGGAGAAACCATGCCCGTCGGTTCCTACCCAGACGGCGTCTCCCCCTACGGCATCCACGACATGGCCGGGAACGTCTGGGAGTGGGTGAACGACTACTACGGATTCGGATACTACAGCATCTCCCCGGACAGGAACCCCACCGGCCCTTCGTCTGGACTCGCCAGGGTCATTCGAGGCGGAAGCTTCGACGACTACCCCAGCTACGTGCGATCCCCCAACCGCGACAGCTTCAATCCCTCCAGCCGGCCGGACGACTTCGGTTTCCGGTGCGCCCTCTCCGACGAACCCGCCCCGACAGGCTTGCTCGAGTTCCCCCTGTGAGTGTGCCGCCCCCAGCCAGGTCCGTTGCCAGCGGTTCGTGGGGTCTGAATTGCAATTCTTGAGCCGATTTCGATGCAACTGCACGTGATTCAGGATTTTGGCAAGATTGTGTAATCTACACTACACTTTTGGTGCTTTCCGCGGAATTATGGTTCGGGATGTAGAAATGTAGGGTAGGAATATTTAGCATGCGAATTAGTTCCCGCATGCGGAACGGATGACGTGTCGCGTGTCCGGTCGCACCGCACGGCAACGACATCGGTTCCACGAATCGCCGGCGGCTGTCGTCGGCCATCGCGGCAGGGACCGAGCGAGAGGGGGGGGGAGGCCTGCCTCGTGGGAGGAGGGTCTGTGGATGTCGGTAGCCGGCGTTCTCCCAGGTGGCCCCTTGCGAGTCCTGGGACCGATCAATCTAGCAAAGGAGGGACCCATGTTTGATGACGTCATGCCTGGTGGAGGATTCCTGGTTGCCACCGTGCCGCTGGGAAAGATCCTGACCAGGGAAAAGCTCACGGACATGCAGAAGGAATTCGCGGATGTGGCGCGAAAGTTCGTCGAGAACGAGGTGATTCCTCGGGTTGACGAGATCGAAGTGAAGGCGGAGGAGGACGGGATGCCGCTTGCGGTCAAGTTGACCAAGCAGGCGGGCGAGTTGGGTCTTCTTGCGGTGGACATTCCGGAGGAGTACGAGGGGCTGGGTCAGGACAAGACCACGTCGATGGCGATTGCCGAGGCGATGTACGGGTGTGCGAGCTACGGGGCGACGATGGGTGCCCATGCGGGTATCGGGACGTTGCCGATCACGCTTTTCGGGAACGAGGAGCAGAAGCAGAAGTGGCTTCCGAAGCTTGCGTATGCGGAGCTGATCAGTTCCTACGCGCTGACCGAGCCCGGGAGTGGTTCGGATGCCTTGAGCGGGCGAGCGACGGCGGTGCCCACGGAGGATGGGAAGTACTACATTCTGAACGGAGAGAAGCAGTACATCACGAACGGGAGTTGGGCGGATCTTTCGGTCGTGTTTGCCCGGATTGGGGACAAGTACTCGGCGTTCATCGTGGATTTGCACTCGGAAGGGGTGTCGCGTGGCGCCGAGGAGAAGAAGATGGGGATCAAGGGGTCCTCGACCTGCTCTCTCATCTTCGAGAACGTGAAGGTACCGGCGGAGAATCTGCTTGGGAAGCCGGGGCAGGCGGCGGCGATTGCCCTGAACATTCTCAACCTGGGCCGACTGAAGCTTGCGTTCGGTGCGCTGGGCAACTGCAAGTACGCGATCGACCTGACGGTGAAGTTTGGGAGTGAGCGGAAGCAGTTTGGGCAACCGATCATCACGTTTGACATGCAGAAGGGCAAGCTTGCCGACATGGTGGCCGACACCTATGCGGTGGATGCACTGAACTATCGTGCGGTGGGCGACATCGACAAGGCGCTGTCGCAGCTCGAGCATGACGAGACCTACATCGAGAAGATGATCCAGGTGCTCAAGACCTACGCGCTCGAGTGTTCGATTGCCAAGATTGCGGGGTCGGAGACCCTGATGTCGGTGGCCAACTCGGCCGTTCGGATGCATGGCGGGTACGGCTTCTGCGAGGAATACAAGGTTGAGCGCATTGCGCGTGACAACGTGGTGGACACGATTTTTGAGGGGACGAACGACATCAACCGGCTGACGATCTTCGCCACGCTGACTCAGAACATTTTTGGTGCGGCCATGCCGTTCCGTGAGTTCATGGAGCAGGTGGATCGGGAGCTGCGTGAGGATGCGGTGGCCCGGAGTGCGGGCGAGGGTCTCCTTGGGGAGGAGATTGCGGACTGTGCCGCGGCGAAGAAGGTCGTGGCCTACGCGATCAACCACGCGCTGATCCACTGCGGGAAGAACGTGAAGAACGACCAGCAGGTCATGGCGGCCATCGCGGACATGCTGATCGCCCTCTACAAGATGGACTCCACGGTGGCTCGAGCCCATCAGGTGATGGACGAAGTCGGTGAGAAGAAGGCCGGGACGCACCTGGATGTGGCGCGGTACATTTGCTACAAGAACGGTCAGATCATCGCGAACCTGGCCACGGACATCATCCACAGTGTGGTGACCCCGGGCCAGCTTTCCCACAAGCTGTCCAACCTGAAGAAGCTGATCGCGTGCCTCGAGCGTCCTGTCAACGTCGTGAAGTTGCGGCGCAGCATTGCCGACGCGATCATCGAGGCCGGTGAATACAACCTGTAAGTGCTGCGCGTGGGCACTTACGAATAGGAGGAGAGGAGTCTCATGGAAATCAGAACCGTTGGCGTTGTGGATTTTGCCAGGACACCCATCAGCAAGGCGAAGGGCGGCAAGCTCAACCAGATGACCACGCTGGAGATGACCGGCCAGCTCATCAAGAAGCTCCTGGCCCGGAATCCCAAGGTTCCGGTGGACGAGATCGAGCATCTGACCTGTGGGTGTGCGTTCCCCGAAGCGGAGAACGGGATGAACATCGCGCGGCAGATGGTGATCAAGTCCGAGTTGCCGGAGCACATCGCCGCCACGACGGTGAACCAGTTCTGCGCGAGTTCCCAGCAGGCCGTGATGATGCTCATCGATGCCATCGCGTGCGGCAAGGGGGACATGGGGATCGCGGTGGGAATCGAGCACATGAGCCGGGTTCCGATGGGCGGCTACAACCCGTTCTTTGACAAGGAGCTTCTGGAGAAGGAGTTCTACATGGGGATGGGGTTGACCGCCGAGAAGCTGGCCAAGGAGCTGAACATCAGCCGTGAGGAGCAGGAAGCGTTCTCGGTGCACAGCCATGAGAAGGCGCTGAAGGCGTGGGCCGAAGGTGCGTTCAGCCGTGAGGTCATTCCGGTCGACCTGCCGGACGGGACCGTGTTCGACCGGGATGAGTGTCCGATGGAGCCGAACATCGCCAAGATGAAGAGCCTGAAGCCGGCCTTTGACAAGGACGGCACGATCACTGCTGCCACCTCGTCGCCGGTGACCATCGGGTCCGGGGTGATGATCGTGATGGCCGAGGAGCGGGCCAAGGAGTTGGGAATTCCGCTCCGCGCCCGGTTCGTCACCACCGCGTTCGCCGGTTGCGACCCGACGCGCATGGGCATGGGGCCGATCCCGGCGACTGAGAAGGCCCTGAAGCGGGCGGGGATGACCATCGACCAGATGGACGTGATCGAGCTGAACGAGGCGTTCGCCGCGCAATCGCTCTACGTCTTGAAGAAGACCGGGTGGGACCAGAGCAAGGTGAACATCCTGGGCGGCGCCATTGCGATCGGCCATCCGCTGGGCATGTCCGGCGTGCGTATCATCGGCACGGCCATCACCGCGCTGGAGAAGGTCAACGGCCGGTACGGGCTGGCGACCATGTGCGTGGGAGGCGGACAGGGCGCAACCACCATCCTGGAGAGAGGGGGTAACTAATCATGGCCGAACGTCTTCAGCTCAACGAAGTCGCCGTCATTGGCGGCGGAATCATGGGCGCCGGAATCGCGGCCTTCTTCGCCAACAACAACGTCCCGTCGAAGATCTTCGATATCAAGCTGGAGTTGGCGCAAGGAGCCATCGACAAACTGGCGGATCCCAAGGCGAAAATCCCGTTGCTCTACACGCCCAAGTACGCGAAGCGTATCAAGGCGTTCAGCGTCGAGGACTACGAAAAGGAACTCGGCAGCGCGGACATGATCGTCGAGGTCGTGCCCGAGATCATGAGCTTGAAGCAGAAGGTCTTCGAGCAGATCGACAAGTACCGCCGTCCCGACTCCATCGTGGCCACCAACACCTCGGGCCTCTCGGTCAACGAAATGGTCAAGGGATGCTCCGAGGGAATGAAGGCCCACTTCCTCGGCACCCACTACTTCAACCCGGTCCGGTTCCTCCCCCTGGTGGAACTCATCCCCTCCGACCAGTTCGACCGTGACCTGCTCGAGCAGATTCGGGTCTGGTTCGAGGAGGTGGCGGGCAAGAAGCCCATCATCGGGCGTGACACGCCCAACTTCGTGGGCAACCGGGTCGGTATCTTCTTCATGATGAAGACCATCGAGTTGATGACCAAGTATGGTCTTTCCATCGAAGAAGTCGACATGGTGACCGGGCCTCCGCTGGGCCACCCCAAGACCGCCACTTTCCGCCTCGCGGATATGGTCGGCAACGACACGCTCGTGCATGCGTCGATGAACTCCTACGAGAACTGCCCGAACGACGAGGCGCGAGATTCGTTCAAGCCGCCGGCGTTCCTGGAGAAAATGGTGGAAAAGGGCTTGCTCGGGGACAAGACCAAGCAGGGCTTCTACAAGAAGACCAAGACCCCCGAGGGCAAGCGCGAAATCCTCGTGCTCGACCTCGAAACCTTCGAGTACCGGCCCAAGGAGACTCCGCGGTCCGATTGCGTGCGTGTGGCGAAGAACTTCGTCCATCCCATGGACCGGATCGCCAGCATGATGACCTACAGCGCGGACGACAAGTACAGCCGCTTCTCCAAGGAGCTGGTCCTGGCATCCGCGGCCTACGCGCTGAATCGGGTCGGCGAGATCGCGGATGACATCGCCACCATCGACAACGCGCTCAAGTGGGGCTTCGCCAACGAGGTTGGACCCATCGAGGTGCTCGACGCGTTCGGCCTGGAGAAGTCGGCGCGGATGATGGAGTCGGTGGGCGTGGCCGTGCCCAAGATCATGGTCGACATGATGCAGAAGACCGACCGGGTCTACGAACCGACCACCGACGGCTCGGTCCGCTACTTCGACCTTGGCAAGGGCGCCTACGTGCAGGTGCCCGAGCCGGCCGGAGCCATCAACCTGGCCAGGCTCAAGGAGAGCGGCAAGATCGTCCGGGAGAACCTGAATGCCCGGCTGATCGACATCGGCGACGGGGTACTCTGTTGCGAGCTGGACGCCAAGATGGTGCCCAAGATGAACCCCATCGACGACCACATCATCTCGATGCTGTGGCAAGCCCAGGAAGAGATCGCCAGCGGCCGGTTCAAGGCGCTGGTCATCTCCAACCAGGCCCCCAACTTCTCCGCCGGGGCACAGCTCCAGATGATCCTCGAGCTTTCCAAGGCCAAGCGCTTCAAGGACATCGAGGAGGTCAGCAAGCAGCTCCAGATGGCCAATCTGGCACTGTATCACGCGAACTTCCCCGTGGTCACCGCGCCCCACGGCATGACCCTCGGCGGTGGACTCGAGGTCACCTTCGCCGGCCAAAAACGGGTGCCCTATACCGAACTCTACTGCGGCCTCGTCGAGGTCGGCGTCGGCCTCATCCCCGCGGGCGGCGGCTGCCTCGGGCTGCTCATGCAGTTCATCCGGACCATGGCGCCCAAGAACCCGGGACCGATGCCGCCGGTCATGAAGGCCTTTGAGCTGATCGGGTTCGGCAAGGTCTCCTCTTCGGCCGCCAACGCCGTCGAGATGGGACTCCTGGCCAAGGACAACACCATCTTCGCCTACAACAAGGACACCCAGATCGCCAAGGCGAAGCAGGTGGCGCTCGAAATGCTCGAGAACTTCGAGCCCATCCCCAAGATGGAACTCACCTTGCCCGGACAGGGTGGGTACCTGGTCATGGAGGACAGCATCAACGGCTTCCACAAGGCTGGAACCATCACCGAGCACAGCGCCAAGATCGCCAAGATCCACGCCTACGTGCTCACCGGCGGTGAAAAGGCCTCCACGGTCAACACGGTCAGCGAGGATTACATCCTGGAACTGGAGCGCGACGCGTTCGTCAAGCTCTGCGCCGAGCCCATGAGCCAGGAGCGCATGGCCCACATGCTCAAGAAGGGCAAGCCCCTCATCAACTGACCGTCCCAACCGACTGCGCCTCTCTCCTTTCCCTTCTCTCCGGGGCCGCCCCAGGCCACGGCTGTATCCCTTTCCATCTGCTTTCCTGGCAGACGATGCTCCCTGCCTGGGGCCTCCTCCGTGCCACCGACCACCGCCTTTCCAGGATTCACGTGGCTCCGTCACGGGGTTCGCGACACGGATGGCTCCTGTCAACACCTGACTGATCCTTTGCCGCGTGTTTTCCGGGGGCGTCATGAGGTCCGGGAGGAAAGGGCTGAGGACAGGTGCGCGTGCCGGAGAAAGGCGGACGAGCGGTCAGTTGCGAGGCCTTCTGGACCAGGGATCTTTCATCTCTGCGGAACGCCGTGCCGAAAAGCTCCGGAACTGGAAGGGCGGGGAGGGCTTCAAGGCGAGCCCTTCCGCGGCCGCCTTCACGTAGGCTTTCCACAGGTCCCGCTTGATATACACATCGATGATCCGTCCCGGTCGTTCGTGATAGCGCCGCTTGATGTAGATCTTCTTGTCGAAGAGTTTGGCCGCCTCCTTGTGGTACTTCTTGGAGACGCAGGCGATGTCCACCTTGTCCGGGATCATTTCCTTGACCTTGTCGGTGAACTTTTTACGCCATTCCTGGGTGCCGGTCTTCTGCAGGTACCAACGCATCGGGTTCTTGGCATCGATCATGAGGATGTGCGGCTGGGTCTCGTCTCCGTCCAACTGCGCCGTCTCGATCAACCCGTGCAGGTCGTTGATGAGGTAGAGATATTCGCGCAGGTTCTGGACGTAGATGAACGGGTGCCCTTTGACATCGTACTCCTCGAAGTTGATCGTCCAGGAGTCGGTGATGGGAAGCAAGGCACGGGCCACCCGGCCCGGCACCTGACGCAGCCTTCCCTTCAGGTCGGTTCCTGCATGGCGAGCAGGCTCGATCAGATTGTGGTACCACTCGGGCATGGGCACGCTGTAAGGGACAAGGAGCAGCAGCAGGACCAGGAGTCCGGTCGCCGAAGCGACTCGAGCCGCCGGGCGGGCGGTGCGCACGGCACGGACCGCAAGGCCGGTGAACACCCCCACGCCGATGAAAAGCGGGTTGGAGAAGCTTATGACGCACCACGGGGTCTTGTAGTGTACGGATGAATAGACAGCGAGTGCGGCGACAAACCAGACAAGGGTGAAAATGGCCAGGCGTTCGCGGCGGATGGTCCCCCAGATCAGGCCCGGGAGTCCGAACCAAAGCAGCGGCCGGTAATAGGGGTAGAGGAGGTGGGTGATGAAGTAGTAGGCTGGTTTCTGGTGTCCACGCCCCTCCACCCCGGTCTGTCCCCAGCGGAAAAAGGCCTCGAAGAACGCGCCGAGTCCACGCAAGTTGGTGAAAAAGGAGGAGAAAAGGAGTGCCCAGACGACCACGAACACGATGGCGGCGACGCGAAACGATCGAGGGTCCGCCTTGACAATGCCCACGCACCAGCGCCAGCCGGCGCGGATCTTTTCCTTGAGTTTGCCCTCGAGTTTCACGTCAGGGGGTGAGGGCAATGGGGTCTTTCCGGCCAGGATGGCCACGGCGGCGGCTGCTCCGACAGCGAAGACCGTGATGATCGTGGTTTCCTTGGTGGCGAACAGGCACACGAGCGAGAGGCTGGCGAGGACCAGGTGTCGCCGCCGGCGCTCGAGCAGGTAGGCGGCCATCCCTCCGACCAGGGTCATGTTGAACGTGAAGTTGTAGATTTCGTGAATGGCGGTACGGGAGAAGTAGACCTCGATGGGGGCCACGGCCACGAACGCAGCCGCGACCAACACGCCTGCCACGCCGATGTAGCGCCGGAACAGGGCCATGGCTGGAATGGCGAGGGCACCGAACAGGGCGGGCATGAACCGGATCGCAGTCACCGTCCGTCCGCCGATGATCACAGCGATGGTGTTCAGGAAGTAGAGAAGAGGACCGTGGTAGTTCTTGGGATTGTACCGGTACTTGTATTCGTCGAGTATCCGGAGGATGAACCACCCGTTGACACCCTCGTCGTGGTGCATGGGCTTGAGGTCGAGCAGGTGGAACCGGTAGTAGAGCCCGACGATCGTGATGGCCGCGAGCCCGAGCCACATCACCCAGGTGGCTGGTCCACTGCCTTTGGGCTCGACCGCCTGGTCGTTATCGTCACCGCGCTCCGCTACGACAGGTTCTTCGGTCATGGTTTCTCGCACTGCTCCTCTGGCCGTCCATCCTGGTTCGTCCCGGTCCGAACGACCGGGGTTTTTTCTCTGGCATGGTTCACGAATCCGCGGCGACGGACAGGTGCGCGTCCGGGGAGACGTGCGGCACCGGGCAGCGGACCGTGCGCGAAGCGTACACGGAAAAGCAAGAGGTTTCAACCCTGTCGTGACGAATCACGGTTGCACGGCCAGCGCATGGTCGCCAACACGGAGGTGGAGGGCGTGAGGCACAATGGCATAGGTGGCGGGCAGGATCCCGGGCTGCTCGCCGTCGCTTTCCACCAGAACCTGCTCGGCAGATGTCACGCGCACCCGGCGGGCAGTGTAGACTCGAGCCCCGGGGACGCCGGCGAGCCGACCCGAGTAGAGCTTCCCCCCATGCAGGAGGCTTTGGAGTCGCCCGGTCGCGGAAATTTCGACGACCTGGAACAGCCCGTCGTGCATCACCGCGTCCGGGGCAATCCGCATCCCTCCCCCGCAATACTGGGCGTTGCACACAAAGATGACGTTGAGTTCGAGTTCTCGAGGGGCGCCTCCGTCGATCGAGACCTGGACGCGCGGTCGCCGGTACCGCATGGTGGTGGCAATCGTGGCCAGCAGGAAGCTCATGAATCCGCCCAGCCGCTTGGATGAGCGGTTGACGCGGTCCACGACTTCGCCGCTCGCACCGCACCCTGCGATGTTGATGAAGTATCGCGTGGACATGGCGTCTCCGGACCGATCCGTGTATTCGATCTTGCCCACGTCCACAGGCACGCTCCGGCCGTTCTCGAGCACGTCCAGAGCACCGATGAGACTCTTGGGGATGGCCACGCTCTTGGCGAAATCGCAACCGGTTCCTCGAGGCAGGACGCCCAGTTCCGGGCGGGGGGGCGCCTCCGGCGGCGCAGGCCATTCGGCTCCTTGCCCGGCAGGGAGTTCCTCCATCGCCTGGCCCAGGGGGTTGTCCATCAACCCGTTCACCACTTCGTTGACCGAACCGTCTCCGCCGACAGCCACCACCATGTCCGCGCCTTCCTGCCAGGCGCGTCGGGCAAGGCGGGCTGCCTGGCCCTGACCGGTGGTGAACGCCCATCTGGCCTCCGGGAAACGATTCACAATCTGGTCTCGCAAGGAACAGTTCCACAGTCGTCCGGTCTGTCCGCCCGCGGACTGGGGATTCACCACAAAGAAGGGTCGCTTGCTCATGACGGTCCTCGTGCCGCTACAAATGGCCTGCCAGCAGGGATAGGATATCCCGGACCGGCGATTTCACCACCGCCTCCAGTTGGCGTCGGCAGGTAGAACAGGTCGTGACCAGCACCTCGTCCTCTCGAGGAGACAGGCGTTGTGCGCAGATCCGGGCCACGCGGTGCGCGACCTCGGGCAGGACCACCGGCAATCCTCCGCCGCCTCCGCAGCAAGTGGATTCCGCTCCAGAGCGAAACGGCACCCGCGGGCGACGGCCGGTCGCCGCTTTCACGAGAGTCACGGCCAGGTCGGCGCGGTCCAGGGCCCGCCCCAGGTGACATGCCTCGTGAAGTACGACGGGAGGAGATTCGATTGGGCGCAATCCTGCCTGCCGGGAGGCGATGAGTTCGAGGAACGCGCCGATCTCGGTGTGCCACCGGATACCGAATCGGGGGTAGATGTCCCGGAGCAGGAAGGCGTCGCCTGGTCGGAGGGTGTAGAGGCGTTTGCACCCGTCGAGTGTCTGGTGTAACCGGTGTGCATGTTCGGCAAAGCCCTCCAGGTCTCCGAGGTGATAGAACAGGTGACCCACTCCGCCGATCGACGGCTGGGCCACGAACGCAACTTCTTCGAAATCGAGGAGGGTCAGGAGCGTATCCGCCGCTCGAACCATGTCGGGGTACCGCACGAGAGTGGTGGGGTCCACGAGCACGCGGACCGGAGCGTCCGGTCTCAGGCGACGGGCGGGTAGGAGTTGATGGAGCCGTGAGGCCACATCGGGCTGGTAGAGGTTGCCCCGGTTGCGCCGGTATCGTGCAAGTGCGGTTTGCACCCGTTCAGGGGCCTGACCCCGGGCCAGCACGTCGGCGCGGAGGGCGTGAAGCGTTCCGGGTACGTCGTTGGAGAACTTGCAGGCCTGGCGGCAGGCACCGCAGTCGGTGCAGTGGTAAGGCCAGGCCTCTCCACCCTCGAGTGTTGCACCGCTGTCGTGGAGCTGCAGGAACGCGGTGGTCATGAGCGCCCAGGGCGTCACGGTTTCCCGTTGCTCGGCCTCTGCCACCGGGCACACGTGGCGGCACAGCTTGGGGCAAGACGCACAGAGTCCGATCTCGTTGGCGTGGTCCGCCAGGCTCCATCCTTTGGGCACCGGGTCGTTGTCCCTGGAAGCGCTTTTCAATGCCCTGGCCTCCCGTTCCTGTTGTCGGTTCCCCGCAAGAGTCCACGCATGTGGCGTCCCACGGGCCCCGGGCCGAGATTGTCGAACGGCAATACCGCGCCTGCCTCTTGCAAATCGTTGATGAACCGCTTCCTGTCCTGGTCCTGAATCGCGGACAGGTCCAACAGCAGCGCGGCGCCGGTGTGGCGGAATCCGGTCACCACGAATGCGCAGGAACGTGCCTGCACGAGATCCACGAGGGCGGGAACTCTGTCCCAGAGTGCGTCCACACGAAGGTCCGGGGAGAAGAACAGTGTCTCGGCGACAGGGCGTTCCGGGTCTGCCTCCACCAGGTCGTCCATCCAGGCTCGAGCCCGGGTCGGGTCAAGGCGCTCGGAGTGCGACTGGGTGCAGATCCGGTCGGCAATGGCCGCCCGGGCACCACAAATGGCCCGACTCCCCTCGAATGTGAGCAAAAGCTCGACCCCCGTGTCTCCGGGCGCCAGAGCACCTGCAGCCGGAATCGCTCCATGGTGGATCAAATCGGCAGCGGCCTTCACTGCCATATCCGTCCGGGAAAAGCGGTAGGCGGCCGGTTCCACCCGGGTCGGACGGGGATAGACGCGCATGGTCGCGCATTCGATCGTGCCGGATTCGCCGTTGCCGCCGAGCAGAAGGTGTTTCCAGTCGGGACCGGCGGCTGAACGCGGGGTCTCGAGCGAGGAGACGTGCGAACCGTCCGCCAGGCGAACGGTCAGGGCCACGCAATTGTCCCGGGGACTCCCGTACAGGGTGGCCCGGAGGCCGTCGCAGGCGGTCTCGAGCACCTCGCCGAGGGATTGCAGTCGGGTCAATGGGGGGTGCCATCCGAGGGTGGCCTGGTGGTCGGCGAGGAATCTTTCCACCTGGTGCCAGGCCAGGCGTGCATCGACCTGGAGGGTGAGGGCGACCGGGTTGAAGCGGGCTTCTTTTGGACAGCTCATGTGGCCAGGCTCCCGGGGAAGGGGGATGGCGACTTTGCCAGGGACCAGTATACACCGGAACAGGGGCGGGGGGTCAACCCAAGGGGCCGGGGGCTGTTCAATCAGCAGCCAGAAGGAGCTTTCCGGCACCGATGATGAGGAGCAACAGGCCGGTGGCCAGACCGAGCCATCCCCATCCGCTGGAGAGGGGCATCAAGAATGCCTCGGAGGGGTTGACGGGGTTGTAATGAACCGTGACTTCGTCGCCGAAGCGGTCGAGCATCTTCTGTACCACTGCCTTGCCTCCGACCACGTCCGCAGGCTGGATCCGGTCACATTCGTAGGTCTTGCCTTCCACCGTGTAGCGGTACCGGATGTGCGCGCGGTACCGCTCCCGCAGGTTCTCGACAGGGGAGGCGTTCTCAAGCCCGCGCTCGATCACCTGGCCAGATGTGGTCGGCCAGGTGGCCATCTGTCGGTGTTGAAACACCATGTAGACGCTTCCGGCCGTGACCAGGGTGCCGAGCACAATGAGGAAGATGGTGGCCATGTGGGAGGGCCTGCCTTTCTTTTCCAAGTCTGCTCCACCGACGAAGCCGCCGACGTGGTCACCGCCGCGGCGTGACCTCGAGTTCCAGAGTCCTGGGAAGCTTTTCCGGGCGATTGAGCACCCGGAGCGTGAAGCCGAACACTTCCCGGGGCTTGCCCCAATCGTACTCGACCTCGTTCATCATTTCCAGCTCGCCATCGTACTCGAGATCAAAGGCAACCGCGCCTTGGGGTTCCCGGTCCGTGTTGTAGTGGACGGTGGTTCCCCCCATGAACGTGATCCGAAGCCCCTCGACCTCGGCGGACTGTCCCATGGTCAGGCTGACTTTTTTTGCTTCCGACATGTTACAACTCCAAGAGCGCCTGGCGGGCCAGGGTGGCCAGGTCCTCGTCTTCACTGGAAAGCTGAAGGACCCGTTCCAGCTTGCTCCGGGCGGCCTCCCGCCGGCCCGTCCTTTTCAAGTAAAGACCTTCGTTGAACAGCAACGGAGCCGCGTCAGCCCGGATCGGTGCAGGGACGCGATCGAGGAGTTCGCCGGCCAGGGCGAGGGACCGGTCGTCCTCGTTGGCCAACAGGAGATGGACCGCGTTGCAGCATGCGTCCCACCGTCGGCCGTCGAGCCGAACCGATTCGGCGAACGCCTCCAGCGCCGCTCTCTGGTTCCCCGCCCTGTCTGCGAGCAACCCCTGGATGTACAAGAAGTTCGCCCGTTCGGAATCATCAAGGCCCTCCGGGTCGATGGCCTCGAGGATGGCCTCGGTCTCTCCCGTGCGGCCCGCATCGAACAGGCTGCGAGCCGCACGGAGTCGAACCGAGGTTGAGCGTTGCTTCACAGCTTCTACCACGCTTCCGGCCAGCCGATCCATGTCGGGTACGAGGTGCGCGGGGACTCCGGCGCTTACGGCTTTCGAAAGATCCAGCCTCACCAGACTGAGTGCTGCCCGCACTTCAGGCGGTGCGCTCGAGCTTTCCAGGACCTCTGCCATGGCGAAGGCCCCGAGGTGCCACCCCAACTCGGCAAGCACAGTGGTGATACTCCGTATCGGCGTGCCGTCTTCAGGGTCCGCCTCGAACGCCCGCGCGTAGTACTCGAGTGCCCCCTGCCGGTCCCCCTGTCGGTAGCGCGCGGTGGCGATTCCATTGAACGCCTGGGCCGACCTGGGCGCCTGCTCGAGCATCCGACGATATGCGGCTTCGGCGTCTGCGTACCGGCCGGTGTCGAGTAGGAGGTTGGCGAGCATGCCGAGGCTGGCGAGACTCGAGTCCTTTTCGCATGCCTCCCGGGCGTATCGTGTGGCCGCTTCGTGCTCACCGTTGATGAGATGACAATAGGCCATGGCCCGGAGCACGCGGGGATCCTCGGGCCGAAGCGCATGGGCCTGCTTCGCATGCACCAACGCTTCCTCGGGCCGGCCCTGAGCCGCAGACAGGTTGGCCATCCCAAGCGCATAGGCGAGCGGATCCTCGTCCTTGCGCTTCTCGAGTTCGGTCCGCCGTTGCTCCAGGTCTCCTGCCGCGAACCGCCGGCGGAACGCATCTCTCAATCCACCCATCGATCTCCCTCGTCCGCACGGGAGCCATGGCCTTCCCGGGGCGTGCACGGCGCCGTTGCAAAGTTCGGATCAGCGCACCAGGCAAGGTTGGGTCAGAACCAGCTCTTGACCCACCCCCAGGCGTCCTCCACCGCATCAGACACCGTCTTGGCATAGGGAACGAGTTTTTCCTTGGCCTTGGACCCCCACTTCTTGACCTTCTCGAAGGCCGTCTTGACGGTCTTGGCGAACTGCTGGAGCGTGGGGCCCCACTTGAAATCAATCTTCTCCTTCTGGAACCCGTCCTTGTCGAAGTAGATCCCCGTGATCTCGAACAGTTGCCCCGAGGCAAAGACGAACGATTTGTCCACGACACCGCCAAGCTTGACCCCGACCTTCATCGCTGCTGCGCCCACGATTCCTGCTGTGAGGCGCCAGGATTCTCCGCTGTTCACCGGAGGAAGCACGTAGGTGGCTCCGCCCGAAACGGTTGGATTGACCGTCCCGTAGGCCTCGATGATCTCCGGTACACCGCCCCCCACGCCCATGCCGATTTCGCCGGTTACCAGGGCCTCCTTGGTCACGGTCCCTTTGGACTTGCCGGCAAAGTCTATCCGGTCCTTGAGTTGGACCTTCACGGACGGGTCGAACAGCAGCCAGAGCCACGGTGCCCCCGGGACAGGAATCCGGACAGTCTTGTCCCAGATCGTGTACTCCTGGGAAGCTTCGAAGTTCTCCTTGGAAAAGGTCATCGACAGCCCGAAGCCTTTCCGGGCGATTCCCTTCTCCTTGCCCGCTCCATTCTGTTGCGCCCTGCCAAGCGCAGACCTGGCCGGAAGTCCGGCCTTGACCGCCGCTTCCACCCGTTCCGCCTGCGGTTCGCCTTCGGTATCGATCCCACTGCTCGAAGGCTTGCGCGCAGGCCCTCGCGTCTGCTGCAGCACATGGGTCAGTTCGTGAGCCACGGTCCCACGGTCCGGACTCGAGTCTTTGAAGGCCACCTGGTCCCCGACCGTGTACCCCTCGGCATTGAGTGCTTCACTGGCCTTGCGCGCAGGTCCGCCCGTGTAGGCCTTCACGTTCGAGAAGTCCGCCCCGAATGACGCCTCCATCTCCTGCCGGTATGGGACCTCCGCGGGCGTGCTCGAAAAACCCGCATCGGCAACCGCTGCCGGCGACGACGCTCTGGCTTGCTCGGCCGCCGCTTCCCCGGCTTGACCAATGGTGGGGGCGCTGGTGGCAAAGGCGTCGGCCAGCGCACCACTGGGAGCAGAGGACTTGAGTGCCGGCGCGAATGCTCCGCCACCTACGCGCAGGGCACCATCGGAATCGGCGAACCAATCGGCGTTCCCTTCAGCTCCGGGCGACGGCGGGGTGGTTGACCGGGCCTTACGTTGGACGGCCTGGAGAGGACGTGGCTGAAGCGACTGCCATGGGGCGATTTCACGGGAAGAGAGTGCTGGAGACGCACCGCCTCCGCGGCTCTTGAGCCGGACACCCGGTCGGTTCCCCTGTTCCGTTTCCCGTTCGTACCACGGCGTATTCGTGTGCCCGGCCTGAAACGAGAAGTCGGTGCCTCCCTCGTCGGTTCTTTTCCCGGGGGCATCCCGCTTGCCCGTGAATCCTCTCTCCTGATCGGCTCTGGATTGATTCGCCGGCGTCTGGCCTGTCATGGTTCCCTCCGCTCCGCTTGTCGCCGCTCCGCTTCCGCAAAGGTGGCCGATTTCGCGTCCCGAATCCCAAGAGGGTGCTTCCCCTCTCTGTGCGTCGCACATGCGCCGATGTGCGGTCCGTCCACAGGACGTGGTCATGGTGGATGTTCCAATATACTCCTGACCAGAACGTCCGCACAAGTGAAAACGCTGGATGGGCGCGTGGCCATTGCGTCCGCGGGTACCGTCACTGTGCAAATGAATCGGGACCGACTGGGGGATGGCGTGAGCCGGGGCTGCCATCCGCCTACACCGTGGAGAACGGATCACGCCTGAGCCGCGGACCGGGTAGGGCTGGCCGAGTGAAGAGAAGCCTTGCATAATTCTGGGATGCTGGTCGACACGATGCAAGGAAAACCATGGAGGACGAGGAGAACGAACGATGCCTCATTTTGTCGGTGATACCGGATGGTCCCCCTCCCTGCCCCGACAGGCGGTCTGGCAAAAGGCGACGTGGGCTGTGCTGGCTCTGTGCCTTGCGCTGTTGCCCGACAGGGCTGGCGCCGAACTCCCGCTGCCCGTCTACCCCGCGTGCGGGAGCGAGCCTGACCAGGACGTGCAGAACTGCCCCAACGACTTCGGCGAGCCGTGGGAAAAGATTTCGTATGTGAAGAGCGCCTACTACACGCAGGTACGGCCCGAGGAGCGGGCGATTGGGACCGGGATCCACCTGGATCGGGCGTTTGCAGTGGAGACCGGGGACTGGGCGGTCACCATCGCGAGCCTGGATTCCGGGATCGAGTGGGACGAGGGCAATCTTCGGCGCAAGTTTCGGCTCAACACCGGTGAGTTGCCGCTCCCCCGGTTCTCGGATGGCTCCACGGCGTCGAGCTACGACCTGGACCAGGACGGCCTGGTGACCGTGGACGACTATGCCCAGGACCCGCGCGTCTCCATCGAGGCCGGAAACGACGCGGCCGACGACCGGCTGGATCCTTCCGATCTCATCTACACCTTTTCGGATGGGCTCGATTCAGACGGAAACGGGTATGTAGACGACATCTGCGGGTGGGATTTCTTCTGGAACGACAATGACCCGTTCGATGATGCATTGAACCAGGGGTACAGTCACGGAACTATCCAGTTGCGGCGTTCCGGCGCTGAAGGGGGCGATGGCGGTTCCATCGGTTCCTGTCCCAACTGTGCCGTGATGATGCTCCGGTCGGGCGATTCGTTCATCTCGGAAACCTCGGCCTATGCCCAGGCCATCATCTATGCGGTGGACAACGGTGCGAACGTGGTCCAGATAGAGTTGGGTGCGCTCAACGCCTCCTCCCTTGCACGGGAGGCCCTGGACTACGCCTGGGCTCATGGCGTGACGGTGGTGGCGTCCGCGGCCGATGAAGCTTCCATCCACGCCAACTTGCCGGCAGCGCTCCATCATGCCATTGTGGTACACCCCATCACTTTCAGTGGGTCCGACGAGTACGATTCGGAGAGTTTCCTGGTTTTCAACAACTGCTCCGACTTCGGAGGTCGGCCCACCATGGTGGTGTCGGACGACGGTTGTTCCTCAGAGGCCACCGCGGTTGGGTCTGGACTGGCCGGGCTCATGCAATCCGCCTCGCTCCACACCGGGTTGGCTCTCACTGCGAATGAGATCTACCAGATCTTCATCCACACCGTGGACGACGTCTGGGTTCCGGAGGCCTACTACGGAAACGAAAACTGGTATCCCTCCAAGGAGGGGTTCGACCGCTACTTCGGGTACGGACGGGTGAACATTCGCGCCGCACTCGATCGCGTATTCGACGGCACCATTCCGCCTGAAGCGGATCTGCTGGAGCCCGACTGGTTCCAGGTGATTGATCCCACCCGGACACCGGTGGTGGACGTGGTGGGGTATGCAGCGGCGAAGCGGGCCACGTCGTTCCATTACGTGGTGGAGTGGGGGCCGGGACTGGACCCGGAGCCGCAGGATTTCCGACTCATCGAGGTGAGCGACGAGCGGGTGGACCCGGTCTCGGGCGTGCTCGCTCACTGGGATGTCTCGTCCATTCCAGCGTCCTTGCTGGATCCGGCCGCGTCCATTCCTCCTTTTACCCTGGACGACGACAACGTGACGCGCATGGACAAGATCAACACGCACACCGTGACCTTGCGGGTTCGCGTCATCGACGACGCTGGGCTCGAGGGTGAGATGCGGAAGACCCTGTACTTGCGGAGTGACCCGGACTTGCTGGAAGGCTATCCCCTGTTTTTCGGGGCCTCGTTGGAGAGTTCCCCCAAGCTGGTCGACATGGACGGCGACGGGGTGGACGAGGTGGTGGTGGCCACATCGGATGGTTGGGTTCACCTGATGGACGGGTTCGGACAGGACCTGCCCGGATGGCCTGTTCGGGCAGGTCGCTTGCGGAGCCTCGATCCCGCGGTGCCGGGCAACCATGCGGCTGCTCCTGCCTATCGGTCTGGAGCCATTGACCCGGATCGACCTCAGTCCCTCATGTCCACGCCTGCGATCGGGGATCTGGACGGTGACGGCCGGCTCGAGGTGGTGGTGACCACGTTTGACGGGGAGGTGTTTGCCTGGCGGGACGACGGGACCTTGCTGGCTGGGTTCCCGGTTTCTCTGGATCGCTCGATTGCCAATCAGGCCAACGCGGGGGAGGACAACCTGGTCGACGACGGGTTCATGGTCGGTGCTGCCCTGGGTGATCTGGACGGCGATGGCAAGCTTGACATCGTGGCAGCGGCCATGGATCAGCATGTGTATGTCTGGAATTGGCGGGGACAACTCCTTCCAGGGTGGCCTGTCAAGGCTGCATGGCCGTTCGATTCCTACGTTCCTGTCAAGGGAGCCCGAATCAACACCGCGCCGGCCGTCGGTGATGTGAACGGAGACGGCCTCGTGGACGTGGTGGTCAGCACCGCTGAAATCATCGATTTCGTCTATGCGCCCACGTACGCGATTCATGGAGACGGCAATCTTCACCGGGGCGGTCCGTTCCTCCGCGGATGGCCCATCAAGACGCTGGGCCTGTACGCCAACCTGCTGCCTACGATCGGGACCGGTAGCACCTCACATCCGGTGCTTGCCGACATCGATGGAGACGGGCGGCTCGAGGTGGCGACGCATACCGTGGCTGGGCACGCAACAGCGCGAAGTGGCTCGATTTTTCGCTCAGATGGTTCGGTTTACTCCCGGCTCGACTACCTGGGGCGAACCTTCGGGGCGCTCAGCAATGCTGACGAACCCATCGTCATGCCGCTCATCTGCTCCGGAGCATTCGGCGATCTGAATCGGGACGGCTCCCTCGATTACACCATCGGTCTGGGTGGGGGCTCCATGCTGGGCAACCTCCTCACCAACAACCGGATCGTGAATGGAACGTTTTCGACCGGCGCGTTCGATGCGACCAGCGGCAAGTTCCTTCCGGGTTTCCCGCAGGTGGTGGCGGACATGCAATTTTTTGTCCAGCAGGTGGTGGCGGACATCGATGGGGACGGGTATCCTGAATCGATTTCGAGCAACGGGGCGTTCACGGTGCATGCGTTCGACTACCGGGGGGAGCAGCCGGAGGGGTGGCCCAAACTTACCGGTCAGTGGGGCATGGGGGCGCCTGCGGTGGGCGACGTGGACGGAGATGGATACCTCGAGGTTTTCCAGGGAACCCGGTCGGGTTATCTGTATGCGTGGCGGACCCAAGGTCGGACGCCGGAACAGGGCGGTGTGGTGGAGTGGGGGTCGTACCAGCATGATCCGGCGAACACGGGGAACTATGAAACCCAGTGGGAGCGTGCACGGGCCGTGAGGCGAGTGGGTGCCGGGCGGCGTTGAGGGGAGGCGGCTCAGGCCGGGCAAACGGGGTGCCGTCGGGGGGCGGCGGTTGAGGAGTAGGCGAGGCGGCACGTCAAGGGGCGGGCCGAGCTGAGGAAGTGGTGCGACCGTTCGTTCTTTTGCTCCAGCCCGGTGTCGGGGACATGGACGATTTCCGGGACCGTCCCACGCCGCCGGTCTCCCTGTTGGCAGCAGCCACCCTGGTGGCCAGGGACTGCGAGGTCCAGATCGTGGACCAACGGCTCCTCCCGGACTGGCGCGAACGCATCCGGGACGCTCTGTCGCGGCAGCCTGTAGTTGTCGGGGTCACCACCTTGCCCGGACCGATGATCCGGAACGCTCTGGAGATGGTCGCCGAGGTTCGTGCCCATTCGCGCACTCCCGTGGTGTGGGGCGGGACCCACGTCAGTCTCATCCCGGAGCAGGCCATCCGGAGCCCCGCCGTGGACTACGTCGTGGTCGGAGAGGGGGAAGTCGCATTCGCCTCCCTCGTGGACCACCTGTCTCGAGGCCGCCAACCTCGAGACGTGCCCGGAGTGTGGGGAAAGGACCCGGACGGGAGCGTCTACCAGGGCCCGCCTTCGCCGGTGCTTGCCTTCGACCGGTTGCCTCTGCCGCCCTACCACCTCGTGCCGATGGAGGACTACCTCTACTCCCATCGGGGCACGCGGCGTCTGGATTACCTCTCCAGCCGCGGGTGTCCTCATACCTGTTCGTATTGCTACAACAATGTCTTCTATCGCAATGCCTGGACCCCACGTCCCGCCCACCAGGTGCTCGAGGAGATCGCTCGACTCCGGGAACGATACGCATTCGATACGGTCTACTTCCTGGACGACAACTTTTTCGTGGACGTGGCCCGGGGGTGGCGGATCGGGCTCGGGCTTCGGGACATGGGGATTGGCTACGAGACCCAGGGCGTGGACATCCAGACCGTGGCCGCCATGTCGGACCGGGACCTGGACCGACTCGAGGCCTCCGGGCTCGGCAAGTTGACCATTGGTGTGGAATCCGCCTGCGACCGGACGAGGCGATTGATCCGGAAATGGGGAGATCGCCGTGCGGTGCTGGCCACCCTGCGGCGATTGGCGGGTCGGTCCTTCCTGGTACTGACCAGTTTCATCATCGGGTTTCCGTTCGAGACGTGGGAGGAGATCCAGGAGACGATCGATTTTGCGCTGGAACTCCAATCACTGGGGCGGAATTTTCGATTCCCCCAGCTCTACAATTACATCCCTCTTCCCGGAACCCCGCTCGCCCGGGCACTGGAGCAGGCCGGGTTCCACTTTCCCGAATCACTCGAGGCCTGGGCGGAAATCGACTGGGACAGAAGTGCGCTGTTTCGGGAGAACCCGCAGAAGCTTGATCGGTTGGCCTCCATCGCGTTCCTCTCCAAATTCGTGGACCGCAAATTCGAGGACTATGGCGCCAGGCCGGGGGTGGCTGCGCTCTATCGGCTGTATCGGCCGGTGGCATGTGCGCGCTTGCGGCACGGTTGGACCGATTGGGTGCCGGAGCGGCGGGCCTATGCGGTGGTGAAAAGGCTGGCAGCGCGGCGGCGGGGACGGTAGACTCGACAGGGAGCCAGGTCTGGAGGTTGACGGATGACGGGTGTTCGCAGTGCGGAGACGGTAATACTGGGAGGTGGCCTGACCGGCTTGGCCGCAGCAGTGTCCCTGGACCGGGAGGGCGCAAAGGATTTCATCGTGCTCGAAGCCGAGTCGGTTCCGGGGGGATTGGCGAGGACCTCGAGGCTGGATGGGTATGAAATCGACATTCTCCCACACGTCTTTTTCACTCGAGACCCCGCAATGGACGCCTGGTTCCAGGAACTGGTCCCAGACCATGTGACGTGCACCTCTCGACGCGGGGTCCTGGTGTCGGGACGATACTGCGACTACCCATTTCAGCTCAACGTGCATGCCCTCCCTCTGGAACTCCGGATCGCCTGCCTCAAGGATTACTTCGCCGCCATCCGCGGCGCCAGATTCCGGACTCGAGGGGCGCAGGCGCCGCGCCATTTCGAGGACTACCTGCTCGGAGTCTTCGGACGGTCGATGGTGGAGACCTTTTTTCGGCCCTACAACGAAAAGCTGTGGCAGGTCCACCTCGATGACCTGGACACCGACTGGGTGGCCTGGAAAATCGATTCGGTGGACGACCTCGACATGGCCTACAGCTTCCTCGGACGTCCCCCGGGGGAATCCGAAGGAGCGTTCGGCCCTCACGCCGTATTCCGATATCCCCGCCACGGCGGCATCCAGGCATTGCCCGACGCCTTGGCCCACCGAATCGGCCCCGAACGCATGGCGCTCGAGACCACTGTGCTCCGGGTCCGGCCTCGAGAACGGCTCGTGGAAACCGACCGCGGCACGTGGCGATATCGGCGTATCCTGTGGACGCTTCCTCGATCCCTGGCGTGGCGGGTCATCGGGACATCTCCCGATTCCTCGGCTGGATTGCGGGACACGGAGGTGATCTCCATCCACCTCATCGCTGAAAAGGTGGCGCTCCCGGACTATCACTGGATCTATGTGGCAGACCCAGAACTGGAGTTCTTCCGGATTACTCGAGTCGACAAGATCAACCCCGCCTACCAGGACGGCCCCGCAATCCTGATCCTCGAGGTGTCGAGGCGTCCGGAATCCGGCCGGGAACCCGTGGACACGGTGAAGGAGCGGGTGCTCGACGCACTCGTCCACCGGGGAATCCTCACGAGTCGGGCCGCGGTGCTGCGAGTGAGGGGTTTTGCAACCCGGCCGGCCTACGTGGTACACGATCTGGCGAGACAACGTCATCTCCGCTTGCTGGACAGGCGGTTCGCAGACCTGGACATCGAAGTCGCCGGAAGATTCGGAGAATGGACCTTTCTGAACATGGACATGGCCATGCAGTCCGGGATCGAGGCTGCGAAACGACTCCTCGGTCGCAGGTGACCCACGCGGTCATTCCCGCTGCCGGCAAGGCAACCCGCCTGGGCCGACTCGGACGACACGTCGCCAAGGTTGCGCTCCCGGTGGGCAACCTCCCGCTCTACGTGCACCATCTCCGGACCCTCTCGTCCATCGGCGTGCACACAGCCCTGTTCGTGGTTCGTCCTGGCATGGAACGACTTCAGCACGACATCCTCGAGGCTGCGGCGCAACTCCAGAACCCGGTGCATTGCAGATTCGTCCTCCAGTCGGAACCTCGAGGTATCGCCCACGCGCTCCAATGCTGTCGCGACCAGGTTCCCGACTGGTTCGTGGTCTTGCTGGGGGACACCTGGCTTCGACTCGGCGATGTCCGTCCTGCCTTCGACTGGACCCGGTCACACCAGGTCCCTGCGCTGCTGTCGGTACGGGAGGAGGCCGATCCCGAGGTGATCCGACGGGAGTGCACGGTGCGGGTCAGCCGGGACCTCGAGGTGCTCGACCTGGTGGAAAAGCCGAAAACGATTCTGAGCAACCTCAAACCGTGTGGGTTCTACCTGTTTCATGTACGTATTTTCGACGCCATCACCGTCACGCCCGTGTCTCCGATTCGTGGGGAACTGGAGCTGACGGACGCGGTGGCGCGACTCGTCCGGGACCGGGCAGGTGTGCGTGCTGCACCCATCGTGATGGATGACGTGAACATCTCGACCCCTGGCGACCTGCTCGAGGCCAACTTGAGGTGGCTTGCGCATGCACTGGAGTCGAGACGAGAAGAGGGGGTGAAAAACGAGATTTCAGGTGCGGGAGGTCTTGTTTTCAGGGGGTCGGTGCCGGGCCCGGAAGCCGGATCCGCTCAGGTGCGGAATGCCTTGATCGGGGCAGGGGCGCGACTCGGGGAGGGCGCCAGGGTGGACATGTCGGTGGTGGGGCCGGGGGCGGTGGTGGGTCCTGGCGCGACCGTTTCCGAGGCGCTCCTTTTTCCTGGCGCATCGGTGGCGGAGGGGGCACGGGTGAAACGGGCGGTGTTGGCCCCGGGATGACCGAGAAAAATGGGAGGACCGGCAATGGACCGTGTGGGAATCGTGATGCCCGCCTACAATGCCCAGGCGACGCTGGAAGCCACGGTGGCCCGGATTCCGGTCACTGCCCTGGAGGAGTGCGGCGTTTCGGTGACCCTTTACCTGGTCGACGATGGCAGCACCGACGGTACCGCCCGGGTGGTTCGACGGGTCGCAGCCCGGTGTCCGTTTCCGGTGGTCCCGCTTGCGCACCCCACCAACCGGGGCTACGGTGCTGCCCAGAAAACCGGTCTCGAGGCCTCGCTGAACCACAAGAACGGCTGTCATGTCATCCTTCACGCCGATGGTCAGTACGCGCCCGAGGAACTGGGGACCCTCCTTCAACCGCTGCTCGTGGGCCGCGCCGACGTGGTGATTGGCTCCAAGTTCCTCCGGGGCAAGGTGTTGCGTCAGGGAATGCCCGTGTCTCGAGCTGTGGGCATACGGCTGTGCGACCTGGTGGAAAACCGAATCCTGGGCCTGCGCGGCCTCGAGTTTCACAGCGGCTACATGGCCTACACGAGCAAGGCGCTGCGAGACATACCATTCCACACCCTCACAGATCGATTTCACTTCGATGGAGAAATGGTTCTTTCTGCAGCGCACGGAGGACTCCGGATAGAAAAGGTGCCCATTTCCACGTGGTACGGAGCCGGAACATCCAGCCTCCGGGTGCTCCCTTACTTGAAGGAATTGGTCGAGACCGCTCGGAAATACCGGCGAGGAGAATACTGGTTCCAGCGTGGGGCGGACTTTCCGCCTGCCTCTCACCGTCCGGGAGGAGCAGGGGCGTGAGCCGGTGGGCTCTGGCGCACCCGCACGATGGTTCTGGTGGAGCGTGGTGTGGCGGTAAATGAGGAGGACCGAATGACAGGGGTGAGAAACCGGGGGAGGTGGCACGATACCGCCGGGTTCCTCGTCGTCCTGGCGTGCGCCCTGGTTCTCGCCTGGCTGGTCATCGAGGGACGAGGGCACCTGGCGTTGGGAGGCGACCTGCACACGCTGCGCACCAACAACGAGGACTACCACTGGGGGATCGTCCGCTATCCGCAGCGGGTAGACCCGGACATCTTCTGGATGGTCCTGGTGGGCTCGATCATGTATCCCACCGTGGCCCTCTCCCATGCCGGTCACTATCTCGTTCAGGCCCTGTTCCCCACCACCCGAACCTTCCAGGCCTTCTGCAACATCAGCGTGGTCGAGACGTTGCTGTTTCTCACCCCGTTCTATTTCGTGGCTCGACACCGGCGTGTCCCCGTGTCCGGCGCCGTCCTGGCCAGTGTGGCGCTGATGGCCAACCCGTTCTTGCTGCGTCAACTCCTCTCCGCCCCCGTGCTCCCCACTGCGGCGCTGTTGCCCCTGATCTATCTCGCCTATCTCAAGGGATGGTGGCGAACCCTCTTTGTCCTGGTCATCTTCGGCGGCTGCTCCTACCGTGCCGGCGGGATCTTCGTGGCACTTTTCCTCCTGGCGGTCCGTGACGTGGACGCCCGGTCGAGCCGGTTCGCACGACGGATGGCGCTGATGGCCGCCGTGACCGTGGGCGTGATCCAGTTCTCAGCCCAGTGGCTTCTTCTGCTCACCCCTTATGTGCAGAGGATCGAGGGAGAACTCATCGGATTACTTCCGGAGAAGACAGCCGCGTTCCTGGCCAGCCCGCTCGCTCCGGACAGCCTGGCCCGGGTCGGTGAGTTGGCTGCCTGGTTCCTGGCAGCGGGGGGACTGTTGGCTGTGCGTGGCATGAATCGGTGGCGCGCGCTCCTTCTGCTGGTGCTGGTTGCGTACGTGTTCCTGGTCACCGGAACCCTTTCCGAGAGCCAGATGTACTTCATTCCCATGGTGGCCCTGCTCGCACTCGAGGGCGCCCGGGGGCCGATCGCGTTTCTCACCCGGCGGGGATGGCCCACGTCCCAGGTCCTTGCGATCGTACGTATCGGCGTGGTCGCCGGGGTCACGCTGGGTTTGCCCGCCATCCACCGAGACATCCCGACCGGGGTGGAGGCTGTGGACAGACCGGAAACAGGATTGGTGGTCCCGGGGGCCTACTATGCACTCGTGGCACGCTTCCCTCCCTCTCCCCACGTGGAGGCAGTACAGGACGCCCTGGGGCGGCTTCCTCCGACATCGACTTGCTGCGTGGACCCTTTCCTGATGACCTATCTCTCGGGCGAGGTCTGTCGGTGGGTGATTCCCGTGGGGAAGATGGAGGCGGGCGAGGCGCTCGCACGGTGCGAACGGGTAGTCCTGGACGCCAGTGCCGCGGCCCAGAGGTTCAGGACCGACCTGGACGCCTACGCGGGATATCAGGAACCGTGGCGCGCCTCGTTCGAGGCCATGCGCGCCGCGCTTCAGGGCGATTCGCAGTTCGGCTCGATACCTTCCGGAGTTCCGGGCTTGGAGGTGTACGAGTCGATCACGCACGCAGGGGGAGAAGGGGAGGACATCAGATTCCGTTCCGCATCACCTCGTCCCAGCCCATGACCTCCGAGTAGGCGTGTTCGAACTGGCGAACCTGGATCAGGACATCGCCTTGAAACGCGATCTCCCGTCCAGAACGCCCCACAGACTGGAGCAGCCCGGTCATCAGCAGTTCCCGGTTGGCTGCCCGGATGGCGATTTCAGAAGGAACCGCCACCGGTTGACCCTCGATCGCACCCGGGCCGGTGCGGCGGTGGACGATACTCAGATCGGTGAGGGGAATGTAGGCGTCCTCCTCTCGCAAGTAGAGAAATCCTTCCTTGTAATCCCGTTCCTGTTCGTCCACTCGAAATTTCACCTGGAAGAGCAGGCAGTAGAACGCCGGGTGCGTCAGCGCCAACCAGTCCTCCTCGTACCAGCCCCACTTGTCCCCGTCAAAAAAGATACGCTCGTTGACGATGTCTCCGACCACCTCAAACGGTTTTTCTCCGTGGCGCAGCGTGCCGGAGGCAGACATGAAGTCCTCAAATCCGATCATCAGGTTGTGCGAGTTGGGCATGGCCACCGGGTTTCCCTCGTTCCAGAAGAACACGGGGTCCATTCCCTCGAGTTCCAGGTCACAGGAGAACGCGGGCGTGGAGACCGAGATTCGATGGGATACCGGGGTGACGGTCACCACGAACCCCGGAGTCCCGGGCACGGTGGCGACGACCTGGTCCGGAGTCTCGTCGAAGTGGATCTCGTCGAATTTCCAGGAGACACGGTAGGCCGGGGATTCTCGAGTGGTGCCACGGTCGCTGAAATCGACCTGGACCACGTCGAGGGCGCCTCCAGGATAATGGGAGCTGTGAGGTGGGAACATGGAGAGTCGGAACATGAACGTGTGGCCGTCCGAGGATGAGAGGAAGCCCGAGTACCACCAACTGAACATGGGATAGCCTGGATCCCCCCGGTAGTGAGTTCCGTACTCCTCGAGCGTCGGCTTGTGGATCCTGCTGCACTGATTCTTGGCGTTCCAGCGGTCCACACCGTCTTCTGGTATCAATCTGGCGGCCTGCCACGTGACCAGCCCACCTGCAACGAACGCGGCCAACACGGCGAGGAAAAGGGTTCGCTTCCGCATGCCTGCTCCACGAGAGAGGTTCCGGCCTTGCTTCTTCACCGGCGCTGTTTAACCGATGACGGGGTGGGGATCAAGCCTTTCCGTCGACAGCGTGGAGGACGGCACGGTCGGGTGCGGCTCATGCGAAGTAACGACTCACCCAGCGGGCAGCGTCCCGGACGCCTCGAGGTGAGACCTGGAAAGGCAATCGGGAGAGCGGGCCGGGTCGCAGGTAGAAGGAAGCATAGGCCTTTTCGAACAGGCGTCGGAGTTCTCGAGGGGAGAGACCATCCTTTTCGGCCAGGAACTCCCAGATGAGGCGATATCCCAGGCCGATGGGATCCTCGAAGTCCTCCAGGGTCAAGGCCGGCATGCGACCGCTGGTGACCAGTCGCCGCCACTGTTCGCTGCCCGGGCTGAGGAGGTTGGGGAGAAACAGAGCCCGGTCCAGTTGGAGTTTGCGGGCGAATCGAATGGACCGAAGCGCGTCCTCCCGGGTTTCTCCTGGGAAGCCGAGGACGAAGTAGCCACAGACCTGGATGCGGCTGACGCGACGCACCAGTCGCACCTTGGACTCGATTTCCTCGAGCGTGGTCCCCTTGCCCATGCGCTCGAGGATACGGGGGCTACCGGACTCGATTCCAGCGTAGAAGAGGAGGCAGCCGGAGCGGTCCATGGCCCGCACCAGTTCCTCGTCGAGGGTGTCGAGCCGGAGTCCATGGATGGGTATCCAGTGGACGGGCGAAGGGAGTCCGGCCAGGGCGTCGAAAAGTGCCAGCGCATAGTCCCGGTCGGCGGTCAGGTTGTCGTCCACGAACATCAGGGTTTGAACACCGTACCGTGCCTGGAGAATGTGGACCTCGTGCAGCACCGATTCCACGGACCGCGTCCGGAATCCCGGGCCGGACACGCCGCGGATACCGCAGAACACGCAGGACGAAGGACATCCCCGGGTGGCGTAGAGGTGGGCGTTGGGCTGGCGTCCCATGAAAAAAAAGGAGTGGCGAGGGTAAGCCGGAAGGTCCAGGAGATCCCAGGCAGGATGGGGAAGCGCGTCCAGGTCCGAGGCGAAGGCAGCGGGGGTGATTTCGACCCCTCCGTTCACCCGGCGGATGAGGCCGGGAATGTCTCGAGTCCAGTCTTCCTTTTTTTTGCGTATCAGCGCCGGCCGGGGGGACGGCTCAAGAACGGGGTGGCTCGAACGGTCTCGCCCCGGTGATCCGGCTGCTTCGAGTCGGTCGAGAAAAAGAGAGAATCCTTGCTCGGCTTCTCCCTGAAATGCGTAATCCCAGGCCTCGCACAGGGGCAAGGTCCCATGGGGATCGCCCGATGGATGAGGACCTCCGACCACGGTCACCACCTCGGGCGCCACTTCCTTGACTCGACGGCAGAGCATACCCGCCGGATAGAGCGACAGGGTCAGCAACGAGACGCCGAGTACGTCCGGACGAATCTCCAGAACCCGTTTCGTGGCTGCCTCCACGTCCAGGCCGAGCAAAGGAGCGTCGAGAATCGTGACCTCGTGTCGTTCCCGGATGGCGGAAGCGAGCGAGGCGAGCCCGAGGGGCATCCAGAGGGAGAATCGTTCGATCCGCGGGTCCGGGGGGCGCAACAGGAGCACGCGCATGGTCCAATCTCCAGGATCATCCCACCAACTTCCTGGCCACCCAGAGTTCGGGCATGGGTCCAAATCGGAGGCGACTCAGACGGGCTCGAGCCAGTGGGCGATACAGGCGCACCAGGTTTCGCACCAGCCGGGAGTCGGTGAAGTGCTCAACCTTGCGATCGATGAACATGCTGGAGAGGAAGATCTTTTCAAGTCGCCTGCGGGCCGCGGCATCCAGCCAGGGGGCGAACACGTGCGTCTCCACCTTGGCCCAGTCCTCGAGTGTGTCGGGTACGCCGCTCGGATCCACCTCGCGAGCCTGATCATATACTTCAGTCCCGGCCATGGGCACCACGCAGAAGGCCGCCACCACACGGGCCTGCGGGTTGTCCTCGAGCACCTGGAACAGGAGTGCCACGGTCCGTTTCAGGTCCTCCTCGCTCTCCCCGGGCATTCCGCACGTGAAGTAGAACCAGGGAGCGATCCCGTGTCGGGCCAGTTTGCGGTTCACCGCCAGCACGTCTCGCGGTGTGGTCGGCTTGGACATCGCCTCGAGAATCCGGAGTGAACCCGACTCTGCTCCCAGCCGGACCACCCGCAGGCCGGACCGGGCGAGAAGCTCCAGGTCCTCCTCGCTCAAACGCAGCAGCGTCTCGATCCGGGCGCCCTGGACGAACCAGCGGAGCCGCAGGTCCCGGTCGACCAGGCCTCGAGCGATGTCCCGTGCCCGTGCCGGGTTGGTGAAGAAGGCGTCGTCCACCAGGTCGAGGGTCTGTGCCCCGTACCGATCGACGAGGAACTCCATTCGTTCCACAGCCCGGACCGCGGTGAGCGCCCGCCACCGTCGTCGGCTGTAGACCGGGTTGTAACAGAAACTGCACCCTTGCACGCACCCCCGCGAGGTCTCCATTTGCAGCTTGAGTGTTCCAGGTTCCGGCGGTTCACTCAGACTGGAGTTGTAGGCCGTCACGTCCACCAGGTGGTAGGGAGGTGGAGGGAGTGCATTGAGGTCCACGAAGGGCCGGGGTGGTGTTACGTGGATCTTTCCCCGGTCCTTGAAAGCGATGCCAGGCACTTCTCGGAGAAGAGAGACCGGCAGGTCGCCCGGAGCCCGAGTCCGGCGACCCCGTTCCAGGGCCCGGAGCAGTTCCAGGAAGGTCAGCTCACCTTCACCTCGGACCACGATGTCCATGAGACCACTTGCCAGGCTCTGCTCCGGGAGCAAGGAGACATGGACACCGCCCCAGACCACGGGCACTCGAGAATGGCGTCTCACCACGCGACTCACCTCGGCCGCGTGCACGATTTGCTTGCCCAGCATCACGCCCAGGGCCACACAGAGCGGGTTCGAAGCCAGTTCCCGCACCAGTCGCGCTCTCCAGTCCCGGTGAAGCCGCTGGTCGATCACCCGGATATCGTATGCACGGCTCGCCAGTGTGCAGGCCGTCAGTGCTCCGAGAGGAAGCCCACGGCCGGGGCGCATCCATTCCTGGAGGCCCCCGTGGCGGGGATGAACCAGGACCACATCAGCCATGCTTTCCTCCTGGTCCGGGCCGGGCCGCCGGGGTGGGCTGTGGCAGCGATTCGCCCCAAAGAGTGGACTCGTGCGGAACAGGCCCGCCGCCTCGAACGGCTGGAGGCACACGGTAGTGAAAGATTTTCCGGTCCGGAGCGATGGCAGAGAGGAGCAGGCCCGTGGCGAGCCTGAGGTCGTCCGGAAGAGAACGGACGTTCACCAGGTTCCAGGCGGTACGCGGACGGAGGTGGAAAAGCACCTGGGCGAGACGTGCGATCCAGGCGAGTTGACGGGCGGACAGGTCGGGCAGGTCCAGAGCCGGGTACTCGTACAGGTGGCGCCGGGGATTGATCCAGGCAGGTTCCTGGAGGCGTCCGGATCGGGTGAGCCTTTCGAATGCTTCAGTACCCGGATGGGGAGAAAACAGGAAGAAGTTGGCTGTATCCAGGGGAAGTCGGAAAGCGAATCGCAGGGTGGCCAGGACGTCCTCTCGAGTCTCTCCCGGGTAACCCAGGATGAAGTATCCCAGGATCTTCATGTGCGAGTGGGCGCGGACACGACGCACCCCGGCTTCGATCTCCCGGGTGGTAACCCCTTTCTTCATCGCCGAAAGTATGCGATCAGACCCCGATTCGATCCCCACACCGATGTAGTAACAGCCCGCACGCTCCAGTTTCTGCACCACCGTGCGATCCAGGAGGTCCGCTCTCACCCCGTTGCTCGAACACTCCCAGCAGATCCCCAGGTCCGCCCGGATGAACTCATCCAGAAGGGCCTCGAGGTGGCTGCGCGGAGAGAGGAAGCAGTCGTCCACAATCGACACGTGGCGAATTCCGAACCGGTCCCGGAGCCATCGTACCTCCCCCAGCACGTGCTCCGCAGACCGCATACGAATCTGCCTGCCGTTGAGGGTGTGGGCTGCGCAGTAGGTGCAGGCAAACGGACAGCCTCGAGCCGTCTGGATGGGGATGTAGGGGCCGTGCACCCGCAGGGAGTAACGTGGAAATCGGTCTGGATGGAGGCGTTCCCAGTCTGGCATGCCGAGCCGATCCAGGTCGGGCTCGAAGTGGGGCGGATTTGCCCGCCATCCGTGGCCGTCGTGAAAGATCACGCCCGGAATGTTGCGCAAACGTTTCGCGTCAAGAAAATGAGAGGTGTCTACTTCCGTGCGATCAAGGATGTTCCCGCGGCTGCTGGAAAAGTAGGCTGCCCGGTCCCGGCCCGAAAGGAGCAAGAACAGGGGAAGTTCCCCCTCCCCCTGGATGAACAGGTCCGCCCCCGGGAGGTCTCGAGGGGCCTCGAGACCCACCGCCGAGACGTGCGGACCCCCGGCGAGAACAATGATATTGGGCAACCGTCGCCTCAAGGCAGCCATGGAGATGCGCGCCGAGACGAGATCCTTGGTATAGACCTTGAATCCCACCACGTGGGGCGCCTCGGCGACCAACCGGGACACCAGATCCCCATGGCTCAGCCCCTCCGCCTGCGCATCGATCCACGAGGTCTCCCACCCCGCCCGTCGCGCCGCTGTGGAAAGCCAGGCAATCCCCAGGTCCGGTCCGTGAAAGCTCACCAGGGTGCGGGGTCCCACCGGCTTGACGAAGCAGATCCGCAGCTTACCGCTCAAGCATCCTCCTCGACATCCAGAAACGATTCCGCCATTCGTGGTCCAGGATTACAGCGTAGCCGAAATCGCGCGCAGCAGCCACCCAGAATCCTTCCCCTCGAGCCCCTCTTCCGTTCCGAAAGCGAAATCCCGGGTTGATCCTTGACGCCGGAACGCAGTACCGTATCGTGAGAGAAGGCGAAAGGCTCCCGCACCCCTTCCCTCGAGGTCGTGCGGACAGCGGTTGGCATGGTACAGGCAATTCGAGGCGGGCTGGTCCTGCATCCCGAGGGCAGCGCAGCACGACGCCGCGGAAGAGGGGGGATGAGGATGCGGTTTGAGCGAGGGAAAAAGTGGTTGGGACGTGCCTTGCCCCCCTTGTTGCGCCATCCGACGGTCGGACCGCGCCTCCTCCCCTGGTTTGTTCGTGCGCCCAAGCCCTTCAACGCACAGATCGCGCTCACCTACCAGTGTCAATGCGATTGTGTCCACTGTTCCGCAGAGATGTATCGGCACCAGGCGCAACCGGACCCTGAGACGGCCCAGGTTCGGTTCCTCATCCGCGCACTCACCCGGACGCGCGCTTACAAGATCTACTTTTTCGGCGGAGAACCTCTGCTGAGACGAGACATCCTCGAGTTGATCGCCTTTGCGCGCCAGTGCGGGTTTCAGACCATGCTGGACACGAATGGACTCTTGCTCGATCAGGCCATGGCGGATCGCTTGAAGCGGGCCGGGTTGACCGAGATCGGCGTCAGCCTGGACAGTGCGGATCCTCGAGTTCACGATCGGTTGCGTGGGGTAGACGGGGTGTTTGAGAAAGCGGTCGCCGGCCTGGATGCCTGTGTGTCAGCCGGACTGGGGGCGTACATCACCGCCTATGCCACGCCCGAAAACCTCGAGAACGGGGATCTGGCCGCGATTCTCTCCCTGGCAGAGGATATCGGAGTGCCGGTGCGCATCCTCTCTCCGGTTGCAGCCGGGAAATGGCTGGGGGAGGAAGAAGTCAAGCTGGAAAAAAAGGATGTCGCAAGACTCCGGGCACTACTGCGGCCAGGCCGGGTCTACTGGGAGAGCGTGCTCTGCTCCTCTCCCGACGCCCCGTTCATCTGTTTCAGTCGTATCCGGGCCTACGTCTATCTCTCTCCCTGGGGGGACGTGCAACCCTGCAACTTCATCCCGGTGAGCTTCGGCAACGTGTTCCGTGAGCCCATCAAGACGATACTTCGGCGCATGTGGAGTAGCCCGCTGTTCCTGGGTTTCGAAGACACCACCGACCCATCAGGGTGTCCCATGAACGACAGCGAGATCGGCCGACGGGTGGCTCGAGCGGTAGCACGCGGGGAGCGGCTCCCGTTGGATTACAGGAGGCTCCTGTGATGGACCCTCGAGCGCCGATGGGCTCCGACGGGCTCGAGGGTGGAAGGGAGGATGAGGGGAGATGATCCGGCGGGCAGCCAGACGGGTGATTCGGACGTTGCGGGGAAAGAATCTGCCGCACACGTTCGACTGCGAGGCGGAGGGCTACGACCGGAACCGCGCCCGGTTCGGCCTTTACACGCCGGAGGTGTTGTACCGGGCGCTCCTGAGCCTCGAGCCGACCCTGGGGCCTCGCCGTCGGGTGCTGGACGCCGGGGCAGGGACGGGACTGTTTATCCCAACGTTGCGCTCCTTCTTTGACCAGGTCGTGGCGCTGGACGTGGCAGAGAACATGCTTCGACGCGCACCAGAGGTTCGGTTGTCCGGACCGGACGTCGTTCCAGTCGTGGGGGATTTCTTCCGTCACCCATTCAAGCCCGGTGTGTTCGACTGTATCTTCTGCTCCGATTTCCTCCATCACACGGGGCGTGCCGACGCATTTGTGGACCGGGCCTGTGAGTTGCTGGGAGATCGGGGCACCATCGTGGTGGTCGAGTATGAACCGGGGCGGGTGCGCACCCGGATCCTCAAGCTCATCGAGGAGGTCTTTCTTGAGGATCTGCACCTCATTTCCGCCGCAGAGCTGGGCTCCCGGCTGGCTGCGAGGGGGTTCTCCTGGCGTAGTCGCCCGGTGAGTCGGTTCGAATACCTGTTGTGGGCGCAGCGCAACGTCTCGACTCGAGGGGAGGACTAGGCATGGGAGGAGCAAGAGGCGCAAAGAAGAGCCGCCCCCACGCCTGGGCGTCTCGAAGGCTGAGGCCCGCGGTATTCCGTGTCGCCAAGCACCTGTACACCAACCGGCGTCTTACTCCGGCATACGACGTGCTGGATCGGGTCCTTGCTGTTCCGGCGGTCAATCGCGTGGCCCGTGTGATGTGGGAGCGATATGTGGCCATCCGGCCTCAGCGAATCGCCGTGCACATCACGGAGCGGTGCAACCTCGCATGCGCTTACTGCTACGTGGACCACAGCAGGGCGAGTCTGTCCATCACCGACTGGCTCGAGGTGGTCGACCGTGGGATCGACGAACTCGGAGCCTATTTCGTCCAGGTGCTCGGAGGAGAACCCCTGCTTCATCCCAGGTTTTTCTGGTTCATTGAACAGCTTGTCTCGAGACGCCTGATCGTGGCCATCAACACGAACGGCACCTTGCTCGACGACCGGACCGTGGAACGTCTCCTGCGGCTCGATCCCATGATCATGTTCTACTTCAACTTCGACTGTCGCGAAGCCTACCAGACCTTGGCCGGGCCGGGCGCCGACTACAATCTGGTCTTCGCAAACCTCCTTCGTACCCGTCGTGCCGGATTCTTCACCGCCGTCTTCCTGACCGTGACTCGCCTGAACTACCCACACGTCGAATCTTTCCTCGACATGCTCGACGCCCATGATATCCGCTATGTCATCGAACGGTGCCTCCCGGTCGGATCGGATTCCCACCACATCGAGGTCTCTCCGGCCGAGTGGAGCGCCCTGATGGAGCGACTATCACGATCGGGCAGGATCCCCTCACCCAACCGGGTCTTCGCCCGCATGACCGGGAGTACCTGCCAGGACTACGGGCGTATCCTCTACATTTCCTCCACCGGGGAGGTCCTCCCGTGTGCCTTTGCTCCAGACAGCTTGAGCGTGGGCAACGTGACTCGAGAAACCATGACCGTGCTCTGGAATCGGGTGCTGAGCCGCCGGGAAGCCTGGCACCGGCTTCCGGACGACTGCCGTGGGTGCGAGCACGAGAACGTGTGCGGCGGTGGATGCAAGACGCACGCCTTCCTGGCCACCGGGCGCCTGGACGCCCGTGATCCCTTGTGCCACAATCGGGCCGTGCCACCCACTGTGCTGGGACTGTAGTCGATGAAGCCTCGAGTCCTTTTCGTCATCCCTCCCCTGGTGGAGAAGGTCTGGACCTTCTCGTACGATGAAATCTATCTGGGCGCAGCCTGGATCGCCGCCCATCTCGAGCAACACGGTGTGGCCGTCTCGGTCGTCGATTGCGCTGTGGACTGCCGCTCTCTCGCGGCACTTCAGGCCCGTATTCGGCACGTGCGGCCTCACCTCCTCGCCGTTCCGGTCATCTATGGAACCCTCGAGAACGCCTATCGGGTCGCCCGTCTGGCCCATGCGACCGGGGTTCCGCGCGTCGTGTTCGGCGGCCTTCCCGCCACCTTCGCCCCGGAACGGGTCATGGCCGAGTGTCCTCATGTCGACGTGTGCGTCCGCGGGGAAGGAGAGGTCACTATGCTGGAACTCATCCTGGCCCGGGACCCGGCACTGGTTTCAGGTCTGGTCTATCGGGACGACGGCCGGGTGGTCAGAACGCCGGACCGTCCTCTGTTGGCCGACCTGGACCAACAGCCTCTGCCCGCCCGGCACCTCTTCCCACTGAAGCGCTATCGCGCCTACTCCTTTGCCCAGGGACGCAAGCTTCGGAGCACCACGGTGGAAACCAAGCGAGGCTGCGCCTATGCATGCACCTTCTGCACCCAGGCCCCCAAGGAAGGCAGGCGCTATCGACTCCGTTCGCCCGAACACGTCGTCGAGGAATTGCGCGCCATCCACACCGACTTCCCATTCGTGCGCAGAATCATGTTCGTCGACAACGACTTCTTCGGCCCGGTTCGCCACGGGCGAGAGGTCCTCGAGCAACTCCTCGGAGCCAACCTGGAACGGCGATTCGAGTTCATGATCGCCACGCGAATCGCCACGTTCCGACGCAGGGACGACCTGATCGACCTGTGCGACCGGGCCAACGTGCGCCTCGTCTACTTCGGGGTCGAGAGCGTGAGCGACCCGTGCCGGGAGACCCTGGGCAAGATCCGCCAGTCAGACGACCTCCGAGCCCTGTTCGAACGGCTGCGATCCAGGCGTATCCACTCGGTCGGATCGTACATCTTCGGATTCGAGAACGAAACCATGGAGGACATGGAGCAGACCATCCAGGCTTCGTTCGTCCACATGCCGTCAATCGTGAAATACAACGTACTCACCCCTTATCCGGGCACGGACCTGTACGACGATTATCAGGCTCGAGGCCTGCTCGACCAGACCGTGCCCCTGACGTTCTATGACAACGTCCACCAGGTGATTCACCATTCTGTGGACCTCGAGGCCCTGTTCCACAGCGCCTATCGGCGGTTCTACTTCCGACCCACCTACCTGGCAGGGGTCGAGTGGACAACGTTTTTTCGCCGTACCCGGCGCAACCGCTTCATCACGCTTGCCCACCACGCCGTCCGGCGGGAGATGGGCGGGGCCGCCCGGGACCTGCACCGCACGCTGACGCGCCGGTGGGACGACCCGGAGACCTTCTTGCGGTGACCTCGAGGCGACCGCGTGCTCCTCGAGCCTGCGTACAGGGGACACTCAGGCCCCCTGTTGCCGTTTTCGGCAGAAAGACACCTGTCTGTTGCCTGCCTGGAGTGGCGGGCCGGACTCCCTTGTTGCCGCGCGGGGTTGAACCTGCTATCCTGTCATTGGAAACGTCGAAGTCCGCCACGAAACCCAAGTCTGCTTGTCGCCGGGAGGTCCCCATGGCCACCAGCCCGTCGCCGCACCCGGGAGCGCCGGGTGCCCGTGTCCCGTTCCTGGTTTTCACCGTCTGGGTGGCGGTGTTGTGTCATCCGTTCGGAGGGTGCGGATACGACCCGAGTCAGAACAACGAGTCGAGTCCTACACCTGTCCAACTGGGCGACGACGACACCCCGCCCGGGGTGGCCACACCGACCGCGTGCCCCGACCAGGATGAAGACGGGTTCTGCGCCGACATCGATTGCAACGACATGGACCCGGACATCTACCCCGGCGCCGAGGAGGTTTGCGACCGGAAGGACAACGACTGCGACGGGGTTCGAGACGTGGACGAAGATGGGGACGGCTTCATCTCGGAAGCAGCATGCCCCGGCGGAACAGACTGCGACGACGCGGACGTGGATGTTCACCCCGGAGCCCCGGAGGTCTGCAACTACGTGGATGACGATTGCGACGGAATCCCGGACGACGGGGTGGAACCCCAGACCTACTACCGGGACAACGACGGCGACGGGTATGGCACCGGGGCACTCCCCAAGGAAAGTTGCACCCCCCCACCCAACCACTCCCTCTACGGCAACGACTGCAACGACATGGACCCGGACATCTACCCCGGCGCCGACGAGATTTGCAACGGGATCGACGACGATTGCGACGACGTCATCGACAACGGCGTCAAGCTCACCACCTACCCGGACATGGACGGGGACGGATACGGGGACGGCACCCAACCGCCTCGATATTCGTGCACCGTCACACCCGGTTACGTGGAGGATGACGCAGACTGTGACGACGCCGACCCGAACGTTCATCCCGGCGCGGTGGAGACCTGCAACGGCCTGGACGACGACTGCGATGGGGAGCCGGATGACGGATTGGTTCGGTTCACCTACTACCAGGACATGGACGGCGACGGCCATGGGGTGGACCTGGCGATCGTCCTGCACTGCGACCAACCCGAGGGCTATGCCCCGGTCGACGACGACTGTGACGACACGGACCCGGCCGCGTATCCCGGTGCCGAGGAACGGTGCAACGGCCTGGACGACGACTGCGACGGGGAAGTGCCCCTCGAGGAAACCGAGGACGTGGACGGAGACGGCGCCGTGGCCTGTGCGGACTGCGACGACGGCGCGGCCGAGGTATATCCCGGGGCGCTCGAGGTGTGCAACGGCCTGGACGATGATTGTGACGGAGGGGTGGACGAGGAGACGCCGGAAGGGGCTGAGGACACGGACGGGGACCAGATTCCGGACTGCCTCGACGACTGTCCTCGGTGGGTCGATCGGCACGCCGCCGGCGACGGGGATGGCTCGTGGACATCGCCCTACGCCAGTATCCAGGCTGCGATCGATGCTTTTGCCTGGGACGCCTCATGCGCCGACATCAAGGTGCAACCGGGAGTCTACGAGGAAACGATCGACTTTCATGGTTACCCGCTCCGGATTCGTGCCGCCTTTCCTGTGCCTCGAGTGGATCTGGACACCTATCTTGCCGGCGAGGTACAGGATCCTGTCGATGTCTCGGTGATCGATGGGCAGGGTGTGGGGCCGGTCGTGACCCTGTCGCAAACCGGGGGGCAGGATGTGGCGCTGGTAGGCTTTGTCGTGCGTGGGGGAGATACCGATGGATGTGGCGGCGGGATCCTGGTGACCGGGGGGACCCCGCGGATCGAACGGAACCGGGTCGAGACCTGCACGGCGGCGCAGGGGGGCGGCGTATGTTTGCAAGGGACCGGGGCGGCCGTTCTCCGGGACAACGACGTGCTGGACAACACCGTGACCGGTTCGGGGGGCGGGGTATTCGTGGACGCCGGGCAGGTTCCGGAGATAACCGGGAATGCCGTGTTGGGCAACCGGGGTACCGATGGAGCCGGGGTCTACCTGGACGCGGGGGACGCCGAGACGGCCCAGTTCGTGCTCGAGGACAACGCGGTCTATCGCAACGTCGCCGTGGGTCGTGGTGGGGGCATGCTCCTGAAAGGGCATGTCGGCGGATCGATTGCGGGCAACGTGGTTGTCGAGAACGAGGCCGAGTACGGCGCTGGAATCTATGTGGATGCGGCGGACCAGTTCGTGGTTGCCGTGACCGGCGGTTTTTTCGATGCCAACATTGCCGCTGAAAGTGGCGGAGCCATCCTGGTGACCGGCACCGGAGGTCTGGTACTCGAGACCACGTCTGTGACGGGGTGCGGAGCGCCTCGAGGCGGCGGGGTGTTCGTGGACGCCCACGCGGGGGTACTGCTGGAAGATGTCACCCTGGACGGCAATGGAGGCGAGACCGGGGAGCAAGGTGGGGGCCTGTACGTGTCGTCGCTTGGCAAGGCCACGGTTTCTGGAGGGTTCGTGCAGTTCAACGCGGTCACGGGTCAGGGGGGAGGAATCCATGCGGGGCAAGAATCCTCCCTGACCGTGGAAGGCACGTACATTGGGAACAACACCGCAGCCTTGGGAGCCGGGATCTATGCCGCCGGCCTGAGTTCGATTTCGGTGGGAAAGGGGGAGACCTCCGAGACCGAGATCGCCTACAACGAGGCCTCCTCTTTGGGTGGGGGGATCTATCTTGCCGATTTCCAGGGCACCGAACTCAACGGGATGGTCACCGCCTGCCGTATCCACGACAACCAGGCCTCCAACGGCGCCGGAATGGTCATCGACAATTCACTTTTCCTCATGTCCGCCAACCAGGTGCGGAACAACACCGCAGTGGTCGGCCAGGGTGGGGGGATCCTGTGTGCCGGAGACGTGCGGATGAGCATTCCGAACACGAACATCATTTCCGGCAACGAACCGGCCGAAACCGAAGGGTGCCCGTGACCCCGTTGACACCACGGGACCGGGCGTGCTACGGTGCCCCAAGTTGTGAACGCCTTCGTCTCTCCAGGGGAGCCTCATGTCGGAGACCCTCGAGTCCTCGTCACGGCGCCGTCTTCGGTCCCGGGTGACCGGGGCCTTGCTTCTGTGTGCAGCCTTGCTGTTCGCCGGGCTGTTTTTTCACCAGAAGCGTGTCGACCTGGAGCGGGCGAGTGCAATGTCCGAGATACTTTCCGACCGGTCTGCGGACGCAGCTCAGCTTCGCCAGTGGAAAGGCCTGGTGTTCCAGCGCCAGAAGGAGCTGCGGAAAGCCAATGCACTCATCGAGTTGATGGCCGACCCATCGACGCGGCGGTGTGTGTTGGAGGGGCGGCAAGGGCGTGGCCAGGCCTTCTTTGCTGGAGATGGTGCGCGCTTCGCTCTGTTTGCCTTCGACCTTCCACCCTTGGCGGAGGCGCAGCGCTATCAGGCATGGGGGCGTGGCGGCGACTCTTCGATCAGCCTGGGGGTCCTGTCGGATGACGTGGAGGGGGTGCGGAGCCTGTTCGGAGTTCCCGCCCGGGCCGACGTGGAAACCGTGGTGGTATCGGTTGAGTCGAACATCCCTGCCGGTCCTTCGGAGCAGTTCGTGCTTCGCGGCAAGTGTGGTGCGCACGAGAACGAGTGAGTCCGGGCGGACCGCGTGCTTCCAGGGGCACGAGGGGGTGCGTGTTCCCGGGTCGACCGTGGTTACCGCTGCTTGTTCCAGATCAGCACCAGCCGTTCGTCCCAGCGGGAGAATCCGAGTCCTTGGTAGAGAGCCAGGGCCGGCTGGTTGGTCGCCTCGACGCAGAGACAAGCGTCCTCGCCCGCACGGTCTGATCGGCTCAGGACTCCGCGCATCAACGTGTGGGCATGTCCTTGTCGTCGAAAGGGTGCAAAGGTGTACACGTCGCTGATGCACCGGAACCCACCGCCCGGGGTGACGCGGGCCAGGGCGTGCACCGAACCCCGGGACCCTTGGACGAAGTAGACGCCCTTCTCGATCTGGTAGGCGATGTCCGACCACGAGGGGACCGCGGCCCATCCCGGATTCTGCCTGTGGTAGGCCAGAATGGCCGGAATGTCGCCTTTGCGCGCCTCGCGGAATCCGGCAGGCAGTGGCCCCACCTCCTTCGCTGGCCGCCTCCGCAACACCAGGGACGGTTCCCGTCTCGCACCGCACGGGAGGAGCGATTCCGACTGCTCGAGCGCTTCCACGTGGGCGCGATCGCCCTCGACGAACCGGATCGGTATCTCCCGGCTCCGTTTCGCAAAGGCCTTCACCGCAGAATCCGGGTCTCGAGCCACGATGCCCCACCAGTGCACCCGTTCCAGGTAGAGCAGCACCGCGCGGACCTCACGGGCGGAAGGGTGACAGAAGAAGTGCCAGCAGGAGGCGGTTTCCGGTGGCACCCAGTGCCAGTGGGTGAAGAGGCCCACGGTCCAGCGCAGGGCGTGCGCATACACCCGCATGAACTCGGTTGCCTGGGGCGTTGCGTGAGGCGGATCGATCGTCTCCATGGAGGAACCTGGCCTTCTGGTCCTGTTGCCGGAAGCGTATCTGGAAGGGAAACGTAACACGAACGCTGACCATTCTGCGAGGGAATCCGAGTCGGCGGCGAACCGGGGTGCATTCCCAGGGGATCGGGTGCCGGGTGCGTTGGCCCACCTCGGGGCCGACGGGGAAGGGTGCATTCCCAGGGGATCGGGTGCCGGGTGGGGAGGGACCGGGGCTCCGCAGGTCACAATTCGCTTGACGGACCCCTCGAGGATTCCGACCTATGGTTGGGGGAAGCATGTGTCGGCGTCCCATCGGCCTGTCCGGAGTGTTGTGCGCGGGAAGGGGCGTGGGCGGATGGCGACGCAGGGGAACCGACCCGCACGAGTGCTCCGGCGTCCGGGTCGGCTGAAGGAGACTGGGATTTCGCAACCATGCTAGGCAAGTACGTGTGCCCTGTGTGTGGCCGGGAAGTGGATGACGCCATCATTCCGTACCACAAGCGGGTGGAGCAGCAGATTCTCGAGCAGATTCGGGCCACGCATCCCCGCTGGATCGAGCAGGACGGGACGAGTCCCAAGAGCGTGGACTACTACAAGGCGCTGATCGAGAACAAGAGGCTTCGGTGACCCGGCCGGGGGCCACTCGAGGGAGTACGGCCATGGGCGATGTGGTGGAGGCGCGTGGCGGGGCGTCTCGGGTCGGAACGCATGCTCATCAGAGGGCACAGAGCCGCGCGAGGCCCTTTTCAAGGACTGGATTTCCAGCAACCCTGGAAAAGTATCTCCGCCGTTACCGGCGACGCACGCTCGAGTCCTTCCACGTGCACCTTTCGAGCCAGGTTCGGGACGAGGTCGAGCGGATCGTCCGTCACCTCCGCCGCCGGGTCTCGTTTGGGGTCCACGCGCGGGCCGCCATCTTGATGCTCTACTATGGCACGCCGCTCGACGCGGAGGACATCGGTCGCCTGGAGCCCGCACATCTTTTCGCAGTGGGGCCGGGGCGCACCGGAATCGATCTGCCTCGCCGGGACGGGACGCCGCGCCGCATTGCCTTGGATCCCGAAGTTGCGGCCGTGCTGGAGGCCTATCTGGAGCGCCGGGGGCCGCGACCGGGTCCCCTATTCGTGAAGCGGGGGGATGCTCCCTGGACTCCGCAGGATGTCTACAATCTCATCGGTTTCCTCGGGGACGACCAGGAATACTCGGCGTTCGACCACTTTTTCCCCATCTATCACGAATCCGACTACGGAGTCATCCCCACCCCCCTGAGGCTCAATGCCGATACCCGGTTCTCCGGACGGGGGGTCACCATCGCCTTCATCGATTCGGGCTTCTATCCCCATCCGGACCTTACTCAGCCCGTGGACCGGGTGCGAGCCTACGTGAACATCGCCGAACCCGGCAAGGAGGACTTCGCCGATCCGGGGGAGGATTCCTGGCACGGGATGCAGACCTCGGTGGCTGCCGCCGGAAACGGCTACCTCTCCAAGGGCCTCTACCGAAGCATCGCCCCGGGGGCCGAGGTGGTGCTGCTCAAGGTGCGGGGCAAGAAAGGAATACAGCCTCGAGCCATCATCGAGGCCCTCGAATGGGTCGTGGCGCACAAGGACGCCCTGGGAATCCGTATCGTGAACGTCTCCCTGTCAGGCGATCGGCCGGGTTCGTATTTGCGGTCCGCACTGGCCCAGGCCGCCGAGGGGGCGGTTCAGGCGGGGATTGTGGTCGTGGCGTCCGCAGGCAATCGTGGCGGTGACGACGGGTCCGGCCCGATCCGGCCCCCTGCAAGCGCGCCATCGGTGATCACAGTGGGAGGGCTGGACGACAAAAACCGCCTCGATGTCAAAAGCTACGGCATGTACTGGTCGAGCTATGGCCCCACCGAGGACGGGATCCTCAAGCCCGAGATCGTGGCACCGGGAATCTGGGTCGCCGCACCCCTCCTTCCGGGCAGTCCCCTGTTTCGGGAGTCGGGCTGGATGCACCTCATCCAGGAAGCTCCGGACCACGAAGTCGCATCCTATGTCCAGGACGCCCTCAACGATGGCGTGCCCTGGCCTTCCGACATGCACACCTGGTCGGTCGCAGCGATTCGCGGGGAGATCGACCGACTCATGAAAAAGCACAAATTGGTCGCACCATTCTACCAGCATGTGGACGGAACTTCGTTCTCCGCCCCCATCGTTTGCTCCGTCATCGCTCAGATGCTCGAGGCCAATCCCGAACTCACCCCGGCCAGGATCAAGGCGATCCTCACAAGCACCACGGACCGTATCTACGGAGTCCCGGTCGCACGGCAGGGTCACGGCCTGATCCACCCTCGAAAGGCAGTCAAGGAAGCGCTGAACGACCTCCACCGCACAGGGATTCGTCGACCCACTTCCCCGGCGGTACACGGGCGCCGCGTCACCTTCTACTACTTCGACCGGGAACGCCAGGCTCATTCCGTGACGGTCGCAGGAGACTTCAACCAGTGGGACCCGGACGCCACCCCCATGACCTGGAAAGCCCCAGGGCTCTGGTCCGTCCAGGTGACGTTCGACCGCCCCGACTGGTATAGCTACAAGTTCGTCATCAATGGCCGCCAGTGGGTCGTGGACCCCGAAAACCTCAATCGGGAACCGGACGGATACGGCGGCGAGAACGCCCGCGTCGTGATCATGACGTGACAGGCTGCGCAATCATCACGTGACAGGCCGTGGACCCCCAGGAGCAGCGGGGCCTGCAGCCCCCCCTCGAGAACCCGGTGGAGGTACACCGGGGAGTCATCCGTGGGGACGGATCAGCTTGAACCGTACCAGGTTGATCCCGAATTCCAGCACCGTCCCCCATCTCACGTGGGATTCCCCGGTCGCTCGTGGATAGGCCACCACGTCCAGTTCGGAAATCCGGAGGCCGAGTTCGGTCGCGCGGATCATGACCTCCGCATCGAGAAACCAGTCGCGCGATACCGGTGCAATGCGTTCGAACGCCTCACGGGTGAAAAGTTTGGGACACCCGTGAATGTCCCGGGATGGCAGGCGGAAGAACAGGGGGAACACCGTGTGATAGACTCGAGTCAGGGCCCGGCGGTGTCGCCCGTCCAGCCGTATCACCCGTCGGGCCTTGGCCAGGTCGGCCCCCTGCTCCGTGATGCGCCGGAGGAGGTCCGGCACCACGTGGTGGCCCACCTGGTCGTCGCCCCAAAGATAGCCCAGAACCGGGGCACGGGACACCCGAAGACCCGCCAGAATGCCTCCGCCGTACCCCCCGTTGCTCGGCAGGTGGAGCACCTCCACCCGGGGATCTCCCCGGGCAATCTCCTGTATGACCCCGAGCGTACCGTCTCGAGATCCGTTGTCCACCAGCACCAGTTGGAACGCAATGCCCGCTTCGTCCAGAGTCCCCACGAGAGACCGCACCACCCCGCGAACGCCGGCCTCCTCGTCGAACAAAGGAATGACCAGCGACAACGCCGGGTCACCCACCCTGGAACCGACCGTGTTTGCACTGGACGAACTCGTTCCCGTCATGGACCTCTCCCTGGTTCGTGACCCGGCGTCCACGCCGGGGCCTTCCGGACAACCACCTTCCTCACCCCGTCGACCCCCTGAAAAAACCCTTCTGGCACAGGGCTTCGCCGACGGGCTTTTCGGTCGCGTCCGTTTGACCCGCCGTCATGCACGGATTTTCTTGACAAAATGTAGCATACGAAATATGAAGGTGGAACCAAACGCCCCTGGGCCAGGCGCAGGCGTGCAGGTCTCTCGACGAGGTGCACATGGACAATCCTTACGTTGCGCTGCTCATTTCTTTTGTGGCCGCCATCGTGTTCTCCGCGGTCTTCGTCAACTTGTCCCGCATTTTCGGACACGCGAAGGTTCAGTCCGAGAAACTCGACACCTACGAGTGCGGCGCTCCCCCCATCGGGAATGCCCGCACCCGCGTCTCGGTCAAGTTCTACATGGTGGCCATCCTGTTCATCCTGTTCGACATCGAGGCGGTCTTCGTCTACCCCTGGGCGGTGAGCCTCCGGTCGTTCGTCGCCAGAGGCATGGGCCTGTTCGTGCTGGTCGAAATGTTCATTTTCCTCGGGTTGCTCTTCCTCGGCTGGGTCTACGTCCTCAAGCGCGGCGCGTTGAAGTGGGACTGACTCCGCCCAACCCAGGAAGACATCCGCTGTTCGAGGAGCATCGAGTACGATGGAAGGCAAGGAAATCCGGGCACTCATCGAGGAAACCTTCCCCGGCGCCGTCATCTCGCAGCACGACTTCCGCGGCGACGACACCATGGTCATGGACCGCGGCAGCCTCCATGAGATCATGGAGTTCGTCCGGCATGACCCCAGACTGGAATTCAACCTGCTCGTGGATGTCTGCGGCGTCGACCGGTCCGGCCTCGATGACGGACCCCGGTTCGAGGTGGTGTATCACCTTTTCTCCATCCGCCACAGACACCGCCTGCGGCTGAAATTCCCGGTTCCGGAGGACGACCCGGTGGTTCCGTCTGTGACCGACATCTGGGTAGGTGCAGACTGGTTCGAGAGGGAAACTTACGACATGTTTGGTGTCCGGTTCCTGAACCACCCGAACCTGAAGCGAATTCTGACCCACGAGGATTTCGAGGGGCATCCGCTCCGGAAGGACTACCCCGTGAACCGGCGGCCGTCCTTGCGTCCGATTCCGGCGGACATTCTCACGCTCAAACCGTTCAAGGGATGAAGGGGAGCCATGTCGTTCGAACTCAAGGACATACCGACCGAGAAACTCATCGTAAACGTCGGCCCGTCGCATCCTGCGACACACGGGACCTTGCGTGCCCAGCTTGAGCTGGACGGTGAGCGGATAGTGGATGCGCAGTGCGAGATTGGCTACCTGCACCGATGTTTTGAGAAGGAGTGCGAGGTTCGTACCTACTCGCAGGTGATACCGTATACTGAGCGGCTCAACTATTGCTCAGCACTGATGAACTCCATCGGCTGGTGTCTCACGATCGAGAAATTGTTCGACGTGGAGGCGCCGCCTCGAGCCCAGGCCATTCGGGTGGTGTTGAGTGAGTTTTCGCGTATCATCGACCACTTTGTATGTTTGGCGGCGGCAGCGGTGGATGCCGGTGCGTTGACGAACTACTGGTATCTGTTCAACTACCGGGAGAAGGTGTATTCGCTTCTGGAGGAGATCTGCGGTGCCCGGTTGACGTTGAATTATCCTCGAGTTGGGGGCGTGGCGGCGGACATGCCGGAGGGGTGGGCGGATCATGCCCGGTCGTTGCTGGACGAGGTGGACGGGGTCATCGCGGAGGTTCGGGGCCTGTTGGAGAAGAACCGTATCTTCCAGGATCGAATGATCGGGGTGGGAAAGATCACGGCTGAGCGGGCCATCGAGTACGGGTTCACCGGTCCTTGCTTGCGGGCTTGTGGTGTGAACTACGACATTCGGAAGGTCCACCCTTACATGGGATACGACCAGTACGAGTTCGACGTGCCGCGTCGGTACAACGGAGACGCTTACGATCGGTTCTTCATCCGGTTCGACGAGTGTGAGCAGAGTGTGCGGATTGCCCGCCAGGCGCTTGATCGGATGCCGGACGGAGACTACCTGCTGCGGGATCCTCGAGTTGCGTTGCCGCCCAAGGCGGAGGTGTACGGGACGATCGAGGGGTTGGTGAACCATTTCAAGTTGATATTCGAGGGGATCCGGCCTCCGAAGGGAGAGGTGTACATGCGCACCGAGGCCGCCAATGGGGAACTGGGCTACTATGTGGTCTCGACAGGGGAGGGCAAGCCCTACCGGGCGCACTGTCGGGCGCCGTGTTTTGCCTTGTTTTCGGCCTATCCCGAGTTGGTGCGTGGGGAGATGGTGGCGGACGCCATTGTGATACTGAGCGGTTTGAACATCATTGCGGGGGAATTGGACCGCTAGTTGCTCTCGATGGGCGGCCATCCAGCAATGCGAGCGAAACGACATGGAAACATCGGACAAGCACGAGAAGATTGCCTTCAACGAGGAGAATGAGCGGCGGTTTCAGAAGCTGCTTCCGCACTATCCCACGCGGGAAGCCGCGTTGATCCCCGCGCTCCACCTGGCGCTGGAGCAATACGGTTACGTGTCCCGGGAGGTGATGGCCTATGTGGCCGAGCGTCTTGACGTACCGTTGTCGAAGGTGCTTGGGGTGGCGAGCTTCTACACGATGTTGAACATGGATCCGGTGGGGCGCTACCACATTCAGGTGTGTCGCACATTGTCCTGTGCCTTGCGGGGAGCGGAGGACGTGGTGGCGCATCTGGAGAAGCGTCTTGGGATCAAGGTGGGAGAAACCACGCCCGACGGCAAGTTCACCCTGTCGGAGGTGGAGTGTCTTGCTTCGTGTGGGTCTGGGCCGGTGTTGCAGGTCAACAACGAGGAATACGAGGAAAACCTGACCCTGGAGAAGATAGACGCCATCCTGGATCGGTTGCAATAGGCCCGTCAGACAGGAGCCCGTGAATGGAAGGTTACCGAAGACTGAAGCACAACTGGACCATCCCGAGAGCGTGGGATATCGAGGTCTATCGTAAGCGGTGCAAGTTCGGTTACGAGACGGCGCGGAAGGTCGTGACCGCGATGGAGCCTGCTGCGGTGACCGAGATTGTGAAGCAGGCCGGATTGAGGGGGCGGGGAGGTGCGGGGTTTCCGACCGGCGTCAAGTGGGGATTTGTTCCCAAGGACGCCGAGAAGCCCACCTACCTTATCAACAACGCGGACGAAGGGGAGCCGGGGACGTTCAAGGACCGGTACATCATGGAGTTGGACCCGCACCAGATGATCGAGGGGATGATCATTGCGGCGTTCGCGCTTCAGGCGCCCCAGGCCTACATCTACATTCGCGGAGAGCTTGGTTTGGCGGCGCGGCGGGTGCAGGCAGCCATCGATCAGGCGTACGAGGCCGGCTTTTTGGGGAAGGGGATTTTCGGGACCGACTATTCCCTGGACATGATTGTGCACCGGGGGGCGGGCGCCTACGTGTGCGGCGAGGAAACCGGATTGATCAGTTCGGTGGAAGGCAAGCGCGGCAATCCGCGGCTCAAGCCGCCGTTTCCTGCCGTGGTGGGGGCGTTTGGGGCGCCGACCATCGTGAACAACACGGAGACGTTGACCTCCATCCCTTTCATTCTGGAGCATGGGGTGGAGGCCTACCGGGAGCATGGAACCGAGAAGAGTCCGGGAACGAAGCTGTTCACCGTGAGCGGCCACGTGGAGAAGCCGGGCGTCTACGAGCTTCCACTCGGCTTCCCGCTCAAGGAGCTGCTTTACGACGTGTGCGGGGGCATTCGGGGTGGGCGGAAGCTCAAGGCCGTGATTCCGGGGGGGTCTTCGGCGCCGGTCTTGACCGCGGAGGAGGCCGAGAGGACCCATCTCGATTACGAGTCGCTCATGGAGGTCGGGAGCATGCTGGGTTCGGGCGGGGTCATCGTCATGGATGACACCACCGACATGGTATGGGCGCTCAAGAACCTCACCCACTTCTACGCCCACGAGTCGTGCGGCCAGTGCACCCCCTGTCGCGAGGGCACTCGCTGGATGGACGACATCGTCCGGCGGTTCCATGAGAACCGGGCTGCCGAGGGCGACATCGAGCGGCTGCTCGACATCTGTGACAGCATGAGCGGCACGACCATCTGTGCCCTTTCCGATGCGGCCGTCTTTCCGGTGAAGAGTTTCCTGACGAAGTTCCGGGAAGAGTTCGAGCAACGGATCCAGCGAGGCACGGGCGGATAGGCAAGGAGCAAGTCATGCCCAAGGTGACAATCGATGGCATTGAAGTGACGGTGGAGCCCGGCACCAATCTCATCGAAGCGGCGCACAAGGCGGGGAAGACCATCCCCCATTTCTGTTACCATCCCAAGCTGTCCATCGCGGGCAACTGCCGCATGTGCATGGTCGAGATCGAGGGTGGGCGGCGGCCCGAGGTCGCGTGCAACACCATGGTCCGGGACGGCATGGTCGTGCACACGGACACCGAGCGCGTCCGGAAGCTTCGCAAGGCCGTGCTCGAGTTTCTGTTCCTGAACCACCCGCTCGACTGTCCCATTTGCGACAAGGCCGGCGAGTGCAAGCTCCAGGACTACTACCTCGAGCATGGCCGGTACGTCTCCAGGTTGGAAGAGGGGAAGGTCCGGAAACCCAAGCGGCTCGACATCGGGAAACACATCCTGCTCGACACCGAGCGGTGTGTCCTGTGTACTCGCTGCGTGCGGTTTTGTGACGAGATCACCGGGACCGGGGAACTGCGGATTTTCGAACGAGGCGCCCATTGCAACGTGGGTATCCATCCCGACGCCCGGTTGGACAATCGTTATTCCATCTGCACCACTGACCTTTGTCCCGTGGGCGCCTTGACCTGCAAGGAGTTCCGGTTTCAGACCCGCGCATGGTACCTCGAGGAAACCCCCACGATTTGCGGCGAGTGCGCCAACGGGTGCAACATCGTGGCGCACCACTATCGGGGGCAGGTGCGCCGATTCATGCCCAGGCGGAACGACGCGGTCAACGATACCTGGATGTGCGATGACGGCCGACTCAGCTTCACGGCCACTCAGGAAAAGGGGAGGCTGGCCGCGTTGCGGGGAGCTGGGAATGTCGAGACACAGGACATCACGGCAGCCGTGGAGCAGGTGGCGGCCCGGGTCACCGCCCTTCGCACCAGTCACGGAGAGGGCGCGGTGGGATTCGTGCTCAGCCCTCGAGCCTCTCTCGAGGAGAACCACCTCATCGCCCGGATCGCGTCCGCGTTGAACTGCCCGTTGTACCTCGTGGGAGGCAATCCGGTGGGGGCGCCTGAGGGGGACGACGACGGATTCCTGATCCGGGCGGACAAGAATCCCAACACCGCCGGGGCCGACTTGGTGGCGCGTCGGGCAAAAGCCGCCGCCCCATCGGATCTGTTGACCGCGATGGAAAGCGGGACCTTGCACGGATTGGTTTGTTTCAATAACGATGTGGTCGGCAAGGTGGAAGGCGCGGGTCGTGCCGGAGACCCGTTTGGCAAGCTCGACCTCCTGGTGACCTTTGCCACCCACCAGGATGCCACAGTGGCGCGCGCCCACGTGGCGATACCCATTGCCACCTATCTGGAGACCGATGGGACCTGGATCAACCATGCCGCGCGGGTCCAACGGTTCCGTCGGGTGGTGGATCCGCCTGCCGGAGTGCGGGCGGGATGGGAGGTCCTGCCCGCGTTGGGCCGGGCGCTCGGGGTGGAGGTGGAGACCGTCGGGCCGGCGGTGGTGTTTCAGGCTTTGGCCGGCGATGTGCCGGAGCTGGCCGGGCTGACCTACGACCTGCTGGGCCACTCCGGGAGGCCCTTGGGCGGGGAGGCACCGGGCGACGAGTCCGGAGCGTGACGAATTAATTGGGTCCCGTCGACCGGGGCGAGGGTCGGAACGAGGCAAGTAGTCGGAAACCTCAACGGGTAATGTGAGCGCCATGGACTATACAGGGCTGATAATCGTCGCCGTTCGTTGCGTGATCATGCTGGTGTTTCTCCTGTCCTTCATTCCTGTCCTGATCTGGGCGGAGCGGCGGGGCGCCGGCTTTATTCAGGATCGCCCGGGTCCCAACCGGGCCGATGTGTTTGGAGTCCGGCTTGCCGGTCTCATTCAGCCCATCGCGGACGTGGTGAAGCTTCTGTTCAAGGAGGACGTGACGCCCCGGAACGTGTTTCGGCCCTTCTACAAGATCGCCCCGGCAATCACGATGACGGTGGCGTTGGTGACCTTCGTGGTGGTTCCTCTGGCCGATGTGGTGCACGTGGCGGGGCGGGACGTGTCGGTGCAAGTATCCGACCTGGACACGGGGTTGCTCTACCTGTTCGCTGTCTCCTCGTTGGGCGTGTACGGGATCATGCTCGCCGGATGGTCCGCGAACAACAAGTATGCTCTGATGGGCGGTCTTCGCTCCTCGGCGCAGATGATCAGCTATGAAATCGCCATGGGATTGGCTGCGGGCGTCATGTTCCTTCTGTTTGGTACCGCCCAGTTGGATGACATGGTGAGGGCCCAGGGGGCGAATCCGTTGGGCTGGGGCGTGGTGAGCATTCCCGGACTCATCGCGTTCGTCATGTTTCTGGTGGCGAGTTTTGCGGAGACGAACCGGACCCCGTTCGACCTACCGGAAGGGGAGTCGGAACTGGTGGCCGGCTATCATATCGAGTACTCTGCCTTCAAGTTCGCGATGTTCTTCATGGCAGAGTATGTGAACATGGTGGTGGCGTCCGGCTTGCTGGTAACCCTGTTTTTCGGTGGGTATCAGGTGCCGTTCCTACCCACGGAAACCATCGTGCAGCACGCACCCCTGATCGCAAAGGTGGTGTTCGGGGGCGCTGCGCTGGTGTTGGCCGGACTTGGCGTGTTCGCATTCACGCGGTACCGTCCGGGCAAGTATGGAGACAACCGAGACCGGGAGCCTCTGGTGGTTGGGGTGCTGCTGCTGGTCCTGGCCGTTGGGGCCGCAGGGGTCGGCTTCTTGCCCGGGGTGATTCCTGGCATTCCCGGGTACGAGCACCGCACCGTGGCGACCTTGTTGGCAGCGGCTCTTCAAATCGGGACGTTCGCCGGGAAGATCGCACTGTTCACCTGGCTTTTCATCTGGGTTCGCTGGACCTTGCCGAGGTTCCGGTATGACCAACTCATGCGGCTTGGGTGGACCTACTTGTTCCCAATAGGGATCTTCAATCTTGTGCTCGCCGGTGTCTGGGTTCTGGCTTCCTCGGGGTGAAACTCCAGGAAGGGAGCGGGCCTCTGGTCCCGCGTGAACCCGGGCGACGAGGCCTTGGGGGCAACGGATGTTTGAACAGATCCTGTTCTACTTTTTCGCCATCGTGGCGGTCATCTCCGCAGTGAACGTGGTGGCTGGCAAGAACCCGATCGCCTGCGCCATCTCCCTGATCGTGACCTTGGGCGCCCTGGCCGGTGTGTTTGTGCTCCAGGACGCGCATTTCGTGGCCACGATTCAGGTCCTGGTCTATGCAGGCGCCATCATGGTTCTATTCGTATTCGTCATCATGCTCTTGAATCTCGGGCCCGAGGACCTGGACAAGGAGGGAAGGTTCACCCGGCTCAAGGGTGTGGGCGTGCTCTTCGCGATGGCTGGCGCAGCCCTGTTGATCTGGAACTTCGCCGACTACTCCGCCGCGATGGCCCGTATCGGCCCGGGGTATGGGGGACTCGAGCAGATCAGTGGGAAGTTGTTCACCGAGTACATCATCCCGTTTGAGGCCATTTCGGTCCTGTTGATGGCCGCGGTGGTCGGTGCGGTCGTGATCGCCAAGCGCGAACTCTAGGAGTCGATCGATGGTCAGCACAAGCCACCTTTTGATATTGAGCGCGGTGTTGTTTTCCCTGGGGATCGCCGGCGTGGTGATTCGGCGGAACGCCATTGTCGTCATGATGTGCATCGAGTTGATGCTGAATGCGGTGAATGTGTCGTTTGTGGCCTTTGCCCGGCAAATGGGAGGGGTGGACGGGCACCTCATCGTGTTCTTCGTGATGGCTGTGGCGGCGGCGGAGGCCGGTGTTGGGTTGGCCCTGGTCATCGCCCTGTTCCGGCACAAGGCGACAGTCAACCTGGATGAAGTCAATCTGATGAAAGGTTAGGACCCGGCGTTATGGAGAAGTACCTCTGGGCAATCCCTTTGTTGCCGTTGCTGGGTGCCGGAATCAACGGATTCGGCGCTCTCACCGGTGCGTTGTCGCGGCGGGCCGTGTACATCATCGGTTGCACCGTCGTGGCGCTATCGTTCATCCTTGCGTGTCTCGTGAACTGGGAATTGGCCCACATGGGTGGGCATGGCGAGGCGGCACGGATGGTGTCGGTCTGGTTCACCTGGATCTCCGCCGGGAGCTTTGGGGTGGACGCCGCCTTGTTGGTGGATCCGCTGTCCGGGGTCATGATCCTGGTGATCACGGGGGTTGGATTCTTGATCCATCTCTATTCGACCGGGTACATGGCCCATGATCCCTCCTATGCCCGCTATTTTGCATTCATCAACCTGTTCACCTTTGCCATGCTGCTTTTGGTGATGGGTGAGAACCTGTTGGTGATGTTCATGGGATGGGAGGGCGTCGGACTCTGCTCATACCTGTTGATCGGGTTCTGGTTCACCGACACGGAAAAGGCGTATGCGGGGAAAAAGGCCTTCATCGTCAACCGGGTGGGAGACTTCGGGTTCCTTCTCGGGCTGTTCGTGCTCTACTGGACCCTGGCGCACAGCGGCGCCGAGGCCACGCTGAGCTTTACCGGACTTGCGGAATTGGTGGAGACCAGTCCGGTATCCGAGGCGGCGATCACCGCGGTGTGTCTGTTGCTTTTCGTAGGAGCGACCGGGAAGTCGGCCCAGATCCCCCTGTATGTCTGGCTGCCGGACGCCATGGCCGGTCCTACTCCGGTTTCGGCGCTTATCCACGCGGCCACCATGGTGACAGCCGGCGTGTACATGGTGGCGCGTCTCAATTTCCTCTACGTGTTGAGCCCGGTGGCCATGACGGTGGTGGCCTGTGTGGGGGCTGCCACGGCCCTGTACGCCGCCACGATCGGGCTGACCCAGTATGACATCAAGAAGGTACTGGCCTACTCCACCGTGAGTCAGCTTGGGTACATGTTTCTTGCCGTTGGGCTGGGGGCATTTTCTGCGGGAATGTTTCACCTGGTCACGCATGCCTTTTTCAAGGCCTGCCTGTTCCTCGGGTCCGGCTCGGTAATCCACGCCATGAGTGGAGAGCAGGACATCCGCAAGATGGGCGGGTTGAGGCACAAGATACCGTACACCTACTGGACGTTTCTCATCGCCACGGTGGCCATTGCCGGGGTATTTGGCACGTCCGGGTTCATGAGCAAGGATGAGATTCTGGCTTTTGCCCTGGCTGCAAATCCCGAATATACCCTGGTTCCCGGCTGGCTTCTTTATGGAATCGGCGCAGTGGGCGCACTTCTGACCACGTTCTACATGTTCCGGCTCGTATTCCTCACCTTTTTTGGCCAGTTCCGTGGTGGGGAGGCCCTGGAGCACCATGTGCACGAGTCGCCGTGGAGCATGGTGGTGCCTTTGGTGGTGCTTGCTGCCCTTTCGCTGGTGGGCGGCCTCCTGAATGTCCCTGAAATTCTGCACGGAGGCGAACGGCTTCACCACTGGCTCTCAGGGGTGGTGCCGCAGACGGTCGCCAAGGTGCCCATCGTGGGCCATGGCGCCGAATTGGGGTTGATGGCGTTGCTTCAGTTGCTCATTTTCGGCACCATTGCCCTGGCCTACACCATGTATATCAAGCGCCCCGACCTGCCGGCCATGGTGGCCGGGTGGCTGGGTGGGGTTCCGTACAAGGCGTCCTACAACAAGTACTATGTGGACGAGATCTACGACCGCGCGATCGTCCGGCCGATCCATTCGATTTCCAAGGTCTTTCTCTGGTCCAACGTGGATGTCAAAATCATCGATGGCTCGGTCAACGGAGTCGCCCGGCTGCTGCGGCTGCTGAGCGAAGGCTTCGGTCGGCTCCAGACCGGGCGGATCAGCGCCTACGCTTTTTCGATCCTTGTTGGAATGATCGCCATTTTGGCCTATGTCGCGGTGAAGTGAGAACCTGCCCTCGAGGGCGTCGTTGGGATGGACTGCGATGGATGTGTTCGAACCCATCAGATACAACATTCTGTCGATCGTGACCTTCCTGCCGCTGGTGGGCGCGATATTCGTCTTTCTCGGGTCCGCAAAGACTGCGAGGGTGAAGGCGTTTATCTTCTCGCTCGCCACATTCATCGTGTCGTTGTCCCTGTGGTTCGGGTTCGACCCGGCGGAACCCGGGATGCAGTTCGTGGCCCGATACTACTGGATCGAGGAGTTCGGGATCACCTACAGCGTTGGGATTGACGGCATCTCACTGTTGCTCGTCATGCTCACCACCTTCATGACACCGATCGTGGTCCTGGGCTCCTTCACGGCCATTCAGGACAAGATTCGTGCGTACATGGGCCTGATGCTCGTGTTGGAGACGGGGATGCTCGGCGCGTTCATCGCGTTGGATATCTTCCTCTTCTACGTGTTCTGGGAAGCCATGCTGGTGCCCATGTACATCATCATCGGCGTGTGGGGCGGGCCGAGGCGTATCTATGCGGCCGTGAAGTTCTTCCTGTTCACGATCGTGGGCAGCCTCCTCATGTTGGTGGCCATCTTGGTCCTCTACTTCGAGTACCACGACACGGTCGGCGCCGGGACCTATTCCGCCTACTTGCTCGACCTGTACCAGGTTGGACTTTCTCCTTGGATGCAGGTGTGGCTGTTCGCCGCCTTTGCCCTGGCCTTTGCAGTCAAGGTGCCCATGTTCCCGCTGCACACCTGGTTGCCGGATGCACACGTGGAAGCGCCCACTGGAGGGTCGGTGATTCTGGCAGCCATCCTGCTGAAAATGGGGACTTACGGCTTCCTGCGGTATGCGATTCCGCTGTTCCCCTGGGCGGCGGTGGAGTTGGCCCCGATCATCCGAACTCTGGCTGTGATCGGCATCGTGTACGGAGCCCTGGTGGCGATGGTGCAGCCGGACGTGAAGAAGCTCGTCGCCTATTCCTCGGTGAGCCATCTCGGGTTTGTGATGCTCGGGCTGTTTGCGTTCAACGTGCAAGGGGTCGAGGGGTCGGTCTATCAGATGCTGGGTCACGGGCTGTCCACGGGCGGGCTGTTTCTCGCTGTGGGTGTGATTTACGAGCGGAGACACACGCGTCTGATCTCGGAATTCGGCGGGCTTGCCAAGGTGATGCCCGGGTTTGCGTTCGTGTTCATGATCGTAACGCTTTCGTCCATCGGGCTGCCGGGGCTGAATGGGTTTGTCGGTGAGTTCCTGATTCTGCTGGGGAGCTTCGGTGCAGCCCCGGTCTATGCCGCGGTGGCTGCGACCGGTGTTATCCTGGGTGCAGTCTACATGCTATGGATGTTCCGGCGTGTCATGTTCGGCCCTGTGGTTCATTCCGTGAATCAGGGGCTGCGGGACCTGACCCGGCGGGAAATGTGGGTGTTTGCGCCCGTCCTGATTCTGATTGTGGTCATGGGGATACTGCCGCGACCGTTCCTGTCCAGGATGGAGCCGGCGGTGACCCAGTTGGTCTCGACGGTCCAGAGCGAGTCGGGGCACGCTGCCTTCGCCGCCCGGGACGGAGGCGCGGAGCTGCTGGCCGAGGAGTTGCCGGTGGGTCGCTGAGCGTGACCACGCGGCATTGCAAACGGGAGATAGCATCTTGGCCTACGAAGCTGTTCTGAATCTGGAGCCTGGCGCGCTGTCCTCGATCGCGCCCATCTTGATCGTCCTTGCGACCGCCTTCCTGGTTCTCCTGTGGGACGTGGTGGTCAAGCCGAAGGAAAAAGGGCTGCTGCTCGGCTTCAGTCTGGGCGGGATCGGGGTGGCTGCGATCGTGTCCTTTGCCCTTTGGGCCGACGCAGGCGATGTCTCGCATACGATTTTTTCCGGACGACTCGCCGTCGATCGGTACAGCCTGTTCTTCAACCTGCTGTTCCTCCTCGTCGCCGCCTTGGTGCTCTTGATATCCAAGGAGTTTCTCGTTCGCGAGCAGGTCGACGTTGGTGAGTACTACGGCCTCGTGCTGTTGTCGGTGTTCGGCATGATGCTGCTGGCATCGGCTTCCGACCTCTTGATGCTGTTTGTGGGCGTCGAGATGATGAGCATACCGGTGTATGTCCTTGTGGCTTTCAACCGGTCCAACGTCCGCTGCATCGAGGGGGCGGTCAAGTATTTCATTCTGGGTGCTTTTGCCACAGCGTTCCTCCTCTACGGGATCGCGTTGCTGTACGGACAGGCCCGAACCACGAATCTGGCGGACATTCATGCGTTTCTCGAGCGTGCGTCCGGGGTGCACTACCTGGTTCCTGTGGGTATCGGGCTCATGTTGGTGGGATTCGGCTTCAAGATCGCCTCGGTGCCATTTCACATGTGGACGCCGGACGCCTACGAGGGCGCGTCGACACCGGTGACCGCGGCCATGGCCACAGGGGTCAAGGCGGCCGCATTTGCTGCCTTTGCCCGCGCGTTTGTGGCGTTCGCCCCTTCTCTGGTCTCGTTTCAGTCCGTGCTGTGGGCCATTGTCGCCCTGACCATCGTGCTCGGGAATGTGGCCGCGATTCGACAGAACAATCTCAAGCGCATGTTGGCTTACTCGAGCATCGCGCATTCCGGGTACATGTTGGCGGCCATGCTGGCCATTGAGCCGGCGTGGGGAGCGCAGACGAGCCAGGCCATGAGCAGCCTTCTGTTCTATCTCCTCGTGTACGCTTTCATGAATATCGGGGCGTTTGGCGTCATCGTGATGATCGGGCGGCGGGAGGACGACGGGGCCGATGTCCGCGAGTGGGCCGGGTTGGGGTTCAAGTACCCCTGGCTGGGTGCGGCCATGGCCCTGTTCATGTTGTCGCTGGGCGGGCTTCCTCCCACGGGTGGATTCTTCGCCAAGTTCTACCTCTTCTCGGCCGTGGTCAAGGCCGGTCATCCCCGGTTGATCGTGCTTGCGGTTCTCATGAGTGCCGCATCCTTCTACTACTACCTCCGGGTGGTCGTCTACATGTACATGCAGCCCGCAACCGGGGAACGATCGCCCTCCATGTCCCCCCTGTCCGCCATCGCCATCGGGATAGCCGCGGTGGGCGTGCTCTGGCTTGGCGTCGCCCCATCCACCCTGTTTCCCTTCATCGACTGGGCCCGCCAGTCCGTGGCAGTGTTGCTGTAACTTCCCCTGATCTTTGGTGGATGTTCCCCTTGGGTATCTGACGACCGCGGGTGTCTCGCAGCGTACCGCTCTTGACCGGCCTGCACTTTCCGGCTAACGTGAAGGTGAGGCATGTTCTGCGAACCCCTTTCTTTCCGGGAGACGAAGCCATGGTGAACTTGGTGCTTCGAATCGCTTTCCTGGTCCTCGTCGCCACGGTTCTGATGGCCCAGGAAGACTGCTGTGACGAGGGTCAGGACGTGGACGGGGACTTTTACTGCGCCAACGAGAATGACTGTGACGATACCGATCCGAACGTCCATCCCGGTGCTCCCGAGGTGTGCGACGGCAAGGACAACGACTGCGACGGAGTTCTCCTTCCCGGCGAAGAAGACGCCGACGGGGATGGCGTGCTCGGCTGCGCGTCCGATTGCGACGACGCCAACGCCGACACTTATCCCGGTGCGCTCGAGGTGTGCGATGGGCAGGACAACGATTGTGACGGCGTGATTCCGTCGGACGAAGCAGACCAGGATGGCGATGGGTCGCTGGTGTGCGAGGGCGACTGTGACGATACCGACCCGACCACCTATCCGGGGGCCGACGAACTGTGCGATGGTAAGGACAATGATTGCGACGGCTTGGTCGAGCAGGGGGGAGATGACGTGGACGGAGACGGCGTCTCTGCCTGCGAGGATTGTGATGACACCGATCCCAATGTCTACCCCGGAGCGCTCGAGCTGTGTGACGGTCGGGACCAGGATTGCGATGGGCTGCCCGACGTGACCGGTGGCAGCGCCGGAGTCTGGAATCGCACGGTGTGCGGTGCCGTGATCACCGTGGATGGGGGCATGGATTCGTTGGGTGACGACCAGGCATCGATCATCTACAACCCGGACGAAGGTATCTACCAGATGTGGTACCGAATGATAGACGGGTCATCCTATGCCCACGCCATCGGGTACGCCGAGAGCACGGACGGGGTGCAGTGGAGCAAGTATGGTGTGCCGGTGGTGGAACCCGGTGCCGAGGGTGACTGGGATGCCGTTCGACTCGGGTATCCGTCGGTGCTCTACAGGGACGGCATGTATCACATGTGGTACCACGGGAATGCGAATAGCACCAAGATTCTCATCGGGCATGCCACCAGCCAGGACGGTATCACCTGGGAGAAGGATCCTGCCAACCCGGTGGTCCGTCTTGGCGACGTGGGAGGTTGGGAGCAATCCGCCGTTCATGCACCTTCGGTTCTGTTCGATTCGGATGATGGCACTTACAAGATGTGGTATGCCGGCTACGACGGGACGAACATCCGTATCGGCTACGCCTCGAGTCCGGATGGATCCGAGTGGACCAAGTATGACACCTATGTCTTGGACGTGGGGGTTCCTTCGGCGGAGTGGGACGGCAAGCGAGTCGTGTTCTGCCGGGTCAAGAAGGTCGGCGGGTTGTTCCACATGTGGTACTCCGGAGACGGGATCGAGAATACCTTCACCTACGAGATCGGGTATGCCTGGTCTACGGACGGGATTTCGTGGACCCGGGACGACGCCAACCCGGTCTTTTCCTTCGACTCGAGCGATCCGGCCGCGTTCGACTATTACATGGTCTATGCAGGTGACGTCATCGAGGTCAATGGCGTATACACCATGTTCTATTCGGGCGGCCCCTCCCTGTCAGGCCCCATGGGAATCGGGATAGCCGTCAACGACTCGCCTCTTGCCTCGGCCGCGTTTTGACCGTACCTCCACGGTGGTGGACCGGGCCGGTCGCGTGCCTCGAGCCTGGACCGGGCAGGGGGATGGGCCGAGGCCGGTGCTGGATGGTTCCCCTTCTTACCAGCCCATGATTTCCGGCACCTTCAGCTTGAGCTTGTTGAGTCGGTAGTTCAAATTGCTTCTCGATATCCCGAGAGCCTTTGCTGCTCGAGCCTGAACGCCGTTTTCGGCGCGAATGGCCTGGATGATCACCTCCCGCTCGCAGTCACGCAGGGACTGGGCGAGTGTCTTGGGCGTGGACGGGGCCGGCTTGACCTTGGGTTTGGGGAGGTCCACCTCGGTGATCTCCTTGGACCGGGCCATGATCACCGCCTTTTCGATCACGTGTTCGAGTTCGCGGACATTGCCCGGCCAGTCGTAGTTCATGAGTTGCCGGATGACGGAGGGGTGCAGCCGGGAGACGCGCTTTTTGTTCTTGGCGGAATACTTGCGTAGGAAATGCTCGGCGAGCAATGGAATGTCGTCGGTGCGTTCGCGGAGCGGGGGGAGTTGAATTGTGAAGACGTTCAGGCGGTAAAAGAGGTCCTGTCGGAATCGGCCAGCTTCCACCTCCTGGCTGAGGATTCGGTTGGTCGCCGCAATGATGCGTACGTCCACCTTGAGCGTTTCCATGCCACCGATACGTTGAAACTCCCCGTCTTCCAGTACGCGGAGGAGCTTCACCTGCATTGCCGGAGAGATCTCGCCAATTTCGTCGAGGAGGATGGTGCCTTCGTCGGCCAGTTCAAACCTGCCTCGGTGCTGGCGGATGGCGCCCGAAAAGGATCCTTTCTCGTGGCCGAACAGTTCGCTTTCGAGCAGAGTTTCGGGAAGGGCCGAGCAGTTGACCCGGATGAAGGGCCGGTTCTTTCGGTCCGAGTTGTAGTGAATGGCGTGTGCGAGAAGTTCCTTCCCCGTTCCGGTAGGTCCCTGTATCAGCACCGTGGCCGACGTGGCCGCCACATGGCTCGCCAGGTCGTAGATCTCTCGCATCTTCGCATTGTTGCCAATCAGGTTCCCGAAACCGTATCGCTCGACCACCTTGTTGCGCAAATCGTTCAGTTCTGAACGGATCCGGTTGTTCTCCAGCGCCTTCTCGATCACCACGAACAGCGCGTCCTTGGTCACCGGCTTGATCAAGTAGTCGGACGCCCCCATCTTGATCGCCTCGACCGCATCCTCAACACTCCCAAAACCGGTCATGATCACAACCGGCACGTTCGGCCAGCGATCCTTGATCTTGCGCAACAGGGTCATCCCGGATTCGCCCGGCATCTTCACGTCCGTCAGCACCAGGTCCACCGTGGATTCCGCCAGCAGTCGCAGCGCCTCCATCGCGTTCGTGGCTGTCTCGACCAGGTACTTGTTGTTCTTGGAAAGGTTGATCTTGAGCGCACTTCGAACCGCTCGATCGTCGTCGACAATCAGTATCTTGGCTTGCACGGAACTCCCTACCTATTCAAGAAGTTGGAACAGTACGAGCGCGGTATGGACAAAAATTTATAACATAAGGTGTCACGGGACGGACGGTGTGTCAAACACTTCCACGAATCGACGGGAGATTTTCCAGGTCAAGGAGTCACCGGGAGGTCCGGGACCCGGAGGAGAGCCGGGCGCGTGTCGCGACTTGAAGCGGAGGCCTCGAGTGTGCGGAGCAGTACCTTCCCGCCGACGGCCGCCGCCTCCCGTTCGCCAAAAAGGTTGTCCAGGAGCGATTCTCTGAGCGAACGCCGCGGCCATACCTCGTAAACGACCGGTGTATCGTCGGGAATGCCCGCGCGATCTCGGGCGATCTGAATAGCGTCGTCGAGTCCACCGAGGCGGTCCACGAGGCGTCTTTGGTAGGCCTGTCTACCCGTCCACACCCGGCCGTCGCCGATGGCCCGGACCTCATCCTCGGTGAGGCCTCGAGCTTGGGCCACCTTCTGGAGGAACAGTTTGTAGGCCGCGTCCAGGTCGCGGTCGACCACTGCCCGCTCGTGGGCTGTCCAGGGGCGGCTGAAGGTGTTGAGTGGCGCCGGCGCTTCTGTCGGATGGGTGTCTGCAATTCGGACGCCCACCTTGTCGAACAGGCCTTGGCCGTTCCATTTGCCGGTGAAAACTCCGATCGATCCCGTCAGGGTGGCCGGGTCGGCCAGCACCACGTCTCCGGGCAGGGACACATAGTACCCTCCCGAGGCGGCCACTCCCCCCATGGAGACGATCACCGGTACCTGTTCTCGCAACAGTTGGATCGCCCGCCAGATCTCGTCCGAGGCGAGCAGGTCGCCTCCAGGACTCTCAACCCGGATGACCACCGCCTCCACTGCCCGATCGAGAGACAGACGCTTGAGCGCTCGAACCAGCGCCCCGGAGTGGACCGCGCCTCGAGGCAGCATGTCGGCAGGGGCAAAACCCTCGCCACGCACGATGGGGCCGCCCACGTAGACAAGTCCGATCTTGCTTCGGGGACCCCATCTCGTTTCCATGAGGTCGTGCGACTTGTTGTCGAGCTGGAGGAGCGGCTTCGAGCCCAGTGTCGCGGCCATGAGGTCTGAAAGCTGGTCCGGATAGGCAACCTCATCCACCAGCCCGGCCTCGGCTGCTTCCATCGCCGTGAAAAGCTGCCGGTGAAACCAGCCCTTCACCTGGTCGCGCGACACGTTTCGGCCGTCGGCGATTCCTTCCACGATCTGGTCCAGCAGGTCGTCCACGACCCATTGTTTCATCGCCTCGGTGGGCTCGGACGGTGCCTCCGCAATCAACTGTTCGGGGGTGGCCTTGTACTCACCTCGTCGCAGAATCTCCGCCTCGATACCGAGACGATTCAACAAGCCTTTGAGATAGTACATACGGTAGTAGGGCGGGTCCAGACGCAGGGAGCCTGCCGGGTGCATGAGGACGCGCGTGCACGCACTTGCCAGGTAGACATCCTTGGTGGTCGGGTTGTGGAGATAGGCGAACACGGGTTTGCCCGCCTCGCGAAGCTGAATCACCAGGGCGCGCAGTTCCTGCATCTGGGCCAGCGTCCCCTCGTGGTCGTCGATGTTCAGGACCACGCCTTCCACGCGAGGCGATTCCAGGGCGGTGCGAAGTCGCTGCACGGGATGGAGCAGGGGGAATCCGTTCGGGCGAGTGGCCAGAAGGTTGTCGTGGGGGGGAGGCGCAAGCTTGCCTGCGATCGAGACCTGCCACACCTCACCCCGCCCTCCGCCGCGCCGCAGGGCACTTTTGAAGCGGGTCCCGTGGGCACCGAAATAGACCGTGCTGGCCGAGTAGTCGGTTCCTCCATCAGTGCCTGCCAGATAGTTGGTTGCCCCGAGGCTGACCTTGCCGAACCTCAAGGTTACGCCGACGCTGCCCACCAGATCGGGCGTCCCTCCGTCCGCAGCCTCCAGCGTTTCCAGGACCACGTCCCGGACGCGGAAGCTGGCATTGACCTGCAACCCGTCGATCGGCTCCAGGCGAGACGTGACGAGGAAGCTGGCGGTGGGTACCTCGATCAGGGTGATGAGCTGGGACTCGGCGTCCAGGCTCAACATGAAGCGTTCTCCGAATGGTCGCACTGCCACGCCGAATCGACCCACGGTACGCAGTTCGTCGATGTTCGATTCTGGTGAGAGCAGGCTGTCGAACGTGAGACCCAGGGACAACCTCGAGCCGGGGCGGGCCATGAAACCGACCCGAAGAGAGAAGGTTCCAGGCATTCGCGTCGGCGGATTCACGTACCAGTGATAGTTCACGTTGGTTCCGAATGCGAACGCCTTGCCGATGAGGCGGCTGTTGGAAAAGCCGAATACGCCTGAACCGTAGCCGGACTCGAGCATGAGGTACTGGAGGCCGAACCGATAGCTTGGAAGAGACCAGTAGACGCCGCGGCCTCCATCCCCGGGTCCCCGGTGCTGGTCGGAAGGAACGGCGATCTGGAAGAACTCGAGGGACGAAGGGCGCGTAAATGCAGGGCCGGCCGGGTTGAACAGGTAGCTATGGCCCTCATCCGCCGTGGCGGCCGATTCCGGTGGGATGAGGCCTACATCGTGGGGGAGCGCTGGAGCCTCCACCTGCGCTTGCATGGGGGACGTGAAAGCCAGGAGCAAGAGCAGGGAGCAGGCGGGTACGACAACGAGCGAACGAACCATGAAACCTCCACTGCGTCGAATCGAACGCTTTCGACTCGATGGGCCTTGCCGGTCGCGCTGAGACCACGTGTCCCCACTGTCGAGCATGGGACAGTGCCCCGGGATGGAGCCCGCAACTTGGCATGCGGGACCGAAAGCCGTGCTCATGCCGGCAACAAGATCGCGATAGCGTACCATACCGGCCTGCGATCGTCACCCCCCCGAGTCGAACGCTTCAGGCTCGCCATGCGTTGGTCGGTGCGCCTGTTTCGGGTGCCCGGGCCTGCCGTGGCGGCTCCTGCGTGCTGTGGGCGGTTTCCGGAGCCTCGCTCTCTGGGCTTCAAGATGGACGGAGGCGATCTGGAGGAGCGAACGGGAGAATTGCGTGGAACCTCGAGGCGTGCCTGTGCGTCTATCATGATGGGAGGACGCTCCGTGCACGGCGGGGAAGCCCGGTTCAGGGGGCATCCGGGCGGACGGCATGGGGGAATCACCCGTTTTCGACTTGAAAAAATCCCTGTCACATCTACACTACATTGGGAGGTGTGAATCAAGCATGGCGGTACGCGGAGCAGCCTCGGACGGAGGGCGTCACCACGGCCCGAGGTGGCGTCTGGTGACAAGGTTGAGGGGTGGAGGCCTCGTGCCGTTTGTGGCGCTGGCCTTCGTGGTCCTTGTGAGAACGGTCTCTTCCGAAGGGGCTGGGATCCCGGGCGCCTCGACGCCTGCCGGGCAAGATGAGTTCCAGGCGCAACTCGATCGTGTGCTGTCTGACCCCGCGTTCGAGGGAGCCCAGGTCGGCGTGGAAGCGGTCCGTTGCGACGACGGAGCAGTCGTCTACGCGCGGGAGCCCGACCTGCTGCTGAATCCGGCATCGAACCTGAAGCTGTTGACTTCTGCCGTGGCGCTCGATGTGCTCGGGCCGGCCTACACTTTTCGCACTTCGGTGTTGGTGGATGGCCCGTTCGAGGATGGGGTGGTGCGGGGCAATCTCTACCTCCGGGGGGAGGGGGATCCGAAACTGGTCTTCGAGGGCGTTTGGAAGCTGGTCAAGGACCTGCAAGCTCGAGGTCTCCGTCAGGTGGAGGGAGACCTCGTCGCGGACGACACCTTCTTCGACCGGGAGCGTCTGATTCCCGACTGGGACCGGGCCGACCGGGACGATGAGGCGTTCCCGTACGACGCCACGATCGGGGCGCTGTCCGTGAACTTCAACACGGTGGCCCTGTACGTTCGTCCCGGCGATCAAGTGGGTGACCCGGTCCGGGTGACGATGGAGACCCCCACGGACTACGTGCAGGTGGAATGTCATGCCACCACCGGCGGGAGTCGCACGCGCCCCGTATTGCAGTTTTTGCGCGGTCCGAGCAGCGCCGGCAGAGAAACACTGACGTTGAGCGGTTCGCTGCCGTTGGGCGTATCGGGGTTTCGATTTCACCGTACCGTGCGGGACCCCGTGCGGTTTGCCCTGGCAGTGTTTTCCGAGTTGATGGCGCGAGAAGGGATTGAGGTGAAGGGGCGGACCCGTCAAGGCCGGGTGCCTGCGGGCGCGGAAGAATTGGTACACCGGGATTCGGAGCCGTTGGGCATACTGCTCCGGTACATGAACAAGCTTTCGAGCAATTTTATCGCCGAGCAGGTGTTGAAGACGTTGGGGGCCGAGGTGTTGGGGGCGCCTGGAACGACCGAGAAGGGATTGCGGGTGGTTCGTGAGTTTCTGGCGCGGGAGGAACTCCCGTGGGAGAGCAGCGTGTTGTTCAACGGGTCTGGGCTGTCGGAGCACACGCGAGTGTCGCCCCACCAGTTGACATCCTTGTTGTGCCACGTGTGGCAAGATCCCAGGATTCGGTCGGATTTTGTTGCCTCCCTGCCCATTGCAGGGGTCGATGGCACCATGCGACGGAGAATGCAGGGGACCCCGGCTGCCGGGTTGCTGCGGGCCAAGACCGGCTCGGTCCGAGGGGTGTTCGGCTTCTCGGGATATCTCTGGACCGGAACTGGAGAAGCCATCGCGTTTGCCTTCCTGGTCAATGACTTCCGGAACGGTGTGCGGTCGATCAAGGAAGCCCAGGACCGTTGGGCGAACGTGATGGTTTCGGGGGAGGTGGGGGAGCCGCCCACCACGGGAATGGCGAAGAAGGAGTGACACCTGGTCGCGTCGGGGGGCACCAAGGGGGGAATCCCCTGGTGGCGGGTGAGCCGACCTGGAAACGAGAACCTTTTGGTTTGACAGGAACATGTGACTGCGGTATAGATCGGGCCTTGACTGGCCGATTCTGCCTTCCAGCGAGCGCATCGCGCGTGCTGTCTCGCAGACGATATGGGGTAAGGACAACTCCAGGCTGGAGGTTGGTGATTATCATGGCGCGGACGTCAAAGCTTGTTTCGAGGTGGCCCGGGTTGGGGACGGCCATCGTTGTCTCGTTCGTCCTGGTGGCGGGCACACTCGCATGGTCGGTGCGGAGCGCTGCCCAGGAGGTCGAGTCTTCGGATGAGCCCACGGAAGAGGTGACGGTGACCTCGGGCAGCACGGAACCCACGGAAGAGGTGACGGTGACCTCGGGGGGGACAGAACAGGCAGCGCCGGCCGGGGAAGAAACCACGGCGTCGCCGGTACTGGCGTCTCCGGCCTCGAGCATGGGGGAGACGCCGGACGCGGAGACTTTGGCCGCCGACTACAACCGGACCTTGAGGACCATTGAGACCAAGGTGAACACCTTGAAGGAAAAGGTCTTTCGTTCCAAGGCCCGGCTGCTCCTGCTGCGGGAAACGGTGTTGCACGGGGTGGTGTCCGGGGCCAAGGCGGTGCTCTATCATGTGAACGAACTGGGCCCCTCCTACTCCATCGAATCGGTGACCTATTTCCTGGATGGGTCCAAAATCTACAGTCGGGCCGACGCCACCGGCGACCTGTCCAAGAAGGGAGAACTCAAGATCTTTGAGGGCAATGTCCCGCCTGGCAATCATCAGGTCACGGTAAACCTGGTGCTGAGAGGCAACGGATTCGGCGTGTTCTCCTACCTGAACAGCTACAAGTTCAAGGTGCAACACAGTTACAATTTTATTGCGGAAGAAGGCAAGGTGAGCCGTCTGAGGATCATCTCCTATGAAAAGAACGGGCTCATGCGGGACTTCAAGGACCGTCCGAACATTCGCTACGATCTGGTGACCGACCGGAATCTTCCCTCGACCTCCGAGTCCGGCACAAACCCCTGAACCCGGTACCGCTCATGTTGACCGACGACCGCGGATTCACGCACAAGACAACCAAGTGGCCCACGTGGGGACTGGCCCTGCTCCTCCTCGCTTCCTGGCTGACCTGGGAACCCAAAGGGTGGGCTGGCGTCGGTTCCGAAGCCGGGATCGCTCCGGCCCAGTCGGCGCCGGCGAAGTCACGTCAGCGCAGGAAGCCCCGTGCCCGGGACACCGACATCGCCAGCCCCGAAAAGGCCCTCGAGGAGATCACCCGGGAGGTCGACCGGTTGGAGGCTCAACTGGAAAAGGTCAAGGCAGACCATGGCGATCCAGAACGGCCGTTCCCGGTGGAAGACATCAAGAAACAGTACGAGGAGGCCACTTACCTCTATCTTGTCGAGGACTACGAAAAGGCGGCGCTTCTCTTCTACGCCGTGCTCGAAAAAGCCGACAGGGTCTCCTTCCCGGAGTACGAGAAGGCCGAGTTCTTGCTCGCCGAGTCCCTGGAACTCGGCGGCAACCTGTCGTCGGCTTTGGCCTTCTACGAGCGTATCGTCGGCTATGGCGGAGCCCACAAGTACTACGACCGCGCCCTGGTCAAGATGGTGGAGTTGTATGCCAAGACCGGGGATTTTGAACGGTTCCAGACCTACTACGCCGAATACCTGGAGCGTGGCGGCGGCGTGGAACCGACGGACGAAATCCTCTATGCGCTCGGCAAGACCCGATACCATCGGAAGGAGTATCAGGGGGCGCTCGAGACATTCGAACGCTTGCTGGATCGCAGTGGAGACTTTGCGCACCTGGCCGGCTACTACGTGGGCGCCATTCACGTGGCGCAGGGGGACCTCGAGGGAGCGATCGCTGCGTTCAGCGACCTGCTCAAACGCCCGGTAACCACCAACGAGCAACGGGAGATCGAGGACCTCGCCTATCTCGCCCTCGGCCGTATCTACTGTGAGCAGGGCGACTATGACAAGGCGCTCGATTTCTACAAAAACGTGATGCGCGACTCGAGCCACTATGTGGACGCACTTTACGAGATTGCGTGGACTTACATCAAGCAGGAGCAGTATGACCAGGCCATTCGGACCATCGACATCTTGCTCCTCACCTTCCCTGAAAACGTGAACGTACCCAACCTGAAACTCATGCGGGGCCTCCTCCAGAAACGGCGGAAGGAGTACGAGGACGCACTCGACACCTATCAGAAGCTCGTCGCCGAGTACACCAGCGTGAAGGAAGAACTCGACCGGATCATGGGTGAGCAGGGGGATATCCTGTCCTATTTCAGCGAGTTGATCGACAGTGACCTGAGTCGGATCGAGTCCTCCTTCCTTATTCCAACCCTCACGGTCCGGTTTGCCACCGCCGACCGCGACATGCGCAAGGTCATTGACCTGGCCCGGGATGTCCGCGAGGAGCAGCGGGAGTTGAACGAGTCGGTGCTTCTGCTGAAGGATCTCGAAGCTCAGGTGAGGCGAAAGCCCGCCTACAACCTGTTGGTGGGCATGCGAACCGCTCGAAGTGACCTGGGCCAGGTTCAGGATCGTATCCTGCTGGCCAAGGAACGGATCGTTCAGGTGGAGCAGGAGTACCTTCGAACCGCGCCGGACGCTCAGGGGCGTGCCGAGGTGGAGCTTTGGATTGCCAAGCACGGTGACGAGGGCCTGCTGGCCGAGCAGATTCCGGAGCGGCAGCGGGATCAGAGCGAGATCGTGGACGTGTACGAGAATCAGGTTCAGGAGGTCCAGCGGATCGCCTACAAGCTGGAAAACCTGATCGAGGATCTGATGGCCCAGGCAGCGGCCATTGAGAAATACATTGAGTACAGTCGGGAGAGTGGCACCCTTTCTCCCGATGTGGAGCGGGAGGCCCGGTTCCAGGTGGCGAGCGAACGAGAGCAACTGCAAAGCTATGCCACCCAACTCGCCGCGGTCCAGCGGGACCTGGCCGAGTTCGACGTGCGCGCGTTCATTCAGCCCAGTCAGCTTGCCGCAGAACAGGCATTCCGTGCGCGGGAGGAGCGGCGGCTGGACCGAACCCATCGTGCCCTGTTGGGCCTGCGTAGCCGCTTGCGGGTCGAGAGTCCCACCACGGCCGGGCTGGACAAGCAGTATGAGCGGCTGGATAGCCTGTCGAGCCAGGTGCGGGCTTTCCTGGGAACCCTGGATGAGATCGAAGCTCAGCAATTGGCGGAGATCAGGGTGAAGCTCGGTCAGGAGCGGGATGTCCTGGAAGCCTGCGGTCGTGACGCACGGGAGTACGAGGAGGAAAGCATGGCGCTGGCCGAAACCGTTGCCCGGAACAGTTTCCAGCGCATCCATGAACAGTTTTCCGACTTGATCCTCAATGCGGATTTCGGAATCACCGACGTCTACTGGGAACTCAAGGAAGAGAAGAGCAACGAGATCGACGAGAATTTGAGGCGGCGTCACAAGGAGATCGAGGCGCTCCGGGAGAAGTTCCGCGGTCTTCAGGAAGGCGACCTGTGAATGAACGGCGATGTCTCCTTGTTCCGCAATCGGGCTGGGATGCGGCCAGGCAGACCACGCGCCCGTCCTTTCGCCCGCTCGAAACAGGGCTGAACAAATGATGATGCAACATCGACGAATACCTGTCAGCCTTCTGTCGGGGTCCATGGCCTTCGGGCTGCTGCTCCTGCTTGTCTCCCGCGTGGCCGGCGCGGAGGAGGAGCCTCGGAGTGATTCCCCCGCCGCCTCCTCGGCCGCCGAGCAGGCAACAGCGGACGCTTCCGGCGCGGAAGGCGGTACCGTCGGAACCCTCGGACGGGCGGACCAGGAAGTCGAGGAGATCAAGAAACTGTCCGACGACGAGTGGCAGGAGGAGTTCCTCCAGTTCAAGCGGCTGGTGAATCGCTTCCAGGAAGGCGTCGAACTCTTTCAGAAGGACGTTCAGACGTACATTCAGCAAAAGTACAGCGACGAACTCAAGCGGATTCAACAAACTTACGACGCCCGAAACAAGCGGCTGGACGAGGAGGTCAAGGTACGCCGCGAGCAAGCAATCGCCGCGCTCGAGCGTTTCATCCAGAAGTACCCTCAGAGCGAGCATACGCCCCTGGCCATGTTTCGTCTCGCAGAACTCTACTATGACGAGTCGGTGGAAGCGTTCGTTCGAGCCCAGGACGAATACGACCGTATGCTTTCTCAACTGGACTCCAATGCCGTGGAGATCCCGGACGCGCCCAAGTACGACTTTTCCCGGAGTCTGGCACTCTACGAACGAATCCAGAAGGAATTCCCTGATTTCGAAAACATCGACGGGGTCTACTACATGCGCGGCTATCTCTACGGCAAGGACACCGCAGCTCAGTATGACCCCAAGAAAGCCAAGGACATCTGGCTTGCCCTGGTCACCGAACATCCGGAGAGCCAGTTCGCGTCACAGGCTTACCTGCGGATCGGGAGCTACTATTTTGAGGAAGGTTCAGACAAGAACCTCAAGACCGCCATCGAATATTTCCAGCGGGTGATGTCCTATCAGGACAACTGGTACGACCAGGCCTTGTACAAGATGGCATGGGCCTACTACAACCTGAGCGACTATGCCGAGGCGACGGTCCGGTTCATCGAACTCATCGACTACTCCCGTACCATGCTGGAAGAAACCGGAAAGGGATCTGCCCTTCGGGCCGAGGCGGTCCAGTATCTGGCCATCAGCTTCGCCGATTCCGGCACCGTTCAGGACGCACTGGCATTCTTTGACGAGATCGGGGACCGACCCTACAAGCTCGAGGTGTTGAAGCGGCTCGCCGAGGTTTATGTCAACATGGCCAAGTACGAGGAAGCCATTGAGACCTACTCGGTGTTGCAGGAACTGTTCCCCTACAACGAGGAAAACCCCTCATTCCAGAACTCCATCGTGCAGATTCTCAGCACGGTACCCCCGGTGGATGTCGCCAAGGTCAATGCCGCGGCCGAGGAACTGGTGCGCCGGTACGGGCCAGACTCCGATTGGTGGCGGGAACAGGGCAAGAACCGGGCAGCAACAGCCAACGCCCAGAAACTTGCTGAGACCCGTCTTCGTCAGCTTGCGTTCTACTACCACGACCTCGCAAACCAGGCTGATGACCCCCAGGTGGAACTCGAGAACTACACCATCGCCGCCCAGAAGTACCGCGAGTATCTGCAACGGTTTCCGTACGCCGACCAGGCCTACGAGCTGCAGTATTTCTTCGCGGAGTGCCTCTTCTTCTCGAGAAACTACGAGGAAGCCGCCATTCAATTCAAAAAGGCCATGGCCTACACGAACCCCAAGTATCACACCGATGCCGCCAAGGGCGTGGTGGACTCCTACCAGGAGCTGGTCGCCGCAGACGGCCTCGAGGGCGTGTTGTTGCCCTTCCCGGAGGCCGAGGTCACCTACACCGAGGACGGCGTGCCCAGGCCCATTCCCATCTCACCGTTGCGGAAGAAGTACATTCAGGCCATCGACGTGCTCGCCCGGGTCTCACCCGACGACGATGTCACCGCAAAATATCTCTACATTGCCGCCCTGACCAACTTCTATCACTTCCAGTTCGACGAAGCTCAGAGACGGTTTGATGATTTCATCGCGCGCTACCCGCACAACGAGTTCGCAGACGACGCCGCTGCCAACCTCGTGGACCTGTTGAGACAACAGAAGAAGTGGCGGGAAATGATGGTGGCCATCGATCGGTTGGCCGGGATGGAACTGGGGAACGACTTCCGTGCCTGGGAGCAGGTGCGCGAGGCCTTCGGGCCGCTCAAGATCGCCGCGCACAGAAAAATCGCGGAGGAGTTGGCAGCGAGTGGCGATCGTGCTGCGGCGGTACCGGAGTTCGAGCAGATAGGCGAGGACGTGGACCTGTTCAACGCTGCCCAGTTGCTCGAGGAGATGGGCAAGGTGGACCGTGCCATCGAGGACTACAAGCGGTTGACCGAGTTGTACCCCACGAGCGAGCACGTGGAGGAAGCGCTGTTCCGCATCGCGTCGAACTACGAGAAATTTTTCGATTTGCCGCAGGCCATCAAGTACTACGAGTTGTTGGCCCGGAACTATCCCGATTCCGCCCATGCCAAGGACAGCATCATCAACGCTGCGTTCCTTCGGATCGGGTTGCACCAGTATCAGGAGGCAGCGCGATTGTACGAGCGATACGTGGCCGCCTATCCCAAGAGTCCAGAGGCGGAGCCCCTGCTGTTCCTCGCCGGGCAGAACTATCTGAAGGCCAAGAACTACCCGGAGGCCATCCGGACATTCAGGCGGTACTTGAAGCAGTTCTTCAAGGTGAATGGGGACCGCACCATGGAGGCGCATATCCGGATTATCGAGTCTCTGGAGGCGCTGGGCCGGCGAGCCGAGGCTCGGGATCTCGAACGAAAGACGCCCAACATCGTCAAGTCCCTGGAGGGAGTCGATACCTTCACGCATCTGGGCTTGAGTTTCTACGGACAGATCATGTTCAAGGACATGCAGCGGACCATGGATGAGTTCCAGCGAGCCAAGTTCGTGGGCAACTCGAGAGCCATGGCGCGCACGCTGGACAAGAAGCTCGAACTCATCAATACGCTTGAACAGAAAATGGTGGCAATCCTCAAGATCGGGGATGTCGAGTGGTACAGCGCCGCCCTCTACACGGTGGGGTTGGCCTACCATACCTTTGCTGATGACCTGCGGGATGCCGTCCCGTCCGAACTCAGCGAGGAGGACCGGGAACTCTACATGCAGACCCTCGAGGAGGAGTTCATCTATCCATTCGAGGACAAGGCGGTCCTCTACTATTCCAAGAACCTCGATCTCGAATCTGCCAAGCAGGTCTGGAACAAATGGATCGAGTTGACCTACGAAAAACTCAACCTGTTGCGGCCAGACCTTTACCCCGCCCGGAAGAAGGAGCAGACAAAGGCGGTCCAGGAAGCGCAACAGACCATCGCACCGCCCATTCTCGAGCTGCCCATGGCCGGGGCGGGTGCTCTGCTGTACGTACCGTAGTGCGCGAGCGCATGCTTCCAGGGCCGGCCGTCCTGGGGGATACGAAGAGGACGACACGATGTCTCATTGCTCGAAGCAAAGGCATGCAGCCTGCCGTGCCAGGCGGAGGCGTCTGATACCTGCACCCGTGCGGTCGGTTTCGTTGTCCGGCCGGAAGGGCGCGGGGGCACCGGAGTCCTTCCGGGTGCTTGCCGGGCTCGTGGCCATCCTGCTGGTCTCGACCGGTTGCCAGCGGTTTGCGAAACCGGACGAACCGGTCGAGGGAGGTGGGGGAAACGCGGAGGTGGCGGCCGCGGACACGACCGGGGCGTCTCCTGACACGGGCCATGAGGGAGTTGTCGAAGCGTCGTCGAGCGGGGCGGGCGTCGAGGGAGCGGAGGCGTCTGGGGCCGAGACGCAAGCTGGTGATGAAGGTTCTACCGGGGGTGAGACGGGCGTATCGGAGGAGGCCGCGTCGGGGGCGGAAGAGGTTCAGGGGACCCAGGCCGTCGGTACCAAGGATCCGTTCGAGCGTGCAGTGGAGAGTATCCGTGCAGGCCCCGGCCGCTATCCGGAAGCCCTGAGGTTCCTGGACGAGGCGCTCGCGGAGAATCCGCGTCTTGCAGAAGCCTACTACGACAAGGGGGTCATTTTTCAGGAACTGGGGGACATCGAGGAAGCGGTGAAGGCCTACCAGAAGGCGCTGGAGCTGAAGCCGACCCTTGCGGTGGCAGCCGGAAACCTTGCTACCATCTACCGGGAGCAGGGGATGGTGGCGCGGTCGCTCGAGGTGCTGGACACCGCCCTTGCCGCGTCGCCCGACAATCCCTTGTTGCACAACCAGAAGGCGCTTTCGTTGGAAAAGGCGGGAAAGGTGGAGGACGCGACCGAGGAGATCCGCAAGATCCTGAAGATCAACGCCATTGACGTGGACGCATTTGTCAACCTGGGGTGCCTTTACCTCCGTCAAGGGGACTACGAAATGGCGCGCCTGGTGTTCGAAAAGGCCCTGCTGAGCGTCCCGGGGGCGGATGAAAACGCCTACGTTCACCATAACCTGGGCGTGGCGTTCCTCGGTTTGGAAGACCGGCGCGCCGCCTCCCAGTTCGATCTCGCCTTGAAGGCCAAGCCCGACCTGGTACCGGCCCTCATCAACCGGGCCTACCTGTACCTCAAGATTCAACGCTTTCAGGAAGCGGCCGACCTGTTGAAACGTGCGGTGGAGGTCGAGCCTGACAACGTGGTGGCGCGCATGGATCTGGGGGTTGCGTTGCGCGGACTCGGCGAGTACGACCTGGCCGCCATCCAGTACCAGGAAGCCCTGAAGCAGGCGCCGGACGACCCGACCGTGTTGTTGAACTACGCCATCCTGCTCGACGACTACAAGCATGAGTACCTGGCCGCAGTCGATGTCTATGAACGGCTTCGGTCCGTGGTCGAGGGCGAGGAGGAGATCAAAAAGGTCGAGAAGTACATTCGAATTGCCAAGTTGAATCATCAGCGGGAAGAGCGGCGCCGGAAGCGCAGGATGCAGCGTCGCGAGGAATCCGGAGAGGCCGCTGGTGGTGAGACAGCCCAACCTGCCGAGGGCGGGGATGGCGCGGGCGGGTCTCAGCCCGGCACGAATGCGCCTGCGGCGGGGGCAAGTGAGCAGAATGGAGGCATGCAGGAAGGACAGTGACGCGGAGTCGCCCCTGAGCGGCGTTCCGGCTGGTGTCAGGGACACGCGCTCAGGTTGATGGACCGGACCGTGCACCTTCCAGGAGAACGGTGCTCAAGGGACCGGAAGGGACAGGAGGTCGTGCAGGACAGATTCAACCTCCAAATTTCCCTTGAAATGTCCTTCGATTGCTCTATAATCGTGTGTTACCATCGATCGATTCAGACGATGGGCGTGGGTGGGTTCCGGTCATGAGAATCTACAGAAAACTCGGGATGTTGCTGGCGCTGGCGCTGCTCGCTGGTGGCTCGGTCGCCTCGGCCCAGGACCAGGAACAGCCAAAACGGACCGCAACCAAACCGAAGAAGTATGTGTACAAAGGTGATGAAATAGTCCTGGTCGGCAAAATTGCCAAGCCGCAGGTTCAGTTCATAATCAGCCGGGAAAAGGGCACCAGCGAGGAGGCGCTCGAGCTGAAGGAAAGCTTCGTCCCCAAGATCCTCGACGCCCTGAACGAGCCTCCCTTCGAATGAAGGAGGTACGGCTTCACCGCGTCTGACAGGCGCGGCCCGTCGACCGCGTGCGACGGGTGAGTTGACTGGATGGAGATAGGTGCTCGTATCCCGTGAGCGGAATGCTGGTGAGATTGTGACGAGCCTCCAGGCGTGATTGGGGCGTGCCTTCGAAGTTGCGTTGTCGCGCCGCCTCCCATCCCGTGACGAAAGGCTTCGGGACCGCTTCGCGACAGCCTCTCATATCCGCGATCGGTTGTGGCGCCGCGGATGTCGGGGAAAGGATTCGTGATGGGTGCTCCTAAGCGGAAACAGAAGATACTTCGCCTGGGCGTGATTCAGGGCGGAAGGATCATAGAAGAGCGTCTGATCCATCACGGAGAGAGTGTCACTATTGGTGATGGTCAACGAAACACCTTTGTGCTTCACTCTGCGGGCCTTCCGAAGCGATTCACCCTGTTTGCGTTCAAGGGGGGGCAGTACACCCTGTGCTTCACCGATCACATGGACGGGAAGGTGTCCATGGACGGTGGGATTGTGATGGGGTTTGAGGAGGTTCGTGGGAAGAGCCGTAAGGTCAAGGATGGGGTGTATCAGTTTCCGTTGACGCCTCAGATGCGGGGCAAGGTGACGGTGGCGGACACCACGATCCTGTTCCAGTTCGTACCGCCTCCGCTGGGTGCTGCGAAGCGGGTGAAGCGTGGATTTGGGGTTCCGTGGCATCAACAGATCGACACCACGTTTTTGGGTATTTTCCTTGCCTCGTTTGTGCTTCACACGACGGTGATGATGTACTCGCTGTCTCTTCCTGCGCCCAAGGCGATGACCTTGGAGGAGGTCCCGGATCGGTTTGCGCGCATCATTGTGCCGAACAAGCCGAAGCAGGTGAAGGAAGAGAAGCCGGGTGAAGGGGAGGCGAAGAAGGAGGAGACCGAGGAGAAGAAGCCGGAGAAGAAGAAGCCGGAGAAGGCGGATGCCGGCAAGGACAATAGCAAGGGCAAGGACAAGAAGCCGAAGTTGACTGAGGCCCAGCGCAAGCAGAAGCGGAAAGAGGAACTGAAGAAGGTCGGTATCCTGCGGGTGTTGGGTTCGAAGTTCAGTGGGAATACACGGGTTGGGATCAGTGGCGACAACATCTTCTCCATTGCCGACGCATCCACGGGGTTGGGGGAGTTGATTGACAGGAACGCGGAAGGGATTGCCACTGCGTCGACTGCGGAGCAGTTCGGGTTGCGGGCCACCTCGGACACGAGCCTGATCGGAAGTGGAGAGGTGGATGGAATTGCTTCGGACGCCGAGGTTGAGACCGAGAAGCGGGTGGCCAAGCGGGTACCCAAGGCGGAAACCGGGGACACGGACATTCTGGGGAGTATGGCGCGTGCCACCCTGGATCAGGTTATCAAGAAGAATCTTCCGGCCGTGACCGCGTGTTATGACAAGGCGTTGAAGCTGAATCCGAATCTGTCTGGAAAGATCTATATCGAGTTCACGGTGGCCGCATCCGGGCGGATTTCCAGTGTCGAGGTCCGGGCGGCGTCCGGGACGGTGATGGACAAGGGCCTGATCGCCTGTATCAAGGGGCGCGTCAGGCGATGGCGGTTCCCGGCATCTGACGAGGGATCCACCGACGTTTCTCTCCCCATCGTGCTCACCTCTTCTTGACGTGGCAGCCTTTCGGCAGACCAGGCTGTCCTATTCTTGACATTCGGCACTCGCGTGGTAGGGTAGGGCGTGCTGTCGCGGCACGAGTGCGGGGTGCGTGATGTGGCTCGAGGTTGTTGGGTGGCGGCGGAGCGATGAGGGACTCGAAGGCGGGCGTGGGTGGGGGGCGTGACGAACGGATGGCCGTGTTGCGTGGTGCGCCGGTATTTGCCGACCTGCACGGGGAGGAGCTGTCTTTTCTCGGCGACGCTTGTTTGGAAGTCAAGTTTTCCCGGGGAGATACCGTGTTTCAAGTGGAAGACCCCGGGGATACGATGTTCGTGATCAGGGAGGGGGCGGTGGAGGTGTTGTCCCGGACCGATGACGCTGACGAGGGGCATTTTGTCATCGCCAGGTTGGGACCCGGGGAGTTTTTTGGCGAGATGTCGATGTTGGAGCGTCGGCCCCGGTCGGCCACGGTGCGGGCAAGGACCGACGTGGTTCTGCTCGCGCTTTCGGCGGAGGATTTCTACCGGTTTGCAAAAAGATACAGGAACGGTTTCACCGTCGTTATCATTAATATAGCCAGGATGCTGAGTGAGCGGCTTCGGGAAACCACCCAGCGATTGACCCGGACCTACTTTGAGGGGAAATCGCCAGGTTGTGCTTGACACGGGTTTTTCCCGAGGTGTACCTTGACAACAGGGTTGCGGGGTCATAGGTTTTCCAGGGTCGAACTCTCTAGTCCGGAGGAGACATGCGTTCCAACGCAACCAAATGTGGCTTCCTGGTCCTGGCCTGCCTGTTGTGGGGCCATATGGCTGCGGCAGGTGGCGGGGCGTCCGATCTCTTGATCGCGCAGGTCATTTCTCGTGACTCCGACGGCCTGGGTGAGTTTCCGGCAACACAAAGCTCCAACAAGGAGAAGCTCAAGTTTGCCAACCAGGTCCAGGAGGAGATGCGGGAGGCGATCGCGACGCTTCAGAAGCGTGTTGACGAGGCCCGCAAGGCCAAGGATGTGGTCTACCTGAGTTGTCTGAACGAGAAGTTGTCAAATCTGAATGCCTTGTTGAAGGTCGCCGAGACCGCGACCATCCTGATGCAAGAAGCGATCACCCAGAGCAATGCGGAGCAGGTTGACCTTCTTTTCAGGAAGGTATATATTGCGCGCCAGAAAGCGAGGCAGTTGTTGCGTGACGCGGAGGAGTGCTCGTATCAAGCCGGCGAGGTGATGGAGAGTGAAGGGGAGGGGGAAGCCGAGATTCAGGAAATCCAGCGGCCAATCAAGGAGTACGACGAGCCCCTCGACCCGGACGAATCGCTCGATATTGGTGTCGATTATTACTTCTGCCCGTAACAAGTCGTGATTCCACGACCGAGACGCAGGATATTTCTTCGTCGTTGTTGCTCATCTTTTTTGGGGCCTTTGTGCAGGATTTCAGTCAATGATAGCAACTTTGTTGGCTGTCGCTTCGAAAGTGAGGGAGGCGCATGGAGCCCGGGCGTTGGTCCTGGGTTTGCTCGCGGTGCTGGCCTGCTCCACCGCGATGGCTGCTCCCGGCGATGGCATCCATCTCGGCTCACGGGTCTCCTTCAAACCGGTGCTTCGGGTCGATTTCTCCTACGACAGCAACGTGAACCGGAGCAGTGGCGGGGGCATTGACAGTGGTGCGTTGAGTGTTCGCCCCGCTCTGACTGCCGACTACGATCACGAGGAACTTACGGTTCGTCTGTCCTACGAGCATTTCATCCAGCAGTACCTGAGTCCGGACGCCGCCAGCTACAGCTACTATGACGACCTGGTCGCCAAGTTGGACAGTCAAATCCTTCCCCATCGCGTCGTTGGACTGGAGATCCGGGATGTGGTGAGTTCTCGCAGTTACGGGTACCGATCGGAGTATGACAACTTCGTGTACGGGCTCATGGAGCGCAGCTACAATGACCTGGGGCTCATCGGGCGTTACAGTCCTGGTCAGGCGCTCGACCTGTTCCTGGGATTGCACTGGCTCTACAATCTGGAGAACCTGGCCACAAACCTTCTGAGTGGCGCGCCGGGCGAAGGGGGGACAGGACCTGGCAGAGCCAAGGAGAACTCGCTGGGTGTCAGCATGCAGGGCAAGTGGCGGTTCTTCCCCAAGACCATGTTGCTCGTCGAGATGAACTATTCACGGGGCAAGTGGCAGAACACGCCCGAGTGTTCCCAGCTTGGTGTCACCGCTTCCGAGTGTGGGACCACGCCTTCCGCCAGGTTGATGTACAAGAGTCCAGTTGTGAACCAGTGGAGTCTGTTGTCCGGCATTGCAGGGCAGGTGACCAACACGATACAGGCCAAGATCTACCTGGGATATGGAGGGTTGTACAACTCCGAGGATCCGAACGATGTATCGGAGAATGTGGGTGGCTGGGATGGGTTGCTGGCCCAGGTGGCCTTTACCTACTCACCCATTGACACTCAGCACGTGTCTCTGGAGTTCGACCGGCGGTATGCCGATTCCTCCATTCACGACTATTTCATCACCAACTCGTTCTTCCTCGTCTATTCGGGCATGTTTGCGTCCCGGGTGCAGTTGTCGGCGAGGGCGGGGATGGACTTTCGTGTGATCGATTCCACGGAAGTTGCGAGTGACAGGGAGTTCGCAACTCACAACGACCGTGTGTTCTCCAGCAGCTTGCAGGCAGAGTACCATATCACGCGCTGGCTCACAGCAACCACGTCATTCGAACCCACGGTGACGGTTGCCGTTCCCAATGAGGATTCCTCCCTCGTGAGCCCTGACGGAAGCGTTTCCTATGCGGAGTGGCTGGACCGCAGCTTCAGCTACCGAAAGTTTGTGTTCGCGGTTGGGGTCCGGGGGACCTACTGAGGGCGGTCCAAGACGGCGTGGGCGGGTGGTGTGTTCCATGTCGCGGAGACCAAGGAGTGAGGTCCAGATGAAGATTGCCCGTGTGTGCCTCTTGGCATTTGTTGTGATATGGGTGCTTCTCGCCGGAGGAGCAGTGGCGGAGTACCGGGTTGGGGAAGGAGACGTTCTGGCCATCACGGTGTTTCAGGAGAAGGAACTGGACCGGGTGGTGCGGGTGTCTGCCGACGGCTACATTGCCTTTCCGTTGGTTGGGAAGGTGAAGGTGAGTGGTCTGACAGCGCTTGAGATTGCCGACCTGCTCACCGAAAAGCTGGCAGCCGATTACCTGGTGAATCCGCAAGTGGACGTATTCGTAAGGGAGTATGTCAGTCGATACGTGGAAGTGATGGGGAAGGTGGGTGCGCCGGGGCGGTACAACTTGATGGGAGATGCCCATCTGACGAACATTTTGTCGAGGGCCGGTGGGCCAACCAAGGAGGCAGGTAGGACGTTGGTGCTGGTGAGGGCGCGGGAGGACGGCGATGGGTTTGAAGGGCCTGTATACATCGACCTGTACGGGTTGCTGGAAGAGGGAGACATGAGTCTGAACGTCACCGTTCATTCCGGGGACCTGGTGTTCGTTCCCGGGGCGGACGAGGTGTACGTGAACGGTGAAGTCTCGCAGCCTGGCCCGGTAGTCTACGTGGAGGGGATGACGCTGATGCAGGCCATCAGCAAGGTTGGATCGTTCAAGTCGACTGCTGCGGTGAACCGGATTCAGATTGTGCGGAGAGTGGACGGGAAGGAGCAGATCCTGAGAGTGGACGGGAGGAAGATCCAGGACGGCAAGGAGCCGGACCCGGTGTTGATTCCGGGAGATTTGATAACGGTGCCGAGGAGCCGGATCTGACGGCCTCGGCCGAGGAATGAGAGCACTGGATGGACAGATTGAAGGGTCTTCGTTTTCTCGTGACCGGCGGCGCCGGTTTCATTGGATCGAACATTGTCTCTCGTCTGTTGACCGAGGGGGCCGAACTCGTCAGAGTTCTGGACGATTTCAGCACCGGGCACCGGGAGAACCTGGCTTCGGTCGAGTCGGATATCGAACTGATAGAAGGTGATGTCTGTGACGGTTCGTTGGTTCGGGATGCCATGGATGGCATTCACCATGTGCTGCACCAGGCAGCCATTCCATCGGTTCCGCGCAGTGTGGAGGAACCCGAGCGGACGACGAGCGTCATCGTGGATGGCACGGTGACGGTGCTTGCCAGGGCCGTGGAGGCCGGGGTCCGCCGGGTGGTGGTTGCCTCCTCATCCTCGGTCTACGGGGACAGCGACGTTCTCCCGAAGCACGAGGACATGCCGTTGAATCCGCTTTCGCCCTATGCCGCGAGCAAGGGGGCGTGCGAGTTGATGTGCCAGAGTTTTCAGGCGGTCTTTTCCATTGAGACCGTATGTCTGCGCTATTTCAACATTTTTGGGCCCCGGCAGGATCCTGACTCACAATACGCAGCGGTCATTCCCCGTTTCATTACCGAGCTGGCTCGAGGGAATCCTTTGCCTGTCTACGGGGATGGCGGCCAGACGCGGGATTTTACCTACGTGGGCAACGTGGTGGATGCCAATTTGCAAGCATGCTTCTCGCCGGGGGCGTCTGGGGGCCGGTTCAACATCGGGTGTGGGGAGCAGATATCCCTGCTCGACCTGGCACAGGTGTTGGGCCGGGTGATGGAGCGGGTGCCGAGGATCGAGCACCTTCCTCCGCGACCCGGCGATGTGCGGCATTCGAGAGCAGACATCACACGGGCGCGGCAGGGGTTGGGCTATGAGCCTCGAGTGGACCTCGAGGAAGGGTTGCGTCGAACCGTGGCCTATTTTGTGGAGGGACGACTGCTCGATTGAGCTGTGGAGCCTGAAGTTCAGCCTGTCTGGTCGGCAAACCGGTCGACCAGGATCTGGACGATACGGTCCGATGCGTGACCATCCATCAACGCCGGTGGAGCGGGCGGGGGCTCCTGGCGGGAGAGGACCTCGCGGACCGCGGATGGAATGACCTCCGGGTCGGCTCCAAGCAGGCGGTTCGGACCGAACGTGATCGTATCCGGCCGTTCCGTGGTGTCTCGGAGGGTCAAACAGGGCACCCGGAGGAAGGTGGCCTCCGCCTGGATCCCGCCCGAATCCGTCAGCACCAGGCGCGCGCTTTCGAGCATACCCAGGAACTCGAGGTAGCCCAATGGGGGCAAGAGGTGGAGGTTGGGGATTGCAGCGGTCCGCTCCATCAGCCCGAAGTCCTGGAGGCGTTTCCGGGTCCGGGGATGGACGGGGAAAACCAGGGGAAGGTCGCCGCACACCGTCTCGAGTTGGGCCACGATACGAGTCAGGCGGCGCGGGTCGTCCACGTTCGACGGACGGTGCAGGGTGAGCAATCCATACGGAATCCCGCCCAGGCGCGCTCGAAGGGGGGCGGAAGCCTCTCGAGCTCTCGGGAGGTGGTGGGACGCCGCGTCCACCATGACGTCGCCCACGAGGTGAATTCGGTCGCGGGAGATTCCCTCCCGGATCAGGTTGTCGACCCCCGCAGGTTCGGTCACGAAAAGCAGGTCGGACAGCACATCGGTCACCACCCGGTTCACCTCTTCCGGCATCCGTCGGTCGAAGCTCCGGAGACCGGCTTCCACGTGGGCCAGGGGTACCTGTTGCTTGGCCGCCACCAGCGCGCCGGCCAGTGTGGAATTGACATCCCCTAGCACGAGCGTGCAGCATGGACGGACAGACTTGACCACGGGCTCCAGTCGGACCATGATTTCGCCGGTCTGGACCCCGTGATCGGCCGACCCCACGTCCAGATTGACGTCTGGCTCGGGGATCGACAGGTCGCGAAAGAAGCGGTGTGACAGACGTTCGTCGTAGTGCTGGCCTGTGTGCACCAGGTAGTGGGACAGGCCCGTACAGGTGGACAGGGCGTGCAAGATCGGGGCGACCTTCACAAAGTTCGGCCGAGCCCCCACGACGAACAGGATTGTGTCCGGCAACGTGTGCTCCTCGAACAGGGGTGGGCGCATGCAACTGAACCAGGGAACAGTACCACATGGAGCCGGACACCGGCCAGTTTTTGTCCCTGGACGACACGAAATTCGGTGGAGGCGGTGTCGTGCAGCATGAGCGTGTCGAGGACGTGGCGTTGTTCGAGCACCGGGTGCAGCAGCACGTGGAGGTCATGGCGGCCCTCATCCCCCTCTCCGGAGCCGTCGAACGGCTGGCGGAGGCGATTGCCCGGACCATCGAACGAGGAGGCAAGCTCTTGCTGTGCGGAAACGGTGGCTCCGCCGCAGACTGCCAGCACATGGCGGCCGAATTCGTCAACAGGCTCGCCAGGGTGCGTCCCCCTATGCCCGCAATCGCCTTGACCACGGATTCCTCTCTCCTCACCTCCCTGGCCAATGATACCTCGTTCGACCACGTGTTCTCCCGCCAGGTGGAGGCCCTTGCCCGCCCGCCCGATATCGTGCTCGGCATCAGTACCTCCGGGCAGTCCCGAAACGTCCTGAACGCGCTCGAGTGTGCCCGGGCACTCGGGGTCGAAACCGCGTTGCTCACCGGGAAAGCAGGAGCGGGGGCGCGTGCTGACCACTTGCTTGCGGTGCCCTCGGGGGCCACGCAGCGGGTCCAGGAGGCGCACCTGTTTCTGGAGCATTATCTATGTGAACGTGTCGAGGAGTTGGTCATGGAAAAGGAAAAGACGGGCGGCCGGACCGGGTCGTCGGCGGAAGCGGGCGGAGCGAACTACTTCGTCCATCCATCGTCCTACGTGGACGAGGGCGTCACGATTGGCGCCGGCACCAAGATCTGGTTTTTCTGCCACATTCAGCGGGGCGCCCGGATCGGCGAGCACTGTATCCTGGGGCAGAATGTCAACATCGACCGGGACGCGGTGGTGGGGAACCGGGTGAAGATCCAGAACAATGTCTCGGTATACAAGGGCGTTATCGTCGAGGATGACGTGTTTCTCGGTCCCTCCATGGTGCTCACCAACGTGGTGAACCCGCGCAGCCATGTCAGCCGGAAGCACGAGTTCAAGGAAACGCGGATTTGCAAGGGCGCCACTGTGGGGGCGAACGCCACGATCGTTTGTGGGCATACCGTGGGCCGATACGCCTTTGTCGGAGCCGGGGCCGTGGTCACCCGAGATGTCCCGGACCATGCGCTGGTGTTGGGGAATCCCGCGCGTGTCCGTGGCTGGATGTGTCAATGTGGTGTCAAGCTCGAGTTCGGTGAGGTCGACGGGTCGGGGACCGCACGGGCTCGGTGTCGGGATTGTGGTGCGACCTATGTGAAGAACGGAACTCGAGTGGCGCTCGAGGGCGATGGGGAGGAAGCGTGAACGTCTGTATCGTTGGAACCGGTTACTGGGGCAAGAATTTGGTCCGGAACTTTGCAGCCATCGACCGGGCTCACCTGGCGTTGATTTGCGACCAGGATCCTGGCGCGCGCAGCCGGATGGCCGCACAGTATCCAGGGGTGGAAACGGTCGAGGATGTGGCGCAGGTTCTGGGCCGGGACGACGTCGACGCCCTGGTCATCGCCACCCCGGCTGTGACCCATTTCGACCTGGCTCGAGCCGCCCTGGAGGCGGGCAAGCATGTGTTCGTGGAAAAGCCACTCTGTCTCGAGCCTGCTCAGGCGGCGGAGCTGGTCCACAAGGCCGAGGAGCAGGGCCGGGTTCTGATGGTGGGTCATCTCCTGGAGTACCATCCCGGGGTCCAGTGGATCAAGGAACACCTCAAGGACTTGGGGGAGATCTACTACCTCTACTCGCAGCGATTGAATCTCGGGATTGTGCGCAAGGACGAGAGCGCCTGGTGGAGTTTGGCCCCACACGATATCTCTGTGATACTGTACCTGCTCGAGCAGATGCCTGACACCGTGAGTGCTCGAGGCGCGAGCTACCTTCGTCCCGGGGTGGAGGACGTGGTCTTTGCCACGCTCAGCTTCCCGGATGGGAAGATGGCTCAGATCCAGGTTTCGTGGCTCGATCCGCACAAGATTCGGAAACTGACCCTGGTCGGGGACCGGAAAATGGTCACGTTCGACGACATGGAGGCATCAGAGAAGATCAAGGTGTTCGACAAGGGGGCGCACCGGGATTTTGCAGAAGGAGGTTACGGAGACCACATCACGATTCGACTTGGGGACATTTACTTGCCTCGAGTGCACATGGTGGAACCGTTGCGTGTGGAGTGCGAGCATTTTGTCACCTGTTGCGAGGAAGGGCGGACGCCCCGGTCGGACGGTCGGGACGGTTGGCGTGTGGTGGAGGTTCTTGCCGCAGCGGAGCGGTCGATGCGGAGTGGAGGAGTCCCGGTGAAACTGGAACCGGTCGCCCGGTGAGTGCGGCTTGTGGTATCATGAAACGCTTTTCGTAACCCAGGTCAGAGACAAAAGGAGGACACGATGGGTCGATTGGCCATCCCGAAGAAGGTGACCATAGGCGATATCACCGTGAGAGATGGGTTCCAGCACGAGGAAAAGGTGATTCCCACCCAGGCCAAGCTATGGGTGCTGGAGCAACTCCTCCTTGCAGGATTCCGGCATGTGGAGGTGACCAACTTCGGCAATCCTCGGGGAATGCCCCAGTTCGCCGATGCCGAGGAACTGTTTGAGCGGATTCGGACCAGCAAGCGGGTGAAGGACATCATTGACGAGGCCGAGTTGACGGCGATCACCATTCGAGAACGTGCGGTCGACCGGGCCATCGCCGCCCGGGAGGCCGGGTACGGTCCGGATCGTATCCTGATGATGGTGTCCACGTCGGCCTCGCACATGGTGCGCAACTCGGGTCTGGACCACAAGCAGTACTGGGCGGAAGCCGAGCGGTGCATTCAGAAGGCGCATGACGCGGGAATCAAGGTGAACGGTACGGTGAGCACCATTTGGGGGTGTCCCATCGAAGGGCCGACGGAGTTGCGTGCAGCGGTGGAATTCACCAAGCGTTGGTTCGAGATTGGGGCCGATGACGTGGAGCATGCGGATCACGACGGGTCGGCTCCACCGGACAAGGTGTACGAGTACTTTTCGATGATTCTTGACGAGATGCCCGAGCCGGACAAGCACATCGCCCACTTCCACGTGACTCGAGGCTGGGGTCTTGCCAACGTGCTGGCGGCGCTGCAGGCCGGGGTGACCCGGTTCGAGAGCACCATGGGCGGGATAGGCGGGCAACCTGCCAACTTCGTGGACGGTTGTCCGGTTGCGGGCACGGGATCCTATTACTACAGCGATCCGAACATCGTCGGGCTGGTATCCACCGAGGATTTGGTGGTCATGCTGGACGAAATGGGGGTGGAGACCGGTGTGAACGTGGATTGGGTCCTGGAGATTGGACGGACGGTGGAGCGGATAGTCGGTCGTCGGCTGCGGAGTGAGTGTATCCGCACCGGGAGGATTCCGAAAGAGGCGACCGGGCGCTGATCGTACCGGCCGGAGGTTGGTTCGGTCTTCTGGTCCGGTGGAGCCGGGTCGGGGGGCCGAGCACCTTGGGTTGTCTTTGGTCCTTGCCAGGGTCGCAACGAGTCGTCGAGGCTGCTGTTGGGAAGGAACACGAAAAAGAAGGCGTCGAAAAAGAAGAAGGCCTCCGAGGAGCGCCAGTTGGACCTGCCCAGGCTTCCTGTCCTGGAGATACTGGCCGTCGTGTTTGGAACAGCCGGGATACTGGTCGCCCTGGCGCTCATTTCCTACCATCCTTCGGACCCCTCCTGGAATTCGGGGGGGGATGTGGGTCCGGCGCACAACTGGGCGGGGCCGTTCGGGGCTTTTGTCGCTGACGCCCTGGTGGTGCCGTTCGGATTCTCGGCGCTGCTGATCCCCACTGTGCTGATAGTGGCCGCGGTCAACCTGCTGCGGGCGCGGTTGCCTGCCTGGCCCCTCATGCGGATACTGGCTGCGTGCACCTTGACCGTGTTCACCTGTATGCTTTTCGCCATCTATCCCGGCTCCTTGCTTGTCCGTGGAGGAACTGTACTGGCGGGAGGGCTGGTCGGCACCGGTCTCGTCCATGCGGTTGAGGTCCACTTTGCCCGGGCAGGGACCTTGATCCTGATCCTGGCGGGAATGTTGATTTCGCTTCAGGTCATGCTGGGGATCCGGATAGGGCCCCCGTTGTTCCGGTCGCTGTCTTTCCTGGGTCGGTTGGTGCGCGGCACGGCCCGGGTGAGCGGCAAGGCCGTGGTGTCCGGCGCCGGGGCAGTGGGACACGCGGCGGCCAATGGTGTAGCAGCCATCGGCAAGCGGGTCGAGAAGGACAGAGACCGGGAGGACGGGCCTGGTTCCTCCCGGGGGCGGCGGGTGGGCAAGAACGCGATATCTCGAGGAGCCGCGCCGGAGAGGCGTCGGGATGATGGACCGGTTGAGGACCCGGGAATGATGGAGACCCTTCCTCGAGTCGGGCTCGATTCGGAGGGGGACCTCATGACGCCGGGAGATGCAGCAGGCCGGGCCGGTGGAGGGGCAGGCGGCCGCACCCCGGGGAGGCGGAGTACGCGAAAGGGACCTTCGTCCGCCGCTCCCAGGATTGTGAAGAGCCGCTACATGGAGGAGGGCGGAAGCAGCTCGAGCATTTCGGTGCCGGTCGAGGAACCTCGGGGCGAGTTTGTTTTCCCCTCGACTGAGTTCCTGGCTCTGCCGGCCCGTAGTGAAGATGCCCTGACCGAGGCGGAGTTGCTGGAGAGTGCACGGACTCTGGAGAGCCGGTTGCGGGATTACGGCGTGGAGGGGCGGGTGGTGGAGATTCATCCCGGCCCGGTGATCACCATGTACGAGTATGCCCCGGCTCCCGGAGTCAAGGTGTCCAAGATCACCAACCTGTCGAACGATCTGGCTCTGGCATTGAGAGCGCTTGCCGTGCGTATCGTGGCGCCATTGCCTGGAAAAGCCGCGGTGGGGATCGAAGTCCCCAACCAGGCGCGGCAGATGGTCTATCTTCGCGAGATCGTCGAGCATGATGAGTTCACCAAGGGCAAGCACATCCTCCCGCTCGCCATCGGGAAGGACATCGAGGGCAAGCCCTATGCCACCGACCTGGCCCGGATGCCCCACCTGCTCGTGGCCGGAGCCACCGGGACCGGCAAGTCGGTCGCCGTAAACGCCATGCTGATGTCCCTCCTCTACTCCCGCACGCCGGAGGAGGTTCGGATTATTCTCATCGATCCGAAGATCATCGAGTTCAGTGTCTACGAGGAGATCCCCCACCTGCTCCTGCCCGTGGTGACCGACCCGCAGAAGGCTGCACGCGCCCTTGGGTGGGCCGTGAACGAGATGACGACGCGGTACAAGCTGCTCACGCAGGAAGGCGCGCGGAACATTGCCAGCTACAATGCGCTGATCGAGAAGCGGCTCGAAAGTTGGGACCGGGAGCCCCATGAACCGGATGAGGCTCCACCCACCAAGTTGCCCTATGTCATCATTGTCATCGACGAGTTGGCAGACCTCATGATGGTGGCAGGCAAGGAGGTTCAGGACGCCATCGTGCGTCTCGCCCAGATGGCTCGAGCTGCGGGGATTCACATGATCATCGCCACCCAACGGCCTTCGGTGGATGTCATCACCGGGCTGATCAAGGCCAACTTCCCCGCACGCATCGCGTTCAAGGTGTCCTCCAAGACCGACTCGAGAACGATTCTGGACGCCAACGGCGCCGAGTGCTTGCTGGGAAACGGAGACATGCTGTTTGTTCCTCCCGGTACTGCATCGCTGTTGCGGTTGCACGGCGCATTCGTTTCCGACGAGGAAACGCGGCGGGTGATCGAGCACCTGCGAGCCCAGGGCAAGCCACAGTACGAGGAATCGCTGGTCAACCAGGTGGAAGAGGACCCGGACGAGCAACCGGCCGAGGAAGAGGACTACGACGAGAAGTACGAGGAGGCCAAGCGGGTGGTGCTCGAGGCCGGAATGGCGTCGATCTCGACCATCCAGCGTCGTCTCAAGATTGGGTACAACCGTTCCGCGCGCATGGTGGAGCGGATGGCGCGGGAGGGGTTGATCGGGCCTCCCACTCAGGGGGGCAAGCCGCGCGAGATCTTTCCGGACAAGTTGCGAGCCAGTCTCCGGTGACCAGGCATTTCGGACTGGGAACGCGGTTCAATTCGAACATACGTGTCTGAACCTTCGTCCCATGTGTCGAGGCCTCGGGAGAAGCGGTCGGAACGTGTGTTCCCGGGGGCGAGTGGACCGGGGGGGAAAGGACGGGATCATGAGAACAATTTGGCACTTCGGGCTCATGGGTGCATGCGTCGCCTGCCTGGTCGCAGGGCGGGCATCGGGACTCGAGGACGCTCCGGCCCGCGACAGCGCACCGGGCAGCCAGGAGATGAAGAAGGACGACGCTGCCGCCCGCCTGGACGAGGTGGTGGCCAGGGTTCAAGCCGCCTATCGAAATCTGGAAACCTTCTCCGCCGACTTCTCCCAGACCGTAACGCTTTCGGGCATGGCGCGCACTCGCTCGGACAAGGGGCACGTCGAACTCAAGCGCGGGGGGAAGATGCGATGGGACTTCCAGAATCCTGAAGTAAAGCAATTCATCAGTGACGGGCGGACACTCTGGTTCTATTTCCCCGAAGAGAAGCAGGTCATGCGCATGCCTCTCGAGCAAGGAGCCAATCAGGTGGCCCTGGATTTCATGTTCGGGCTGGGTGATGTCCGCAAGGATTTCCAGGTCGAACTCGGCAACGCCGAAGTCTACCGGACCCCGGGCGTGGCAGCGTTGCACCTGGCGCCTCGAAAATCCATGGGCACCGTCAAGCGGTTGACAATCCTGGTAGGTACCGACGATGGGATGGTCAAGGAGGCCATTGTCGAAGATCAAATGGGGAGCGTGACGCGGGTGGTCTTCACCAACGTGGTGATCAATCAGCCCATCGATGACGCTCGATTCGTGTTCGAGGTCCCGGAGGGGGTCCATGAAGCGGGACCCGGGGGCAACTGAACCGGACGACCCCAGGCAGTGCAGGAGTTCACGGTGGGCGGGACGGATGACAGTGTGACACAAAAAGTGCATCTTGTTTCTCTCGGTTGTCCCAAGAACCTGGTGGACAGCGAGGTGACGCTGGGCGGCCTGGTCGCCGAAGGGTTTCGGCCCGTGGACGACCCGGCGGAAGCAGACGTGATCGTCGTGAACACCTGCTCGTTCATCAGTGCAGCCACGGAGGAATCCATCGACACGGTGCTGGCCCTGGCACGCGAGAAGACCGAGGGGCGCTGTCGCACCCTGATCGTGGCAGGGTGCATGGCGCAGCGCTATGGTACCGAACTCGAGCGCGAGTTGCCCGAGGTGGACTACTTCGTGGGGACCGGAGAGTTCCATCGGATTGCCCGCATGTTGAAGGAGCGTCCTGTCCGCAAGGTGCAGGTGGGGCCGCCTCGCTATCTTCCCGATGAACAGTCTCCTCGAGTCCGGAGCAATTCCTCTTTTTCCGCCTACCTGAAGGTTTCGGAAGGGTGCAGCCAACGGTGCACCTTCTGCGTGATACCGGGCTTGCGGGGTCCGCTTCGGTCGCGACGGATTGCCAGCCTGGTGGCCGAGGCTGAAGCCTTGGCTCGAGGCGGTGTGGTGGAATTGAACGTGGTGAGTCAGGACACCAACGCGTACGGGATGGACCTGGAGCCTCGAGAAGGACGCCCTCCCTTGGCGCGCCTGCTGCGGGAACTGGGCGGTATCGAGAGGCTCCGGTGGATTCGGCTGCTTTACATGTACCCGAGGCGCTTTCCCGCCACCCTCATGGACGTGATAGCCCGGGAGCCTCGAGTGGTCAAGTATCTGGACCTTCCGTTGCAGCACATCGACGGTGGGGTGTTGCGGCGGATGGGGCGTGGGGTGGGCGAGGACCGGTCACGGCGTTTGGTGGCACAGCTTCGGGAACGCATTCCCGGCCTGGTTCTGCGGACCACCTTCATGGTCGGTTTTCCGGGAGAAACGGAGCGAGCGTTCCAGAAATTGCTGGACTTCGTGGAAGAATCCCGTTTCGAGTACCTCGGCGTGTTTGCCTTTTCCCCCGAGGAAGGAACCCCGGCGGCACAACTGAGCGGGCAAGTGCCCGAGGAGGAGAAGCAGGCCCGGGTACGCGCACTCATGGAGGTTCAGCAGCGGATTTCGCGCACCTATCACGCCGGATTGGTGGGAACTGTCCAGGACGTGCTGGTCGAGGGCTACGCCGAGGAAACGGACCTGTTGCTCCAGGGGCGACTGGCCACACAGGCCCCGGAGGTGGACGGGCGTGTTTTGATCAATGCCGGGAACGCCGCTGCTGGATCCATCGTACCGGTGCGGATCGATCAGGCGTTGGACTATGATCTGGTTGGGCACATCGTCTCGTCCGGAGGTGAATCATGGACCACCACGATGTCGGTGTGAGGGCGCGACCCGGGGCACGAACGGAGCCCTTCTGGACAAGGGTCGGAGCGGCGGTCGTCGTTTTGCTGGCTGGTGGAGCCTGTGAGCCCCCGATTCCCCCGCCGGAGCCGACGCCGCCGGATGTGGACCCGGTCAGCGACCATGACGGTCCCTGGCTCGAGACCGTTCCGATCACTGAACCACAGTCCTTGGCAGACCCGATCGTCGTGGACGCCGTGGCCACAGACCCCAGCGGGATCTACGCAGTGTTTCTGCACTATCGACCGCAGAACGCCGGTTGGGAGAGCCTGCGCATGGAACCAGTCGGGGATGAAGGGTATTTCGTCGCCGAGATCGACCCGGCCGACCTCCAGGGCGCGAGCAGTGTAAGCTACTATCTCGAGGCCGCTGACGCGACGCCCTATCACAACACCACCTACAGCCCCTCGAGCGGTCCCGAGGCTCCGTATCGGTTCAATCTCCTCGCCGAATAGACTGGCCGGCACCCCGCGGCGGGCGCCCAGAGCCAGTTCATTCTCGAGAACAAGGTCCGCATTCCACGTGGCTCGTGATCCGGGCAAGAAATACCCCCTTGACGGTAACTACTCACCCCATCGCCAACGTGCTGGCCAATGACCACGCCCTCTACAACATGCAACTCGACGCCATCTCCTCCGCAACCTCAATCGGACTGAGAAACCCTACTCTTTCCTGTCCTGTCCGGGCGGTTTTTCCGGGCTCCAGCCGGGGTGCACCGTCTTGGGAGCGGGTATATGATACTAAAAAAATTCTGTGATTGACATGAAATTTGGTGTATTATACAATGCTTTTGTTTTATGTGGCCTCCTGTGCGCCCGGCCAGGCTTGCACCCCACGAGGTGTCCGCGGTGAAGCGCTTGTTGCTGGGTGTCACTACAGCACAAAGACATCCGTTGTGGAAGCGAACTTCGCATTGTCCCTCGGCAGCCCCCGCCGATTTGTCAACCCGTGTCCCGCCCGCCCTGCTTTCAACACGACGGGCCGGCGCGAAATCAACAGGAGGACCGAGATGAGAAGAGAGTTGTTCGCCATGTTCGTGGGACCTTTGCTGCTGCTTCTTGCCGGGCAGAGTGAGTGTCCTTGCGCCGAGGATTCCGACGGGGATGGAACGCCCGACTGTGCCGACGGGTGTCCGAGCGACCCGGGCAAGAGCGAGCCTGGGGCGTGCGGGTGTGGCGTTTCGGACACTGACGCAGATGCAGACGGCGTGCTGGACTGCGTTGACAACTGCCCTTCCGCCTTCAACCCGGAGCAGGCGGATTTCGACGGGGACGGGCAGGGAGATGCTTGCGATCCCTGTCCGAGCGACCCTTCTCAGAATGTGCAGGTGGTGTGGGTTTCCATCGAGGGGACGGACGAGGTGTCGAACGGCACTCGAGACAACCCCTATCGGACCATTCAGTATGCACTGGACCATTCCTCCGGGAGCGAGGAGGCACCCGTGTGCATTCAGGTGCTACCCGGCCGGTACGAGGAGAACGTGGTATTCGATCAACCTGCAGCGGACGACCCTGGAGATCCTGCGAACGACAGCCATGAGTCCTTGACCGCCCGTGGGAGCCCGGATGAGGTCGTGATCTTCGGAGGCCACTCGGAATGGGTTGCCGACGGGCAAACCTACGCGGATCGGGTCATCGATGCGAGCGGGGTCGGCGGCGTTCACATCTGGGGCTTCACCATTACCGGGGGCCGGGCTACCGGTGGTGGAGGGATTCGGATCGACGACGCCAACTTGACGGTGGTCGGCAACGTGATACGGGACAACTTCGCGGACGGTTACGGAGGAGGTATCTACCTCCGACTCAGCTCGAGCCGAATAGTCGGCAACACGATCATTTACAACTTTGCCGTTGACTACGGCGGCGGGATCGACTGCATCGTGGCGTCCCCGGAAATCGACGGAAACTACATCGGCTACAACGTCGCGGCGAACCAGTTCGGTGGCGGGATCGCAGCCTACTACACCTCGGCGCCGTGCATTCGCAACAACGAGATCGTGTACAACGAGGCATACAACGGTGGTGGCATCTCGAGCGACCACTTCGATGATCCTCCCATGGTCACGGGCAACGTCATTGCCTACAACACGGCCTACAACGACGGTGGCGGGATCTTCTGCTTCAACCGGTACAACTACTCGCTTGTCAACAATCTATTGCACAGCAACCGTGCCCTGGGCAAGGGAGGCGGGATCTACCTCGAGACCGCATGCTCCCCGGTCCTCCGCAACGTCACGATTGTTCACAACACGGCTTCGGTCGGTGGTGGCGTATATCTTCAAGATGAGGCGAACCCGGTCATCAGCAACAGTATCATTGCATTCAATACCACCAACGGGGTCGTCTGCGGCGATGGCACTTGTGTGCCCAGCATGGACCACACGGATGTGTACGGCAACTTCGACGGGGACATCAACGGAAGCATCCTGGAACCCACCTGGAGCGACAACAATATCTCGGTAGACCCACTCTTCGTGGATGGCTATCATCTGTCTCAGCCGGCGACCGGGGACGAGGTTCAGGAACAACTCGGCCTGTCTCCCTGCGTGGATGCGGGCAGTGGTTCTGCGGAGGACATCACGATTTGCACCTGCGAGCCGAATTCGACCACGTGGGGCTGGGTGTGCGGCGGTTCCGGCACGATGGCCGACCACACCACGCGCACCGACGGTGTGCCCGATCAGGGCACAGTGGACATCGGGTATCATTACCCGTCTTTCCTGTAGGTGCCGCGTCCAGGAGCCCGGTTCCGGTGCCGCACCTTTTCGACGCCGCGCGGCAAGGTGGGACGACGATCAGGAGTTGTTCAGGCGTTTGTTGCGCGGCTCCTCGCCTGGCGAAGGAACACGAGTACGCTCGTCGGACTGTGTCGGCATGGTGCCCCCGGGAGGTTGTCCGACTTCTCTGCTTTGACGAAGCGACAACGGCCGGCACAGCCATGGCGCAGCTCGTTTGGAATGAGCGAACGGCCTGCCGTCGACTGCCCCCGAACGAAGCAGAAAATTTGGCTGGCGATTCTTGATGGTCACGTACCTTTTCCGAGGTGAAGCCTGTGGCGAATCGGTGTTTCTCCTGGAGGAACCGCACGGGATTGCGCTGGATGCCTCCTTTGGGGGGCAGGGGCGGCCTGTCGCTGATCGCGTCTGCGGGCACAGCGGGTGGCTTGACCGGGGTCCGACGCTGCGATAGGATGCGGGAAACCGTCCCAGGGCCAACGGACCCGGGGGGGCCGGTGTGCCGGGATATGGACCGAGCAGGGACCGCACCTCCTCGTGCGGGGGGCTCGAGGTCGGTTGGTGTGGGCCTGGAGGGATGTGAGGATGAGCGGAGCGATCCGGAGACCTGAGCGTCGGAAGGACCGGAGCCCATACGCGGACGAGGCGGTGGGGAAGTTCCTGGCTGCTGTGCGTCGGGACAACCGCCTCGATGCCCTGTTGGTGGTGGATGGCGGCGGATACCTGGTTGCGGCCAGTGCACAAGGGTTTTCGGAGTCCTCCCTGGAGGCGCTTGCCGCCTTTGGCGCCGAACTTGGCACCCGGGTGACCGAGAGTGCTGATGTCGAGCCGGTCCAGGTATTCTTGTCCGAGGATGACGGTGGAGAGGCGAAGGTTCGGGTTCATGTTTTGGGGGATCTCGGACTCACCCTGGTTCTGGTGGGCGAGGGCGGGGTCAGCGAGGATCAGAGAGAGCGGATTCGTGCCGGAGTTCAGCGGATTCTCGAGCTGAACACCCGTCCGGGAGGCCGATGACGAGTATCCGGCATGGCAGGATGGGTGCACCGGAACTGGTCGTGAGATTTGGGGGAGAATGATGTCGAGGCGCGGAGGGTTTCGGCCCACGATTTGGTGGATGGTGTCGGTCGTGATACTGCTGGGGGTGGGGTGTATTGCAGGAAGGAAGGATCCCCAGGTGTTGCTGGACCGTGGGGATGTGGATGGAGCGATCGAGGTATTGCGGGATCGGATCGAGGAGAATCCGGACGATGTGGATGCGTTGAAGCTGCTCGCCCGCATCTACGCGGATCAGGGGGATCACCAGAGGTCGGCGGCTTTTTGGCGAAGGGTCACCCGGGTCGATTCCCGGGACGCCGAGTCCCAGGCCGCCTTGGGGGACGAACTCGTCATTCTGGGGGAGGTCCACGAGGCGGCCGCCGCCTACCATGCGGCCCTGGCAGCGGATCGGAACAACGAGACCTATCACACCAAGTTACGGGAGACGCTCGAATCGGCCGGAATGTACGAGGAGTACGTGGCTGCGGTCGAGGAGATACTCGTGAAGGGTCCCGAAGATGTGGGATTGCTCAACGACATAGGTGTGCGGTACCTGGAGGAGGGGCATGCGCGGGCCGCGGTGGACGCATTTCGCAAGTCACTGGACCTGGATCCGGCTCAGACCGGGATTCGGACCCTCCTGGGACAGGGGTTGCTCGAGCTTCGGTCGTACAAGGAGGCCGTGGAGGTTCTTTCCGAGGCCGAGGAAGAGGACTCGAGCGTGGTGGCCAATCCCCGGATGAAGGGGCATGCCCTGTATCACCTGGGCCGATACAAGCAGGCATCCACCTCCTACGAACGGGCACTGAAGCTGGATCCTGCGGATGAGGAGTCCATTGCCGGGATGGCACTTTGTCTCCACGCGATGAAGCGGAACCGGGAGGCGGTAAGCCTGCTTTCCCGCGCACTCCGACGGGATGGGGACCGGGTGGTCCTGTGGCGTGCTCGGGCCCGGGTCGCTCTGGACACGGGCGACTGGAAGACCGCTCGTGCCGCCATCGATCGGGCGATGGCACTGGACGGGGAGGGGGCGGAGACCTGGATGCTTCAGGGGGTGTTGTACTTCAAGCAGGTACGCTACCCGGAAGCGCTGGAAGCCCTGAATCGGGCGCTGGAACTGGACGAGGGACTTCCCGAGGCCCACTATTGGCTTGCGGCGGTATACCGTGAGCAGCATCAGGACGACCTGGCACTGGATTCGGTGCGTCGAGCCCTGGAACTGGACCGGTACCTGGCGCCTGCCATTGAACTCAAGGCACGGATGGACGAGCAGGCAGGGCGATACGAGAAAGCGTTGGGCGGCTATCTCAAGCTGAAGCGGCGGGACCGGAACAATCCGGAGTGGGTCTACAAGGCCGGAGAAATGCACGTTGTGGTGGGAGAGGTGGAAGACGCGGAGGCCTTGGCCGAGCGGATGAAGTCCCGTTGGCCTCGAGACAGTCGAACGCACCTGTTGCTTGCTCGAGTCTACGTGGCCAGGGGAAAGTTGGACAAGGCCGCGTATGAACTACGAAAGGCGTCGCGTCTTCGCCCGCGGACCGCGGAGGTTGCCCGTGCCATGGGTGACATAGCGCGTCAACAGGGAAACCTGAAGCGGGCCGAGTCTGCATATCGAAAGGCCATCAAGCAGGACCCGCATAACTGCGCCGCGCACCTGGGGCTTGCCGAAGTGCTGGTACTGCTCGGTCGTGAGGCCGACGCCCGTGAGGCTTTCCAGGTGGTAATCGAACTCGCCCCCGGCTCCACCCAGGCCAGGAGCGCTCAGGAGCAGTTGGAGCGCCTGGGAGGCGACGAGTAGCGCGCCCTGGGTGGGGGCCACCTCCACCAGCAGGGCCGGTGCCGCGTCTGCACGCCCTATTGCGACGAATCCCCCCGTTTCTTTCCCGGCACCTTCTCCGCTGTCTCCCCGGGAAGCGTGGTCAAGGCAGAGACCCGGACGAGTCGAATCCCGGCCCGGTCGGCTGTGGGAAGCCATCGGGCGAGCACGTCGATGGTCGTGTGCCGCGGGTGGCCGATCCCGAGGGCTGCGCCACGCCGGCGGGCAATCTGTACCAACCGTTTCAGAGCCCGACGGATCGCGTCAGGGTCGGGGTCGTTGTCCACGAACACCTGCCGGTCGGTCGCGGGGATACCCATCGCCCGGGCAAGTTCGAGGCCTCGGCTGTGCGCCGTGGTGCGCGAGTCCACGAAGAACATGCGTTCTGCACGCACCGTTTCCAGGAAGGGGCGGAGATGTGCGGCGGAGCGCATGAACGCCGATCCCTCGTGGTTATTGACCCCTACCGCATAGGGGACGGCCCGCAACGCCTTGAGGGTCCTGGAACGAATCTCGTCTGTGGTCATGGCGAGGGTGAGTTGGCCGAGCGGCTTGCGTCGGGGGCGGCCGTCTGGAGGGGGAATGGGCTCGAGTGGCATGTGGACGAGGACTTCCTTGAGGTGTTGGGCCGCGGTTTCGGCCGTGGCCAGGGCATAGGGGGAGAACGGGAGCACGGCCACGGAGAAAGGGGCGTCCAGGGACCACAACCGCTCCATGGATCGGTTTTCGTATCCAAGGTCGTCGATGAGAAGGGCGACTCGAGGCTTGTGTGTGCCTTCCAGGTTGATGGGGGGTGGGTCGTTCAGAGCATCGTAGGCCGTGATCAAGTGGGTTGGGTACCCGTGAACCGAGACCTGGACGGTTTCGGAGTATGGCTCCATCTGGAAAGTCCGCGTACGAATGCCCCATCGCGTGTCGTAGGGGATACTCGAGATGGCCCGGGCGACTTTCCGGGATGAGAGTGTGGCCGGGAGTTGGATTTCGATGCGTCGAGACTGCCAGACCACGCCATTGAGGGTTCTGGGTTGCTGTTGGTCGACGAGTGTTTCGATGTCTGGAGAAAGGAGGCCCAGCACGTGCACGACCGCCGCGTCGATCCGTTCGACCGCGAGCGCGATCTGTCGGGATCGTGTGTGTGGGTCGGTTGGGAGTTTCCCGGTGAGACCCAGGAACAGGTCGGGTGCCAGCCAGCGGATGAGCAGCAACCATGTTGCGAGCACGGCTGCAGCAAAGAGGAGGGGGGTGGCGCGCCTCGAGAGGTGAAACCGGGGTCGTCCCTGCGGGGCCCTGGGGCCGGACCGCCCGCGAACCGGGGGTGGGTGCGGCAGGACGGGATGACTCATCGCACGCCTTCCGTCACCTACGGGAGATCCTTGTGGTTGTCCTGGTCGGCCTCCTGGTCGGCCGGAACCTCGGCCCGTTTCTGGCTCCCCGGGTTCTTCAACTGGGCAAGCGCTTCCCTGAGTTGGACATCGTGCTCCAGGTCGGGGTTGGCCTTCTCCGGCGTGAGCAGTCCGCTGTCCGTCTCTTCATACTCGATTTCCGTCAGTTCAGGGTCCCGTTCCACCAGCACGTCCGGCATGATGCTCGAATCGTGGTCAATGGGACGCCCGCTGGGCGTGTAGTACCTGGCCACCGTCAGCCTCAACGCCCCGTCGTTTTCCAGCCGGATAATGTTCTGCACGGATCCCTTCCCGTAGGAGGGCTCCCCCACGATCACGGCTCGGCCATGATCTTGAAGCGCTCCAGCCACAATCTCGGACGCACTCGCCGACCCTCCGTCGATGAGTACGGCGATGGCAATGTCGGTCAGCGTACCTCCGCGCCGGGCACGCTCTACTTCGGGCTCTCCACGGCCGCGCGTACTGACGATCACGCCCCGTTCCAGGAACAGGTCGGACAGACGGACCGCCTCGTCCAGCAATCCACCGGGGTTGCCCCGGAGATCCAGCACGATCCCCTCGAGGTGCTGGTGCCTGGACATTTTCTTGATAGCTTTTCGTACATCTTCGGCGACCCGTTCCTGAAACTGAGAGATACGAATGTAACCGTAGCCTTCCTCGAGGGGCGCCCAACTGACAGCGGGTGTCCGGATTTGATCACGCTCCACCAGGAAGTCGCGGGGGTCTTCCCAGCCTTCGCGGAGGATCCCGAGCTTCACCTTGGTACCCCGCCGTCCCTTGATCCGGGACACCGCCTCGTCCGGACCAATGTCCGCAATGGACACCCCGTCCACGGAGACGATGATGTCGCCCGGGAGGAGTCCGGCTTTTTCTGCCGGACTGCCCGGGTAGGGGCGGACGATACGCAGGCCGTCATCGAGTGCTGTGATCTCCACGCCTATGCCGTGGTATTCTCCGGACGTCTCTTCCTGGAACGCCTTGTACTGTTCCGGGGTCATGTACTGGGAGTAGGGGTCGAGCGTGCTGATCATGCCGTTGATGGCACCCAGGAGCAGTTGATCGGCGCTCGTCTCCTCCACATAATCTTGACGGATCCGGTGGAGCACCTGGCTGAACACCTCGAGCGATTCGTAGTAGTCCTCGCTTTCTGCCAGCGCGCGCGATGCCAGGTTGCCGCCGGCGAGCATGCCCAGCGACGACAGAATCAGCACGATGATGAACGACTTCACATTACGGACCATGGGCACCACTCCATCTTGAAGGCAACACAGTGTCAGGTGTTGCACAGCAGCCGCTGCAAGTAGACCACCCCATGTCCGGGCTGCGGCGTGGACACGGGTTGCTGTGTTCGAGTCGTTGAGCAAGACGCGAGCCGAGGGTGCCCGCAGGGGCGGTACGCGCCCGGGAATCGAAGCTCGAGCGTGCCGAAGTGCTGTGGGCGGCGGCCTGCAATGCCGGCTCGATGCGTCCCGCCGGCCGTGTCTTGAACGTTGCTATTATACAGCCAAAACAGCTCTATGGTAGCGCCATCGCGTCGGGAGGGACGCGGATCCACTCGAGGGGGTCGACAGGTTTTCCATTTTTCCGCACCTCCAGATAGAGGTAGGGACCCTGGAAACTGCCGGTATCCCCGACCAGGCCGAGCACCTCGCCGGTTTCGACCTTGTCGCCGGGTTGCTTGAGCAGGCGTGAAGCATGGGCGTAGATGGAGTGGTATCCCTGGCCATGGTCCACGATCATGAGCAGTCCGTAGCCCTTGAACCACTTGGCGAGCTTGACCTCCCCCCGAAAAACCGCACGGAACGGCACGCCGGCTGGCGCCGTGATGTCCACGCCACGATGGAAGTCGTAGGTCTTCATCCCGGGCGTCTTGTAGCGGCCGAACGTGCGGGTGACCTTGCCGCCCTTGACAGGGAACGGCAGCCGGCCTCGTTGGGATCGGAACCCTGCCTGGTTACCGGCCGTCGAGGGGGCGCCGGTCGCCCGTGACGAGGAGGTTCCCCGGGAGGCCGTCGGTGTTTCGGACCGTGCTCGACTCGGGGGGAGCTGAGACACCTGTTTCTCGAGCGCGGAAGCCGCAAGTTCGAGTTCTGCGATCATCCGGCGAGTCATGGTCTTTTCCCGCCTGATCTGGGCGAGCAGTTGTTGCTTGCGCTGCCGTTCCTGTTGGGCCAGGGCCATCTGGGATTCCACCTGGCGGGTCAGCTCTTCCACCTGGAGACGTTCCACCTCGATTTCCTTGCGCACTTCAGCCAGCCGCGCCAGGGCTTGCCGGTGCCGGTCGAGCAGCTCCATGTCGCGACGCACAATCTGGTGCAGGTAGCGGATGCGCTTGAGACGTTCGGTACCGGAACCGCCTCCGAGCATGGCCTGGAGAAATCCCTTTGTGGAGTACTTGTAGAGAGCCCGGAGGCGTTGCTGGAGATAGAGTCGGCGGGCTGCCAATTCCTGCTCCAGTGCCTGCCGCTCCTTCTCGAGGCTGGCTGCGCGCTGCTCCACCTCCTTCTGCTTGCGTCGCAGGGCTTCCAGTCTGGCCTCCTGCTCCTGCACGGCCCGGTCGATTTCTTCCATGGCCTCGAGAATGGAGCCTTCCTTTTCCGAAACCTCCCGCAAGTGCTTTCGTTGCTGTTGAATACGGTTGGCCGGCGCACGATCCTGCCCCAGAGTTCCGTCCGGCATGACGGTGAGCAGAATGCCGAACGTGAGGAACGCCACGGTCCAGGCAAGGCCTGAGCGCGGCAGGGGACGGCGGCAGCGTCGGGAGGACATGCGCGTTGGCCTGGTGTGACCGCTCATGGCTGGGCTCCCACGCGCACGACCTTGCGGACCGACAGCATGCTTCCCAGGAACCCCAGGCACATGCCGCCGAGGACGATACCTCCCAGGTACGAGGGCGGAAGAAACTTGAACGACATGGCCCCCAGTGTTTCCTGCAGTCCAGCGTCCAGGAGTCGGGCCACCCCACGGTATGCCACGTAGAGGAGGACTTCGGCCATCATGGCACCGGTGAGTCCCTGAACGATGCCCTCGATCAGGAAGGGGATACGGATGAACGAAGGCGTCGCCCCGACCAGCTCGAGAATCTCGAACTCATCATGTCGGGCGTAGAACCCCAGTTTGATGGTCTGCGAGATGATGAACACGGACGCAGAAGCCAGCAGGCCCGCAAGAACGATCCCGGACCATCGGAGCAGATCGAGGAAGGCATAGAACTTCTCCACCCACTCCTGGCTCCAGTCCACGTCCTCGAACTCCTGCCGCTGGATCGAGGCTACAAACGCCTCGATGGCACGGGTGTCCTTCAGATCCTCACGCAACGTCAACTCGATGGAGGCCGGCAACGGATTGGTGCCCAGGTCGTCGATGATGCCAGCAATCCCGGTCAAGGACTTGGAGAAACTCTCGAGCGCCGCTTCCTTGGAGACGTACGAGGTGCCGGTCACCTCGGGGCGTTCATCCAGCTCCGCCATGATGGCACGCGCCCTCGCCTCGCTCACATCGTCCCGGAGGTAAATCGACACCTGCACATCGTGGCCCCAGTTCTCCAACGCGCTGGCAATGTTGAAGTAGATCAGCAGGAAGCAGGAGAACAGGAGCATGCTGACTGTGATCACCGCCACCGTCACCACAGTGAGAAAACGGTTCTCCCGGATGTTCTGGAAGGCACGAACGACAAGATAGTGCAAGTACTGCCCGAGCACCGCCGACTCCTAGTGGTAGATTCTCCCCTTCTCCAGCACCAGTGTGCGGAACCGGAGTCGCTCGATGATGGCCCGATCGTGTGTCGCCACCAGCACGGTCGTGCCCCGGTTGTTGATCTCCATGAGCAGCTTGAGGATCTCGATGGTCATGTCCGGATCCAGGTTGCCCGTTGGCTCGTCTGCGAGCAAGATGGCTGGATCGTTGACAATCGCTCGCGCGATGGCAACCCGTTGTTGCTCACCTCCTGACAACGTGGGGGGATACTGCAGGTACTTGTGCTGTAAGCCGACCGAGCGGAGCACCTCCATCACCCGACGTCTCACCTCGGCTCGAGGCGTGCCGAGCACCTCGAGCGCCAGGGCCACGTTGTCGAACACGGAGCGGCGCGCGATGAGCTTGAAGTCCTGGTAGACAACGCCGATGTTTCGTCGCAGGTAAGGTATCGACGATGGGGTGAGTCGAGCCACATTGCGGCGGCGGATCAGGACCTGGCCCGAAGTCGCACGCTCGGTGCAGTTCATCAGCCTCAGCAAGGTGGTCTTGCCTGCCCCGGACACGCCGGTGAGAAAGACGAACTCGCCCTTGGCAATGTGGAGGTTCACGTCCATGAGGACATCGATCCCCTCCACGTATGACTTGTAGACGTGAAACATCTCAATCATGGGAATGCCACGCTCATGCCTGCAAGATAACCAGTTCCACCCGTTCCAATGGTTCGCCGAGGAAAATCTCACCCACGCGGGCAAATCGCTCCGGGCTGTCGGTGACCAGGAACGCCCGTCGTCCCGGCTCCTCGCTCTGCCGCTCAAGGCCCCGAGCCTCGAGCAGCGCCTTGACTTCCCGGGCTGTGGCCTCGGCGCTGTCGATGAGTTGGACCGACGCGCCTACAGTACGCGAGATGACGCCTTTCAGGAGGGGGTAGTGGGTACACCCCAGAATGAGGGTGTCGATACCTTGATCGCGTACAGGGGCCAGGTAGCGCCTTGCGGCTGCCTCGGTCACCTCGTTGTCCAGCCATCCCTCTTCGGCCAGAGGAACGAACAGGGGGCACGGCCGCGCCCACACCGTCACCTCCGGGGCCAGGGTCTTGAGCACGTTCTGGTAGGCGCCCTGCTTGATGGTCGATTCGGTTCCGATCACGCCAATGCGGCCCTTGGTGCTTCGGGCCAGCGCTTCGTGCGCTCCGGGACCGATGACGCCCAGCACAGGGACGGCACCGGTTCGATCCACAGTTTCCACCAGGGTCCCCAGCGCACATGCCGACGCGGTGTTGCAAGCGATCACCACCATCTTGAGCGGAACGCTCATCAACTTGCCCACCGCTTCCGCGGCGTACCGGCTCACCATGGAAGGTGACTTGGTTCCGTAGGGAACGCGGGCCGTGTCCCCCAGGTAGACGATGTGTTCCGAAGGCATGAGGGTGGCAATCGCCTTGAGCACGGTCAATCCACCGATGCCCGAATCGAAAATCCCGATCGCTCGTTCCTGCCTGCTGGTGACCAAAGGGGGCCTCTCGCCCTCAGCCCGGCACGCGGATAACCGAAGCAGCCCCTCGGCGTCGCCGCAAGGGGGCTCCGGAGGCCAGGCGGGCCTCATGCTCTCCCACGCTCCGACCGGCAACACGCCATCGCCGTGCCCGAAGCGGCGGTAGTGGTTCGTTTTCTGGACGTTACACTATACCACGCGCCTGAAACGCTCCAACAGAAAAGTGGTGGCGAGGGCCGCCCGCCCGCTGGAGCCGTCAGGACCCTTGCCACAGACCACACCGCCCCGGTGAACGTGGAGGAGAATCCCTCCGGCCCCTCCCTGCCATCCGGATGCGTGCGTTGATGAAAAGGGGAGACCCGTTTGATGGCGCCTCGCAGATGTCCGGCTCAGTGAATGTCGGGGTCGGCGTCGTCGGCGTCGAAAGCGTTGGGCTCGACGCCGTCCGGGGCGTCATCGATGGTGCCGGGCCAGAACCAGTCGGGATAGCCGTCACCGTCCCGGTCCCAGGCGTCCGCGCCCGGACCACCGTAGATCCCGATGTCCGGGAGGGTGCCGTCCGGGTCACACCCGGAAGTGTCGGTGCCGTCGTCGGTA
>CAYQMG010000054.1:0-94147 GCA_964418585.1 uncultured Gammaproteobacteria bacterium | reverse complement strand
GCCTCCCCGGACTGGTCGGTGCAGGTCAAAGTACTCCTGTCCTGCATGGAGCAGTTCAGGTTCAGGGTATCATCCCCGGCGACGCGGATGGCGTACTGAGCCTTCTTCTCGGTCACCGAGACCAACGCAATCCTGACCGAGCGCTGGGAGGAGGTGGCCAGAGAGCGCCTCGAGGCGTTCCGTGCCGGCGTTGCCGACTTGACCCTGAGCAAGTCGGGCGGCGATTGGGACCCCCCTGGTGGCAGCGCTTCTCGTGAATGACTGCTCCCCCACGCATGAACACGTTCATCCGGAGCAGAGGGCCAGGAGTTCGCGCTCCAGGTCTTCCCCGATTGTCCCGGTGGCCAGGAGGTTGACCGGGCCCCGCTGGTGCACGTGGCCGTCTTTGTCGATTTGTACTTCCAGGGTCCCACCGTCCATGACCACCTCCACCGCCCGTTGCAACCTGCCCGTGCGAACACCGGCCGCCACCACGGCGCACGCGCTGCTGCCCGATGCCAGGGTTTCTCCGGCGCCCCGTTCCCATATTCGGACCCGGACCCGGTTCGGCCCCAGGACCTGGGCGAACTGCACATTGGTCCGGTTGGGAAACCACGGATGCCGCTCGATGCGCGGCCCCATTTCCTCCAATGGAACCGCGTCCGCGTCCGGGCAGAAGACCACCCAGTGGGGGTTCCCGACCGACACCGCCGTCCCAACGAGGTCGCCCGAATCGAGGTCCAGCGGCACCTCGATCGCCTCGCCCCAAGGCACCTTCACTGGAATTCGGCTGGTGTCGAACCAGGCTTCTCCCATGTCCACCGCTACCCTTACGCCGGAATTCGATTCCTGCTCAAGCTCCGCGCGGACCACGCCGCCCCGGGTCTCGATGGTGCACGCGCGCAGCTCCCGATGATGAGTCAGAAGGTACCGGGCAAAGATGCGCAGGCCGTTTCCCGATTTCTCCGCCTCGGTCCCGTCCGGGTTGAAGATTCGCACGCCAAAGTCCGCACACGACGAGGGTGTCGGGACCAACACACCATCCCCCCCCAAACCCCGGTGGCGGTCGCACAGACGGGCCACCACCGCCGGCTCGAGTCGAAAACCAGGCGCGAAGTCTGAAACGAGCACGATGTAGTCGTTCCCCAGCCCTTCGGCGCGAGCAAATCGGATCATGGCCGTTCTCCTGCCGTTCCTCCGTGGAGTAGGTTCGCCATCGAGGCGATGGCGCGAGGCAATGGAGCGTAACACGGGCCGGTGCTGTGTTCAAGGTCGCGCTTGACCTCGACAGATTGTCATAGTACCTTTGCGGATTTGGGTCTCACCCGACAGGAGAAGAGACGGACGGCGGGTGCGAGGAGGACTGCGGAATGACGATGTGCGCGCGCTGTGTGTTGACTGAAGCCCCTCCAGACATCGAGCTGGACGAGCAAGGAGTCTGCAACGTGTGCAGGGCGGCTGAGGCTGTGCCGCATACGACGTTGCGAGGCGAGTTTCATGAGACGGATCTGACGCGGCTGTTGAAAAAGGTTCGGCGCAAGGGGCCTTACGACTGCCTGGTCATGTGTAGTGGGGGCAAGGACAGTACCGCGGTGCTCTACTACGCGGTGAACCGATACCATCTTCGTCCCCTGGTGTTCACCTTCGACCACGGATTTGGGAACCCATCTGGATTTGAGAACGTGAAACGGGCGGTGAACCGCCTCGGGGTCGACTGGACGTTTCATCACTCGGAATACATGCACGACTTTTTCGCCTATCTGGTTCGGACGGGTGCTCCCGTCCCGGTCTGCCCTCCCTGCTCGTTGTGGTACATGCAAATCGCCTACGACGTGGCGGCGCACCATCGTATTCCGTTGATACTCGGTGGATGGACCCGGGGTCAGGTTTCCGGGGAAGGCGTGGTAGGGGAGCCCGAGTACGTGAGCTTGACCCGGGCCACGGAGTCCTTTATAAAGGAGGTGAGGCGGGCGATACCGAAGTACCGGACTTTTCCGATGAAAATGGCCGAAGTCCAGCGGAGGTACCGGAAGATCCGAACCCTGTCGCCTTTGTGGTTTTTGCCCGATGAGCCGGAATCTTATCGGCGACTGATCATGAAAGAGCTGGGCTGGAAGCCGGCGGCGGTGAGCTATCCAGCGGGGTCGACGAACTGCACCTTGAATTTCGTGGGCGCGTACCTCTCGATGAAGCACTACGGATATACGCATTACCACATTGAGATGAGCCATCTCATCCGGCGGGGGGAGATGACCCGAAAAGAGGCACTTGATGCGCTGGCCCTCGACCTCGATGATCCGGCGATCCGGTCGGCGCTGGACCAGACGCTTCATCGACTCGGATGTGACATGAGCATGCTTGTCAGGTAGTGCGGTCACGGGTGGTGGGGTTGATCTCGGGTAGGTGGGCGGAGCGTGTGGGGCTGGGGGGAGCAAGGGTGGCCGGGGCGGTGCGGCGCCTCGATTGCGGTGGAGGTGGAGAATGCGCAAGCTGCGGGCGTTGTTGCAGGCGGTCATCCGGAAGGTCCAGTGGGCCTTGATGGGCGTATTGCTCTTTTTCCTCTACGTGGTGGGTTTCGGCGCCACGTTTCTCTTCGCAACCGTATTCAATCGGCGGTTACTGAAGGCGCCTCGAGGGGGTGAGGGCACGAGTTGGGTTGGTGCCGAGGGGTATGACCCCGATATGGACGACGCGGTGAGGCAGACGTAGGAGGTCCCACGCATGCGGAAGCTGATCTACCTGGTCAAGGAGATGTGGTACCTGATGAAGAAGGAGCGCCTCTATGCTCTGGGCTTCATCCTTTTCGTGTTGCTCATTGCAGCGTTTCTCGTCTACCAGGTCACTCCGGTGGCAATCATTTCATTCGTCTACGCGGGCATCTGAACCATGGACAAGCCTCTCAATGTGCTCGGCGTCTCGTGCTACTACCATGACTCCGCGGCCGCCCTGGTTCGTGACGGTCGGATCGTGGCCGCGGTCCAGGAGGAGCGGTTCGACCGGGTCAAGTACTCGAATGTCTTCCCCATCAACGCCATCAACTACTGCTTGCAGGCTGGGGACATTTCCATCTACGACGTGGACTACGTGGCATTCTACGAGAAACCCTTTCTGAAACTCGCCCGGGTGCTCATCGGTCATCTGCGTTCCTACCCCTTCTCTCTGAAGAATTTCATGGATATGATGCCGGAGTGGCTGGAGCACAAGCTCACGTTTCCGCTGCGCGTGAAGAGCGACCTGGGGTTCGAGGGGGAGGTCCTTTTTTTCAAGCACCATCTTTCCCATGCGGCGAGTGCGTTTTACGTGTCGCCGTTCGAGAAGGCGGCGATCCTGACCGTGGATGGTATCGGCGAGTGGGCAAGTGCCAGCTACGGCCGGGGTTCCGGGACGGATATCACCATCCAGAAGGTGCTCAACTATCCACACTCCCTTGGGCTTCTCTATGCCATCGTGACCACCTACCTGGGTTTTCCCGTCTTTATCGGAGAGGGCAAGGTCATGGCGCTCGCCGCCTACGGCAAGCCCCGGTATCGGGAGGCGTTCCGCAAGTTCATGCACGTGCACGCAGATGGGAGCTTCACCCTCGACTCGAAGTACTTCAATTTCAATCGGGGCGCCAGGATGTACACGCGCCGGTTCGTGGACCTGCTCGGACCGGAGCGTGCACCGGACGCTGAGTTCGAGGAGCACCACAAGGATGTGGCCGCCACCTTGCAAGCCGTCACCGAGGAAATCCTGGTGATGATGGCCAATCACGTCCACAAGGAAACCGGTCTGCCCCATCTGTGCTGTGCCGGAGGTGTGTTCCTGAACGTCATGGCCAACAGTCGTATCGTGAAGGAGACGCCGTTCGAGGACATCTTCATTCATCCCGCGGCCGGTGACGCCGGGGCCGCCCTCGGCGCCGCGCTCTATGCCACCCATGGGCTGCTCGGGAAGCCTCGGGCCACGGTGATGCGCCATGCCTACCTTGGCCCATCCTTCACCGAGAGCCAGATGGCGCGTGTCCTGGAGAACGAGGGGGTCCCGTACCGGCGTCTCGAGGAATCTGCGCTGGCCGAGTTTGTCGCCGAGCAGGTGGCGGAAGGCAAGATCGTGGGATGGTTCCGGGGGCGGCTCGAGTGGGGGCCTCGAGCTTTGGGGGCGCGCAGCATTCTGGCGGATCCGAGGAATCCGGGGCACCGCGATTACCTGAACGAGAAGGTCAAGCACCGGGAGTGGTTCCGGCCCTACGGCGTGGCCATCCTCGAGGACAAGGTGGGGGAGTTTTTCGACCTGGAGGTTCCCAGCCCTTACATGCTCCTGGTGGGGCGCGTCAAGGAAGAGAAACGAAGCCTCATCCCATCCGCCCTGCACGTGGACGGCACGTGTCGCCTCCAGACGGTCAATGCCGATGACAACGGGGCCTACCATGCGGTGGTGGAGGCCTTCTATCGGCGAACGGGAATCCCGATGGTCATCAACACCTCGTTCAATCTCCAGGAGCCCATCGTGTGCACGCCGGAGGAGGCCTTCGACTGCTTCAAGCGCGCGCGGATCGACCTGCTGGCCATGGGGCCGTTCGTGGTGGAGAAGGCGGCCCTCCAGGCCGCAGCCTGATGGGCTGGACCGCCTGTCGATCTCGTGTCGGTGCTGGGGAAAAAGTCGTTGCCTTTCCACAGGTCGCGTCCTACCCTGGATCGAGCCCGCTTGCGGGCGAAGGGGATCGTCGCACACGGGAGGACGCACGCGCATGGTCGACTATCCAAAAATTGCTCAAACCCTGGTCGAGCGGCAACTTCGTATTCGTGAGGGCGAGGTGGTCCGAATTTCCGCGGGGCTTCACACCTTGCCCATGGTGGAGGAAATCGCCGTGGCTGTCCGGCGCGCAGGGGCCTTCCCGCGACTGGACATCACCTGGCCGAGCCTGGACAGGCGGTTGATCGACGAGGTCCCCGAGACCTGCCTGGCACGCACCCCGCCGGACGCTCCAACCCTCGAGCAGACCGTGGATTGTCATATCGGGCTCCCCAGGTATCCTGCGCCCGGAGCACTGGACCAGGTGGACCCGCACCGGCTCAAGATCCTCGCCGACGCCACCGCGCCCGTGCAGGAAGCTCGAGTGCGCCGGAACGCCCGCAAGATCGGGGTTGGTTTCCCTTCCGAGGAGGAAGCCCGGGTGTACGATGTGCCGTTCGACACCTACCGCGAAACGTTTTGGCGCGCCGTGACCGCTGACATCGAACGGATTCACGACCTTTGCCTGAAGGTGCGGGACCGGTTGCATGGAGCGCGGGTTCGGATCGTGTCTCCCGAGGGCGACGAACTCGAGATGTCCATTGAGGCGCGGCGAGTGAACATGGACGACGGGATCATCAGTGACGAGGATCTGGTCAGTGGCGATGTGACGGCGAATCTCCCTTTTGGTGAGGTTTATCTGGCGCCGGTGGAGGAGTCGGTGGAAGGAACCGTTCGCTACCCGGTCGTGTTTCACCGGGGACAGCGTATCCGCGACCTGCAGCTCGAGTTTCGGTCCGGCCGACTGGTGGGGTCGCGTGCACGGGAGGGGCATGATCTGTTCCTGGCCGCCATGGCGGCTCATGCCGGGGACAAGGATCGGATCGGAGAACTCGGGTTTGGAACCAACCACGAACTCCGCCGCCCCATCGGCCCCACCCTGTTGGACGAGAAGATCTACGGTTCCATCCACCTCGCCCTGGGGGAGAACCGAAGCTACGGTGGGCACAACCGGTCTTCTCTCCACTGGGACATGGTGATGCTGGAGCCGACCGTGACGGTCGACGGGGCGCTCCTTCTGGACAGGGGGCGCTTTGTGTTGTAGGGTGGCACACTGAAAGGTGGTCTCGCGTATGCGGGGCCGGTACAAACATCGATTGGCATGGGGATACGCCCCCTTTCGAGGACCTCCGGTTTTCCTGACGATGTCCCGGGACGATGGCGGCGGACCCATGTGGAGAAAGGAGCGACATGAGCTGGTTCGGTGGTCGCAAGCCCGCGGGCAGTGTGGATCTGCCTGAAGAACTCAAGGGTGAAGGCAAGCTGTACGCGATCTTTCATACCACGATGGGCGACATCGTGGTGGAGTTGTTCGAGGAGCAGGCGCCGGTCACGGTGAGCAACTTTGTGGGCCTGGCCACGGGGACCAGGGAGTGGACCGACCCCCGGACCGGCAAGCGGGTTCGGACGCCGCTGTATGACGGGACGATCTTCCATCGGGTCATTCCGCAGTTCATGATTCAGGGAGGAGATCCGCTTGGTCGGGGAACAGGTGGCCCGGGCTATCGGTTCCAGGACGAGTTCCACCCCGACCTGCGCCATGACAGGCCCGGGATCCTTTCCATGGCCAATGCCGGCCCGAACACCAACGGTTCCCAGTTCTTTATCACCGAGGTCCCGACACCGCACCTGGACAACCGGCACTCCGTATTCGGCGCGGCTGTGTCTGGACTCGACGTGGTCAAGAAGATCGCCAACACCCCTCGAGACCCCATGGACCGCCCCCTTACCCCCGTCGTGCTCGAAAAGCTCGAGATCGTCCGGTCCACGTCGGTCCCTGCCTGACCCGTCGTCCTCCACACCACCGAGGGACCGCTCGGTACTTCCACGCGCGTATCCCGTTCATCGTCCGAAACACGCTTGCAATTGTGCCGTGCTCGAGGCATGTTGTCCCGACTGACACCCTTCGATCCGGCGGTGCGCTTGCCGGGGGTTTTTGGAGCAGGCCGGGGGTCTGTGGAAGGTGTGCGTACTGCGACTGGTCTCCCGACGGGGGAAGGACCCTCCCCCGGCACACGGGAAAGGATGGAGAACGAGACGATGTTTCGACAGGTGGATTCGACCTGCAACCATGTGGAGCTTGAGCACCGGATTCTCAAGTGGTGGGACGACGTTCATGCGTTCGACAAATTGCGGGAAAAGAACGCCGGCAAGCCGCCGTGGTCCTTCCTGGATGGTCCCATCACCGCCAACAACCCCATGGGCGTGCACCATGCCTGGGGGCGGACGCTCAAGGACTGCTACCAGCGCTATCACGCCATGACCGGGCACGAACTTCGTTATCAAAACGGGTTCGACTGCCAGGGCCTGTGGGTGGAGGTCGAGGTCGAGAAGGAGATGGGCTACGCCACCAAGGCCGACATCGTCAAGGCCGGCCTCGAGGATTTCATCAATCGGTGCAAGGCTCGAGTGGCGAGGTTTTCCAGGGTTCAGACCGAGCAATCGATCCGGCTCGGGTACTGGATGGACTGGGACAACAGCTACTACACCCTGTCTGACGAGAACAACTACACCATCTGGTCTTTCTTGAAGAAGTGCCACAATCGGGGCCTCATCTACAAAGGGCGGGACGCCATGCCCTGGTGTCCTCGCTGCGAGACCGGGATCAGCGAGCAGGAACGCCGGGAAGGGTACCGCTTCGTGGAAGACCTCTCCGTGTTCGTTCGATTCCCCCTGCTCGAGCGCGACAACGAGAGTCTGCTCGTCTGGACCACCACCCCCTGGACCCTCGCCGCCAATGTGGCCGCCGCCGTGAACCCGTCCATGCGCTACATCGCCGTGCGTCAGAACGGACAGACCCTCTACCTGGCCGAATCGCTCGAGCACGTGGTCAAGGAACGAGGCCCTTACGAGGTGATACGGCGGCTCGAGGGCAAGGCGTTGCTCGGGTGGACCTATGCGGGTCCGTTCGACGACCTGGATGCGGTTCGCCATACCTTCTCGAGCCAGGACTATGTCCACCGGGTCATTCCCTGGGAGGAGGTCTCGGAAGGAGAGGGAACCGGGATCGTGCATATCGCCCCGGGCTGCGGCAAGGAGGACTTCGAACTCGGCAAGGCGCTCGATCTCCCTGTCCTCACCCCGATCGGGGAGGATGGAACCTACGTGGATGGATACGGATTCCTGACCGGTCAGAGCGCTCTCGAGGTCGGCGAAGCCGTGGTCGAGCGCTTGAGAAAGAAGGGCATCTACTACAAGCGCGAGCGGTACGGGCATGACTACCCCCATTGCTGGCGGTGCGGCACCCCCCTGCTGTTCCGGGCCGTGGACGAGTGGTACATCGACATGGCGTGGCGCGACGAAATCAAGGCCATCGTGGACCAGATCCGGTGGATTCCCGAGTGGGGACGGGACCAGGAGCACAACTGGCTCGACAACATGCACGACTGGATGATCAGCAAAAAGCGCTTCTGGGGCCTCGCACTCCCCATCTTCGAGTGCTCTTGCGGTTGGTTCGACGTGATCGGCAGCAAGGAGGAACTCAAGGCCCGGGCCGTGGCCGGCTGGGAACAGTTCGAGGGCCACAGCCCCCACCGGCCGTGGGTGGACAACATCCGAATCCGGTGTGAGCGGTGCGGCAAGGAAGTCGCCCGGATTCTGGATGTGGGCAATCCGTGGCTGGACGCCGGGATCGTGCCCTATTCCACCGTCAAGTACAACACCGACCGGGCCTACTGGGAAAAGTGGATCCCCGCAGACCTGGTGCTCGAGTGCTTCCCCGGGCAGTTCCGGAACTGGTTCTACGCGCTCCTCGCCATGAGCACCATGATGGAGAACATCCCTCCGTTCAAGACGCTCCTGGGCCATGCCCTTGTCCGTGACGAAGAAGGCAAGGAGATGCACAAGTCCACCGGAAACGCCATCTGGTTCGACGAAGCGGTCGAAAAGATGGGCGCCGACGTGATGCGCTGGATCTACTGCGGCCAGATCCCAACCAACAACCTCAACTTCGGATACCGGATCGGCGATCAGGTCCGACGCCGCGTGTTCAGCACCTGGTGGAATACGTACAGCTTCTTCGTCAACTATGCCCGCCTCGACGGGTTCGACCCCTCCAGACCCACCGTGCCCTACGACCAGCTCCAGGACATCGACCGCTGGCTCCTCAGCAAACTCCAGGTCCTCATCCGGGTCGCCAACGAGGCGCTTGCCGACTATGACGTGCCCAGGCTGGTCGCTGCTGCCGACGACTTCATCGAACGGCTGAGCAACTGGTACATCCGCCGCAACCGGCGTCGGTTCTGGCGGCCCAGAAATCAGTCCGACACGGACAAGCTCGCTGCATACCAGACCCTTTACCGCGTCCTGGTGGACCTCGCCAAGGTGCTCGCCCCGGTGGTCCCATTCGTCACCGAGGAAATGTACCAGAACCTCGTCCGCTCCTGGGACGCAACGGCTCCGGAAAGTGTGCACCATTGCGACTATCCCCGGTTCGACCCCGCCCTCCATACCCCGGGGCTTGCAGAACAGGTGGACCTGGTCGCCGACGTGGTCAGCCGCGTCCTGGCACTCCGCGAGGCGCGGCAGATTCGGGTCCGTCAGCCCCTCCCGCGCCTCATCGTCCAGGTCGCGGACGAGGAAACGGCGACCACGCTCCGACGGTTTCAGGACCACTTGCTGGACGAACTGAACATCAAGCAAGTGGTGATTACCGATAGCCTGGATGAGTTCGTCCAGTACCAGGTGAAACCCAACCACAAGCGGATCGGGCCGAAATTCGGCAAGGATACTCGAGCCATCGTGAAGGCCCTGGCCCAGGCTCCGGCCGGCGAAGTGGCTGCCGCGGTGGCTGCCGGGCGGCCCTATCGGCTCGAGGCGGACGGAAAGGCCTGGGAGATCTCGGCCGAGGAGGTGGTGGTCCAGAGAGTCGTTCCAGAAGACATGGTGTTGTCCGAGGAGGTTCCCGCTCTGGTCCTCGACGTGCACCTCACCGAAGCATTGCGAAGGGAGGGGCTGGCCCGGGACATCGTGCGGCACGTGCAGCAATTCCGGAAAGAGCGTGGCCTGGAGGTTCAGAACCACATTGAGCTGGCGTGGTTCTCGAGCGGGACGGCCGTTCGTGCGGCCCTGGAGGCGCATGAGGAGCACATCCGTCGTGAAACATTGACCGACCGGTTGGTGGAGGTTGAAGGGCTGACGGGCGAAGATGTCAAGACCGTCAAGTTGGCGGGAGAGGCCCTTTCTCTGCGGATTTCGGTGGTGGGCTGAGCGGCGGGCGGGGATCAGAAGGGGGAGACCAGGATGCGCAGTTTCTGCGCCAGGACCGGGTCGAGAGGCTCGAGCGCGCGGACCTGGTCGAACGCCTTGCCCCGGTCCCCGGCCGCGAGGTAGGCCATGCCGAGTCCGAAACGCGCCTCGGCCGAGGTGGGGTCGAGCCGGACCGCTTGCTCGAAGGCCGTGACCGCTCCGGCCGTGTCTCCCAGCCCAGACAGCGCCACACCCAGGCCGCTGTAGGCTCTCGAGTTGTCTGGAGCGAGCCGAATCGCTTCCTGGAAATGGGTGACCGCCTCCTCATCCCGTCCCTGTTGCGAGAGGACGGCGCCGAGACCGATGTGTCCTTCCACGTAGGTGGGGGCCAGGGCGATCGCCTCGCGATACGCGGTTTCGGCCCGCTCCATGTCCCCCCGTTGGAACGCCAGCCCTCCTCGATTCACCGCCTCCTGGGCGGCGTGTGCGCCGCTCGAGACCTCTGTTCGAGCGCACCCGGTCAGGAGCAGGATCGAGGTGACGAGCGCTGGCAGGAAGCGACTGGGTTGTCCGGAGCGCTGTCTCTGGCGTGGGAACCGGCGTATCATTGTCATCTCCTCGTCAATGGATTGAACGCTTGTTCGTGGCTGTGTGTTTGACCTTCTGGGGGAACAATGGTCACAATGGGGCTGTCGGAGTCCACTGTTTTCTTGGAGGAGGACGACGTGGGGAGAGCCCGGGCTCGTGACAAACAGTTGCTGAAGGCCATCCGGGCAGGGGACGTGGAGGCGTTCGAGGGGCTGTATCGCCGGTTCGCCCCCGGCTTGTTGGGGTTTATCCTTCAGCGCGTGCCCAACCGGATGGAGGCCGAGGAACTGCTTCAGGAAACCTTCCTGCGGCTGTTGAAGGACCGTCGGTTCGAGCCGGACACAGCGGGGTTGAGCACCTACCTCTATGTCATTGCCCGCAACCTGTGCTTGACCCATCGTCGCGATCAAGCGCACCGGCGGTTCGCTCCCCTCCAGGACGCTCGTGCGGATCAGACAGTGCCCATGTGGGGCCGGTCGACCTCGCTCCCTGATGAGGTTGCTGATCGCCATCAGGAAGGCGCAGTGTTGGAGCGGGCATTGAGCATGTTGCCGGACGCGCAGCGGGAGGCGTTCCTCTTGCGGCACCATCACGGGCTCACCTACGAGGAGATCGCCCAGGTTTGTGGGTGTCCTGTGGGCACGGCCAAGTCGAGGGTGCACCTGGCGGTAACAGCGTTGCGGGTATCCCTGGCCCGGCTCCCGGACAATGTGACGCCCATCGCGTCTGCACGCGGGCGGGGACCGGGTGAGCACCAGGTACGGTGACGGGAGGCCATGAGATGAACGGTCGGTGGCAGAGGACAGGCAGGGTCGGGTCCGGGAAGGACTGTCCGAGTTGGGAGACGTTGATCGATCTCACCTACGACGAGTTGGAGGCGGATTTTGCTGCAGAGGTGCGGAGTCACATTGCCCAATGCGAGGGCTGCTCTGCGTCGTTCAAGGAGTTGCTGAGCGTGCTGAAGCTCGCCGATGAGTTGCCCGGTGGTCCTGTATCTCCCTCGCCTGTGGTGGAGCGGCATCTCAAGCAGATGGTGGCGGGGCGGCGATCCTTGCTTCGGCGGTTCGGCGACTGGTTCTGGAAGACCGCGCACACCCCTGTTCCCGCGTACCAGGTCCTGGTATTGGCGGCGCTTCTGGCTGCCGTATTTCACCTTCTCTCTGTCATCTCTCCTGCCGGGCTCGAGGAGGTGGCGCACCAGATCCAGACCCTGGAAAGCACCCGGCCCGGCGCGGCGCCCGGTGCCAGCCACGCCGGTATGATGGGCCTGAACACTGCCCCTGCGACCGACTGGACGATCCGTCGGATCGAGCCCGAGGCCGCTGCCACCCCTGCAGTCTATCCCAGACAGGCCCTCCGGTTTTCCGACAGTCCGGATACGGACGCCACCATTGCCGAGGTGTTTTGATGCAGAAACGCTTGTGGCGTTGGTTTCCTGCCCTGCTTCTGGTCCTGGCTGGTGGTGCGTTCGGCCAGGACGGGGCGCAGACGAAGGGTGGGCCTGGCGGGGTTGATGTCGATGAGACAGGGGCAGTGGGGACCGAGGCCACGTTTCAGGCCGTCATGGAACTCCTGGTGCAGCGTCACGTGGACAGCGAAGTTTCCCGTGAAGCCCTGTACGAGGCAGCGATTGAAGGCATGCTTGAGTACGCCTTTACCGACATCGCCGAGGGGGGGGCGGGGCGGGGAAAGCCCTCTGACCGGTCTCCCTACCTCCTGTCGCCGGCGCGCCGGGCCATGTCTGCGGAGTTGGCTCGAGGACGTTTTACCGGCGTCGGGTGCATGGTGGGTGAGGATCCGAGCACCGGCTGGATTCAGGTTTTGGAGGTGTTGCCCGACTCGCCCGCCGCGCGCGCCGGGTTGCAGGTGGGGGACCGGGTGCTGGCCATCGACGGGGTGCCGCTCCGGTCCAGTGTCTGGCCTCGAGGAACCGCGGCGGACCGGGCAGCGGGTCAGACCCGGGTGTTTCGAATTCAGCGTGGAGGCGAGGAACAGGTACTTCGTATCGTGCCGGAAACCCTGACGCTTCCCGGTGCCGACGCCGAGTGGCTTCCCGGTCGGATTGGACTGGTACGGGTCCGGTTCGTGGGGGCCGGGACTGCTGTTCGCGTGCACGGCCTGTTGGACGAATTGAAGGATCGAGGCGCACGGGCAGTCATTCTGGACCTGCGGGACACCTGGGGAAGCGATCTCGAGGCTGCTGTGCAGGTGTTGGACTTTCTGGTGCCCGCCGGTGACGAGGTGCTTCGGTTGGCGGATCGGGGCGGTCACGTGGAACGGTTCGTGTCTCGAGGGAGCGACACGTTCGGTTTTTCCTGGGCCGTACTGATCAGCGAACGGACCGGGTTGGCGGCCGAGGTGATCGCCCGGGCGTTGGAGCGGTCCCGGGGTGCCTTGCTGGTCGGCGTGGCCACGCGAGGCAGGTCGCTCGTCGCCGAGGACGTGGCGGTCGCTGGGGGGTATGCAGTCCGGGTGCCTGTGCGCCGTATCGTTCCCCCGGAAGGACCCCCCGGGGCCTCCCTTGTTCTGGAGCCCGACGTGGTGGCCGGCGTGTCCCAGGAGGATGTCCTTCGTGCCTACCAGGCTTCGAACCCGGACACACGGCTGAGCCTGGACCCGGGATTCCGCGCCGCGTTGGAACGGTTGGTCGGTCAAGTCCAGGAGTCGACACCCTATCCCACAGAGGAGACCCATGTCGAGCAGCCATGAAATTCATGCACGATTCCCTGAAGGACCCTGGCCCCCCCCGAGGCCGGTCCCGGTGACCGACCCCGACATCATCCAGGGCTACCTGGAGGATGCTTCGCGGATGAGAGGGGCGGCGGACGCTCTGTATCGTCCGGGCAACGAGTACGACCTTGCCGCTGTACTTTACCACCTGGACCGAGAGGGCACGCCCCTGACCGTGGTCGCCGAGCGAACGAGTACCACCGGTAGTTCGGTGGCCCCTGGCGGGGCCATCGTATCCATGGAGAAGTTGACCGGGTGCCGACCCGTGTCCCCGGGGGCACGGGAAGCCACCGCAGAAGCCGGTATCCTGCTCGGCGCGTTTCAACGGGAACTGGAGGCTCGAGGCCTGCTCTATCCGCCGGATCCCACCAGCCGGAACGAGTGTACCCTGGGAGCGTCTGTGGCTTGCAATGCTTCTGGAGCACGGACGTTCAAGTATGGCGCGACCCGGCGCCACGTGGTGGGGCTGAGGGTTGTCTTGCCGGGCGGGGCGGTGTTGGCGCTTCGCCGCGGAGAAGTGGTGGCCGACTCGGAAGGACGCTTCGTGCTGAATCTTCCAGGAGGGGAGCGGCGTGTCGTACCGTGCCCGGACCATCCCGTGCCGCCGGTGAAGCATGCAGCCGGGTACCAGGTCGGTCCGGACCAGGACCTGGTCGACCTGTTCATCGGCTCCGAGGGGACACTGGGCGTGATCTCCGAGGTCACCGTGCGGCTCCTGCCCTTGCCCGAGCGGGTGTTGGCTTTCCTGGCCACCTGGCCCGCAGCCTCCGCAGCACTGGCCTTCGTCAAGGAAGCACGACGCCGGCGCACCCAGGGGCCCATCACGCCCCGGTGTCTCGAGTGGTTCGATCATGCTGCGCTTCAGATTATCGGAGAGTTCGCGCCGGAACACCGGTTGCCGGAAGAGGCTCGAGCCGCCGTCTTTTTCGAGCAGGAGTGTACCGCAGAAACCGAGGAGCAGGTGCTGGAGGCCTGGTATGACCTGCTTGTGGAGCATGGCGCCCTCATCGACGCGCCCAACGGGGTGATCGTCGCTGACACCGATGCCCGGAGGCAATTGCTTCACGACCTGCGTCATGCGGTTCCTGCAGGGGTGAACGAGCGTGCAGCCCGCAACGGAATGCCCAAGTTGGGCACCGACCTTGCCGTCCCGGACGATGCCCTGGATGAGATGATGGCGGCCTATGAGCAGGCTGCGGCGGACGTGCCCGGGTTTCTCGGACCGGAAGCCGCCATGGACCTGGTCCAGGCCGTGCGGGAACGAGCCGGCCTCGAGGTTGCCGGTGACGGATCCGTCAGCCTCGAGACCGTGGCGCGGTGGTGGGATCGGCTCGAGTTGCCCCGGCGGTTCGAGACCGTGGTGTTCGGCCATGTCGGAGACAACCACGTGCACGTCAACTTCCTGCCCCGGGACGACCTGGCCCTTCTCGTGGCCCGCCGTGTCTATCGAGCGCTCACCGACCGGGCCCTGGCCCTGGGCGGCACTGTGTCCGCCGAGCACGGGATCGGGAAAATCAAGCGAGACGCCCTGGCCCGCATGTTCGGCCCGGACGCGATCGCGCGGATGGTGGCGGTCAAGCGTGCCCTGGACCCGCGCCTCATCCTGGGTCCCGGCAACCTCTTCGACCCGGATAGGCTTTGACTGCTCGCCCTCGATCTGGCAATATCACCCCCACCGGAAGCATGCATCACCAGGGGATTGCAACCTTCGAGGGAGGCAATGGACGGCTCGGAAACCAGCAAGGCGCGGATGGAACGGCTGCTCGAGGAAGTGGAGGCGAGCCACCGTGCCCTGGTTGCAGCGGAGGAGCGGATTGCTCGGCTGTCCCGGCTGATCGGGGCATGGGTCGAGCAGGGGGAGAGGGACGCAGACAGAGATGTCCCGGCCACGAAGAGCGGCGTCGACAGGGCCGGGGCTGCCGACGGAGAGATCGACTACTTTCGGGTGATTTCGCATGATCTGAAAGAGCCCTTGCGTGGTATCGCCTATTTCAGCCAGTTGCTTGCCGATGAATACGGCTCTGTGCTCGGTCAGGAAGGTCGGGATTACCTGGGATACATCCGCGCCGCAGCCCACCGCATGAACCTGCTGCTGGCCGACGGGGCGTTGCTGTCTCGACTGAGGAACCAGCCCTTGGATCTTCAGCCCACAGACCTGGAAGCCCTGGTGAACGCACTTCTGGACGAGTTCCGATCCGAGATCGAGGCCAAGCGGGGCAACGTGACCCGGGAGGGGGAATTCCCGGTGCTCGAGTGCGATCCTTTGGCCATGCAAGAGGTGTTTCGTCGCCTGATCAAGAATGCCGTCCAGTACAGCGAGCCGCCGGTGGACCTCCGCATCGAGGTGCAGGGACCCAGGGACGGCTTCTTCTTGTTTTCCATTTCGGATCGAGGTATCGGTATCGAGCCTCGGTATCAGGGGCGCGTGTTCGACCTGTTCTATCGCTTGCATTCGTGGGAGGACTATGAAGGCACCGGCGCGGGACTGACCATCTGTCGGCGTGTCATCGAAGCCCACGGAGGTCGGATCTGGCTCGAGTCCAGGTTCGGCGAGGGAACCACCGTTTCCTTTACCGTGCCGGACACCCGGAACAGGGTGCAACGCCTGTCTCGAGACGCCAGGGAGGACGCTCCCTGAAATGTCTCGCGTGGCCGCGCCACTCCCCGGAGGCGTGGATCAAGGAGGATTCATGGCGATCGTGAAACCCAGGACGCCGGCAGGGGTCCTGGAGCTGTTGCCGGGCCAGCAGATGGCCTTCCAGCGTATGCTCGACGAGATTCGAGCTGGTTATGAACGTTTCGGCTTCCTTCCAGTGGAAACGCCGGCGCTCGAGCTGACCGACATTTTGTTGACCAAGTCGGGAGGAGAGACGGAACGGCAGGTCTACTACGTTCAGTCCTCCGGTGCATGGGAGCAGCGGCAGCGTATCAAGATGGGGCTCCGTTTCGACCTCACCGTACCGCTCGCCCGGTACGTGGCCCAGCATGAGGGCCATCTCACCTTTCCGTTCCGGCGGTACCAGATTCAGCGGGTCTACCGCGGGGAGTCGGCCCAGCGAGGACGTTTCCGGGAGTTCTACCAGTGCGACATCGACGTGGTGGGAAAGGATACCCTCTCCTTGATTCACGATGCGGAAATCCCCGCAGTCGTGCACCATGTGTTTGAAAGGCTCGAGATCGGCGCGTTCACCATCCACATCAACAATCGCAAGCTTCTGCTCGGCTTGTTGGACGCCCTGGGCGTCGACTCGAGCACGGTGCGTACCCTCGTTCTCCGGGAAATCGACAAACTTGCCAAGGTAGGGCCCGAAAAGGTCGCGGCCGCGTTGACCGAGGACATCGGCCTCACCCCCGAGGCCGCTGACGGCATCATGCAGTTCGTCTCCATCGATGGAGCCGCCCGGGAAGTGATGGAGCGGCTCGAGCACATGAACATCGATTCCCCCGAGTTCCAGCAGGGGTTGGACGAGCTTCGTACCGTGGTCCAGGAGGCAGGCGGTTTCGGCATACCAGAATCCGACCTGGTCATCGACGTATCCATCGCCCGAGGCCTCGACTACTACACCGGCACCGTGTACGAGACGTTCCTGGACGACCATCCCGAGATCGGCAGTATCTGTTCCGGGGGGCGGTACGACAATCTGGCTGGACACTTCACCCGGTCGAGGCTCCCGGGCGTGGGGATCTCCATCGGAGCGACCCGGCTCTTTTCCCAGTTGTCCGACCTGGGACTCATCGAACCCCCTCCCGCCCGCACACAGGTACTGGTCACCCTGTTCGATCCAGATCTTCTCCACGACTGCGCCGATGTCGCCGGGAGACTTCGGGGCGACGGCATCGACACCGAGATGGTGCTGGAGAAACGCAAGCTCGGGAAACAACTCAAGTACGCGCAACGGCAGGGGATTCGTTTCGTGACCATCCTGGGACCCGACGAGCGGGACCGCGGCACGGTGCGGCTCAAGGACCTGGCTACCACGCGCCAGTATGAAGTGCAGTTGGACGCCCTTTCGGACCTGGTGCTGCATCTCCTTTCCGGCAGGAACGATCTGCCTCCCGGGTTGGTGGCGCCTACAAGTGAGGAAGGAGCGTGAATCGCTGGGCATACACAAGACCGGAAGGCTTTCGCGACGACTCCCCCGAAACGGCAGCCCAGGTGCACTTCATTGAATCCACCGTGCTGGACCTGTGTCGCCGAAGAGGGTTCTTGCAGGTCATGGTCCCAACCCTGGAATATGCCGACCTGTACCACCCCGCCCGGATCGGAACCGCCCTGTTCCACCAACTCATGGTGGCTCGAGTCGCCGAAGCACGGGAATTCCCTTCGCACCCCGCAGACCACCCCGGCGTGGGCTGTGGCCAAGGAGGGCGCGCGATTCACGAGGTCGTGCTCCGCCCGGACATGACCGCTCCGGTGGCCCGCGCGTTCGTCTCCCGCCTGCTCGAGCGCGGCATTCCCACCGAACGCCCGGTACGCATGAGCTACGCAGGTCAGGTGTTCCGGGATCAGGCGCCCGACTTCGACCGGTTGAAGGAATTCCGGCAGGTCGGAGTCGAATCGGTCGGGGCCCGCGGCTTCGCCGTGGACCTGGAGGTCGTACTCCTCGCCTGGGACGCTGCCGTCCGCCTCGAGGTGCCTGGCGCGCGCCTCTGTGTCAGCCATGCAGCTCTGACTCCAGCCCTGGTCCAGGCCCTCGGCATCACCCGCCCGGACGCCCGGAACGCGGTGGTGGCCGGACTGCAGCAGCTTCGAACGCTTCTTCGGCGCACCCGCGTGTCTGGTACCCCGCTCCGGTCTGTGGTGCAAGAGCAAATGGTGGGGCTTCGAGCGCGGTCCATCCCTGTCCCGGAATGGGCAGGGCGGCTTGACGAACTCGACGACGAAACCGTCCGGTCGCGGGTGGTGGCGCACCTGGCCGACCGGCTCCAGGCCCAGTGGGTGGGCACGTGGGGCGTGCCCACCGACCGTGCGCGTCGTCTGGTGACGCTTGCAAGTCTCGAGTCCCCTGCGCAGGAGTTTCGAGCCGCATTGACCGGCCTTGCCGTCGTGGACGACCGGGTTGCGGCGACCCTGGAAATCTTGACCGGGGTGGCTGCTGAACTCGAGGCCCGACGAGCGTCGGTCCCCGTGCTGGCGGCGGTTTCGAGCGGCGCGCCGGGGTATTATACCGGGATGACCTTTGAACTGCACAGCATGACTCCGGAGCATGGCGCCGTTCGGATCTGTGGCGGCGGACGTTACGATCGACTTCATCGCTGGATTTACGACCGGGCAGTGGCCACGGCCGGCCGAGGTTCGGTGGGTTCGCTCCCCCCTCTTCCGGACGACCTGTTCTGTGCCATCGGGTTCGCTTTCGGGGTGGAGCGCGTCCGCCGGGTTCTCCCGCAGCGGTCCAACGAGACGTCCTTGCCCAACCTCGTGCGGGTGCAGGCCGAGAATGGAGCGCAGGATCTCGATGCCCTGGCCTTGAGCGAACGCCTGCGAGAAGTCATTCGAGCACCGGTGATCTGGTACCCGGCAATCGGAGAGGGTACGCCGGGTGCAGGCCGGAAGCGCCTGGTCCGAGAGGCCGGGGCGCGTATATCGAGCGGAGCGGTGGCCGGGCCGGGCGATGGTGCGCGCGCGGCTCCAGGGGGCGGTGTGGACGTGGTGGTTCTTGGCTCCGGAATGTTGCGGGTGACCGATCGGGCCACGGGCCGTGTCTGGCAGGTGGCCGGGGAGGATGCGGCGGGCGTGTTTTTCCAGGAACTCCTGGCCACGGATCGAAACGAAGGAAAAGAATAGCGTCATGCGTCAGTTTGCCCATGAGTTCGACCTTGACGAGGAGCTAGTCCTGGACGGTCGCAGCCTGGATGTGGAGCAGGTGGTGGCCGTGGCCCGGTACCGGAAGCGGGTGCGTGTTTCTGGAGAAGCCCGGAAACGGGTGGCCCGGTGTCGGGTCATGGTGGACGTCTTGCTGGCCCAACGGGAAAAGGTCTACGGCCTGACCACCGGATTCGGGAAGCTGAGGGACAAGTTCATCGAGCCTCATCAGGCCGTGGCCTTGCAGCGGAATCTGATTCGGAGCCATGCCTCGGGGGTGGGGGCGCCGTTCTCCGAGGAGGTCGTGCGTGCCGCGCTGCTCCTCAGGCTCAACACCTTGTGTCTGGGCCATTCGGGTATCCGGGTCGAGGTCCTGGACCGGCTGGTCGCCATGCTCAACGATGACATCTATCCCTTCGTGCCGGAAAAAGGATCGGTGGGCGCCAGCGGAGACCTCGCCCCGCTTTCACACCTCGCCCTGTTCCTCATGGGCGACTCGGGCGCCCGCTACTACCCGCGCGCCGCACGGCAGGACGCCACCACGCCGGTGGCCCGTGCCCGTGCCGAGGAGTTCATGGCCTTGCCTGCGGACCCGGGGCGGTTCGACGCGGTGGCCAGGGAAGAGGGGTGGACCTTCCACCCAATCGAGCTTCAGGAAAAGGAAGGCCTGGCGCTGAACAACGGCACCCAGTTCATGACCGCAGTCGCCTGCCTGGTCCTCTACGACGCCTTTTTTGCCCTCGAGTTCTCGGAAATGGCCGCGGCCATGAGCCTCGAAGCGGCTCGAGGCGTGCGGGCTGCCTATCGTCCCGAGGTTCACGCGGCCCGAAATCAGTCCTACCAGGCGGAAACTGCCCGCCGCATCATGGCCTACTGCGAAGGCAGTACCATCCTGGACCTGCCCTATCTCAACACCGCACACCTTTACCGGGCTGGACGCATTCATCTCAGAGAGGCTCTCGAGCACCTGTCCGACTTGGAGGACGAACTCGAGCGGGCCGGGCATGCGATTCCGGCCGCCCTCCGCGCACTTAGAAAGGAGATGAACGACCTGGCGTTCCGCCTGGCACACCTGCTGCCTACTCGAGGCGGTTCCGGGGAGGTGGACGAGGACATGCTCCAGACATGGGCCGCGCATCCCCCCAGGGGCCAGATCGAGCTGTTCAATTGCCTCTTGCACAGGGTGAGACAGGACGCGGTCTCTTTGCTCCAGACCGTATCCCAGACCACCTTTCCTCGAGGAGAGGCGACACCGAGGATCGAAGCATCCCTGGTTCAGGTCGTGGAGCAGTTGAACCGGGCCGTTCCAACCGAACCTCTGGTTCAGGATGACTACTCCTTCCGCTGCTTCCCCCAGGTCCTCGCCTGCGCCTATCGAGCCCTGTGGCACGTGGTCGAGGTTGTCGAGGTGGAGATCAACTCGGCCAGCGACAACCCGTTGCTGTTTCCTCCCGAGCCTCCGGAAGGAGAGGCCATGTCTCCGTCCGAGTACCGCGCCTGGCTCGAGGCGAGTCCGGAGCGAATCCAGGCCTGTCGAGACAATACCATTGGTGGAGGCAACTTCCACGGAGAGCCGGTGGCGCTTGCCATGGACTACCTGTGCATGGCCGTGGCAGAGGTGGGGAACATTGCCGAGCGGCGGGTCGCCCACCTGGTGGATGAGAACCACTCTGCGGGTCTGCCGGGTTTCTTGATCGAGTCCAGCGGCCTGAACAGTGGATTCATGATTCCCCAGTACACCGCCGCGGCCCTGGTATCGGAAAACAAGGTGCTCTGTCACCCGGCCAGCGTCGATTCGATCCCCACCTGTGCCAACACTGAGGACCACGTCAGCATGGGAACGATTGCGGCGCGCAAGGCGGCCCAGGTTCTGGAGCACGTGGAATACATTGTGGCCATTGAACTTCTCGCAGCGTTCCAGGGGCTGAAGTTCCGGGAGCCCCTGTTGCCGGGCAAGGCGGTCCGTCGCGCTGTGGCGCGACTGGAGGCCCTGGGCGTGCAGCGTTGGGAAGAGGATCGCGTGGCCTACCAGGACATCGAATCGGTCCGTCGTTTGATCCGTGGCGAGGCGTTGAAGGACCTCTTGTTGGATGCCGGTTCGAACGAAGGATGAGTGCACGGGAGTGGGCGGGGCCTGACCGCGAAAAAGCGGGAGGTCTCCGGCCCGCGGCTGTTCGGGACAAGGGACCGGGGTCTCTGCAGGTGGAGGCGGAACGCGGGCGCGTGGAGGTGATACCAGCGTCGTGAAGCCCAGGGATGACTTGTTGGTGGTGTCAAGAGCCTCGCGCTGGCTTGGGCGTGCGTTCCTGGTATTCCTGTTCGCAGCTCATGCTGCCGGGCTGGTGCACTGGTTGCACCGGAACACGTTGCCCAACGGGTACCAGAACGAAATCTACCACCTGGACAACGCCCTGGAACTCTGGGTCGCCTGGCAGGAGCGTGCATGGGTACTGCTCCATCACCTGTTGTTCGAGCAGTACTGGCCGCCGCTGCACTACGTGGTGGCGTTTCCTTTTCTGGCCGTGGACCTGTCTCGCGACTCGTTCGTGTACGCCAACCTGGTCTTTCTTGCCCTCCTTTTCTTTTCCGTGTACAGGCTTGGAACCCTCCTGCACGGGCGCACCACGGGCCTGATCGCCGCCACGCTCGTCGGGTTCTTCCCTTCCATCTTCGGGAATCTCCGCCACTTCGAGCCCAATGTGCCTTTGACAGCCATGGTGGCGTTTTCGATCCTTGTGCTCATGGACACCCAACGGTTCGCCCGCACCCGACAAAGCATCCTGTTCGGCCTTTGCGCAGGATTGACCATGCTGGTGGACCGCCTTTCCGGCATCTTTTTCCTCGCCATGCCGGCGCTGCACATGATGCTGTCAGGACTTGCCCAGCGTTCTGGAGCGCGGTCGGCGCGCCGTCGCACCGTGTGGACGAACGTGGGCCTGGCCGTGGTGGCCGGATTGGTGGTGTGTGGCTACTACTACGTCAACTTTTTTCAATACCATCGGCAGGAGGTGCTCTCCCAGGTGGCGGCCGGAGAGATCCTGGATACCGGGGAGCGCAGCGAAATCCGGGACCCCTTCGCTCCGACTTCACTCCTCTTCTATCCGCTCACCCTGCTGGACGGTCAGGCCGGGTTCGCACTGGGCCTCCTGACCGCGATGGGTCTGATTCTGGTCCTCTTGCGCGGGGAGCGGCGACAGTATCTCTTCTGGACCTGGATGCTCGCCCCGCTGATCGTGTTCACGTTTATTCAGAAAAAGCAGATCTACTACACCATTCCCCTGCTTCCCGCCTTCGCCATCCTGGGAGCGGCCGGGTGGATGTCGTTGAGAAGTCGGCTGCTGCGAACTGTAGTGGTCGTTCTGGCTTTGGTGCTGGGCGTGGCCCAGTACGATGTCCTCTCGTTCGGAAGCGGCCTGGTCCCGGAGCGGCTGGTGGTGGGACGTGGAGTGTCACCTCGAGTCGTGGACTTGTCGTTGTTGGTGGGCCGATCGCCCATTCCTCCGGAATGGGTGTCGCCGCGGTACATCCAGAGCCAGCCCCCGATCGACGAGGATTTCAAGGTACCGCGGATCGTGGACGCGGTGCGGGAAGCTCGAGGTTCGTTGCCACGATTCCGGATCGGCACGTTTAGCGAGGATTCACTCTTTTTCGAGGGGTACCTCACCTTTTTCCTCCGCTGCGCATTTCCGCACGCCATCGTGAACGGTTTGATTCAGAATCCGGAAGGATTCTACGAGAATCTCCGTCTGATGGATGTGTTCGTGTACGTGACCCCCTCGCGTCGACAGTTCCCCACCCCAGAATCTGTCCGGGACGTGATGGCAGAGCGTCATGCCCTCGAGGACCTGGAAGCGTTGCCCATTCTGAGTGTGCTGGAAGCCCAGGCCCACAAGTGGGAACTCAGGACTTCCCTGGTACTTTCCACCGGGGTACGTGTGTTTGTCCACGGGCTTCGGCCCTGGCAAGAGCCCTCCGGTGGGGAAAAACGGTGAGTCATTGGGGCGCTTTTCACTTCCCTGCAGACCCCAATTGGAGTATCGTTTTCAGGTTGGACGACCCGGGATCATCCCCGGGGATCGTGAGGACCGAGAGGAGGCTTTGGTCGGATGAACGAGACGGTTGGTGAGTTGCTGGACAGGATAGAACGTGCCATCGACGACGGCGAACAGAAGACCGCCGAGGCGTTGTGCAGCCAGGTCCTGTCCCTGGACAAGGACAACGTGGACGCCCGGTTGTATCAGGCGGTCCTGGCCACGATGACCGGAGACGTGGACAGGTTGCTCGAGGTGGAGCAGGAGATCCTGGCGCGCGAGCCGGGCAACGTGGAGGCCCGAACATTTCTGGCCGAGGCTTACCTGGGAGTTGGCCTTCCGGAACGCACCGTTGAACTGTGTGAGCCCCTGCTGGGCGAGGACAAGGTCGAACCGCACGTGTTGGTCCTGATGGGCGACGCCATGCAAGACCTCGGGTACAGCGATGGCGCGGCTCAGTTCTACGATACTGCGCTCCAATATGTGCCCGGCATGCCCGAGGCCATGGTGGGCCTCGGTGTGTCCCTCTACGAGCAACTCAAGCTGGAAGAGGCGCTCACGGTCCTTCAGACAGCCGTGGAAGCGGACGACACGCGGGCTGACGCCCATTTCTTTCTCGGCCTCGTGCTCGAGCGCCTGGATGACCAGACCGGTGCCCGGCGGGCGTTCGAGCGCGCGCGTACCCTGGATCCGGAGACCTATCCGGCTCCTCTCGACCTGTCGGTGGAGGAGTTCGAGAAGGTGGTGGAGGAAGTGTTGACCTCCCTGCCTCCGCGGCTTCGGGACTACCTGGCCAACGTGCCCATCTCGGTGGCGGAGATTCCGTCCGACGAGGATCTCAGGGCAGAGGATCCCCCCCTGTCGCCGAGCCTTTGGGGCCTTTTCCGGGGCCAGTCGTTGCCCGAGCAGATCGAGGATCCGTGGGCCCATGTTCCATCAGAGATCGTCCTCTACCGGGGGAATCTCCAGCGGGCCGTACGCACGCGGGAGGAACTTCTGGAGGAGATCAAGATCACGTTGCAACACGAGATCGCGCATTACCTCGGCCTGGACGAGGAGGAGGTGGCCGATCTGGGCCTGGCCTAGCCGTCTGTGTGGACTTGGCGGACGGAAGGGGTGCCCGAAACCATGGAAAGCTCTGCGAACCCAAGGCGCTGGGACCAACCCTGTGACAGGAGGTTGACATGTGTGCGAAACCAAAACGGCAGGTGATCGAGAGCTTCAATCCCGCCACCGGAGAGAAGATCGGGGAGGTGAAATCCCATTCTGTCGAGGAGGCCAGGGAGGCCATTGAGCGGGCTCGAGCGGCGCAGCGTCACTGGGAAGCACGGGGGCTTGACGAGCGGATCCGTGTCATCAAGCGCTTCCGCGATGTGCTTCTGGACCGGGCCGAGGAGGTCTGTGAGCTGATTTCCCAGGAAAATGGGAAGGTTCTGGAAGAATCTTTTGTCACCGAGGTCTTCGCCATTGCAGACCTCGCCAGCTACTTTGCGTCTCGAGCCAAGAACATTCTGAAACCGCGCAAGATCGACCTTCATTTGCTCAAGCACCGCCGAAGCTACATCCACTATCGGCCTCGAGGTGTGGTGCTCGTCATCTCGCCCTGGAACTTCCCGTTCACCATTCCCTATGGTGAGGTGGTCATGGCGCTCCTCGCCGGCAACGCCGTGGTGCTCAAGCCCGCCAGCCTCACCCCGCTCATCGCATTGAAGGGCCGGGAGCTGTTCGACGAGGCCGGGTTGGATCCGGACGTGTTCCAGGTCATTCCTTGCCCGGGCCGGGTCGCGTCGGAGATGATCAAGTACGGCGTGGACTATGTGAATTTCACCGGGTCGACCGCGGTGGGGGTCAAGGTTTCGGAGCTTTGTGGTCGGTTGCTCATCCCGTGCTCCATGGAACTCGGGGGCAAGGATCCCGCCATCGTGCTTCCGGACGCCGACCTGGACGTGGTCACCGGTTCCCTGGTCTGGGGGGCGTTTTGCAATGCCGGCCAGGTGTGTGCGTCCATCGAGCGAGCCTATGTGCATGAGAGTGTGTACGATGAAGTGGTTCGGCGCGTGACCGAGAAAGTGTCCCGGATGAAGGTGGGGAACCCCCTGGAGGATGGGGTCGACATGGGGCCGATGACCGATCCCGCGCAGCTCGAGGTGGTGGAGTCCCAGGTAAAGCAAGCGCTGGAAGCAGGCGCTCGCGCTCTGACCGGAGGCAAGCGGCTGGAGGGGCCGGGCCAGTTCTATCTCCCCACCGTGCTCGTCGATGTGGACGAGGAAATGGAGTGCGTCAAGGAGGAGACCTTCGGCCCGACGCTCCCCATCATGAAGGTCCAGACCGTGGAGGAGGCCATCGAGCGGGCCAACCGTTCCATCTACGGCCTCAATGCCTACGTCTACGGCCGTGACCCAAAGGAGATGCGCCGGGTCGCCGAGCGTCTCGAAGCAGGGACTGTGATGATCAACGAGACGTTGATCACTCACGGCTGTCCCGAAACGCCCTGGCAGGGAGTCAAGAAGAGCGGTGTGGGGCGGGTCCATTCGGACGACGGACTCCGGGACCTTTGCATCGGGTATCACGTGAACGAGGAGACGGTGCCTACCTTGAAGTGGAGCCCTTTCTGGCAGCCCTACTCCCACAAGATGTACCGCACCCTCATCCACGCCGCCCGACTCATGAATCATTCGCGTTGGTCCGAAAAGGCCAAGGGCGCCGCAGGATTCATGGACCTGGTCTACCAGATGATCCGCGAGAGGTGACGGTCCGTCCCCGGGCGCTCCTTCCGTCCTCCCCCACAAGGGCAGATCGGGCGGGCATGCGGAAGCAACACCTGTGACTCGTGGAGGCAGTCGCGGAGCGGAGAACGTGCGGGATCGCTACACGAACTATCGAACCGATGGCCAAAAGCCTCTCCAGGGCGTCCGGGTCGCCCTCGTGTACCCCCCTTACGGGACCATCAAGAACGAGCCGGGCATCAAGGTCGTCAAGGAGAACTACGGAGTCTTTCCAAACCTCAGTCTCCTTTACGTGGCCGGAACCCTCGAGGACGCCGGCTGCTCCGTGCTGTTCGTCGACGCCCACGCAGAAGGCCTCGACCTCGAGCAAGCCCGGGTGCGGGTCCGTGCGTTTCGTCCCCACTTTGTCGGGTACACCATCACCACCTACCTGTTTCACCAGACACTTAGATGGATCAAGGCACTCAAGGAGACAGTAAATGTCCCCGTGGTGGTCGGAGGGGTGCACGTGGGGATCTATCCGCTCGAGACCCTGGCCCACGAGGTCATCGACTACGGGGTGACCGGGGAGGCCGAGGTGAGCCTGGTACCGCTTCTGACCGCCCTGTCTCGAGGCCGGGATCCGGGAGGTGTGCCCGGGGTGGTCTACAGGAACCCGGCCGGAACGCCTGTGGTGACCGCGGCCCCCCACGTGCTCGAGCATGTGGACGACGCGCCGTTTCCAGCGCGGCATCTTATCGACAACAGTCTCTACTATTCTTTTGTCTCCAAGTACAAGAACTTCTCTCCCATCATCACCAGTCGTGGATGTCCCTATCGTTGTATTTTCTGCGAGCAGGGGTCCAGGGCGTTTCGGGGGCGGTCGGCATCCAACGTGGTGGATGAACTCGAGGTGGGGGTGAAGGAGCATGGGGTTCGTGAGTTCGATTTCTTCGATTCCTCGTTCACCATCGACAAGACTCGAGTTCTGGCGGTATGTGACGAGATCCGGAGGCGGAAGCTGGACATGATCTGGTCAGCCCGCAGCCGCCCTGATTGTGTGGACCGGGACACCTTGAAGGCCATGGCTCGAGCCGGTTGTACCCGGATCTACTACGGAATCGAATCCGGCAACTCGGGAATCCTGGAGACACTTCGAAAACACAGCGACCTGAACCAGATCCGGGAGGTGCTCGAGGAGACGCGGCGGGCCGGGATCGACACGTTTGGCTATTTCATGATTGGGAGTCCGGGGGAGACCCCGGAGACGGTGGAGCAGACGATTCGGTTTGCTGTGGAGTTGGGTCTGGATTATGCCCAGTTCTCCAAGGTCACGCCCATGCCGGCCACAGAACTCTACGAGATGTATCTGCATGAAACAAAACGGGATTTCTGGCGTGAATTCGTACTGGACGAGACCGTGGATCAACCCATGTCCCGGCCGGGGACGGACCTGACGGAGGAGGAGGTCACCGCCTGGACCCGGGAGGCCTATCTCAGATTCTACTTTCGCCCCGGCTACGTCTTGCGGGCACTGCTCCGGGTCAAGTCGATGGGCGAACTCGAACGGTATGTGCGGACCGCCTGGCAGATGCTCGTCGAATGAGACACCTGGGAATTGGGCACGGTGTTCGAACAGGTCGCGGGGTGTTCCGAACCGCGGGGCGGGCAGGTCGCGACACAGGTGGCAGGAGTGGTGAATCAAGCATGAAGAAACGCCCTTCCATTGTCCTGGGCATTGCCGACAATCACGACGCAGGGGCCGCGCTCGTCGCGGACGGCCGGGTCGTTGCAGCGGTCAGCGAGGAGCGGCTGAACCGGATCAAGCACTATGGTGCCTTTCCCGCTCTTGCTGTTGCCGAGGTGCTGAATTTGTCTGGGGTGTCGCCGGGCGACCTTGACCAGGTCGTTGTGGGGACCGCCTATACCCCGGCGGCGGTCCTTCGGGCCGCCAGGCAGTGGCACCGGAAGATCAAGTCCGGAGCCTCCCAGTTCAGCTATCTGCTCCATCTCTACATCCTTTATCAGGTGGCCTTGCGCAAGTTCGGCCTTTCCTGGGCCGAGAAGATCGCGTCGTGGCCCCTCCTGAAACGGGAACTGGCTCGAGTGGGGCTCCGGAAACCGATTCGGTTTCTCGACCATCACCTGGCTCATGCCGCAGCCGCCGGTCTGTCGGCACCATTCGATCCGGCCCTGGTGGTCACGATCGATGCCATGGGCGACGGCACGTCCGTGGCTGTGCATGTGGCTCGAGGCGGTCGATTCGAGCCGGTGTATCGCCAGAGTGGGCTGTCATCGATCAACACCTACTATTCGAGGGTCACCGAGTACCTGGGGTTCAAGCCGCTGAGGCACGAAGGCAAGATCACCGGGTTGGCTGCCTATGCTTCCCCGCCCGCCGCCCTGGTCGCCCATTGTGCTCGAGCCCTGCGGTTCGACGGTCCGGGGTTCTCGCTTCACAACTACCTCCGTCCGGATCGGGCCGACGACCCGTTTTTCCAGGAACTGGGACGATACACGCGCGACGAGATTGCCGCCGCAGTGCAGCGCAACCTGGAAACACAGGTGAGTGCCTTCGTCTCCTACTGGGTGCACCGGACCGGTGTGCCCCACGTGGCGCTCGCCGGGGGGCTGTTCGCCAACGTCAAGCTGAATCAGCGGATCCACGAACTGCCGAGCGTCCGGGGTGTGTTCGTCTATCCCCACATGTCCGACGGCGGACTCGCTGCCGGAGGTGCCATGCTGGCCGCTGGGTTGACGCCTCGAGCCATGCCCACCGCCTACCTGGGGCCTGACATCACGGAGTCGGACGCCAGGAATGCGCTCGAGCAGGCCGGCCTCCCGTTCACCCGTCCTGCCGACCTGGAGACCCGGGTGGCCCGTCTCCTGGCAGACGGAAAGGTGGTGGCTCGGGCTGCCGGGCGCCTCGAGTGGGGGCCTCGAGCCCTGGGGAACCGGTCGATCCTGTATCGCCCGGACGACCCCTCGGTGAACGACTGGCTCAACAAGCGCCTTCGTCGGACCGAGTTCATGCCCTTTGCGCCAGCCACCATGGAACAGGACGCTTCCAGGTGCTATCTTGGTCTCGCCGGCGCCGAGGAGACTGCACGCTTCATGACCATCTGTTTTCAGTGTACGGACTGGATGAGCCGCCACTGTCCCGGAGTGGTTCACGTGGATGGAACCGCCCGGCCCCAGTTGGTTCGTCCGGCCGACAACCTCCCTTTTCACCGCATCCTGGAGGCATACAAGCAGGTCACCGGGGTGGGCACAGTCGTCAATACGTCGTTCAACATGCACGAGGAACCCATTGTGGCCACCGCGGAGGATGCGGTGAGAGGCTACCTCGACGCACAACTCGATGCCCTTGTGCTCGGACCGTTTCTTTCCATCCGGTAGCTGGTCTGCAACCCCGCGTGGTGACAGCGACTTCCGGTGTCGGCGCACGCCTCCGGACCTGGAGTCTATCTCGACACAGCAGCAACCCAACGGCGGTGCGCCGGGTTGCCAACTTGAGGTTCGTCCTATTCTTGAGGTATACTGCACCGGCACCTTTTGCCCGGCCTGCACTCCTCTGGCGCCACCATGAAGAAGCTCATGCTCAAGCTCGAGCGACTGATTCCTTTCCTCTCGGTTCCCCGGCTCGCCATTCCAGACCGGCGGAGCAAGGGGCGGCAGCGTGGGACTGCGGAGCGGCTGAAACCCGGTGCGGAGCTTTGTTCGAGCGACATTCGGGCCACGACGGTGACGGAGCGGTCCCTGGAGGGGAGTGGCTTCTACCGGGTGGTGATGGAGCGGGTGTCGTTTGAGAAAGCCGACCTGTCGGACACCACCTTTGCCCACTGCGGGTTGTACGAATGCCGTTTTGCCGAATGTTCCCTGCCTCGCACCCGGTGGACCGTGGTGGCGGCGGACGGGACATCGTTCTCGTCCTGCTCGCTGCCTGAAGCCGAATGGGTCGGGGTGAGTTTTCGGGAGGCAGCGTTTGAGCAGGTGGTCCTTTCCGGCGCCCGGGTTCAACTGTGCGACGGTTTCGCCGTGCGGATGGACACGGTGGATGCGACCGGGGCGGTTTTTCGGAGCACGGACCTCTCGTATGCGGATCTGCACGATGTGGACTTCTCGGACGCGGATCTGCGGGGTGCGCGTTTTGCTCACAGCACCTGGCGTGGAGTCACGCTGGACGGCGCCCGGGTGGAGGATGCGGATTTTCGAGGTGTTCGGGGTTTGAGCCGGGAGGTACGGGTGGACCTGGCACGGCGGGGAGCGGTGGTGTGGTCGGGTTGGGTTGAATCCACGGCATGGAGTTTCTTGACCCGGCGTCGACCGGGGTGGAGCGCGGACCGGGTGGACCGCCTGGCTCGAGGTGTCGGCTGGGCCGGTCGGGGGTTGGTTCTTCTCGGGGTCCTGCTCGTGGTTGGCGTGCTGGCTCGAGCCGGCTGGACGGCGCCTCAGGAACACGGGACCGCTGGCCGGAGCGCCGATCAGACGGCGTGGCAGAAGCGGACCGCCACCCAGGAGGAGATTGCGCGTACGCGGGAAAACCTCGAGCGGTTGCGGGAAGCCATTCAACGGGCCTATCGTACGACCGCGCGGTACGGAGTGGCACGCTATCCCACCGGGGCCGAGGTGGCCGGGAACCAGTTCGATCAGGATGGGGACGGGCCGGGGACCGAAATGGTGACCCTGGTGCCTGGAGGACTGCCCATGAACTTCCTGACCGACGGGGAGGGCGTCGCCCCTTACTGCAACGAGGTACCCACCCAGGACACCCTCAGCGGCGACGACACCGACTGGCATTACTGCGAAACCACCGGCCGCGTGTTTGCCTGTGGAGGCTACACCGACGTGCCCACCATCGAATGGTGACCTTGCGGTCGTCGTGCTCCCGGCGTTCCTGAAGGACACTTGTCAGCGGAATCGCCTGGCTGCGTGCGCGTCCTTGTTGTGTTGCTGGCTGGACTCGAGTTAGTCTGTTTCAAATTGCAACCCCCTTGTGCCCCCGGGGCGGTAGGGAGGACAGGGGGAGTCTGTCGGGAGAGGTCTCATGGCCACCGCGCTCGAACGAATCACCGCGCTTCCTGGCGTTCACGGCGTGTTTGCCGTGGATGGGCGGACTGTACTGCTGAGATTCCTTCCCGCCTACCTGACCACCGAATCACTGGCCATGACCGGGCCGGCGCTCGAGCGGACCTGGCACCGGGTCGTGGAACTGGGGGTGCAGGTGGCCCGCATGGTACTTCGGTTCGAGGAATCCATTCTCCTGGTGGTTCGGCTCGAGACGCCATGCTTCCTCGTGACCTGGTGTCGGGCCGGGGTGGATCTGGACGGGTTGAGCGTGCTACTGGACGATCTGCGGCCTGAACTTCAGGCTCTGGTGCGTCGGCCGGAGGGAGGAGCCGGAGGGGGGGCGAAGCAGGCTTCAGAAGGAAGGGAGCACGAACGTGAGCGATCCGGGTCTTCTGGCGGGTCTCCGGCCGTGACGCTGACCGCGGAGGAGAAATTCTTCCTGCGAGAGGAGTTGGCGCGTCACGTGGGTCCGGTGGCGTCGCTGCTGTTGGGAAGTGCCATGAAGGTGGCGGCGAACCGCGAGGACCTGGTGCGCCTTCTGGCCCGGGAGATCGAAGCGCCCCTGGATAGGGGGAATTTCCTGCAGGCAGTGTGGGCCCAGGGACTGTGTTCTGGACCGGGTGAGGAGGAGGGGGGCGAGTCATGAGTATTCTTTCCAAGATATCACTCGTTCTGTTTCTCGTGCTCATCCTGGTGAGCGGGGCGGGCATGAGCGTGGTGGATGGGGTCTTTCGGGAGGTGGAGAGCGAGACGGCGCAAGTCGTGAGCCGGGCGGTGGAAGCAACCGGCCGGCAGTGCCTGGAACGGCTGCTGGCGGCGCGGGCTGACAATCTTTCCCTGGTTTTGACCTGGGAGCGAGAACGGCTGGCGGCCCGGGTGGAACAGGCGGCACGGGAGCCGGGTCTCGGGCGGGTGCTGAGAAGCCACACCATGACGCGCCCACAACTGTTCAGTCTTGTCCAGGCCGGAATGGGGGCCGGTGGGAAAGAATTTGCCTTCCTGGCTCCGGTGTTTCCCGACCTGACGCTGCTGGACCTGAGTCGGAGCGGGGCTGCCAGAAACCGCAAGTCCGTACGAATACGGGACAGATCCTCGCGCGTCACCGTGCCAGAACCGGTGCAACCCCTGGTAGTGGACGCCATCCGCGAGGGGGAATCTGCGGCAGGTGTCGTGTGGCTGGATGGCGGAGCATGGCCTTCCGCAGTCGGGGCAAGCAGCGGCGAACAGGTGCCTTCCAGGGACACAGTGGTGCTGGCACTGGCTGCACCCGTGCAACAGGGCGGTGAGGTCGTTGGTGCGGTGGTGGGTGGGGTGGACCTGGGGGCGCCCGATTCCATCCTGTCCCGGTGGGTGGCGCAGGGGAGATTCGGGATACAGGGCATGAGCTTTACGGGGCCGGATGGCCGGCGTTTTGTTTTTGGTACCATGGCGTCGCCCGCTTCCCCGCCCACCGCCGAGGGCGGGACCGAGGTGGCAGGTTCGGACTGGTCGCTGGCCGTCGAAGGAGCCGGGGCCTGGTGGGCCACTCGAACCGCCTGGAACTGGAGTCGTACCCCGTTCACGTTGGACGTGCGGTTCGTCGGTGTGGCGTCGGAGGGGGACCGAGCGTTGCCGGATCTGGCCGCTGTGTGGGAACCGCACCAGCAGAGATTGCGGGGGTGGCTCGGTCTGATCGGTGTGGTCGCCCTGGTTCTGGGCATCGAAGGCGCTCGTCGCGCCACAGCCTCTTTGGGGCGATTGAAAAAGCGCGCGGAACTGGTGAGCACCGGGAAGGTGGACGCTTCGTTCAAGGACCTGTCCGGAAGAGGTGATGTGGGGGAACTCGCCCGCTGCTTCGAGCGCATGCGAATCAGTATCCGCAAGCTGATGGACCGGCAGGAAGGCCCCGGCGAGGATTCCGACACCGAGGCGCCGTTCGGGAGCGTCACGGGCGAATCCACTGCGGTACGTCGTGACACGTGAATCTAGCGGGGGAGCGAGAGCACGCATGAACGACCGGTTCCCGTCTGGGGGGGCGTGTGCCCAGCGCGACAGGCACGGGCACCGGAGGAATCAGCCCAGATCCAGGTTTTGCTCCTCGATCCAGTGAACCACCGCCTCCCGGTCTGCCCCGGACTCGAGCCAGACGCCGAGCAGGTACATCCCGGCGACGCGCACATGCAGGGCACGACCTGACGCCTCGTGCACGGTGGCGGCGCTCCCGGCGTCCAGGCCCAGGGCGGTCCCAACCCGTCCAAGACCGTTTCGGAGCACGAGGACCAGGTCGTCGGATCCGGGAGGCACCGGGCCGGAGCGAGCAAAGGTCAGACCCTCGCGGCTCACCAACACGGCAGCCTCCACCCCTGCCTGCTCCGTGAGGCGGTCCAGGAACGACTGGTACCGAGCCCGTATCTGGCTGAACGTTTGCTCCGATTCGGGAGTCTCCTCCTCGAGTTCGTCCTCCACGGGTCGGCTGGAGTCGGTGCTGCCGGTTGAATCGGCACCTGGCGGGGAATCTTCGGAAGCGCCTTGCAAGCGTTCGTCCCGCAGCCTGGCTGCTTCCATGAGCAAGTAGGAAGTGTTGTCAGTGATGGAGCGTCGAGGCGGCGGCTCGAACGGGAGGTCGGTGAATGTGCCTCCTTCCCAGCACATCATCTCGTGAAACGCCGGGACCCCAATCAGGTCGCCGCATTCGGCGTGGATCAAGCGGCCAGCCTCAAACGTGAGTCGTCCCACCGCCTCGGATCGAGTGACCAGCACGGTCTTGGTTTTTCGCGTCGTGCTCAGCAGTTGAAGGTAGTCCAGCAGATCGATGTCCACGATACGCCCGGCAAAGCGCGGAGGCTTGAAAAGCTGGTTGATGAAATCGCACAGCGTGTCCAGATCGAGCGGCTTCTCCATGTACGTGAGCGCTCCGATCCGTCGTGACCGCTCACGAACGTGCACCGAACCGAATCCGGTGGTCATGATCACGGCCACATCAGGCCGGTTTTCTTTCAGCCAGTTGAACAGGTCGAACCCGTCCATTCCGGGCATGCGAATGTCCGTGATCACGAGGTCGAAATGGCGTTGCGCCAGCGCCTCCAGTGCAGTCTCTCCGGAGTCGGCCGTGCTGACCCGGTACCCCTGCAACTCGAGCGCCCTGGCCAGGGACCAGCGCACATTGGTTTCGTCATCGACCACCAGGATGCTGCGGGTGGACGCGGCCGGAGCCGGTGTCTCGGTCATGCGGCACCTCGGTTGACAGGTTTCGGCAAACTCGCCGGAAACCAGACATGAACCACGGTCCTCTCGGAATCGTCTATTCGGCACTCGATACGCCCCCGGTAGTACTCGATGATCCACTGGACCACCAGGAGCGGCAAGTCCTCTCGGCTGGACGCATACTCCCGCCTCGATAGGCGGGCCAGCACCTCGGGCTCCAGGGGAATTCCATTGTCTTGAAAGGCAAGCCTTACGAACTCCCCCTCGCCAAAAAGCCTCACCTCGAGCAATCCGGGCCGCCCGGACCGGCGAATGCTTTCCCGGGCGCGATCGACCAGATTGTGAACCACCTGCCGAAAATCATCCACCGAAGCATGAATCTGGGGCAATGGGCCGTCCACCACCACGCGGGCGTCCATTCCAATGCGCTCCATCGCAGGTCTCAGCGCTTCCAGCACGGACCGGACCACAGGAACGACCGAGAACCGCCCGGCACGACCACTGGGTGGCGTCAGCATGAAACGAACCGAATCCAGGTAGGCCACACTCCGGTCCACTTCCATGTCGATACGCTGGAGATAGCCTGCGAAAAGTTGAGACTCCGTGTCTGTGTTGCCCTGGACCGCCATCTCGAGCTGGGCCCCCTGAGCGAGCAACTTGATGGAAGCTAGAGCGTTCTTGATGCCATGCAGCAGGACGGCAAACAGCCTCAGAACGTTCCCAACTTCCTCGTCACGACCACCGGAGACCGGGCGAAGCAGCAAGACTCGAATGGCTGCCCCCTCTTCACCGTCCCTGTCGAACCAGGGCGTGAGATCGTGGGCCGTGACCTCCACAGCCAGATCTCCGGCCGACATGGTCTCCACTTCGAGCCGTGTCCGCCCTTGCCCGGCCTCCACCAGCTCGAGCAAACGATCGGGTGGGTCGGCACAAAGCAGGTCGTCCAGCCGTCGTGCCGTGGACACAGCTTCGCGGCTGGAACTCAGGAAGTAGCGCGTGGCGGCCGTGTTCCACCAGAGCGGCTTGCCGCTCGAGTCACAACAGACGACACCGTCTCGCGACCGGGCGGCGATGGCCTGGAGCGCGACATGTGGGTGCTTACGCCACATGGCAATCCTTGTCAGGTGGTTCCAGAGGATGGCCTCATGACTAGCACAGGCAGCAAGGGATTGCAAGCGCCTGCGGCCCTACCGCTGGGGCTGCACCGGACCGCGTGTCACACCGGCACTGGCAAGGAGGGAAGTTGCCGAAAAGGGAACGGTATCAACCAGCACGCCCAGCGGCTTCGGCGGTCTTCCGGGTGGGCTTCACGACCTTGCCATCAGGCATGAGCCGACCGCGGCGCATCTCCCATTCATAGAGGATGGGGCTGGCCACGAAGACTGAGGAATAGTTACCAACGGTGACGCCGAGAATCAGGGCCAGGGAGAACTCGTGCAGCACCGCTCCTCCGAGGAAGAACAGGCAGATGAGCACAAAGAGCACGGTGAGCGACGTGATCAAGGTCCGGGACAGCACGTCGTTCACACTCACGTTGATCACATCCTTGATGTGCATGGCCGGATGGCGGTTGCGTGTCTCACGAATTCGATCAAAGACCACGACAGTGTCAGTGAGGGAGTACCCGGCCAGGGTCAGCAACGCGGTGACCAGGAGCAAGTCGATCTGCTTGCCCGTGACGTAGAAGAAGGCCAGCACGGTCAATACGTCGTGGAAGGTCGCTATGGCGGCTGCAACGCCGAACCGGAAGTCGAATCGGAGCGCCAGGTACCCGATGATACCGATCAGAGAAATGATCACCGCCATGATCGAGGTGTTGCGCAGGTCGCGAGACACGGCCGACCCGATCACCGTGGTGCCCTCGATGGTGAAGGTCCGGTCCGGAAACGCCTTCTGGTAGGCGGTGAGTACCTTGTCGGTCAACTGCCCGGGCTCATCTTCTGCCTTGCGCAGGCGGATCATGAAATGGCCCTTGTCCCCAACCGCCTGTACCTGGGCATCCTCGAAGCCCCCGTCTCGAAGCGTGGACCGCGCCTCCGCCATCGAGATGGGCTCGCTCACCGAAATGGTCATCATCGTCCCACCGGCGAAGTCGATACCAAGGTTGCCCTCACCCCGATTGACCTGCACGAACGCCACAATGCCCGCGAGTACGAACAGACTGGACACCACGAATGCCGGCTTGCGTGCGGTGACGAAATCCAGAGAAGGTTTCCGAATGAGTTGCCGGAACTTCAGTCGCTTGATCTTCGACTTCAGAAGCAGGTGGTCGTAGACGACCCGCGTCCCCACCAGCGCTGTAAACAGGTTCAACAGCACGCCGATGCTCAACGTGACCGCAAAACCCTTGATCGGACCGGTTCCAAAGTTGAACAGCACCAGTGCGGTGATGAGGGTGGTAACGTGCGAGTCGATGATGGTCCACCAGGCCTTGTCGAACCCGGCCCGGATCGAGGGTGGAATGGGACGACCCATGTCCAGTTCCTCCCGGATCCGCTCAAAGATCAGCACGTTCGAGTCCACGGCCATGCCCATGGACAGCACAATCCCGGCAATACCTGGCAAGGTCAGCGTGGCGTCAAAGAATGCCAGGGCACCCAGGAGCAGAATGTTGTTGAGCAGCAGCGCCGCATCCGCAATGACCCCGGACAGACGATAGTAGTAGGCCATGAACAGGGCCACGAACAGGAATCCGATGATCGCCGAGATGAGCCCCGCCCGGATCGAGTCTGCGCCCAGAGTCGGACCAACGGTGATGTTCTGGATGACCTTGATCGGCGCCGGCAGCGCACCGGACCGAAGCACCATGGCCAACACCTCGGCCTCGTCCACCGTGAAATTCCCCGTGATGGATACCTGCCCCCCACTGATCCGCGATTGGATCACCGGATCACTCTTCACCTTCCCGTCGAGAATGATGGCCAGTTGCTTGTGGATGTTCTTGGCCGTGAGTTCGTCGAACTTTCGCGCCGCAGTGGGCGAGAGGCTCAAGGATACGTAGGGCTCGTTGGTCTGATGGTCGTAGGCCACTCGCGCATCCACCACCGCCTCTCCGGTCATCTCCAGGCGAGAACGGAGCAGGATCGGTTCGGGCGGCAGTTTCGCAAGCTCCTCACCGTCCTCGTAGGCCTCGTCTCGAATCAGAAGTCGGAATCCCAGTTCAGCGTCATCCGGTATCTTGTCCTTCAGAGCCCGCCGATAGTCCTCCTCGGTCGGGTTGGCGCCCAGCAGACCTTGACGACGCGCCTCCTCAATCCAGAGCTTGAGCTGATCGTTCTTGTCATGAACCATCTTGAACTCGAGCTGAGCCGTCGTACCGATCAGCTCGAGCGCCTTCTTCTCATCTTTCAGGCCCGGAAGCTGAATCACGATCCGGTCTTCACCCTCCGGGATCAGGATCGGCTCCGCCACACCAAACTGGTCGATACGACCACGGAGAATCTCCAACGCACGGGTCACCGCGTTCTTCCGGAGATACTCGGCAGTCTGCGGATTCCCCCGCTCCACCAACGTGTAGAGCGCCGGGTCGGCTCCCGGTTCAGGATCCTCGATTTCCAGGTTGATGGTGGAGTCGTGCTCCTCCATGTACCGCCGGGCCCGATCCCGTTCCTCCGGCGATGAGAAGAAAAACCGCGTCACGCTCACCTCGTCCTCAACCGAAACGGCCGGGTCCCGCGCGTACGGAATGTCTTCCTTCTCAAACTGCGACGTCCAGCTTACCGCCTCGCTCTCCGCACGCTTTCTCAGCGCTTCTTCAACGTCCACCTGGAGCGTCAGATGAATGCCGCCCTTCAGGTCCAGGCCCAGGCGCAACCCCTTGGAGATGAAGAACGGCGGCGGCTCCTGGGGAGGATCCATGTTGGTCCAGTAGGAGGGAGCGAGCAGGTAAAGCGCGAGCAAGAGGCTGCTCCCAAGATACAAGTATCGGCGTACCAGGGTTTCTTTCATGGATAGGGGCTCCAAAACGATAGAGGGAACGCACCGTCGGTGTGGAGGCTCGAGGCGTGTGGTGCGGAGATGGCCGGTGCGAACCGGTTACCCTTCTTGTTGCTTGCCTTCGTTTTCGGTTACCTCGTCGGTGTCCACCACGGCCACATGGGCGCCGATGCCTTTCACGAGGTCGGTGATGGAGACGAATTGTCCGTATGCAATCATCGTGCTGGCATCGATGAACACGATCTTGTCGGTGCGGGCGTCAAGCTGAGCCTTGAGCTTGGCATAGAGTTGCTCCCAGCTCACCTGCTGCTCGGCATCGCCGACGCGGAGGGCGATACTGCCGTCTGCGTCGACCTTGACCACGAGAGTTTTGGGGGCGAGAGGATCAGGCTCCTCGTCGGTGACCTCCATTTTGGGCAGGTGGACCTTCGTGGCCTGAAGGATGATCGGAGTGATCACCATGAAGATGATCAACAGGACGAGGACCACGTCGACCAGGGGGGTGACGTTGATCTCAGACTTTGGATTCTTGGTGCCGACTTCCATTCCCATGTCTGACTATCCTCCAGCGCCTGCCAGGTCTTGGGCAAGCCGTGCGGGGTCGAGGCTCAGCTTTGTTCCTTGGCCTTGTCGGCCGCCACCTTGACCCACTTGAGCATCTTGCTGTCCTTGACGATGTCCATCACGCGCTTGACCGCGCCGTACTTGAGGCGTGCGTCCGCCTTGATGAGGAGCGGCTTGTTCTTGCCCATGCGCAAGGCGCTTCGGATGGCCTCCTCGAGGAGTTTGTTGGACGCAGGGTCGTCCTCCACCACGCCCTTGACCTCGACGTTTTCGATGTAGATGGTCCCATCGTCCTTGATGGTCAGGGTGACATGCTCCTTCTTGTCCTCCTGAATCTCCTCGCCGTTTTCGGTCTCCGGGAGTTGAACCGCCACGCCTTCTTTCAGCATGGGGGTGACGACCATGAAGATGATGAGGAGGACGAGACAGACATCGACGAGCGGTGTCACGTTGATGTCTATCATGAACTTGCTGGCACCGACGTTCATGCCCATGGTGCGACTCCTTGCCTGTCCGGCCGATGAGGGAGGCCGGTCGTTCGAGCGGGATGGAATTACGCGGCCTGCCGCTTCTCCATCTCGGCGATGCAGAAGTCCACCAGCTCTGTGGTGGATACCGTCATCTCCGTGTCGATGGTCTCAACCCGGGTCAGGAAGTAGTTGAACGCCCAGGTGGCGGGGATGGCCACCAGGAGTCCGAACGCGGTGGACACGAGGGCCTCTGCAATACCGGCGGACACTGCAGAGATACCGCCCATGCCGCTTTCGCCCATTTTTTCGAATGCGTTGATGATCCCGATCACTGTGCCGAACAGGCCCACGAACGGACCGCTCGAAGCCGTTGTTGCCAGGATACTGAAGCCCTTGCGAAGCGCCAGGTCTTCGAGCTGCACCGACTTTTCGATCGCCCTCCGGGCCGCAGCCACTGCGTCGGCGCCCCGGGTTCCGCGTCGGGTCATGAAGGCGCTGAGGCCGTTCGAGACGAGCGGGCCGAGGTAGCTCATCTTGAAGCGTTTTTCGCCTGCCAGGGCGATGGCTTCCTCCACCTTCCCCTCTGCCAGCAGGCCGCCCAGTTGGTCGGCCAGAGCCAGGCTCTGCCGGGTGGCCTTGTTCAGCACCAGCAGGCGCTCGATCGTCACGACGAGACAGAGCAGTCCCATGATGAGCATCGTGAGTGCCACAAGCTTCACGGGCAAGCCCATACTCGCCCAAATGTGCATCAGGTCAAATGACATGCTGTCGCCTCCCAAGAGTTTCGTTGCGATATCCGGTTAAATCACTTCTTTATCTTGAAATTGAACGGTTGCTGGAACTTGAACGAGATGGGCCGTGGGGCGAAGCGCCACTGTCGGAGCGCGGTTTCCACCGCCTCCTTGAAGATGACGTCTCCTCTCAACCACTTGATGTTCGTCACTCGCCCGTCCGCCGAGCAGGTCACCTCGACGAGCACCTGGCCTTCCACCCCGGCGCGCTTGGCCAGCGGGGGGTAGACCGGGGGAACGACCTTGAGTTTCTGGATCGAGTTGACATCCACTTCCTGGATGTTGGAAGACCCGTAGGTGTCGCTCCCGACCACGCCACCGATGACCCCGTCGAGAACGCCGCCCGGGACACCGCCCTCGGCCCCGTCGAACTCGTCGAACAGTTCGTCCGGGTCCGGTGTCGGCGTGGGCTCGTCCTCCTCCTTCTTCGGGATCGGTGTGGGTTCGGGATCCTCGATCTCCTTCTTGATCACCTTCTTGGTGATCACGTTGCGCTTCGGTCGTGTGGTGGACCTGGGTGGACGGCGTGCCGGCGGCGGTGGAGGAGGAGGCGGGGGCGGGGGAAGGGATTGCTTGAAAGTGACCTCCTCCAACTCCTCCTCTACCTGCGCCTCTGCCTGGGGCCCCGACTGGACGACGTCGTACGTTCCGATGGCGCCAGAAATGATCAATCCAGCGATGATGGAACTGAAGAGCCAGCGAAGCGGAGACAGGTTCTTGACCTTTCCGCGCCGCCCGATCGAGTCGAACATGATTGCCTCCTGGCTAGGTCGTCTGGACTGTCAGCACGCCACGTCACCCGTCCCTTTTCGGTCACGGGCTACAGTTACCCCCAACCACGCCTGGCCTCGCTGATTTGCCGGTGTCACGTCGGGAAACTTCTGAACGGCACCCGGTCCAGTTCGGGAGATTCATACGCAAGAGTTGGTGCAGATGAAAAGGTGAGGCCATGCTTCACCTGAGAGAAGCGTCTTTCCTCTTCGCTCCCAGGCTCCGTCGTCCCACCGAGGCGACACGTACAGTTTTTTGGGGCCCAAGACCGGTTCATTCGTCCACATGGTCGCCTTATACACCCGGGCGATACGGCTGTCAAGTATTTATGCGCTCCGCGATGGTCCCGGTCGCGGGGGGAAGGAACGTGAAATATGCTGCAATTCGAGGACATAGGCGTGGACGATTCCAGGCTCCGGCGACCACGACCGGCGCTGGAGCAGCCCGTGGAGGCGGTGGGGGTCGTGCACATGGTTTTTGCACCGGTTGGCAGGGGCGCGAGGGAGGAGATGCAAGGCGTGGTGTGTGTCAGAGGCGGGGCGGGAGACGGCGGCGCCTCAGTCGGACCATGAGCAGGAGAGCCGCCGGGACGAACGGGAGCACGTCGCCGCCGGAAGGTGTTCCGGAGCGACTCGAGCAGACGCAGCCGCCGGGGTCCTGCACGGCTTCCACGATGTGTTCGTCGATACGACCGTCACAGTCGTTGTCCACCAGGTCGGGCACCTCGGTGGCGCCTGGATGGACATCGGGGTTGGAGTCGTCGCAATCGGGTTCCAGGGCGGAAGGGGCGATGGAGTATCCGTCTCCGTCCATGTCGGCCGGGTCCACGAGGTTGTCACAGTTGTTGTCTATGCCGTCGTCGAGGATTTCCTCGGCGTCTGGATTGATGGTCGGGTCGAGGTCGTCGCAGTCTGCACCGCCGGCCTCCCAGCCGTCGAATCCGTCTCCGTCCATGTCGGTGAGGTCCGCTCCGTCGCAGTCCTGATCGATCCCGTCATACGGGATCTCCTCGGCTCCGGGATATGCGTCGGGGTCGAGGTCGTCGCAGTCCGGGTTGATGTCGTCGTAGGTGTTGTATCCGTCCGCGTCCTGGTCGGCGTAGAGTCCGTCGCAGTTCTCGTCCACGTTGTTGTAGGGCACTTCCGGGGCGATGGGGCTGACCGAGATGTCGTTGTCATCGCAATCGTCCCCGCCCACGACTTCGCTGTCGAATCCGTCGCCGTCCACGTCGACCAGGTCGCTGCCGTTGCAGTCCTGGTCGATTCCGTCGTAGGGAATCTCGTCCGCTCCAGGATAGGTGTTCTGGTCGTTGTCGTCGCAGTCGTCGCCGTCTGCCTGGGTGGCCGCGAATCCGTCGAGGTCCACGTCGACCAGGTCGTTCCCGTCGCAGTCCTGATCCACCCCGTCGTACGGATCCTCCTCCGCGCCCGGATGGCGGCTCGAGTCATAGTCGTCACAGTCGAGGTCGTCCGGGGTCCGGTACCCGTCCTCGTCGGCGTCCTGGGCGGGAATCCCGTCGCAGTTCTGATCCTTGTCGTCGTTCCCCCAGTCGTAGGCCCCCGGGTAGGTGTCCGGGTCATAGTCGTCGCAATCCGCTTCCTCGCCCTCCTCCAGTCCGCAACCCTTGAACCCGTCACCATCCACGTCGTACAGATCGACTCCGTCGCAGTTCTGATCGATCCCGTCGCACTCCACTTCAGGCGCTCCTGGATAAATGGTGGGATCGTCGTCGTTGCAGTCCGGGCCGCTCGCCGCTGTCGCTGCAAACCCGTCGCCGTCCACGTCCACGAAATCCGAACCGTCGCAATCCTGGTCGAATCCGTCGTAAGGCGTATCCACGGCTCCCGGGTGAACGTCCGGGTTGAAGTCGTCGCAATCGTCTCCTCCACATGCAGCGTCCACGCTGCCGTCTCCGTCAAAGTCCCGGTCGTCCGGGGTGCCGGAGCAATCGTCATCCACTCCGTCGCCCCCCGAATCCCCGCAGACCTCGATGGCCGAGGGATTCACCGCCGGGTTCGTGTCGTCACAGTCGCCGGAGGCGGCCACGTAACCTTCCGGGGCCACCTCGCAGGCCAGCACCTCGTCGTCCGGGGTTCCGAATCCGTCGCCGTCGGCGTCTCGATAGTAGGGGGTCTGGACGTTTTCGTCGGTGAGCGTATCACAATCGTTGTCCCGCCCGTCACACACCTCGTGTGCCTCGGGGCTGATGTTCGGGTCGTAATCGTCGCAGTCGTCCTCGTCTACTTCCCAGGAGAGGTACCCGTCACCGTCCACGTCCGCCAGATCCTCACCGTTGCAATCCTGATCGATCCAGTCGTAGGGGATCTCTTCCGCGCCCGGATTGCGCGCCGGATCCTCGTCGTCACAGTCGCCCGTCGCCGGGCTGTATCCATCATAGTCCTGGTCTTGCAACAGCACCCCACGGAGAAGGTAGACGTTCCCCACGTACCCCGTGACACCATCAGGCGTCACGCGCGGGGCAGCGATCAGAAGGTCGTCGAATCGGTCCCCGTCAAAGCTGTCGCCACTCAGCACGGAAGCACCGGCGCGTCCGTACACGTCGAATCCCAGAAGCTGAATGTCGGCTTGCGCGAGCGAACTGTTCGGCGTGACGCTCTCGTCGGTCAAAAAGATTACATAGGCCTTGCCTGCGTCTTTTGCTCCGTCATCGTTCAAGTAGGCCCCCACGGCCAGGTCCCGCTTGCCGTCTCGATCGATGTTGCCGCCTCTCCCCACGAAAACCCCCGCGTAGTCCCCGGGAGCCTCGCCCAGCCAGCTTCCATCGGCCACGCTGACGCTGTACTCCCCCGTGGGCCATTCGCCGGGGCGCCTGCCCCGAATCAGGTACACCTTGCCCACATTGGGTTCGGACGAGGACGGGGTGAACGTGGGGGCTCCAATGACAAGTTCGTCAGACCCGCTGTAGTCGTAGTCCCGGGTCATGACGACAGAATAGCCTGTCTGAGAGCCCACCATTTCGCCCGTGAATATGGTGGTCGCCGCTTCCGAGATGGGCTGATCGAGTTGCCACCCGTCCCGCTTGCCCAACAGCACGCTGACACGACCCATCATCGAATTGGCCCCGACATCACCAGGGGAACCAATCACCACGTCGGTGAAGGCGTCTCCGTTGAGGTTGCCGTTACCGGCGACTGACCAGCCGAGGAGTTCGTTGTAAGCTTCCCCCACGAACGATGCACCTGCAATCTCCTCGACGGTGGCGCTCTCAGGCCACTCTTCAGGGGGCCGTCCAAAGATGATGAACGCGCGTCCGGCCCACGCATCGCCACCGGGGATGTCGTGCCGGAAACTCCCCACCAGGAAATCCTGGTATCCATCCCCGTTGATGTCGCCGCCCCTGGACATCGAGTAGCCGATTCGTTCTCCGTACGGCCCCACGAAACTCGTGTCCGCAACCTCGTCGATAACGCCGCTCACCCAGCCTTCGTTGCGTCCGGACACAAGGTAGACCCGGCCGCTGTTGTTGCCTCCGTCTGCACCGGTGGCGGCAATGGCGAGGTCGTTGAAGTAGTCGCGGTACAACACGTCGCCCACTTCGGTCACGGTATGACCCAGGTAATCTCCTGCCTGGGCGCCTTCGAAAATCACGTCGGCGTTGGCTGCGTCCGTTCCATATACCCAGGGGAAGCCGTCCTCGGAACGCTGGCCGAAAAAGATGTAGACCTTGCCACAATGCTCCCCTGCGGCGCCGTCGGCCGAAGGGGCGCCCACGATCAAGTCCCAGGCGCCGTCGCTGTTCAGATCGCCGAAGGCCATGGAGTATCCAAACTGGTCTCCGGGATTCTCTCCGATGAACGAGGTGTCCAGGTCCTCCAGGGACATGGCGTCCGGAATGGCCACGGCGGCCATTGCAAGGTGTGTGATCGACAGGAGGATGGGTGCGAGCATTCCCGTGTAGACAAGCTTCATGCGCAATTCTCTCCACTTCGTCCCGGCTCGAACACGCTGCCCGGCGGTCTCCTTCCGCACGCGATGGGCGCTTGCCAGGCCATCGGGCAGCCGAATTCAGCGCCCTTCCCGGCATGCCATCTCTCGCTTTATCCCCATTTGTATTGTATGCGGAACCGGCGCAACATGATACCGCTTCGCGCGGGAGAAGGGAAGCTCGAGCGCGTCTACAGCGTCTCCCGGGGGCCTGTTGATTCGTGACGGGAACAGGTGCGTGCTTCAACGGCGAACCGCCGACCCGGGGTTCGTCGGTGTCCCGGGGTGTTGAAGGCGCCCCGGCGAGGCGCCGTGTCGCGCCGCAGGCGACGGGCCAGCACATGGTAAAGGAAGTCCGCGGTCACCCGGTGTCCATGGGGGTTGAGGTGCACGTCGGTGATGAAAGTGGCCATGTGTACCTCATGGGTGTCCAGGTATTCGTAGATCTCGGGCGAGATGTACTGCTCGCCTTCCCGGGCACGATAAGTGGCCTCGAAAAGAACTCGAGGCCGGCCCCGGCGATACTGCACCACCCGCTGAACCTCCCCTTCGGGCTCGAGGCGGAGGCCGTTCCAGCGTTCGTGCTGGTCGAGATACGAGGCCAGATCCACCAACTCCACACGGCCGCTCACCACCTCCTCGAGCACCTTTCGGTAACGGCGGTATTCGTTCATCCATGGATAGAAGGTGTTCATGGGTTCCACCAGCACCAGGGCGTCCACGCCGGTGTCGTCGATGGTGTCCAACAGGTTGATCAAGGACTCGCGATAGTCGTCCTCGGACCGGTGGAACATGGGGAGCGCATCGTTCACGCCCAGCACGAAGATCCACAGGTCGAGATCGAACTGCTCGTGTCGTTTCAGGAATGCTCCGACCGCGAAGTCGGTGGTCATGCAGGGCACTCCGAAGTTGAGCACCTCGAATTTCTGAGCCACCGGCGGTTCCGCGTTCAGACGTTCCTCCAGGAGGTGGGTGAAAAGCTCGTCGTCACTCACTCCCTCGCCAAAGGTCACCCCGGTGCCGATGACCCCAATTCGGTAACGGTCCGGGCTGTCCTCGCGGCTGTAGGTCCACTTGCCGCGCATGCCGTCCGGGTTGACGTAGCAGTGATACTTGAAGATCCGTCTCGTGGGTGGGAGCTTTCCGTCCGCAGTGACCAGTTGGGGCAGATCGAAGAAGGTCAGGGTGTGGTACTCGTCCCCGTGAAGCATCAGGGTCTGATACTGGCGGCCTTTCCACTCGAACCGGATGAGTTCGGGCACCGGGCAGATGTTGTTGTCGCCAACGAATTCATAGGTCGGCATGTCTGCAGGGAGTGCTCGAGGCTCGTCTTGCAGACCGGCAAGGGCAAGGAATACCCCGGCGGCGGTGACCAGGACCACGCCGATTCCGATCCAGACCCTGTTCCGTTTCGTCGCCATGAACTCACCTCCAGCCGGGGCCGACCGTGGTCTCCGGCTACACCTGTGTCTTTCCGAGTCGCGTTGCCAGTCCCTGGAGTTGCATGGGGCTTCTGACGTGTTTCATGGCCTCCTCGATGGATACGACGCCGGCGCGGAGCAGGTCGGAAAGGGCGCGGTCCATGGTGATCATCCCGTCCCGCTTCGAGGCTTCCATCGTGGAAATCATCTGATGCGTCTTGCCCTCACGCACGTGGGTCCGGATGGCAGGAGTCGCCACCATGACCTCCACCGCTGCCACCCGCCCCTCGCCGTCGGCGCGCAGGAGCAGGCGTTGTGACAGGATGGCCAGAAGGGATGAGGCGAGCTGCGCACGTATCTGTGTCTGCTGGTGCGGGGGAAACACGTCCACGATGCGGTCGGTGGTCTGGGGCGCATCATTGGCATGGATGGTGGCCAGCACGAGGTGGCCGGTCTCGGCAGCGGTCAAGGCTGCGGCGATGGTCTCCTGGTCGCGCATTTCCCCCACCAGGATCACGTCGGGGTCCTGGCGCAGGATGTACTTGAGCGCGGAGGCGAAACTCCGCGTGTCAGCGCCCACTTCCCGTTGCTCGATGATCGCCATCTTGTTGCGGTGCACGAACTCGATCGGGTCTTCAATGGTGATGATGTGGCAGTTGCGTCGGCTGTTGATGATTTCGATCATCGCCGCCAGCGTGGTGCTTTTGCCCGACCCGGTCGGTCCCGTGACCAGGACCAGCCCCTGATGCCGAAGAGCCAGACTCTCGACCACCGAGGGCAGCCCGAGTGCCTCCACGTCCGGCACGGCCTCGGGAATCAGGCGCATGGCCACCGCCACCGTCCCCCGTTGATAGTGCGCGTTGATCCGGAATCGGTGACGACCTCCCAGCGCCAGCGCGAAATCGAGTTCCCGCTCCAGCTCGAACTTTTCGCGTTGCCCAGGGGTCAGCATGCTGAACAGGAGACGGCGCACGTCGATGGGGGTGAGCACCTCCTTCCCAAGCGGATTGAGCTTGCCCCGGATCCGAAACATGGGTGGAGCCCCGACCTGCAGGTGGATGTCACTGGCATCGTACTTCGTGGCCACGGCGATGAGCGTCTTTACATCCACGTTGCCAAGTGCGGGGAGCTGGTCGTGCAGACCCCCGTAAGACACCGTTCCTCGCTCGATCCCCTGGGCGGCCAGGCGGAATTCATCCGGACTGTTGGAGTAGGCCAACCCGGTCTCCCGGGTGATCAGTTTCTTCCGGAACAGGTCCACCAGCGCCTGGTTGAGCGTCTGCATCCCATCGCCTTCCACCATCAGGTCGGGGACTTCCTCCAGACGCTGCTCCCGGATCAGCTTCCGAATGGGCGGCGTGCCCAGGAGAACTTCCACCGCAGCCACCCGCCCCTCGCCGTCGGCGCGTGGCACCAGGCGCTGGGCCACGATACCCCGCAACGCCAGGGACAGATCGATACAGATCTGCTGTTGCAAGTGCTCCGGGTAGTATCCCAGGATCCGCTGGAGCGTCTGCGCGGCATCAATCGTGTGAAGACTCGAGAGCACCAGGTGCCCGGTCATCGCGGCGGAGATCGCCACGTTCATGGTCTCCATGTCCCGCATCTCACCAATGAGAATGACATCCGGACTCTCGCGGACCACGTGCCGGAGCGCCGTGGAAAAACTCTCCGTGTCGCTCCCAACCTCCCGCTGGGTCACTCGAGAACGAAGATCGTCGTGCACGAACTCGATCGGATCCTCGATCGTGATGATATGACGGCGGAACGTCCGGTTGATGTGGTTGACCATCGCGGCAAGGGTGGTGGACTTTCCCGCCCCGGTATTCCCGGTGACCAGAACCAGGCCTCGAGGCATCTCGGCGAGCAGTCGCACGCTGTCGGGAAGGCCCAGGTCGACGAAGTCGAGCCGACCACTGGGAACTTCGCGAAGTACCGCCGAGAGGAGACCCCGTTGGAGGTGGAAGTTCACCCGAAAACGGCCCAGGGTCGGATGGGAGAATCCCAGGTCCAGGTCCCCGCTCCGACGGAATGATTCCACCTGCGCCGGTCGGGCCACCGAGGCCATGAAATCGGACAGTTGTTCCGCGGTCGGCGCCGGGAGATCCAGTGGCACGGTCTCCCCATCGACGCGAAGGGCTGGCGGACGCCCCACTCCCACGAAAAGGTCCGACGCTTTTCGGGCCACCATCGTCTCGAGCAGGCTGTCCAACTGGTTCATTTCCACCCCCTCCGCCGCACCGGGCCATGGTTGGCCGTCTACCGCCGAGCGCCTGGAACCGCGGCCGTTCGTTGCAGGCCATTATGCCAGACGGGGATTTGCTTCGCAAGGGAGCCACGAGCGCTGCACCCCGTCCTTCCGCGCGCGGTACCCTGTTGGACGGACGGGGCGCGGGGCGCTATGATGTCCGCGGCGACGGCCACGAAACGCCCCGGGATCGACCCGGGAAGCAACGAAGGAGGAAAACGAGAGAATGACACGACGACAATGCCCCGGAATCGCCACGCTGGCATGTGCGATCATCCTCGTTTCCGGCTGCGCGGGAAAGCAGATCCGTGACACCTACCGCGCCGACCACGAGGCTCCTCCCCCTCGAACGGTTTCTCAGCCGACACCGGTGGAAGGGCCGCCCTACCATCTCACCCTCACCCTCGGGCCGCAGTTCATCGAGACCACCCTCGCCAATGCGTTCTCCCGGGCACTCCTCGAGCAGGATTTGAAAGACGCTGTCCGGAGGGAAATCGACGCCACGGTCAACGAGACATTCCAGGCCATTGGTCGGCGCGGGCCCCTGGCCCGTCGCATCGTCGGTCGGATTGCCGCCGCACGGGAACGGCTGGGCGGGACCCAGGTTCCAGACCTCCGCCTCCAGGCCGTCACCGCACATCCTTCGCCGGAATGTGATGCCTGCATGGACGTGCGGGCATCCCTGGTGCCTGCCGACGCGCAACCGGGCGGTCCTCCGCCCCCGGTGGGACGGGTGTCCCTGCTGGTCGAGCTCCAGGCAACCCCGGGAGAAAAAGGGATCCGGGTCGAGGCGGCGGTGAAACGGATCCTCGACCTCCGAATCGATCTCCCCGGCCTTCTCCCCGGCCTCACCCTCGCGCTTGGCACCGTGATGGAAAGGGTCCAGGCCCGGATCGACGCACAGGTGGCGGCCGGCGCCTACTCGATGGCTCACGAGATCCCCTTGCCCGCGCTCGAGCAAGAGGTCGGGCCGTTCTCGACGGTCGCCTCCGCCCGGGTCCACGTCCTCCCCGCCCCCCCACGGCCCAAAGAAACGGATTCGACCGCTGCCGCCGAGGTCCCTCCCCAGGAGCCGCCGGAACCTCCAGGCGTGGCCATGGTGCTCGGGGTCAACCTGGATCTCTCGGCAGCGCCCACCATCGGCCTCGACAGCGGACCCCCACCCCGCGGTGAGGCATGGCGCGTCACGATCGGGGCTCCGGTCATCCAGGCCTTGATGCTCGAGGGCGTTCGGAATGGGCGAATCCCCACCCGATTCACCCGCAAGGGGCTCCCTTCCGAGGACGGTCCCTACGCACTGGACCTCGAGGAATTGCACGTCGTGGAGGGTGGATTCGAAATCAGCGCGCGGATGTGGCACCTCGCCTGGCCTGTCTGGACCCGGCAGTATGCGTTGGCCGGAACCCTCACCATGGAAAACGGCCGCCCCACACCCCGGTTGACCACCGTGACCCCCGGGGACGGAGAAGGGTGCCTCCTTTTCTCCAGCACAGCAGGCCGAAAGATCCTCTCCTCCAACGCGCTCGATCGGCTCGCCGCCTCCATCTCCCGGGCCGAAAACGAGGGGCAGGAATTTCAGAATCACCTCCAGATCACTTCGGTGGAGGCCATCGACGGTGCCGTGGTCGTGTCGGGAACGCTCAGATGACCTGCAAAAATCGGGGAGAAAACCTGGAGAAGGATCGCCAGGGCACCGAAAGACGGGACAGACACACGGACCAGTGCATCGAAATCGCCTGACAGGCGGCTCCACGCCTCAGCGCATCACCAACGCCGGACGGGTGTGCTCCTCGATCGCCTGGATGAGAACGGTCAGAAGTACTTCGCGGGACGACGCCTCCTCCGCACGGTAGCTCCCGTCCCCGTCCGCCACCAACCGCCGAAGTCCACTGCCGTCGCTCACCGCAAACTGGATACCGGAGTAAGAATCCTGCCGGATCGTGTACTTGCCCTGGGCCATCCCGGTCACCCGGTAAAATCCCTCCTGGTCCCGGGCCGCAAAAACCAGAACATGCTCCCCAGGCGCAAAACGGGCTGCTCCGACCACACGCTCCATCACACTCCCCACCCGTCCACCCGGGACACGCAGATGGATGGTGCCGTCCGAATCTGCTCGCCCTTTCAGTTCCGACTGCACCTCGAGGGTCACCAGGGTGCAGATTTCCCCGGACCGGCCGTCCCACTGGCTTCGGCCGTCCTGAACTTCGCCGATGAAAATACCATCGGAGCGCTCAACCAACTCGCGGATCGATAGCCATTCATCCACGAGCGATGCTCGAGCTTCGTTTCCCAGGCCGGCAACCAGCCACAACCCGGCCACCCCTGCAATCCAGGCCCAGCGTGACATGAATGTTCCTCCCTCATCATCTGCTTGCGCGGATTCTGCTTCTGCGTAGACGCACGAGGATCACGGGGAGCGCCCACAGGAGGGAAGAAGGCGTGCGCGGAGGCCTCCGGGACTCGAGTCCTTGGTGGCACGACATGCCGGGATCGCTGCAGTAGGGATCCTCCACCGCACCACATCCGTACCGAGGCTCGGGCATGGGATCCCGGTACAGGTACCGGAGTCCCGCACGGTCGTCGTCGCTGAGCGTTCGCTTGGATATTTCGCCCTCGGGGGCGGTCGGATACATCACCGCTTCGGGAACATCCGAGTGGTCCAGGCCCAGCACGTGTCCGATCTCGTGGGTCAAGGTGTTCGCGTAGTCGGTCACGACTTCGTTGAGATCGTCGGTGTTCGTGAAGTCGTAGTGACCATCGTTGAATGCAAGGTCGAATCCCACGATCCGGGCGCTCTGGTCGACGTATGTGCGGGTCATCGCCATCGCCGTCTCGTCCTCCTGATGGAACATCTCCATCCACTCCATCGGATCCTGGACGAAAAAGATAACGTTAAAACAATCGTCACCTGGTTGTTTGACGTCGATTGTGCCCGCATAGACGAACTCCGGACCGGCATGCACCTCCATCCAGGTCTCGAAGCAGGCCGTCGTGGCCCGGATCAATTCCTCGACCTCGAAGTCCTCAAAGCCATCAGGATTGATGTAGTAGTAGACCACCGGCTGACGCCAGCGCACCTCCCGCCCGTCGGAAGTCGTGAGCACCGAGTAGGCCTCCGCCTCGAACGAGAAACTCGCCGTCGCAAGGAACGCCAGGAGAAAGCAGGTGAGTCGTTTCATGTTCGAGTACCCGCGCAGGAGTTCAATGCTGCTGTCCCGCCATCGCAGACCACCGTTCCAGGCCGGGACCTCCGCCAGTGTAACTTTTTATCGGGATATTTTTGGACACTGATTAGCAGATTTGTTCCAGGCCGGAGAGGCGCCGCAAGAGGCGGTGGGGTTCTGGGGAGCAAAGGGGTGGACCATTGCTCCTGGTTGGTGAATGAAGCGGCCAGCGATTTTTTTGCGTTGACTCCGAAACACGTGGTTGCTAGGATGGGTAGTTGCCTGGGTTGCAAGTCGAAATGGAGTGACAACGAATACACACTGGTGCGGGGTTTGGCGTCATGAAGCGAAGGCGCGCGGGGTGGATTGCCCGCATGTTCATCATTTGGCTGGTGTTGGTTTGGGGGGTGCCTGGGACGGCGTGGGGGGGGCGGCCGTGTCCCAGGACGACGACGCGGACGGAGTTGGACAGCCAGTTCGGCTTTGTGCGCAAGCTGGTCATGGATGGGGATTACGAGACGGCCGAGGTGTTCCTGGAGCGGCTGGAAGGTCTGCTGACCTGCACGGAGGTTCCCGTGGTGGGGCGATGGCTGGCGCAGAAGTTCTTTCTCGACGCGGTGACGGCCTGGCACCTGGGGCGGCGGGATGAAGTGGAGGGCCTGCTTGAGGACGTGGTGGCGGCCTACCGGATGTTCGAGTGGGACGTGGGATTGGTGCCGCCTCGAGAAAACCCTGTGCTGTACAAGGCATATCGAGTGGCCAAGGCCAAGGTGCTGGTCCAGTCGGCTCCGGCTCTTTTCGAGGTGGTGACCGGAGACAGGTACGGATTGGTGTACGTGGATGGTCAGAGCTTTGTGGCGTCTCCCGGCGAGCAGCACTTCATTCGGCCTGGACGGCACATTGTGCAGTTTCAGGTGGGGGACAACAGTTTCTATGGGAACATCCAGGATTTCCGGGCGGGTGGTGTTCCGCTTGTCATCACGGCCCCGCGTGAGGTCTTCTCCTGGGACCGGAGTGTTGAAGTGTCGGGCGAATTTCTGTTCTTTCCTGCCCCGCACATGGACGTGTCTCGAGGAGAGATGGGGGTGAACGTGGCGGTGGGCGCCGCCCGGGATCGTGTCCGACTGGGCGGGTTCCTCGGCGTGTACCCCGGTCGCATGGCCTCGGATGTGGGAACCCTCTACGAGGAGCAGGCGGGGGAAGCCTTGGGCGCTCCCATGGCTCGAGTGGGCGGACTCGTGGTGTGGACGCCTGGAGGTGAAGGCGTCTGGCGCGTCGGGAGACCGGGCCTGGGCATTCTGGTCGGGGGCCTCTATGCCCCTTACGACCTGGTGCTCTGGTCCTCGGAGGGCGAGGAAGCGTCGCGACTCTACCTCATGCCTTCGGTGGGCGGCCACGTGTCGGCCCGGGCCGAATTCTACCATCGTTCCAACTGGATGACCGCGATGCTGGCGTTGGAAGGAGGGTTTGCTCTCCTGGCGGGTGTGGGGCCGGGCGGGGTGACCGGCTGGTCGGGAACGCCCCTTGCGGGGGTTACCATAATGGTTGGATACGCATTCTGAATGATGATTTCACCGATGGCTGGAGAGGCATCGATGGACGATAGTGGGAGAAAAACGTCGGTTCCCGACTGGGTACGGTCGGCGGCTGAGCCCATTTCGGCCGAGTCGCCCGCGGGGGAGTACCTTCGCGGGGACCCGGACTACGACGCGATACGTGAGGAGATCAACGACATCAACAATCCGCACCGGTCCGCACCGCCTGACTGGGGGATGGTGTTGGACCGGGGGACTCACCTCCTGGCGAAGCGTTCCAAGGACCTTCGAGTGGCCGTGTACGTGGCGGTGGCCTCCTTCGAGACCGGTGGTTATGCCGGACTACGCGACAGCCTGGAGGTGCTTGCGACCTTTCTCGAGCGCTACTGGGACATACTGTTTCCACCCCGGCGGCGTCTTCGGGCTCGAGTGGGTGTGTTGAGTTGGTTTTTCGAGTGGCTGCACGGCGCGATTCGCCGCGAACCGCCTGCCCTGTCGCAGTTCGAGGAGGCTCGAGCCTGCGCCGATCTCTTGAACCGTTGTTCCGAGGCCATTCGCGCGGTCGTGGCGGATTCACCGCCGACCGGGGCCAATGCGCGGCGTCTGCTTGGAGACATGTTGCGGGTGTTGGAGCAGAAGGCCGCGGCGGAGCGCAAGGCGGCTTCTTCCGGGCTGTCGAGGAGTGGGGAGAAGCCTGCTGCGCGGGAGGCGGGGGCCGATGGCGCTGATTCGGGGGCTCGAGGTGTTGAGCGGGCCGAGTCGCAGGTGTCATCGGGGGCGATGAGCGGGGAAGGGGAGGGCGAGAGTACGCCGCAGCGTGAAGGCGGGCGTGGTGGAGGGACCGAGGAGAGCGGCCCTGGTGGCGGGGGGGGCGAGCGGAGGGAGGCCGAGAAGCCGGTGCCGCGAACCGGCCCGGGTCGAGCGCGGGAGGGGGAGCGAGCCGGTGGTCGGGCCAGGGAAGCGGGGAGCGGGTCGACGGGGCGGGATCGGAAGGGGTCTGCGCCGTCCGTGTCGTCTGCGTCGACTCGAGCGGCGGGTCAGGATTTGGACGAGGAAGTGGAGCGGCGTCTCAAGCAGGTGGCGCGGCAAGTGGCGCCGCTGACGGAGGCGATCCGTCGATCTGTGCCCGGTTCTCCAGTGTCCTATCAGGTGTCTCGAGCGTTGGTGTGGGCCCAGTTCGTGCGACTTCCGCCCGCCAAGGAGGGGAAAACCCGGATAGCCCCTCCCGCTTCCGGGGAGGTTCAGCATCTGGAGCGGGCGTTTGAGGCGGGGGACATGAGCGGGGTTCTGGAGATGGCCGAGTCTCGTTTCATGAGCCTGCCGTTGTGGCTCGACTTGCAATGGTGGTCGTGGCGGGCCCTTCAGGCGCTGGGCGAGCCCTACGGACTTGCGGCCGAGGTCATTCAGGCGAATACGCGGTGGTTCGTTTCGCGTCTTCCCGGGGTGGACACCCTTCAGTTTCGGGATGGGACACCGTTCGTGGGGGACCAGACCCGGCGGTGGCTGGCGCGCGCGGGGCGGACCGGAAGTCCCCGGTCGGGGCCCCCCTCTTCGGGTCGGCCTTCCGGACTCGAGCCCCGGGGGGAGAGCAGTGCCGGAGCGGGTTCATGGAACGAGACCCTGAAGGAAGCTCGAGCCCTGGTGCAGGCGGGAAGGGGGGAGGACGCCGTGTCCCTGCTCCAGGCTCGAGTGGATGCGTTGCCTTACGGAAAGGATCGATTCCGAGGGCACCTCGACCTGGCGCGTATCGCCCTGGAGCTGGGCTGGGCCACGAGTGCTTCCAAGTTGCTGGAGGCCCTGGACACGGTGGCGATCCGGCATCGGCTGGAGGAGTGGGATCGACCCCTTATGGCCGAATTGTTGGCGACGAGGCTGGAGGCCTGTCTGGCGCGGGGGGGGCGTGGAGGGAAGGGGTCGGGTACGCCCGATCCAGAAGTTCAGGCCCTTCTTGACAGGTTGGCGAGGATAGACATCGCAACAGCGATAAAATTTGACAAGAACTGAAAAATGTGTTGGCAAGAAGAGACAAACCGTATATTATTCGGAGGTCGAATATGGGAAGCGATGGCAGTGTAGCACCCAAAGAACGTGTAAACATCACCTACAAGACGACGACCGGCGACGCCCAGGAAGAGAAAGAGCTTCCTTTCCGGCTCATGGTTCTGGGCGACTTCACGCAGAAAGCCGACGATACGCCCCTCGAGGAAAAGAAGCCGGTCAGTGTGAACAAGGACAACTTCGACGCCGTGATGCGGGAGCAGGGCATCACCTTGAGCTTTTCCGTGCCCAACAGGCTTTCGGAAGAGGAGGACGCAGGGGATTTGCCCGTGGAACTGAAGGTGGAAGGGCTTCGAGATCTGGAGCCGGAACAGGTGGCGCGCCAGGTGCCGGCATTGGCCGAGTTGTTGGAGATGAGGGAGGCGCTCGCCGCCCTGAAGGGGCCTCTGAGCAGCGTGCCCAACTTCAGGAGGAAACTCATGGCGATCTTGAAGGACGAAGCGCGGTTCCAGCAGGTGCTCGACGAACTCGGGTTGTCCTCCAAGGAAGACTAGCCGTTTCTCGGCCCAAGGCCGGAGTCCCAGAGGAGGGGTGTCCATGACTGAAGGAACACAGGCACAGGGTGGGAGCACGTTGCTCGAGGAGTTGCTCGAGGAGACTCGAGCCAGTTCGCCGGAGGTGAAGCGCGTTTACCGGGCCGGTATTTCGACGCTGCTTGAAGATATCGTCGATCGGTACAAGCAGGTGGAGCGTGTGGACAAGTCTCTGGTCGACGAGATGATCGGGGAGATCGATCGGCGTATCAGCAGGCAACTGGACGAGATTCTGCACCATGAGAAGTTTCAGAAACTGGAGTCTGCGTGGCGGGGGCTGAAGCTTCTGGTGGATCGGACGGATTTCCGGGCGAACATCCGCGTGGACATGCTGGATGTGTCGAAGGAGCAACTGGAAGAAGACTTCGAGGATGCGCCCGAGATCGTGCGGTCGGGGCTCTACCGGCACGTGTACACGAACGAGTATGGCGTGTTTGGTGGTGAGCCCTATGGTGCACTGATTGGGAACTACGAGTTTTCGCACCGGCCGCGTGACATTCAGTTGCTTCAGAACATTGCCTCGGTGGCGGCGATGGCCCACGCGCCGTTCATTGCCGCAGCGTCTCCGGGGATGTTCAACGTGGAGCGGTTCGAGGAGTTGCATCGCGTCGGGGAGTTGAAGGACCTGTTCGAGGGGCCGGAGTACACCAAGTGGCGGGCGTTCCGGGATTCAGAGGATGCGCGGTACGTCGGGTTGACCATGCCTCGATTTTTGCTGCGTCTGCCCTACGGGTCCGGGAACCCGGTCCGTGCGTTCGACTACCAGGAGGACGTGCGGGCGGCGCGACCGGATGGGCACGTTCAGGAGAACTACCTTTGGGGGAACACGGCGTTTGCCTTTGCGACGCGTCTGACCGACAGCTTCGCCCGGTACGGATGGTGTCCCAACATCATCGGACCGCGGTCCGGCGGGGCGGTGGACGATCTCCCTGTGCACACGTTCGAGTCCATGGGGTCTATCGAGGCGAAGATACCGACAGAGATACTGATTCCCGAGCGGCTCGACTACCAACTGGCCGAGGAGGGGTTCATTCCCCTGACCGTGCGCAAGGGGAGTGACAACGCCTGTTTCTTCACCGCGAATTCGGTGCAGCGGCCCAAGTTCTTTGGGACCGACAGTGCGGCGAAGGAAGCGGAAACGAATTTCAAGTTGGGGACTCAGCTCCCCTACATGTTCATCATTTCCCGGCTGGCGCACTACATCAAGGTGATCCAGCGGGAGAACATCGGAAGCTGGAAGGAGAGAACAGACCTGCAGAAAGAGCTGGAGAACTGGATAAAGCAGTATGTCGCCGGACACGATGGCGCATCGGCCGGCGTGCGGAGCCGACGTCCACTGCGGGAAGCGCAGATTGTGGTTTCGGAGGTAGAGGGCGAGCCTGGTTGGTACAAGGTGGATCTGAAGGTCCGTCCCCATTTCAAGTACATGGGAGCCAACTTCACGCTGTCGTTGGTCGGGAAGTTGGAGAAATAGGCGGACCTGACCAACCCGGGATTGGCCTGGGAAGGCGAACCTCGTCCGCCTGAATGACGAGGACGAACGGAGGAAAATACCATGGCGATGGTGAGCCACCTTTGGCTGGAAGGCGAGAACCAGGGTCCGATCGCCGGGTCCGTGGATCAGGTTGGGAGAGAGGATTCCATTCTCGTTCAGGCGCTCGAGCACGAGGTCTACATTCCTCGAGACCCCCAGAGCGGACAGCCCACTGGCAAGCGGGTTCACAACGCGCTCAAAATCACGAAGGTGTTCGACAAGAGTTCGCCCAAGCTCTTTCAGGCGCTCACCTCGGGCGAACGAATGAAAGACGTGACACTGAAGTTCTATCGGATCGACAACACCGGTACCGAGGAACACTACTACACCATCCGGCTCGTGGAAGCGATCATCGTGTCGATCAAGCCCTGGATTCCCAACTGCCTGGACCCTGCGTCCGAGCCGTTCCAGCACATGGAGGACGTGAGCTTCACCTACCGCAAGATCATCTGGACCTGGGAGCCCGACGGGATCGAGGCCGAGGACGACTGGAAGACGCCTCGATCCTGATTTCGTCCGGACCACTACACAGGTGAGTCGGCATGGTGCCGGCCTCGGATTGAGGCCGGCACCTGGCCGCATTGACCGCCCGTCGCGCCGGTCGCGACCACCGGGGCCACGGCGTCCAGGTACGTGCGACGCGGGAGACGAGAAACACCCCTTTCCATCCCCAGGGGGTCCACCCCCAGGGGGCGGGCCCGGTGTCGATGGCAGGTGATTTCCGTGAGGGACGCACGCACATTGTTCGAGAAGCTTCGGTGTCCAGATCCGGGCTCCTCCTATGACCAGCCCCGGCTGCTGAAGGAGTCGATTTTGCTCAATCTGCGGCGTGTGCTGAACAGTCGTCGAGGGAGTGCACCAAGCGCCATCGAGTACGGGATCATCGACCTTTCGGCCATTCTTCACAACTACCCCGAGTCGGTTGGGGAGATGGCGGAGAGTATTCGGCGGTGTGTAAAGCACTACGAACCCCGTCTGACCCGGGTGCGTGTGATCTATGACAAGCAGGAGGAGGACGCCCTCACGTTGCGGTTTCATATCTCCGCCCAGGTTCGGGTTCCCGGAGTGAAGACGCGCATGGGGTTCGATACCGTGGTCACTTCCTCCGGCCGGGTGCAGGTGAGGCGCTGACCCATGTTCAACCGCTATTTCAACGATGAATTGAGGAGCCTGAGAGAGCTTGGACGCGAGTTCGCCCAAAAGCACCCGGAGGCCGGCCGCTTGTTGGACGAGTTCGCCTATGACCCGGACGTGGAGCGGTTGCTGGAAGGGGTGGCATTCCTCACCGGGAGGCTTCGGCAAAAACTCGACGATGAGATTCCCGAACTTTCACACGGGTTGGTGCACCTCCTCTGGCCTCAGTACCTGAGGCCGACACCGTGCACGAGTATCCTGGAGTTTCGCCCCCGCCCGGGAATGGTGAAGGGGGTGCAACGGATCGACCGAGGGGTTCTGGTGTCCTCGGTGCCCAGGGATGGGACGGTGTGCACGTTTCGTACCTGCTACCCGGTCCACATGGCCCCCATGTCCGTGGTGGATGTGCGCGTGGACCGTCCCGTGGCCGGGGAACCGGTGCTGGTCCTTGCCCTGGAAGTCGAGCGTGGAGCAGTGATCGAGCCGGAGGACCTGCCCGCGTTGCGATTGCACCTGCACGGTCCGCGGCGGGTCTCTGCCACGCTCTACTACTGGCTGCTCCGCAAGGTCCGCTCCGTGGAGGTGGCAGCCAGGAACGCGGAGGGGCGGGACCGGACCTGGACGCTGGCGCCCGGTTCCGTGCAACCGGTGGGGTGGGCCCGCGAGGAAACGTTGCTCGAGTATGGCGACAACGTGGTGACAGGGCACTGCGTGCTCCAGGAGTACTTCACCTTGCCGGAGAAGTTCCTGTTCGTGGACGTGGGGGGGCTGGAGACCGTGTGGCACCACTTCGACGGCTCGGCCCTCGAGATCCGGTTCCACCTGGTGGAGGACCTGCCAAGACAGGTCCGGCCTGACAGAGACCATGTGCGGCTCCACTGCACCCCCATCGTGAACCTCTTCTCCGAGCACGCCCGACCCATCCGTCTCGATCCGCTTCAGCATGAGTTCCGCGTTCAGGTCGACGCCTCCCCGCAGGAGCACTACGAGGTGTATGCCATCGAGGACGTCACGAGTTTTGCGCGGGGCACGGCAGAGCGGAAACGATATCGTCCCGTGTTTGAACTCGAGGACCCGTTGGGGGATGAAGCCGGTGAGCGCCCCGCTTACATGGTCAGCCTGAAGCCGGCCGTTACCGGGGAAGAGGAGGCGGTGGACACCTACATCTCACTCCAGTATCCCGACCGGGTACGCGAGCCGGCCGGAGACGCAGAAGGGACGGTGGGGTCCGACACGCTGGAGTACCTTTCCATCGACCTGGTGGCGACCAACCGCCATCTACCGGAAACACTCAAGGTCGGAGACGTGTGCAAACCCACCGCGTCCTCACCGTCGTTCGCCACCTTCAGCAACCTGCTCAGGCCGACCTACAACGCGCCACCACCCTTGGCCCGGTCTCTGCTCTGGCACCTCATCTCCCTGCTCGGCGTCAACGTCCGGTCCCTGGGAAGCCCTGGAGCCCTCCGATCCCTGCTCATGGCCTACCAGTATCCTGCCCGACGGGACCGGGCCAGGGTGCAATACCATCGCAAGCTGCTCGCAGGACTGGCGGACGTGCGTATCGAGTCCAGGGACGCCCTGTTTCGAGGACACGTGGTGCGAGGAACCAACATGGCGCTCAAGGTCCACGAGTCGGCTTTCGAAGGAGACGGCGACGTGTTCCTGTTCGGGTCTGTGCTCCAGGCCTATCTCGCCGCGTCGTGCGCGATCAACACGTTCGTCGCCCTTTCGATCTCGGGGGTCGAACAGGGATTGCTCATCGAGTGGCCCGGCAAGATCGGGGGTGAGAACCTCATCTAGTCCAGGAGGATACCTCCTTGTCAGACGACGATGCCAGGCATGACCGGAACGTCTCCCCGCTGCCACGGCCGGAGGACGTGCGCAGGGCCTCCTTCTTTCAACTGGTGCGCCTGCTCGCAGACACCACCGCAGTCCGGGACCATGCGCGGCCTGGACCCGAGTTCCCGGATCTCCGGTTCAAGCCCGACATGTCTCTCGGGTTCCCCGCCGCAGACATCGTCCGTGTTGATCTCGAGCAAGTGGAAGATCGCGAGGTTCACGTCATCACCACCACGTTCATGGGCCTGTACGGAGTGAGTTCTCCGCTTCCCGTGGTCTACCTGATGGAGTTGGGCGCCGAGGAGAATCGGGTCGTCCGTGATTTTCTGGACATCATCAACAACCGGTTGATAGAACTTTTTTTTCGAGTCTGGCAGCGGTTCCGGTTTCTGTTCCAGTGGACTCCGGACGCCACCGACGATCTTTCGACGCTATTGCTCGCCCTGGTGGGGTTTCACCGGGCGGCTTTGAAGGACCAGGCGGAGTTTGAGCCGCGTTTTCTTTTGAAGTGGGCCGGGTTGTTGGCGCGTCGGCCGATGAGCCGTGCTGCCTTGGAGACGCTGTTGCGGGCTTCTGTTCATCCGCGGGTGGAGGTCGAGGAGTGTGTGTTGCGTTGGGTGGCGATTCCGGAGGAGCAGGTGTTGCGGTTGCGAGTGGGACGGGTCTGTCTGGGGCGGAATTGTACGATTGGGCGGCGAATTCAGGATCGTGCTGGGATGTTTCGGGTGTGGATTGGGCCTTTGAGCATTGAGGAGGTTGAGAGTTTCCTGCCGGGAGGGCCGGGATTGGCCCGCCTGGATCGGGTTTTGGGGCTGGCGCTGCGTGATGGTCTGGACTACGAGGTGGCCCTGGTGCTGGACCGTTCGCAGGTGCGGGGGATGTATCTCGGCCGGCGGGCGCCGGTACGCCTTCATCTTACATCCTGGCTGGGTGTGCCGCGGACCTCGCGGGTGGTGTTGTCGATTCGGGCCGACGGTCGGGGGAACCGGCGCGTGGTTGCCGGCCCATTGCAAGGAGTGCGACATGTCAACAGTTGACCTGAAGGGGTTGTTTGCCCGTCTTGCGCCATATGCGAGCAAGGTGTTCGAGAACGCGATTGGGTACTGCATGTCCCGTTCGCATTACGAAGTCTCGGTGGAGCATGTGTTGTTCAAGGCCATCGAGCAGGGAGATTCAGATGTCAGCGTGCTGCTGCGTCATTTTGGAGTGGACGTGGAACGGTTCGGCCGGGAGTTGCTGGCGGTGCTCGACTCGTTTCGGGACGGCAACCCGGGGCGTCCCACGTTTGCACCGGTCCTGGTGGACTGGGTGACTGAATCGTGGATGGTCGGGTCGCTCGATTTTCGGCAGGACCGGATTCGGACTGGTATCCTGTTTGCCACCCTGGTGCTGCGTCCGGGGCGGTTCAGTGCCCGGGAATGGCGCGGTCGAGTCGAGCAGATCCCGCGGGGGGAGCTGGCGGAGCGTTTGATGGAGATCATTTCCGGTTCCGGGGAGGAGCCGGAGGGGGAGGCGGGGGATTCGGACCGGCCGTTCCAGCCGGGTGAGGACTCGGCCCTGGCGCGTTTCACGCACCACCTTACGGGCAAGGCGCGGGAGGGCCGGTTGGATCCGGTGATCGGGCGGGACCGGGAGATTCGGCAGATGATCGATGTGCTGTCCCGGCGCCGCAAGAACAACCCGATCATCGTGGGGGAGGCCGGGGTGGGCAAGACCGCCCTGGTGGAGGGATTGGCATTGCGGATTGTGTCCGGGGACGTGCCGCCGCGCATGGCCGAAGTGGAGATTTTGGCGCTGGACATTGGGCTGCTGACGGCCGGCGCGTCGGTCAAGGGCGAATTCGAGAATCGAATGAAGGCAGTGATTTCGGAGGCCCAGGGAGCCCCCAGGCCGGTGGTGCTTTTTGTCGATGAGGCCCACACGATCATCGGGGCCGGAGCCGGAGCCGGGGGGACCGACGCGGCCAACCTGCTCAAGCCGGTCCTGGCTCGAGGAGAACTCCGGTTGATTGCCGCCACGACCTGGAAGGAGTACAAGAAGCATTTCGAGAAGGATCCCGCATTGACGCGCCGATTCCAGCCGATCAAGGTCGCGGAGCCGGACATTCCGGTGGCCATCGACATGTTGCGGGGACTCAAGTCCCGGTACGAGAAGGATCATGGAGTGGTCATCACCGATGGTGCGGTGGTGGCCTCGGTGGAGATGTCGGCGCGCTACCTGTCCGGGAGACAGCTTCCGGACAAGGCTGTGGACCTGCTGGATACGGCCGCGGCCCGGGTTCAAATCAGCCTGTCCACCACGCCGGCCCCCATCGACGACCTGGAGAAGCGCATTGCTGCGCTGAACTGCAGCCTGGAAGCGTTGAAGCGGGATCAGACGTTGGGGGTGGACGTATCTGCCGGGCGTGTCGCGGAAATCGAAGCACGCATTGAGGCGCAGAGGGAGCGTCTGGCCGAACTGAAGGAGAAGTGGGAGCGGGAAAAGGCTTTGGCGGACGAGGTCGTCTCCCTTCGGAGAGGGCTGAAGGACCCTGATTCCGCGGATGAGCCGGAGCCTTCGGCATCGAGCCCGGAGCAAGCGCCGTCGGAGAGCGCCGAGCAGGCGGCCGGGACGCCGGAGGGACTGGAGCAGGCGTTGGACGCGCTTCGTCGTGTGCAAGGTGAGACACCGATGGTGCAGCCGGACGTGTCGCCCCACATGGTGGCCGAGGTGCTGGAGGATTGGACCGGGATTCCTGTGGGCACCATGGTTCGGGACGAGGTCCGTGCTGTGTTGGAGTTGGAGGAGCGGCTTCGCGAGCGGATCAAGGGCCAGGATCACGCCCTCAAGGCCATTGCGGAGTGCATTCGAAGGGCTCGAGCCGGGATTCAGAACCCGAAACAGCCCCTGGGCGTCTTCCTGCTGGTGGGCTCGAGCGGTGTGGGCAAGACCGAAACCGCGCTGGCAGTGGCTGACCTTCTGTTTGGCGGTGAGCAGTTCATGACAGCGATCAACATGTCGGAGTTCCAGGAAGAGCACACGGTGTCGCGGCTTATCGGGTCCCCTCCAGGCTATGTTGGATATGGGGAAGGCGGCGTGCTCACCGAGGCCGTGCGTCAGCGGCCCTATTCGGTGGTGCTCCTGGACGAAATCGAGAAATCTGCGCCCAAGGTGATGAATCTCTTCTATCAGGTGTTCGACAAGGGCGTGCTCGCGGATGGAGAAGGCCGCGAGATCGATTTCAAGAACACGGTCATCTTCATGACCAGCAACCTGGCCACGGACATCATTGTGCGGCTTTGCTCGGAGAACCCGGCCGTCACCCCGGAGGAACTCGATGCGGCCATCCGGCCCAGCCTCGCCGCCTACCTCAAGCCGGCACTCCTGGCCCGGATGACCGTTGTCCCCTACTTTGCGCTCTCCCTGGACGTGTTGAAGGAAATCACCGTGCTCAAGCTTGACCGGCTTGCCGACCGTGTGGCGCGGAGTCACCGGACGCGCTTGACGTATGCCGAGGAGGTCGTGATGCACATCGCCGAGCGGAGCACCTCGGTGGATTCGGGCGCGCGGAACATCGATCATCTTCTGCGCGCCGAGGTGATGCCTCTTCTGTCCACCACGGTGCTCGAGGCGATGGCCACGGGCCGGATGCCGGGTGAGTTGCGACTGGGTCTCGAGGATGGGCGGTTCCAGGTGGCCCCGGTGGTGGAGGAATCCGGTGAGGAATCGAGTGCGGGGGCCGGCGACTGATCTCTCGAGGAGGGGGCGCCGTGCGAGATTCAGGGCTCGAGCGGCGGTCGCCCCGGGGTGGAACGGGGGTCAACGTACGAACAGGAGTACGGTCTCCGGGTAGTAGGTCTGGCAGGTCGTATCGTTTTCGAAGCAATTGGTCGGTCCCCCGATGTCCTGGCATGCGGATTGGGTTCCGAACCCGACGCCGTTTTCATCGCCGTCGTAGGTTGCCAGGCCCACATCAAATTCGGTGTATCCTTCGCGGTAGAAACTGATGACAGCGGACGAGTCGTTGTAGTCCACAGCAGCGATGAGGATGTGAGGTCCGGAGTTGGCGTTGAGGGAGATGTTGGGAGAGAGGGCGTTGTTGTTGCCCCAGTTTGGCTCGGTGGCCCAGTTCGGGACGTAGTTGTGGTCCACCTCACAGCGTGCATAGAAGTCGCGGACAGCGGTATTGGGGAACCCGGAGAGGGCCACACCGAAGAACTCGCTCATGGTCATGCTGTTGAGGCAGTTGGAGTTGGTGGCCACGTAGAGCTGATCGGCGTAGTTGAAGTTGTCGGTGAACATCATCTCGGTGGCCGCGACCGTGCTCCATGCCTGGGACTTGGCGTCGGAGCCTGCCGCCATGGTGACGGTGTCTCCGTAGTAGTCGTCCCCGGTCCAGGATTCGGCCGAGTTGATCCAGTGCTTGTCGTCCTGGTTGGTGAGCTTGGCGACCAGCGTCCATCCCCCGCCTGCCATCTCCATTTCGCAGTAGACCTCGAAGGGGTCGACCCCGTAGAAATCTCCGTCTGGATCGATGAAGTAGCGGCCGGTGGGTGCGGCGGGGTCTGCCGCGAGGATCCAGGCGCAATCGGGTTTGTAGAGGCCCTCGTCGATGAGGCCGTTGCAGTTGTCGTCCTTGAGGTTGAGGACTTCCACGCCGTCGGGGTTGATGGATGGGTCCAGGTCGTCGCAATCGTCGTTGTTTTCGCTCCAGTATTCCCCCGGGGTGGTGACGGGGGGGTCGCAACGGTATTCCGGGGCGGCGTTTTCGTCACCGAAGCTGTCGCGGTCGGCGTCGGGGTAGAAGGGGTCGAGGGTGTCGGCGCGGGCTCCTTCGGGGTCGGCGTCGTCCGGTTTGCCGTCGCAGTCCTCGTCGGTGTCTGCATCGTCGCAGACCTCGGGCGCGTCCGGGTTGACATCGGCGCGGGTGTCGTCGCAGTCGGTCTGGTCGGAGACATATCCGGTGGGCATGGAGCAGGCCTGGATGGTGTCGTCGGATGTGCCGAAACCGTCTCCATCAGCATCGCGGTAGTAGGTTTCGCCCACGCCTTCGTCCACCTTGCCGTCGCAGTCGTCGTCCAGTTCGTTGCACGTTTCCTGGGCGCCGGGGTGGATGTCGGGATTGGTGTCGTCGCAGTCGAATTTGTTGGAGACATAGCCGTCCGGGGGGTCGAAGCAGGCGGTGATGAATGTGCTTGCGTCTCCGTATCCGTCCCCGTCGGAATCGAGGAAGAAGGTATTGGTCCCCACGCCCTCGTCGATTTCGCCATCGCAATCGTCGTCTTCGTTGTTGCAGGTTTCTTCTGCGTTGGGGTGGATGGTGTTGTTGGCGTCGTCGCAGTCGTCGTTGTTGGTTCTGAACGTGACGTACTGGGTGGAAGGGTCGTTGCAGACGAGGAGTCCCGGGTCGTGGGAATCGCCGTAGGCGTCGCGGTCTGAATCCGGGTAGTAGTAGGTTTTTGTGGATTCATCGGTGGTGGGGTCGTCGTCATCGGCGACGCCGTTGCAGTTTTCGTCCACGTCCTCGGGGTCGCAGACCTCGGTGGCTCCGGGGTTGATCCCCTTGTCCTTGTCGTTGCAGTCGGTGTCGTCGGCCACGTAGCCGGACGGGGCGCTGCATGCCTGGCTGGACGTGTTTGGGGAGCCGTAGCCGTCCTGGTCGGCGTCGATGTAGAAGGTGGTCGTGACGCCCTCATCGACCGCTCCGTCGCAGTCGTTGTCGAGCTTGTCGCAGATTTCGGTGGCGGCCGGGTTGATGTAGGGGTCGTCGTCGTTGCAGTCTTGGTCGTTGTCGACCAGGTCCCCGGTGGGGAAGCACTGGTCTACCTGGTTGAACGGGTCTCCGTACTGATCACCGTCCGAGTCCACATAGAAGGTCTGGACATCGATCGCCCCCTCGTCGACCTCTCCGTCGCAGTCGTTGTCCTTGTTGTCGCAGACCTCGTTGGCGCCGGGGTGGGTGTTCGGGTCGTTGTCGTCGCAGTCGGTCCCGTCTTCTCCGCCAGGGTAGCCGTCTCCATCCACGTCGTCGAGGTCGTCGCCGCTGCAGTCCTGGTCGATGCCGTCGTAGGGGATTTCGGTGGCGTCTGGATTGATGTTCGGGTCGTTGTCGTCACAATCGTCGCCGCCGGCTTCTTCTGCGTCGAATCCGTCCTGGTCCACGTCGGTGAGGTCTGAACCGTCGCAGTCCTGGTCGATGCCGTCGTAGGGGATCTCTTCCATGTCCGGATTGACTTCCGGGTCGTTGTCGTCGCAATCGTCTCCACCGACCTCCTCGGCGTCGTGTCCGTCCTGGTCCACGTCGGTGAGGTCTGAACCGTCGCAGTCCTGGTCGATGCCGTCGTAGGGGATCTCCTCGGCCCCGGGGTAGATTCCCGCGTCCTGGTCGTTGCAGTCGTCATCGCCGTGACCGTCGTTGTCGTCGTCGTCTCCATCCTGTTCGTCGATGAGGCCGTCGCAGTCGTTGTCGATCCCGTCGTCGGGGATTTCCTCGGCCCCGGGATGGATGGTGGGGTCGTTGTCGTTGCAGTCGTCGCCGCCGGCCTCCTCGCCGTCGTAGCCGTCCCCGTCCACGTCGGTGAGGTCTTCGCCGTCGCAATCCTGGTCCACGTGATCGTAGGGGATCTCCTCGGCATCTGGATGGATGGTGGGGTCGTTGTCATTGCAGTCGTCGCCGCCGGGGACGCCCTCCCAGTCGTATCCATCCTGGTCCACGTCGGTGAGGTCTGAACCGTCGCAGTCCTGGTCGATGCCGTCGTAAGGGATTTCCTCGGCCCCGGGATAGGTTGCAGGGTCGTCATCGTCGCAGTCGTCCTCGTCGTCGTACCCATCCTCATCATCGTCGATGATGAAGCCCTCGTCCACCAGCCCGTCGCAGTCGTTGTCGATCCCGTCGTCGGGGATCTCTTCGGCCCCGGGATGGACGGTGGGGTCGTTGTCGTCGCAGTCGTCGCCACCGGCGTCCTCGGCGTCGAACCCGTCCTGGTCCACGTCGGTGAGGTCTTCGCCGTCACAGTCCTGGTCGATCCCGTCGTAGGGGATGTCGATTGCACCGGGGTAGGTGTCGGGGTTGCCGTCGTCGCAGTCGTCCGCGGGGTCGAACCCGTCTCCGTCCGTGTCGTCCATGGCGGCCGGAGTGGCGCTTGGGATGGCATCGTCGTCTGGTGCGTCGGGACAGCCGAAGGTCAGGAGAAGCCACGGGGCGAGAAAGACGAGTATCCAGGGGGGCCTGGAGCGGGAATTCATATGGTCCAGCATGGGCACTCCTCGTTGGCGGTGAACCCTTCCGACGAACGGGGTCCTCGGCGTGGGCGTCACTCGAACGGTGCGTCTACAAGGTACTACGTCCTGAACCCGGGAGCCGCTATGCAACGTCCACTTTGGTCATCCTACGCGAATCGGAGGGGCATATCAAAAAGAAAGGATGGCGCGGAGGCGCGGGCCGGCTGACGACCGTGTGTTGCGCAGAGTTTGGGCGATTGGGTTCCCTCCGGGGTCGATTCCTGGGAAGCGGTGGGCCGGGGTATCGAGGAGTTTGGATGGGGGGTGGCTGGCCGTTGACAATGGGGCGTGGAGTTGCTAAGGATTCCCTGGTGCCCGCAGGCGGGGGAGCGGGCCGTGTCGACAACTCGAGCCTGGAGGCGGGGATGGCGGATGGTGCGATTGTGGCAGGGGAGCGGGTGCTGATCACGGGAGGGGCCGGGTTCATCGGGACCAGTCTGGCCCGGCGTCTCCTGGAAGAGAACGAGGTGGTCGTCTTCGACAATTTTCATCGAGACGCTTTGAGCCGGTCGGGGCTGCGGGGACATCGGAACCTCCGGGTGATCGAGGGGGATGTACTGGACGCAGCGGCGGTGGCCTCGGCGATGGATTCGGTGACCATGGTGGTCCATCTCGCTGCGGTCGCTGGGGTGGACACGGTGATCAAGCAGCCCACGCGAACCATGCGCGTGAATATCATCGGCACATACCATGTACTCGAGGCTGCCATTGCGCACGGAAAGTTGAAGCGGTTCATCGATTTTTCGACCTCGGAGGTCTTTGGTACCCATGCCTACAACGCCTCGGAGGGGGAAGCCACGGTCCTCGGCGCCGTGGGCGAGGCCCGGTGGACCTATGCCGTATCCAAGCTCGCCACCGAGCACATGGCACTGACCTACTGGAAGGAGTTCGACCTTCCGGCCCTGTCCATCCGACCGTTCAACATCTACGGCCCGGGACAGGTGGGGGAGGGCGCGATTCATCACTTCATCGTCCGCGCGCTGGACGGCCGTCCGCTCGAGGTACACAACGACGGGTCTCAGATTCGGGCCTGGTGCTACGTGGACGACATTGTGGAAGGGATTTGCCTGGCCCTGTCGAGTCCGGATGCGCCGGGTCATGCGTTCAACATCGGCAATCCTCGGTCCACGTTGACGATATACAATCTGGCCCGGGAGATCATCGAGTTGGCCGGGTCGGATTCGCAGATTGTGTTCGTACCGTGGAACTTTCCGGACGTGGAGCTTCGTATTCCGAACATTGACAAGGCGCGGCGGATTCTGGGATACGAACCCAGGGTGGACCTGGAAGATGGGTTGGCGAGGACGATCGCGTGGTATCGTGCGCAACGGGAATCGGGTCGCCGGGAGCAGTGAGGAGCAGGGATGGAGCTGGAGGAGCGGATTCGGCTTGCGGACCCCTGGTTCGAGGACGAGGAGATCGCGGAAGTGGTGGCGGTGCTGAAATCCGGTCGCCTGGTTCAGGGCAGCCGGGTGGAAGCGTTTGAGGCGCGGGTGGCGCACTATCTTGGCGTGCCCGAGGCGGTGGCCTGTGCCAACGGGACCGCCTCGTTGCACCTGGCGTTGCTGGCCCTGGACCTGGTCCCCGGGGACGAGGTGATCGTGCCCGATTTCACCTTTCCTTCCGCCGCCAACATGATAGATGCGGTCGGGGCGGTCCCGGTTCCGGTGGATGTGGACCTCGCCACCTTCAACATGGATCCGGATCAAGTGGCGGCCCGGATTTCGGCCCGGACTCGAGCCATCATGCCGGTGCACCAGTTTGGGTTGATGGCAGACCTGTCGCGCTTGAAGGAACTGGCTGACATCCACGGATTGGTCCTGTTCGAAGACGCCGCCTGCGCACTGGGTGCGTCGTGTCCATCCGCGCGCGGGGATGGTGGGTCGAGCGGGGTGGGGCGGGAGAGTCTGATGGCCTGTATTTCGTTTCATCCGCGCAAGGTGATCACCACGGCCGAAGGTGGTATGGTGGTGAGCCGAAGCCGGGAGACGGCCGAGCGTCTTCGCCGGTTGCGCAACCATGGTGCGCATCGGGAGCAGGGGCGGATGCGATTTGAGGAGGTGGGGTTCAACTACCGCATGACTGAGGTTCAGGGGGCGTTGGGGGTGGGTCAGATGGCCCGGCTGGACGAGGTCATCGCCCGGAGGCGGGTTTTGGCGCGAGTCTATGATGAAGCGCTGGCCGGGTTGCCTCTCCGGACTCCGGTGGTCCCCGAGGGGTATGGGCACGTGTTTCAGTCCTATGTGGTCCTGCTGGACGAGCCAGTGGATCGGGACCGGGTGGTGGCTGCGCTGGATCGGGCGGGGGTGGAAGCAACGCTCGGCGCCTATGCGTTGCATGCCCAGCCTTACTATCAGCGCAAGTACGGGCTGCGCGCGGAGGCGTTTCCGAACAGTCGGGTTGCGTTTGAGCGGAGTCTGGCGTTGCCCATCCATCAGCACATGACCGAGGCCGATGCCTGGTCGGTCGGCCGGGCGTTGGCCGGGGTCTTGACTGGAGCTGCTGCGTGAACCAGTTTTTCTCACATGGAACGGGAGAGTTCGACCCGTCCAGGTTGGGCGCGTGTGGGGAACACGTGGTGTTCGAGCCCGGGGTGCTGGTGTTTCACCCGGAAAACGTATTCATTGGCCGGAACGTTTACGTGGGGCACCAGGCGATCCTGAAAGGGTATCATCGGAACCGGATGGTCATCGGGGACGATACCTGGATCGGGCAGCAGTGCTTTTTCCACAGTGCGGGGGGGATCGTGATCGGGCGTGGGGTGGGGATAGGTCCCGGGGTGCGTATCCTGACCTCGTACCATCAGGACCCGGGGATCGACCGTCCGATCATGGAAGGCCCGCTGATCTTTGCTGGTGTGGAGATCGGAGACGGGAGCGATGTGGGAGTTGGGGCCGTCATCATGCCGGGTGTCAAGATCGGGCGCGGCGTGCAGGTGGGAGCCGGCGCTGTGGTCACACGAGATGTCCCCGACTTCCGGGTCGTCGCCGGGGTTCCGGCTCGAGTCCTTCGAATTCGGGGCCGGTAACTCTCTCCGTGAGGCCACCCGGTATTCCGCGGGTGTCCGATCAGCATGCCGGGAGCGTTTCGTCGCCGCGGAGCGCTCCGTCCCTCCTTCCCGAGGTCGTGGCCGGGGCCGACCGGAACGCCGTCGCACCTCGTCACGGCATGGCAACTCATTGACTGGCATGGGGACGTTCCAATGGACATCATCAGGATCGAGCATCTTCACAAGACGTATCGAACCGGTTTTCGGATGCGGCGTCAGGAGGTGGTCAAGGATCTTTCCTTGACTGTTCGGGAGGGTGAGATCTACGGGTTCATCGGCCCCAACGGGGCCGGCAAGACGTCGACCATCAAGATTCTGGTCGGCCTCGCCCATGCCACTTCTGGCACGGTGAGCCTGTTTGGGGAGCCCGGACCGCGGCCGGAGCAGAAGGCCCGGGTTGGGTTCCTGCCCGAGCGGCCCTATTTCTACGAGTATCTGACCGCCGGGGAGTTCCTGGATTTTTACGGGCAGCTTTTTGGGATCCCCGGAGATGTGCGCAGGCGTCGTGCCGATGAGTTGCTCGAGCGGGTCAAGCTTTCCGCGTGGCGCGACACGCCATTGCACAAGTTTTCCAAGGGGATGTTGCAACGGGTTGGCGTCGCCCAGGCCCTTATCAACGATCCCGAGTTGGTGATCCTGGACGAACCCATGAGCGGGCTGGACCCCCTCGGACGCATGCTGATTCGGGACCTGATCGTGGGGCTCAAGGCGCAGGGGAAAACGGTGTTCTTTTCATCCCACATCCTCTCGGACGTGGAGTTGATTTGCGACCGGGTGGGTATCCTGGTGGATGGCCGGATGCGGGGGGAGGGGACGCTGGACGAGTTGCTGGGGCACAAGACCCGTTTCGTCGAGATCGTGGTGCGTCCTCCACAAGACAAGCTCGAGCGTCTCCGCGCCGACCTGGGCCGTGTGGCGATGGAGGTGAGCGTCCAGGGTGAGGAGCGGTTGCTCGTCCGGGTACAGGACGAGGCTCAGAAGCGGGAGGTGCTCGCCCGGCTTCGTGACGAGGATGTGGACATCGAATCGCTGGTGCCGCGGCGGGAGTCTCTGGAGGAACTGTTCATGGACGAATTGTCCCGGGGGGGCGCAGCGGTCGTTTCCGGGTGACGGACATGCGTGGCCGCGTCGGTATGGGGCGCGGCCGGGTTGACACATGGAGGGGAGAGTCGTGGCGCTGATGAGGATCCGGGCCATTGCCGCCAACACGTTTCGCGAGGCGGTTCGCGACAAGATACTCTACAGCTTGCTGTTCTTTGCCCTGGTGATGATCGGCTCGTCCGTCCTGGTCGCCGAGCTGACCATTGGTGAGTTCCTGAAGATCGTGAAGGATGTGGGGCTGGGGAGCATCTCGATTTTCGGCGTGCTGATCGCGGTCTTCGTGGGCATTCAACTCGTGAATCGGGAGATCGATCGGAAGACGGTCTACACCGTGTTGTCCAAGCCGGTGCACCGGTGGGAGTTCATCGTGGGGAAGTTCCTCGGGCTGGGCAGTACCCTGTTCATCGAGTTGGCGGTGATGACGCTTGGCCTTTTGGTCCTGATCGCCGTGGTGGGCAGTCAATTCGCCCCGGAACTGGCCGGTGCCGTGGCACTCATCTACCTCGAGCTGCTTTTCTTGACCGCGTTCGCCATTCTGTTTTCCACCTTCTCGACGCCGACGTTGAGCGCCCTGTTCACCCTCTCGGTCTATGTCATTGGGCACATGAGCAACGACATTTACCGGTTTGGGCAGAAAGCGGAGGCGGAGTGGATTCAGGTGGTATCGAAAATTGTCTACTATGTGCTTCCAAATCTCGAGTATTTCAATATCAAGAACCAGGTGGTCCACAACGTGGCCCTGTTCCCGGGCCAGATAGGGTTCGCCGTTGCCTACGGGTTGATCTACATGTCCATCGTGCTATTTGCCGCAGTGGTGATTTTCGAGCGTCGGGATTTCAAGTAGGGGAAGGAAGCGCTTCGGCGCCGGGTGCGTTGAAGGGGGGAGGGAGGCGCGTTTTTTTTTGACAATCCGCTGGCGATGGAGTATCAATTGGGCGCAGGATCTTCATTGTCGGAGTAGCGGATGAACTGTCCTCGATGCCAAGCTTCGGTCACGCCGCAAGACAAGTACTGTCCCACGTGCGGGTTGGCCCTGGAGGCCGCCAAGAAGGGGGGCGCGAAGCGGCCTCCAAGACGGGAGTACGAGGAAGCCAGCACCCAGTTGGTGGACGTCGACGAATTTCGGAAGTACATGGCCAGGGAGGGGGCCGAGGGGGCGGAATCGGATGCCGCTTTGCCCGGTAGCACCAACCTGGCCGGGGCCGGAAGCAAGCCTGTCCAGAACCTGGCCGGTCCCACCGGGATCGGCACGGAGCCGTTGCCCCCCGAGGTGAAGACCCCGGGCAATGCACCGGCAGGCGGCGCTGGAGCGGGCAAGGGAGGGGCCAAGGCGGCTTCGGCCGAGGACTTGCCCGAAATCAAGCGTCCGATGGGTCCCAAGATCATCCTTGGATTGCTCGTGTTGGGCATCATCGCCCTGATCGTCTACTTCGCCTTCGGGGCCTCGGGTGGGTGAGGTGCGAGCCGCAGCAAAGCTGCCGGCTGTCGGGTCTCCGTGCGCGCCCTCGGCCCGCCCCGGGTGGAGCACTACCTCGCATGTCTATACCAAGACGAGTCCTGGTGTCGATCACGGTTGCTTCGGTGGTCGTCGCCGTGGTGGTGGTGCGTGTGCTTCACGGGGCCTGGACCGAGTTCCGGGCAGGCGATATGGCGCTGGAATCCGGAGATCTCGAGCAGGCTGTGACGCACTACGAGCGCTGCCTGCACTGGTATGTGCCGTTCGGGGCCACCTCCGCGCGGGCACTGGACGCCTTGTGGAGGATTGGTGAGCAGGCCGAGGCCGCGGGGGATCGGGACCTGGCCATGGAAGCCTTCCAGGCGATTCGGAGCGGGCTGTATGCGACCCGGAGTTTCTACATGCCTCACCGCGCCTGGCTTCGCAAGGTCGATGAACGGATAGCCGCCATCCAGGTAGCCTATCCGGGCGGGGCGTGGCCAGACCCCTCTTTGCCGGATCGGGAACGGATGGCTGTGGCCCTGGAAACCTTGGCCCGGGACCCATCTCCGAACCCGGCCTGGGCCGCCCTGGCTGTCGGCGGGTTCCTCGGATGGATCGCCGCCGCAGCCGGGTTCATCTGGCGTGGGGTGGATTCCGCCGGGCGATGGACTGGACGGCGAGCCAGGTGGTGGGCCTTGGGGTTCGTCGTCAGCTACATCCTGTGGGTGGTCGGCATGGCCCGCGCCTGAACGCCTTGTCGGAGTGGGGCGGGAGCGCGGGTTCGACAAAGTTGTATCCCGGGTCATGTCTGCATCAAGGAGTGAGGTGTGATGAAGGTTCCCCTGTTGGACTTGAAGGCCGGCTACCAGGAGATCCGGTCGGAGATCGAAGCCGTGGTGTTGGAAACCATGCAGGAGCAGGCGTTCATCCTGGGCAAGCGGGTCCAGGATTTCGAACGCGCCATCGCCGATTACGTGGGCGTTCCACATGCCGTGGCCTGCGCGTCCGGGTCGGACGCTTTGCTCCTTGCCCTGATGGCCTTGGACGTTGGGCCGGGCGACGAAGTGATCACCACCCCGTACACCTTCTTCGCCACCGCAGGGTCCATCGCCCGGTTGGGGGCCAGGCCGGTGTTCGTGGACATCGATCCCGAAACGTTCAACCTGGATCCGGCCAGGGTGGAGGAGGCGATTACACCACGGACTCGAGCCGTGCTGCCTGTCCATCTGTTCGGCCAGTGCGCCGACATGTCCGCACTTGTGCCCCTGTGCGACAGGAAAGGGATCCCGGTGGTGGAAGATGCCGCCCAGGCACTCGGGGCGCGTTGGCAGGGGCGGGCCGCCGGATCGTTCGGCGTGTTCGGATGTTTCTCCTTCTATCCGTCCAAGAACCTGGGCGGATTCGGGGATGGCGGAATCGTGACCGTCCAGGACGACTCCCTTGCGACCAAACTTCGGGCGCTGAGGACCCATGGAGGGACGCGCAAGTACTACTACGAGTACGTGGGAATGAACTCGAGGCTGGACGCGCTGCAGGCGGTGGTGTTGCAAGTCAAGCTGAAGCGTCTGGAAGCGTACCATGCAGGGCGTCGGCGGAATGCAGCGTCCTATCGTCGATTGTTCGAGGAAGCCGGATTGGGGGACCGCGTGGTGCTTCCGGTGGAGCGTGAGGAAGCGTTTCACGTTTACAACCAGTTCGTGATCCGGGTACCAGACCGGGATGGCTTGAGGAATCACTTGAAAGCGCTCGGGGTGGGAACCGAGGTCTATTATCCGCTGAGTCTCCACAAGCAGCCCTGTTTTGACGGACTCGGGTACCGGCCCGGGGCGTTTCCTCATGCGGAGAAGGCGGAACAGGAGTCACTGGCGATTCCGATCTACCCGGAGTTGACCGCGGACCAGTTGGCCTACGTGGTGTCGTCCGTCGCCGCGTACTACGAGTAAGGAGGAAGCCGGTCCGGACGACCGCCCGGGACGGGTCGGGTGGTCGGAAGCATGGCCGGCAGGGAGTGGTACCGTGGGCTTCGTAGCCATCTACGCGAACGCCGTTGTCCTCGTGTTCGGGGCGATTCTGGGCAGTTTCCTCAATGTCGTCATCGTCAGGTGGCCCAAGGAGGAGTCCATTGTTCGTCCTCGTTCCGCCTGCCCCAGGTGCGGTCGACTGATCGCCTGGTATGACAACATCCCGATCCTGAGTTTTCTTCTGCTGCGAGCCCGCTGCCGTCATTGCGGTCAGCCGATCTCGTGGCGCTATCCCCTCGTGGAAGGCTTGACCGCTGTCCTTTCCCTCCTGGTATTCCATCGATTCGTGGGGGACGTCACCCACATGAAGCCGGGGGAGGTGGGTGCCTACCTGCTTTATTTCGGGTTTGTCGCCGGCCTCGTGGCCATCACGTTCATCGACCTGGAGCACTACCTGATTCCAGATGTGATCACCTTGACATCGATCCCGGTGGGTATCCTCGGCGTGTGGGCGGTTCAGGATGTGCCGGGCGTGCCCACCGGCGTGCGCGGGTCGGTGATCGGAGCACTGGTGGGTGGGGGCAGCCTGTACCTTCTTCGGTTGGTATACCAGTTGATCCGCAAGCACGAGGGAATGGGGTTGGGGGATGTCAAGATGCTGGCCATGATTGGCACCTTTCTGGGGCCACATCCCGCGCTGGTGTTCGTGATATTCGTCAGTTCCTTCCTCGGCTCTGTGGTGGGTATCGTCATGATGGTGTTGCGGGGGAAGGGTCTGAAATTCGCATTGCCCTTTGGACCGTTCCTGGCTGTGGGAGCAATTGTGTACCTGCTTTGGGGGTACCGGTTGGCCGCGATGTTTGTCCCGGTCGCGCCAGTGGTGAGGAGCATTTCAATCCAGTGAAGGCCCTCGGAAAGTTGGGGTGGTTTGTCATTGCCGCATTCCAGGAATGCGGATAGAACGTGGTTGTCAGAAAGTGGGAAGTAGGCATGCACATCCATGAGCTATTGATATACGCAGTCAAGCAGAAAGCGTCCGACCTCCACCTTTCCGCAGGTGAAGTGCCCATGCTGCGCATCATGGGTGACATGATACGGATGAACGCTCCGGTCCTGTCTCCTGACGAGGCCAAGCGTCTGGTCTACAGTGTCATGAGCGTTCGCCAGAAAGCCCAGTTCGAAAAAAACCTGGAACTCGACTTCTCCATCGGACTCAAAGGGCTGGCCCGCTTCCGCGTCAACGCGTTCAATCATACTCGAGGCGTGGGGGCCGTGTTCCGGTCCGTTCCGTTCTCGGTCACCCCGCTCAAGGAACTCGGCCTTCCCCCGGTGGTGGCGGAAATGGCCCGATACCGAAAGGGGTTGGTGTTGGTCACCGGCCCCACGGGGAGCGGGAAGTCGACCACCTTGGCAGCCTTGATCGACCAGATCAACTCCACACGCTCGAATCACATCCTGACGATCGAGGATCCGGTGGAGTTTCATCACAAGCCCAAGCGATCGTTGGTGAATCAAAGAGAGTTGGGGACTCATACGCATAGTTTTGCCTCGGCCCTGCGCAGTGCTCTCCGGGAGGACCCGGACGTGATTCTGATCGGTGAGTTGCGGGACCTGGAAACCATCAGCCTGGCGCTCACCGCGGCGGAAACCGGGCACCTTGTGTTTGCGACCCTTCACACCCGATCGGCTGCGGACACGATTGATCGAATGATCGACGTGTTTCCTTCCGCTCAGCAGGAACAGGCGCGGGCGATGCTGGCGGAGAGTCTTCGGGCGGTGATATCGCAGGTTTTGATCCGGGGGCGGGATCAGACGAAGCGGGTGTGTGCCTATGAGATCATGATCAACAACTTTGGTGTTCGGAACCTCATTCGGGAGAACAAGACGTTTCAAATTCAGAGTCTCATGCAGACGTCGTCCAACGTGGGGATGATCACGATGGAGCAGTGTCTGAAGGAGCTGGCATTGAAAGGTCGGATCACGCGTGAGGACGCCATCGATCACAGCGGCAATCCCATGTTGTTTGCCTCCGATTCTGGAGATCGGAGGCCGCCGGGCCGCTGAGGCAGAGGGGGGGCTCCGAACTGCGAGGGGTCGGGGTGGGACCAGGCATGGATGGAGGGGGGTAAGGTTGCTGGAACCAGGGCCGGTTGGGGGTCAGGATGTGTGTTGTGGCATCACTTTTGGTTAGACTCATTGACGCCTACTCTCTTGTGGTCATTGCGTCAGCCTTGTTGTCCTGGATTCCCGGCGCGGCGAACAACCCGGTTGGCCGGTTTCTCCACGCCTTGACCGAACCGGTCTATTCGATCATTCACCGGGTCCTGGATCCAGCCAAGACGGGAGGAATAGATCTATCGCCCATCATCGTGTTGGTGGCGCTCCAGTTTCTGAGAGACCTGGTGATGTGATCGGCTACCACGTGTGGTGCGTGTGACAGCGGTTCGCGTGGGTGTCCTGGGAGGTGGGCTCGAGGGATCTGGTGTGGTGTCTGGACAAGGGGGTCCAACTTGCCTTTCGTCGGTCAGGTATTCAAGCGAACGAAGCAGTTGTCCGCGGCCTACCGGGATGTGGGCCGGTTGCGTGAGATCGTCATGGTTCTTCTGAACCATGGGTTTGGCTTTCTTCTCGAGAACGTGGACATCCCGGGGATGGGTCGGATCAAGGCCCGCCATTTCCGGACTCAGCCTGCGTTGAGTGCACCGGAGCGTGCCCTTCGTGTGATTGCCGATCTTGGGCCGACCTATGTGAAGATCGGGCAGATCCTTTCGACGCGGCCCGACCTGGTACCGGCGGAGTTCATCGAGGCGTTTCAGACGTTGCAGGACAACGTGTCGCCGTTGGGGGAGCAGGCGATCCGGCAGGTGATCCGGGATGCGCTCAAGAACGATCCGGAGAGTGTGTTTGCCGCGTTCGATCCCACCCCGTTGGCGTCGGCGTCGATTGCGCAGGTGCACCGTGCGCGGCTTCGGACCGGCGAGGAGGTGGTGCTGAAGGTTCGTCGGCCCGGAGTACGTTCGACGATTTTGAAGGATCTGGAGATCCTTTTGTTCCTGGCGCGGCAGATCGAGCGCAATTTTCCGGAGGCGACCTGGTTTGATCTGAGCGGGATTGTGAAGGAGATCGAGACCTCGATCAAGGCGGAGACCGATTTTTTGGTGGAGGCTGGGAATCTTCGGCGGTTTGCCATGAATTTTCAGGACAAGCCGGAAATCAAGATTCCGACCGTGTACCGGAAGTACACCACGTCGAGTCTCCTGACGATGGAGTATCTTCCGGGTATCAAGATCACGAAGGCCCGGGAGGCGGGCTGCAACATGGAGGTGGTGGGGCAGAGGTACCTGGACGCAGCGTTCAAGATGTTGTTTCAGGACGGGTTTTTTCACGGAGACCTGCACCCGGGCAACGTCATTGTCATGGAAAACGATGTGCTGGGATTCATCGACTTCGGCATGGTCGGGCGACTCACGCCGGAGATGAAGGACAATGTGATCGACTGCATGTTCGGGTTGCTCACGATGGACTTTCGGACGATCGCCCGGATTTTCTGGGAAATCGGGATCAAGGATGAATCGGTGTCGCACACGCAGTTCGAGGCCGACGTGGTGGAGGTGATGGAACGTCACCTGGTGGGGAAATCGATTTCGGACCTGCAGATGGGGCAGTTTTTCACCGACATTCTCGATGGTGCGGTGCGGCACCGGATTCGGGTCCCCACCAACTACACCATGCTGTTCAAGGCCCTGGTGACCACCGAGGGCATGGCCAAGATGCTGGTGCCCGATGTCAACCCTCTTGAGAGGTCGCGGCCGTACATCGAGACTCTGGTCAAGGAGCGGTACAGCCTGGACCGGTTTTCGAGAGAGTACTACTATCATCTCTCGACCCTTGGACGGTTGTTGAATCGGTTGCCGTTTGCCTTGAGCCAGTTGTTTTCGGACATCGAGGAGCGCAAGTTGAAGCTTGCCATCGATGTCAACATGGTTCCTGGTGTGCGGAAGGAGTTGCGTCGGATTGACGATCGCCGCCTCATGGGTGGTGTGGCTGTGGGGGCGATGGTGGCGGGGAGTCTGGCGCTCGATTTTGGACCCCCGGTGTTTTTCGGGCTTCCCCTTGTCAGCACCCTCCTGTTCTTGCTGGCCGCGGCTGCAATCGTGCTGCTGGTTCTGGGGTATCCGCGTCGGGGCGAGTGAGAGGTCCCGATTGGGGGGCATTGGGGGGCGTGGGGACCTGTGGCAAGGGAGGAAAGAGGTGGTGGCACGGGTCATAGCAGGTATGCGAAGTCGACCGGCCCGGTGGCGCGCGGAGGAGACCACGCGACGGGTTGCGGAGAACGGAGACAGTGCGTTCATGGACCCGGAGGCGCGGTCGTTGACGGGGCTTCCCGGCGTTTCGGGCTGGCTGTTCGCCGTGGCCGACGGACTGGGGGGTGAGGGGCACGACGACGTGGCATCGCAGACCGCGGTGGAGGCCCTGGGGAAGCTGTTTCGGGGAGAGGAGAGGCTCCAGAGTCTGGACTTCGACACGCCGGATGGGTGGCTTCGTGCCGTCTACGATCAGGTGAATCGGACCCTGTGCGACCTTCGCGCGCGAGAAGGATTGGAAGGCGCCTACACGACCCTCACCGCCGCCCTGCTGGTGGCCCGTGAGGATGGGCGATTGCACTGTTATCCTGCCAACGTGGGGGACAGTCGGCTTTACCTCCTTCGGGGGCACAGGCTCGTCTGCGTGACTCGAGACGACGGGGAGGGAGGCATGGTTTCTCGAGTGATTGGCGATCCCCACCTGTTCAACGCCTCCTATCTCCGGTACGCCACCACCGTCGGCCGGACCCGTTCGTTGACCAGCAAGGTGCTGAAAGCCATCGAGGCCGTGCTGAAAAAGCGTGTGGGCGGTATGGACGACCGTGAAGCCCGCTTGACTGCCCCCCTGTTCCTCGCCGTCCTGGAGGGCGCCTATCCGGTGGAACTCGCATCGTCATACAGCCCCCCCGTGCACCGACTCGCCACTCGCCTCGGAGCAGACGCCTTCGCCCGGCTGCTTCGGGATGTCTCCCGGGTCTATGTGCGCATGGCTTCCCGGCTCGCCGCCATCGAACTCAAGCCCGATGACCGCATACTCCTTTGCACCGATGGGATCAGCAATGCCTTCACCGAGTCGTTCATTCGGGAGGCCATCGACCTACGGGCGGGCGAGCACGTGGAACAGGAGGTGGAACGGATTCTGGCCTTCCTGATGGAGGCACCGGGGTGGGTCGACGACGACCGAACGGCCGTGTTGGTCCACGTGGCCGGTGTCGAGTGAAAGGCTCTGGTTTTTCGTGGCAGATTCTTTGGTTGTGAGAACCGCGCGGTCGAGTTACGTTGATCGGCGCCGGGGGGGAGGCGTTCGTTTCGAGGTTGGGGGGGACCGGGGAGGGAGGGCCTGGTTTTCGCGAAAAGGGGGTCCCATGAACAGCGCACTGATTGGTGTAGGGGGGATCGTCTGGTTGTATGTGGCCTATCGGCTTTACAGCCGGTTCATCGAGCGGCGTTTGATGGAGCCTGACGACAACGCCGCCACACCTGCGCACCGGCTCAACGACGGAGTCGACTACTACCCGGCTCGGCCGCTCGTCCTGTTCGGCCATCACTTTGCCTCGATTGCAGGGGCAGGTCCCATCGTGGGGCCGGTGATTGCCGCAGCCGCGTTCGGATACGGGGTTTCGTTGCTCTGGATTCTGCTCGGGGTCATCTTGATCGGCGCGGTGCACGACTACACCGCGCTCGTGATCTCGGTGCGGTATGACGGGCTGTCCATCCCCGAGATCACACGGAAGCTGGTGGGACCGGAGGCCCGATTTCTGTTCCAGGTCTTCGTCTGGCTCACGCTGGTGTTCGTGGTGGCCGTGTTCGCCATCGCGGCCGCGAAATCCTTCGTGTCCGAGCCGAGTATCGTCATCCCCGCCTTTGGACTCATCCCGTTGGCCATGGGCTTCGGGATCCTGGTCAACAGGATCGGCGTTCCCTTGTGGGCTGCAACCATCGGAGCGCTGGTCGTGCTGGCCCTCCTGTTCTGGGTTGGCGCTGAAGTGCCGGTGTCCCTGCCTTTCTCGGATACGGCGAATCGACAGGTCTGGGTGGCAATCCTCATGCTCTATGGCTTTGTCGCTGCCGTGCTCCCGGTGTGGCTGCTCTTGCAGCCTCGAGACTACGTGGCTTACTGGATCCTGGTATTTGGGATGGGCGTCGGTTTCCTGGGGCTGTTTGCTACCCATCTCCCCATGCAGGCCCCCCTGTTGACCGGGTTCATGTCCAGGTCCCAGGGACCGTTGTGGCCCATGCTGTTCATTCTCATCGCTTGCGGAGCGGTGTCCGGGTTCCACTCCCTCGTCGCGTCCGGGACCACCGCAAAGCAACTCGACCGTGAGTCTCACGCACGTTTCGTCGGGTTCGGCGGAATGGTCACCGAGGGGGCGCTGGCTCTCCTCGCTCTGCTCGCCGTGACCGCCGGGCTGAGCTTTGCTCCGGGTCAGGGTTCTCTCCCGTCTCTCACCGAGTTCGTTCACCCGGAAGGAGGAGGCCCCATCGTGGCGTTTGCTCGGGGCTTCGGAACCTTTACAGAACCGTTCCTCGGAAAGCTGGGTGTCCTGTTCGGGATGACCATGCTCAACGCCTTCGTGCTCACCACGTTGGACACCTCGGTGAGACTGGGTCGTTTCATCACCGTGGAGCTGGCCGGCCCTCGAATCCCGGTCCTCCGGAATCGATACGTGGCCACGCTCCTGGTGGTGCTCTGCGCCTATGCGCTGGCCGCTACCGGGAGTGAGCAGTCCTTGTGGCCGATGTTTGGAGCCGCCAACCAGCTTGTCGCAGCCCTCACCATGATCGTGGTGTCCGCCTACCTGGTCCGTCGACGCAAGCCGACCCGCTACACGCTGATTCCCGCGTTCTTCATGCTGGCGACCACGTGCGCGGCGCTGATATACAAGGGATATGCCTATCTTGGCGGCTCGTCCCCGAACTATACCCTGGCCGTGGCTGCGGTGGTCCTGCTGGCCCTGGGTGGCTACGTGGGTGTGAGCGGCTACCTGGTGGTACGTCGTGGGACGCCGGTCCGGGAGACGCATGCCTGAGCCTGGGCAGCGGGGCTGGGCGTCAGGACACCACGCGACCTCGAGGTCCTTGTGTACAGCCTTGTCGTTTGCACCTGCCTGCGCCGGGTGATATGCTGGAGCGGTGACCGTCGCAGCGGTGCGTGGTGAGAACCGGGCGGGTCCGTCATGGGTGTCGATGTGCGAGAGGCCGGGCCCGGGGTGGTGGCACGGGGGTTCCTGTTGAGTCTGCGAGCGCGATCGGTGTGGGGTCCAGGGACGGCGCTGGATCGGAAACTTCTTCTGGCCGCATTTTTTCTCTTTTTGTGTCAGGCATTTCTCTACCTGACCTGGTTTGTCGACGACGCAGCCATCAGCATGACCTATGCCCGAAACCTGGCTGGAGGGCATGGGCTCGTCCTCTATCCCGGGGGAGAGTGGGTGGAGGCCTACTCGAACCCCCTGTGGGTGTTTCTTCTGGCCGCTGTGGACCTGGTGGGCATCGATTTGTTTGTCGCCGCCAAGGTGTTCGGCATCCTGTTCGCGCTCGGCGCAGTGTGGCGTGTGGCCCGTGTTGGAAGTATCCTTCAGTACGGTCCATTCCGGGCGGACGGGGTACCCGGAGAGGCGTCCTCGGGGGCGCTCGAGGTGGAGGGGGTGCCGGTGGGGGGACTGGCTGCGTTGCTCACCGCGGTCCACACGCCGTTTGTGGCCTGGAGCACGAGCGGTCTGGAGGGGGGGCTTTACCTGTTCCTCCTTTTGTGGGCGGCAGAGCGGTTTCTGGTCGAGCAGGTTCGACCGGCGGGCGGGGTCCCGTGGTCCGGGTTGTTGTTTTTCCTGGTCTCGATCACGCGACCGGAGGGCATTCTTTTTTTGGGCGCGGCCGTTGCTGTGCGAGCTGTCTGGGACTGGCGGGATCTGGTGGAGCAGGAGCGGGCGGTTCGGTGGGGCGACTGGGCGGCCTGGATTGCCCTGTTCGCGGTGCCCTGGATTGCCTACGAGTATTGGCACTACCAGACGTTTGCATCGTTCGTGACCAACACCTACCATGTCAAGCGGCCCGAGACTCCGGTTGTGCAACGGTTCCTGAACCCGAACAGCCGTGGGTGGCGGAATGTGAAGGGCTGGTTCGAGCAGTATCGTCTCACCTGGTTCCTTCCGGTGATGGTGGTGGGGTTGGTGGCTCGAGCGCGGCGTATTCTGCACCGGGAGCAGCCGTGGTTGCTCGTCGTATCGCTGGCCGGAGCCGCCCTGTTTTTCCCGCTCTATGCGGATGGCGACTGGATGCGGGAATTTCGGTTTCTCATGCCTGCGGCGCCGTTCTGTTTTCTCCTGTTGGCCGGAGGGCTGGAGGTTGTCGGGAAGCGGTTGCCGTCCGGGTGGCACGGAGCTGGTGGTGGACGGCGAGGGATTTGGCCGTTGGTGGTCATGCTGGCTGTGTGGGTGTTGTTGGTGCCTGATTTTTGGTCGGCGCTCAAGTTCTGCCGTCAGCCCGAGGTTTCGGTGGCCGATGTGAAACAGCGGGCGGATTTTTTCAAGGCGGCCCGAGAGGCGTTGCATGTGGACGGTCCGGTGGTGTTCCTGGACCCGGATCTGGGGGCCACTTCGTTGTTTTCTGGCATGCACGTGGTGGACACCTGGGGCCTTGCGGACGTTCCGATTGCGCTTCACCGGTACGAGCAGGCATTTGTCGCCGACTACGTGTTTCAGGAGGTGAGGCCCGATTTCGCCCACGTGTTCAGTTACTGGAATTCCCGGGTGAAGATCCTTGAGGACCCGCGTTGGCGGTCCATGTTTGTGGCCTTGCCCCGATACAGGAGTCGTTCCGGGGCGCGTGACGGTGGGAACTTCGTGAACCGGCGTCTCATCGAGGCGCGGAGGGGTGAATATCCTGCTGAAGCTCCGCCTGCCATGGTATTCGGTGGGGGACTGGAGTTGGTCCATGCCGAGTTTCAGCCGGCGGCCGTGCAGCCGGGTGGGGAGGTGTGGCTGACCCTGTTCTGGCGAGTCACGGAAAAGCAGAAGGAAGATGCCCTGTTCCTGACTCGAGTCGGCGAAACAGAGAACTCGAGAATCCTTCTCGACCACCTTCCGATCCACGGATGGTACCCTGTAACCCGTTGGAAGCCTCGCACCGTGTACAAGGAATCGATCCGGGTCGACGTGCCGTTGCACATGCCCGACGGCGTCCATCCCCTCTCGGTTCAGGTCGTGGCGCCGGGCAACGGTGTGGAACGTCCCGTGGTTTCGGTGAAGGCGGGGCGGCGAGGGCCTTTGCCTTCCCTTGCCGTGGGCGCAGAGAGAGCCCGGCGGTTGCGCCAGGTCCTGGTCACGCGCGCCAGGCAGTTGCTTGGCGCGGGGCGACCCGAGGAGGCATGGAAGGCGGTGGACACGGCGCGGCACACCGGTGGAGAGGTCGACGAAGCGCTCACTTCTCTCCTTGAATCCTGTCGAGTCGCATGGCGTGATCAGGTGCTCGAGGCAGTGGAAGCCGCGTTTGAGACGGATCCAGCGCGGGCGGCCCGGCTGTATCGACCCGCCTACTGGCGGTGGCTCGATGACCCGCTGGTGGTGGCGCGGGGCCGCACACTCGGTCGCCGGGCCATGGACCAGGCTCGAGCCCGGGAGGAGCAGGGGGCGCTTGCAGCGGCGTTTGACACGTACCTGGCCGCGGTGACGTTCGATCCGACCCTGTCGCAAGCGCGGCGGAGGGCGGAGGCGTTGCGCCTGCGCCGGGATCGACCTCAGCGACCGCCGGGCGCCGGCGACGATCTCCGATGGATCCGCGCCGTGGTGATAGGTGGGGGGGACAAGGGGGTTCTCGAGGACGTTCGGAGCGAGTTCCGGGTGCGGGAGTCGGTGGTTTGCCGTGTCTACTGGGCTGAAGGCGTCTCCGCCCACCTCACCCGGTGGACCTGGTTCGACCGGGACGGAGTGAAACGGTTCGAGCAGACTCAGGCCACGGCGGCCCGGACGCGCGTGTCCTACGCTTTCATCGAGGGCGCGACAACGCCCGGAGAGTGGACGGTGGAAGTGCGCGTCGGCCGTCGGGCTGTGGCCACCCGCCGATTCACGGTGACGGAATGACCTCTCCGTCACTTCGAGAGGGCCTCCTTGCCTTGTCGAGCGTCGGCCGGGCTCGACTCTTCGTCGTGCCGACCGGTCCATCGGGCACCCAAAACGTGCTTGACTATGTCGTGGACGAACTCTACCCTATATACTATTTCCCCCCACCAGATCGGCGGTGGGCTACAGTTGCCGGCACCGGCAGTGTGTCCGAGTCGAGTCTACCAGGTGCGTAATCATGAGGTCCGGCGTGCACGAGGAGGGTGGCCTTCCTGGAGCTTGCGCGCCTGATGAGTAACCGGGAGTTTACCTCCGTGAAATCCGATATTCGGGAAGACATCATCGCCGAGGCGTTGCGGAGTGTGGAGAAGTACAGTCGGCGCAAGGTCCGGGAGATGAACGAATCTTCAGAGAGTGAGGCCACGGGCGAGGAGACGCAGGAGATCATCCTGGATCCGGACACCCTGTTCGAGTCGGGAGAGGGCGAAGCGCCTGCTGGACCTCTGCCGGTTCAAATTCCGGTGGACGGGTCGTTGGATGGGCGAGGGGTTGAGCAGCAGGGGGAGGCGGATCCGGCGCGGAAGGCGAAGCGTCGAGTGGGCAAGGCGTTCATCGAGAAGCTTCGGACTCAGATCAAGGCGTTGACCGAGGAGCGGAACGAGCTTGAGGCGGCTTTGGAGGAGAAGGAGCGCGAAGCTCGTCGCAACTACGAGATGGCCTTGCGGGCGGCCGCGGACCTGGAGAATTTCAAGAAGCGTGCTGAACGAGAGAAACAGGAACTGGAGCTGTTTGGGACGGAGAAGTTTCTGAGGGAGCTTTTGCCGGTGGTGGACAATCTCGAGCGGGCGTTGCAACATGCCGAGGAGAAGGCGGATCTGGACACCCTGCTCGAGGGGGTTCGTATGACGTTGGTCCAGTTGTCGAGTTGCCTGAGCAAGTTTCACGTGACGCGGATCGAGTCGAGTAGTGGAACGCCTTTCAATCCGGCTGTTCACGAGGCGATGTGGGAGGAGGAGACGACCGAGTATCCGCCCAATACGATTGCGCGAGAGGTATTGAGCGGCTATCTCCTGCATGGGCGGTTGCTGCGGGCCAGCCTGGTATCGGTGGCTCGAGCCCCGCGCGAGGAGTCTGTATCGGAGGATTTGGAGGAGAAGGAATCGCCGGCGTCGGCGTCGACCTCGGTTTCCGGGGAGGCGTCGACCTCCGCGTCTGTCGGTCGGTCGGAAACGGATGACGCGGTTGGGGAGGGAGCGCCGGTGACGGGGAACGGCGTGGAGGGTGGCGAGCCGGAATCGGCGGAGGAAGGGGACCCGGGCGAGTCCGGGGAAGCCTGACCCCGCGGGAGGGGGTAGGCACGTCGTATCTGTGGCAGCAGGGGGCGGGGGCGGAGCGGAAGAGACCGGGGGCTGCAGTCGGCGGATGGGCCGAGCCGGTTGTGAGTCCTTGGAGTCGAGAGACAAACGAGGGTGGAGGAGAACATGAGCCTGGTCATCGGCATCGACCTCGGAACGACCAATTCGTGTGTGGCCGTGGTCGAAGGAGGAGAACCTGTCGTGATCCCGAACTCCGAAGGCAGTCGTACGACGCCTTCGATGATCGCGTTTACGCAGAGTGACGAGCGCCTGGTGGGTCAGATCGCCAAGCGGCAAGCGGTCACAAACCCGTCCCGGACCCTGTTCGCGGTCAAGCGGTTGATCGGCAGGAAGTTCGACTCGCCGGAAGTGAAACGGTTCATGGAGCATTCCCCGTACAAGATCGTGCCGTCCGAGAACGGGGATGCCTGGGTCGATATCGGAGACCGGAAGCTCTCTCCTCCCCAGATCTCGGCCATGATCCTGGACAAGATGAAGCAGACCGCCCAGGACTACCTGGGCGAGGAGGTCAAGGAGGCCATCATCACGGTCCCCGCCTACTTCAATGACTCCCAACGTCAGGCCACCAAGGACGCCGGTCGCATCGCCGGCCTCGAGGTCTTGCGAATCATCAACGAGCCCACTGCCGCCTCCCTCGCCTATGGCCTGGCCAAGAAGCGCAACGAGCGTATCGCAGTCTTCGACCTCGGCGGCGGCACCTTCGATATCTCCATCCTCGAGATCGGGGACGGGGTGTTCGAGGTCAAGTCCACCAACGGGGACACGTTCCTGGGCGGCGAGGATTTCGACCAGCGGATCATCGACTACCTGGTGGAGGAATTCAAGTCTCAGACAGGCCTCGACCTTCGGCAGGACGAAATGGCGTTGCAGCGTCTGAAAGAGGCTGCGGAAAAGGCCAAGCACGAGTTGTCGAGTTCGGTGGAGACCGACATCAACCTCCCGTTCATCACTGCGGACGAGACCGGTCCGAAGCACCTGAACATCACCTTGACCAAGGCGCGGCTCGAGGGGCTGGTGGACGACCTGATCGACCGGCTCGTCGAGCCGTGTCACAAGGCGTTGGCCGATTCCGGATTCACGGTCGGCCAGATCAATACCGTCATCCTGGTGGGCGGCATGACCCGCATGCCCAGGGTCCAGGAGAAGGTCGCGGAGATTTTCCAGCAGGAGCCCAACAAGTCGATCAATCCCGACGAGGTTGTGGCCGTGGGGGCCGCGATTCAGGGCAGTGTGCTCAAGGGCGATGTCAAGGACGTGTTGCTGCTCGACGTGACGCCGCTCTCACTGGGGATCGAGACGGCGGGCGGTGTGTTCACGAAACTGATCGAACGCAACACGACCATCCCCACGCGGAAGAGCCAGATCTTCACAACGGCGCTCGACAATCAGCCGATGGTGTCGGTCCATGTGCTTCAAGGTGAGCGGGAGATGGCCGCGGACAACAAGAGTCTGGCGCGGTTTGAGATGCACAACATTCCTCCGGCGCCGCGGGGAGTGCCCCAGATCGAGGTGACGTTCGACATTGACGCGAACGGGATTGTGCATGTGTCGGCAAAGGACGTGGGCACGGGACAGGTTCAGTCGGTGCAGATCAAGGCATCGTCCGGGTTGACCGAGGATGAGATCAAGCGCATGATCGCGGAGGCCGAGGAGCACAAGGCCGAGGACGAGATCAAGAAGGAGATTGCGGACGCCCGGAACAACCTGGAGGGGCTGATCTACACCGCGGAGAAATCCTATGACCAGTTTAAGGATCAGCTCAGCGGCGCGGACGCACGCGCGCTCGAGCGGGCGCTGGAGGAGGCCCGGGAAGCGCTGAAGGATGGGAAGCTCGAGGTCTTGCAGGCGGCGAGCGCCACCCTTTCGGAGGCGAGCTATCGACTGGCCGATTTGCTGTATGCCTCGCTGGCGGAGCAAGCGTCTCAGGTCGTCGATGAGATGGACGAGGAGAGCGCTGCTGCATTGCTGGACGGGGGAGATGGGGACGTCGAGATCAACATCGAAGACGAGTAGATTGCCTTGAACCGCAGTCCATATGACGTGCTGGGTGTCCGTCGGGCTGCCACCCAGGAAGAAATCAAGAAGGCCTTCCGGAGACTGGCCCGAACGTATCATCCGGACCTCAATCCCAACGATCCGTTGGCCGAGCGGAGATTCAGGGAAGTTCACCGTGCCTACGAGATCCTGGGAGACGTGGAGCGGCGCCGTCAATACGACCGGTTCGGTGCCTCGGCCTTCCGGCCCGGGTATGTCGGCGGGTCGGCTCGAGGCGTCCGGGACGTGGTGAACGAGTTCATGGAGGCCTTTGTCCGCCAGGAGATGCCCCGGCGGAAGCGGGGGGAAGATCTCCGGTACTACCTCTCCATCACGCTCGAGGAAGCGGGACACGGAACCTACAAGACCATCCGGGTGAATCGGACCGAGGAATGCGATCAGTGTCGAGGCACCGGGGCGAGCGACAAGGACGGAAAGGTGCCCTGTCCCACGTGTGAGGGGTTGGGTGAGGTGCGGCCTCGGCGTGGCGTGTTCAACTTTCGTCGACCATGTGTCTCGTGTAAGGGAACCGGATACAAGATCGTGTCCCCTTGTCGGAAGTGTGGGGGGACCGGTCGGTTTCGGCATGAAGATCTCATCCGGGTGAGAATTCCTCCGGGGGTGGAGACCGGGCAGCGATTGAAGGTGCGCGGCCGCGGGAACGGCGGGTACCAGGAGGGGGAACCCGGGGACCTGTTCGTCGTGGTCCATGTCAAGGACCATCCGGTGTTTCGCAGGCAGGGTACAGAGCTGCTGTGTGATGTCAGGGTCAGCTTCTACGACGCCGCGCTCGGCGCCGAGATCGAGGTGCCCACCATCGATGGGCCTGCCCGGATCAATCTCCCCCCCGGCGTCCAGAGTGGCAAGCTTTTCCGCCTCAAGGGCCGTGGCATGCCGGAGGTGGGGGGGAAACGCATGCGGGGCGACCTCCACGTTCGCATCGTGGTGGAGACCCCTACCGACCTGACCGACGAGCAGAGGCACATTCTGGAGGCGTTCAAGCGGAGTGCGGGAGCGCAGAATGGATGAGCTTGAAGAAAGGCCGGAGCGCGGGTCGCAGGAGGTGGGGATGAACGGGAGGAAACCCGGGAAAACCGCGCCCGGACGGGGTCTCGCGGGCGTGTGGATGGTTGTCGCGCTGGTTTGCTGCGCACCCGTTCAATGGCTGTGGGCCGAGCCTCTATCCCCGTCCCCGGTGGACCCGACACGGATCGGCGTGCTTCTTCCCCTGTCAGGGCGGTTCGCTCCGGTGGGCGAAGAGGTTCGAAGGGGCATGGAACTGGCTCTCGAGCAGCAGGCACCGTCCCCCATGGGACCTTTCACGGTGGTCTACCGCGACACCAAGGATGACCCCGCGCTTACCGAGCAGGCGGTTCATGAGTTGGTGGAGGAGGAGCACGTGGTGGCCATCATCGGTCCCCTGGTGAGCGCCACCGTGGACGCCGCCGCCATTGCCGCCGCAGAACTCGAGGTGCCCCTGGTGATCCTGTCCCAGAAGCGGGACGTACCGTTTCTCGGGAATTATGTCTATCGAAACTTCATGACCCTCGAGTTTCAGGTGAGGACCCTGGTGGCCTACGCCATGGACGTGCTGGAACTCAGGCGGTTTGCCATCGTCTATCCACAACAGAGGTACTGGATGGAGGCCGCGGCCCTGTTTTGGGACGAGGTGGTGGCGCGAGGGGGGGAGATTCGGGGTGTGGAATCCTATCCACCGGGGACCAAGGATTTTCTCGAGGTGGCCAGGAAGTTGGGACGGAAGTACTATCTGGATCTTCGCCGCCAGGAACTCGAGGAAGGGACCCGGCAGATGCGGGAGGCGTATCGCAAGGCGGGGCGTGAGCCACCGAAAAAGCCTTACGAACTGCCGCCGATTGTGGACTTCGATGCCGTGTTCGTGCCCGATCAGTACGGAGCAGCGGCGCTGCTTGCGGCGAGTCTGGCCTATGCGGAATTCCCGGTGGGCAAGTTCGCGCCGGACAAGAAGCAGACGCCTGTCCGTCTGTTGGGCACCAGTGCGTGGAATTCTCCGGATTTCATTCTGCAGGGGGGGGACTACGTCGAGGGATGTTTGTTCGTGGACAACTTCTTTTCCCAGAGTCCGGACCCCGTGGTCCGGGCCTTTGTGGGGGAGTTCCAGCGGGTCCACGGCCGCAAGCCCGAGATCTTCGCCGCTGTCGGCTACGATTCCGTTGCCCTCCTTTGCTCCTTGCTGCGCGCGCGTCCGCTCGACCGGGCCGGGCTGTTGCGTCGTCTCTCCACGATGAAAGGGTTCTCCGGCGCCACGGGCACGATCGCGTTCGACGACCACGGCGAACTGAAAAAGGAACTTTTCGTCATAACGGTGCACCGAGAACGGTTCGAGCAACTGGTACCGGCTCCAGAACAGCCTGAAACGGACGGTGGCTGATCCAGTCCGTCAGGCGGCCTGTCGCCGGTTGTCTCGCTCCATGGTTCGAAACTACGCGGGTGGCCCATCATGGCTGTATCGACTGTCCTGGCCGTTTCGCTCCTGGCCGTGCTTACCGCCGCCCTGTCTGCTGCCGAGGCCGCCTTTTTCGCCCTGTCCGGGCCGGACCGAAACGCCTTGCTCGGCGCTGGTTCCCGGGCGGCCAGGGCGTTGCGGTATCTCCTCGAGTCTCCTCGCCGGTTTGTGTTCACGCTCCAGGTCGCCGGGGAACTTGGCATTGTGGGGCTGACCCTGGGCATCGCCGCCCTCATCCTCGACATCTGTGGCTCCGAGCATGGGTGGTGGACCCTGGCCATTGCTCCATTCTCCATCCTCCTCCTCTGCCTCCTCCTCCCGCGCGCCCTCGCCTCCCGGTATCCGCGTCAGAGCGCCTACCTCCTCGCCGTGCCGCTCCAGGTCCTGGTCGCCATCACCCGCCCCATCATGTGGCCCATGCGTCGGATCAGCGAAGCACTCATGCGCTTGATGGGCCTGCCTGCCTCGAGGACGCGGCGACTGGAGGAGTCGGAGTTCAAGACCCTGGTGGACATTGGCGAGGAGAAGGGGGCGTTGCGGGAGCAAGAGCGCGAACTTATCCACAATGTGTTCGATTTCGGCGACATCGTGGCCGGCGAAGTCATGACGCCTCGCACCGAGATCGTGGGGTTCTCCATCGCCACCCCGTTCGACCGGATCCTCGAGGGCATTCGGGGCCACCGCCTGTCGCGCGTGCCCATTTACAAGGGGAACCTGGACAACGTGCTCGGCATCCTCTACACCAAGGACCTGCTCACGTTGCGATTTCGGGAAGGCGTGGGCAAGCGCACCCTGAAAGAACTTCTGCACCCGGTCTATTTCGTGCCGGTGACCAAGAAAGTGGATGAGCTGTTTCGGGAGTTTCAGAGCCAGAGGATCCACATGGCCGTGGTGGTGGATGAATATGGCGGCGTGGCCGGCCTGGTCACCATGGACGACCTTCTGGAGGAACTCTTCGGGGTGATGCTGGACGAGCACGACGTGGAGGAACCAGACTACACGCGGCTTGAAGACGGGAGCCTGCTCGTTCAGGCGCACATGAGTCTGGAGGACCTGTGTGAGGTGCTGGGCGTGACGCTCACCCCGGATGACGACGACGTGTTTACGGTGGGCGGTTTCTTGTTGGAGCATGTGGGCACCCTGCCGGAAAAGGGCGCCGTGATCGAGCGGGGGGGCGTGGCGTTCGAGGTGGTCGAACTCGAAGGGGCTCGGCTCGTCCGTATCCGGGTTCGCAAACTGGAGGGGGGCGGGGACGGTTCGGACGAGGGGGGTGGGGATGGAGAGTAGCGGCACATTGGTCGGCCTCATGGCACTGGGGTTCCTGCTTCGTGCGCTGTTCGCAGCGGCCGAACTGGTGGCTGCATCGATGGACATCACGCGGCGGGACGAGGGCGAGGACGGCGAAGACGGAAATGCGCCGGACACTCTGTGGGGGATGTCTCGAGAGCGTGCTCAGGGCACGGTCCTGGTCGGGTCCATGCTGTCCACCATCGGAACCGCGACGGTTGCCGCCTTCCTGCTCGAGAGCCATCTTCCCACCGTGCCCTGGTGGCTCGGAGGCGTGGTTCTGGGGCTCAGCCTGTCGATGTTCGGGGAATTGATCCCTCGAGGATGGGCGCGAGCCCGGGTGTCGACGCTGGCCCGGATCTTGAAATGGCCCTTGCGCCTGTTCGCGCTGCTGTTTTTTCCTCTGCTGGCCGTGGTCGGTGCCGTGGGAGGGCTGTTCACCCGGGTGTTCCAGTACCCTGCCGGGCTCCACTACTTTGTGACGCGCGAGGAATTGAAGAGCATGCTCAAGGAGGATGCCGGTGAGGAGATCAACCCGTTGGAGCGACAGATGCTCAGCAGGGTTCTCGACTTTTCCGAGACCAAGGTGGAGGAGGTGATGGTGCCTCTGATCGAAGTGCGGGCCATCGCCAGAACGGCTCCTCTGTCGGATGCCATCGCGGTCTTCGTCAAGGAGGGACTCTCCCGCCTACCGGTTTATGCCGATCGGATCGACAACATGGTGGGGATCCTCTACGCCTTTGATGTCCTCTATGCCGAAGATGTCGATGCACCGGTCAGCACGCTCATGCGCCGCTGCAAGCACGTCCCCGAGTCGGGTTCCATCGACGCGGTCCTCGCCGAGTTGCAGAAGGCGCATATCGGAGTGGCCATTGTGGTTGATGAGTATGGCGGGGCGGTCGGTCTGATCTCCATCGAGGATATCCTGGAGCAGATCGTGGGGGACATCGAGGACGAGTACGACCGCCATGTGCGAGACCTGCAGCAGCTCGGCCCGGACGAATACCTGATCAATGCCCGACTCCGCGTCCACAAGTTGGCGGAAGAACTTGGAATTGCACTTCCCGAGGGAGACTACGAAACGGTGGGAGGCCTGATACTCGCCCAGGTGGGACGGATTCCCCGGGTCGGCGAGATCGTGATTCATGGCCCCCTGATGTTCACAGTTCGCAAGGCCACTGACCGGGCCATCAAGGAAGTTCACCTCACGGTCAAGCCCCCGGTCGATTCGTCACGACACCGTCGAACCGGATCCCGAACCTGGGCGGGAGGGGGGCGCCACCGATGAAACCGCTTGACACCAGGCGTCGCGTTGGGCAGGCTGTGAGAAACCATCGATTTCCTGTCCCATCTGTTTCCACGCTCATGACAGAAGACTTGCAAGACATTTCACCCACGGAAATCCGGGACGCGAGTGGCCAGATCCTCGAGGACCTGATTCAACTCGTGGCACGTTCCCGGCAACAGTCTCACGAGTACCTGGAACGGTTCGGCGTGACCGTGCCTCAGTCCGGCGTGCTCAAGGCCCTCGACGAATGGGGCAGTCTCCCAATCGGCACCCTGGCGGAAAAGCTGCTCCTTCGTACCTCCACGGTCTCCGGGATCGTCGACCGCCTCGAGCGCGATGGCCATGTGACCCGTATCCGCGGAAACGCCGACCGGCGGGTCGTGCACGTGGCACTCACGGCTCAGGGAAAGCGCCTCTGTGCCAGCCTCCCCGGATCCTCCTTCGACAAGGTCCGTCGCGCGCTCGACCGCCTCGACCACGAGGAAGCCCGGGCCTTCCTCACTCTGCTTCGAAGAGTCCTCGACTACATCAACCAGGAAGAGAACGGCGCTTCCAGGTAGCCCGCCTGTGCCGACAACCTCTGCGTGGACCCCGCACGGGCGCGGATCGGAATCCGGTCCGATCGAAATTCGGAATCGAGTATACTGTGTTCTACTGCTGAGTTCGTACTTCCGGGACCCGCGAGGTGTCTCCCGGGAGCCCGGAACGGTGATACGCCGGGCAGGATGTCGTCGAGCT
>CAYQMG010000053.1:0-103812 GCA_964418585.1 uncultured Gammaproteobacteria bacterium | reverse complement strand
AGCCTTCCCGAGATTCCCCGGGGTCCTGTGGTGGCGCGTATCACGGTGGAAGGGAACCATGCATTCCCGGACAGCGAGATCATCGAGGCGATTTCGGCCGAGGCCACGTCTCGAGTGTTGTTCTGGGACAAGAAGTACCTGGACTCGGGAGAACTGGAGGCGGACCGGACCCGGGTGGCCAATTTCTATCGGTTGCACGGATACTTCGACGTGTCGGTGAATCCAATCGAAGTCGAGCCCTACGAAAAGACCGTGTTCCGGCGGGAGGACGCGGCCGAACCGCCGCCGGCACCGTCGCTCGACGAGGCTCTGGGCGGACCCACACTGGGCGCGGGGGAGGAAATGGCCGAATCGCCGGCCGACTCGAGGCGGCCGGAGGAATCGCCGGAATCCGTACTCGATGCGACTGGAGACGCGCCGAATCCTGCGTCAGATTCCTCGAGTGGACCCGTTTCAGGGGAGGAAGAAGCCGAACCTGAAACCGAAGCGACTCGAGCGCGGCCCGGGGTTTCCGCCGGTCGGGGGGAGCCTGTGCAAGGCGTGATGGTCTCCCCGTGGGATGAGGGGCCGGAGGCTTCCGGATTCGGCGTCGAGGGACCGGACCGGGAACCTGACCGTGTTGCGTTGGTGATTCAGGTGGAGGAAGGGGTTCGCTACCAGGTCAAGGAGGTTCGAGTCCAGCTCGATGCAGGCGTGCAAGGCGATCCGGAGCGACGAGGAACGGGGGGGCTATCTCCGGAATGGCGCCATGTGCATGCAATCATCGCCAGACACATCACGCTCCGGGAGGGGGCGTATTTCGATGCCGCGGTTCAGCAAGCGGATGAGGCGGCCATCCGTGCGGCGTTGCACCAGGCGTCGTATGCGTGGGCAGAGGTCTCGAGCGACATTCTCCTGCTTCCCAGGACCGGAGAGGTGCGGTTGCGGTATCGCGTGGTCACAGGTCCCCCCTGCTTTTTCGGGCAGGTCCAGATCGTGGGTCTGGAAAAGGTGGACCGACGGACCGTGATGCTGCGCGTGCGCCGCCACGTGGTGCCGGGGACGCCTTTCCGCCAGGACACGCTCACGAATTTGCAACGGGCGCTCTACGATCTGCAACTGTTCCAGTCCGTGGTGGTGGGCCTGTCGGAGGCGTCTCGAGGCGCGTCCACGGTGGGCATCGAGGTGACGGTTCGAGAGAAGGCGTTTCGGCAGGTTCGGACCGGTGGGGGCCTGACCCAGGAATCCAACTGGCAAGAGATCGCGACGCATGCAGGCTGGACCCACCGCTATTTTCGGAACCGCCTGGTCCGTGTATCCCTCGATGCCTTGGCCGGATGGGGATTCAGTCCGGGCATCCAGAATCGGCAGGCATTTGCTTCCCCTGAGTGCACCGACCAGGGATGTACCACGGAGGGCCGCAACGGTCCGATCCTCGACCTGAAAACAGACGTTTCCCTTCCTGATTTCAAGGGCAGACGAGTCACAGCCGGCGCCAGCGCACGGTTTCGGGTGGGGCAAACGATCTCTTACGGCTACATGTCGCCCGAGTTCAAGTTGACCGCCTCGAGGCAGATGGATCGGCACCTGGCGGTGGGGTTTGCGGCCGGGTTGGAGCAATACTTGCCCACTCCCGACGCGGTAAGCCAGGCGGCGTTTCAGACCTCGGACCTGGAGAATACCGCCAATGACACCATCCGGTTCGAAGGATTGCTCACCTACCTGCAACAGACGGTTTCCTATGACCGGCGTGACCACGTGCTGGCCCCGGAACGGGGTTTCTACGGCGCACTGACCTTGCAAGAAGCCGGATTGCTGGGGGACTTCTCGTTCCTCAAAGCCGTCCCGGACGTTCGGTTCTATCTCCCCATCGTACCGGGTCGACTCATCTTCACCACCCGCTACTCCACCGGCGCCATCGTGCCCTTGGCGGGCAAGTCCGCCCCTCCCGTCCTCTATTACGAACTGGGCGGAGGCGCCACGGTCCGGGGAATCCCCTGGAACGCCCTCACCTTCTACACGGGAACAGGCTGCGCTTCCCCCTCCCCCACGGCGGACCCCGACGGCCCCTGCACCGTGGCCACCGGTGGTACCGTTTTCCACCTCGCCAATCTGGAACTCAGGATCCCTCTGGGAGAAATCGGGGCGGTCACATTCGCAGACGCTGGACACGTGGCCCTTGCCAACGACCACGTGCTCCAGGCATGGGCCTCGCCCTCACCCTCCGACTTCCTCCTCTCTGTCGGGGCCGGCCTCCGCTATCGCACACCGGTTGGACCCATCCGCCTCGACTTCGGCTACCGGGTCCATGAACCCGTACCGCTCGCCCCCGGATTCACCCTGTTCGGCGGCTCCGGCTGCCGGTGCGGCATACACCTCGCCATCGGAGAGGCCTTCTGAGCCGGCCCAGGCGCTCAACAAACTCGAGTCCCTGTTCAATTCCTTACTCGAGAACGTTCTCGCTCCCGGGCGTCACCCTCGAGGTGGCAACCCAATCGGCTCCGGAATCGTCCGTGTCCATGCCGTTAGGATAACGGATGAGCGACAGAGGACCGGGATCGTTGGAATCCCCGCCCTGGAAAGTCGACCCCTCGGTCAGATCCACCTGGCCGACCCCCAGAATGAGCACGCCTGTCACACTCCCTTCGTAGGCAAAGGAATCCAGCAACTCCCCTGCCGAGAGGTCGACGAGCGCAATCCCGTCCGGCGCCCCGTTCTGCACGTTGTTGGACGCCAGATCGAACGTGACCACGAGCGCGTCCTCGGCCGGTTCCACCGTGCTCGAGGCCACCACCAGGTAACCGCCCGCGGGAAGGGTCTCACCAGCCACCGAGAGATCGTACCGCGCATACTCCGACCCGGTTCCACCGTTGACCAGCACGAGGGCGATGCCATCCAACGACACATCCGCTCCCGTGCCGTTGTAGATCTCGACGAATTCGTCCGTGTCCTCCTGGAACTGATCGTAGTCGACCTCGTTGATCACCAGGTGATCGATCGCCACGGTGACCGATGCGTCCACCGAGTTCTGGTCCAACGTGGCGGTAACCACCGCTTCGAACGCCTTCCCCTGGTCCGCATACTCGAACACGGCGCTTTCATCGCCCTCGAGCACCACCACGGACTCCGGAAGACCGCCTGCGTCGGCCGGTTCCACGCTCAACTGGACCTCGACGCCCCCTTCCGGAGCAGCCTTGTCGAGAAACACGGTGAAAGCCACAGTCTCCAGCGGTGCGATGGTCACATCGGTTGGAGAGATGGCCACCAGTGCCGGCGGCGCCTCTTCACGGACTTCCACCGTGGCGGACTTGGCCTTTCCCTCGAGCTGGGCGGTCAACAATACCGATTCCGCCACCTGGAGCGCGTCCACCACCACCGGGGCGCTGCTCGAGCCCGCTTCAATGGTCACGCCACCGCCCACGACCGACAACGACGCCGGATCGCTCGAGGACACGGCCACAAAGGTGTCCTCCTCCACCGAGCGTGAGAGGGACACGGTCAAGGGAAGTGGGGAGGTGGTCACCCCCGTTTCTCCCACCGTGACGTAGGTATTGGGAGGACCAAACCCGGCCAGGATCGGGGTGTCGAAGGTCACGTCTCCCTCGTCCCTGGGCTCAAGTTTGAAATCCCCGTTTCTGAGATTGAGAATCCCGGACAGGGTCAGAATGTGCTCGCCCTCCACCGGGAAGGGATCCACCAGATAGAGCAGGTCGTCCACACGCAGCACATCGTTCACCACGAACTCGTTGGAGGGCGGCTTGTCCCCCTCGCTCAGAGGTGGATTGGTGTCCGTAACCGTCACCTCGCCCACGGTCACGACCACCGCTTCCAGGGCAGCAGCCCGTGCCCCACCGTTGGCCACCTCGTCGGGCAAGGCCGACACAGGAGCCGGAGGGGGATTGTCGGTGCTGAGTACCTCGTAGGTCACATCCACAAGCTGGACCTGCCCCTCGGACTCGGCAATGGTCGCCACCACCAGGTCGATCAGATCTCCCACCAGAACCGAGTTGGCACGATCGACAACGTAGACACCAGAATAGTCTGCACCGTCATAGTCTGGGCTGGAGGCCACCGTCTGGACGAAAAATCCACCGGCGCTCCTTCCGGTCACGAGCACCTCCCGAACCGAAACGATGTCGCCCGGAGAGAGCAGCCCGGTCTTGATCTCGTAGATGGTGGCCGGACAGGCCTGGAGGCCCGGATTGCTCTCCAGAGGACAGGGGTCGCAGGCGTCCCCTTTGCCGTCACCGTCCGCGTCGGCCTGGTATGGATTGCTCACTGCCACGCAGTTGTCGTATTCGTCCGGGACGGTGTCGAGGTCCTGGTCGCGGCCGTTGACCGTGCAGGTTTCCGTGTCCGGGTCCAGGGGGCAGGGGTCGCAGGCGTCTCCAAGGCCATCCGCGTCACCATCGGCCTGAACCCCGTTGTCCACCGGACGAATCGGGTTGAACACCGAGGGGCAATTGTCCTCCGCGTCAGGGACACCGTCCCCGTCCAGGTCGTCCTCGGCCGGGCCGCCGAGATAGACCGAGGACCCGTTGACCGACACGGTACGACGCGGTGTGCACGCAGGTTCGTTCTCCGGCGACGTACAGTAGAATGCGGGATAGACGTCACCCACGAGCACCTTCAACTGGGCCAGTGTCTTGCCGGTTTCCGGTTCGACGCACAGCCGCTTGGAAACCCCGCACACGTCCATCCGGTCACAGGAGGAACCGCCTTCCAGGCCCCCGACCACATCTGCGTCGCCGTAGAGCGGCGTACCCGCGCGAAGCACCAGGGCGACATCCTTGGGTTCCGCGTCGATCACGGCACGATACTCATCCGCCTCACCGGCCTCGAACACCACGATGTCGCCCACGTATCCCACTTCAAGCGCACCCAGTCGGTCGTCCACTCCGGCGGCTCGGGCAGCGCCTCGAGTCACCATGTACCAGAGGTCGTAGTCGGAGAAAAAGCTGTCGAAATAGGTCTGGTTCAGGGTGTCCGCGCACTTGAGTTCGCGCAAGAGGTCTGCAGAACCGGTGACGATCCAGTCGGTTGCAAGAGCGATGTTGGCGTGCATCCGGGCCAAGGCCGTCACGGGAGCGGTGTCACCGTAGAGTGCCAGATTGGACCGGGGCGTCCAGACGAACGAGGCGCCTCGTTGAACCATCCTGGCGTAGTCAGCGGCATTCAGGCCGATTGCGGAGCCGAAAGCGGCGTTGTCCCGGAGATGGTCCTGGCCGCCCTGGTCAGTGGAACTCAGGCAGAGGAACTCGTTGCGTGCAGTGGCGTCCACGCCTTCGGCCACCGTGGCGAGGAAAGCGTCCAGGTCGGCCGTGGCGGCAGGGTCGAGAATGCCGGGATAGTCACACCCATCGGAAAGCTGCGTGCCGTCCTCGTCCCCCAGAGGAAATGGCTCGTAGTCCACGGACAGACCATCAAGCCCCTCGGTGCTGCTCCCGTCCAGGTTCCGCACGAATCCTGCGGGCCCGGCATCGGTCACCGCCGCGGTCGCGCCGCCCATCACGAGGCGAATCTCACCCCACACCTGTTCATTGGGGGTGGCTCCGCTCTCGTAGACGAGCTGGGTATGTCCCCGCAATCCCAGACGCCAGTCGTGACGCTGCTCGTACCGTTCCCCGGTGTCGGTGTAGGGATCGTTTTGAGCAAAGAGAAGTTGCTCGCGCGCGTCGATCAGGCCCGGGGAGACGACACCGGTCGGACAGGTAATCCGCGTCGGACCGGGCACCTGCTCGCCGCACCCGCACCCGACGCATATGATCTCTCCCTGGGGATTCAACAACACCTGCCCACCACGAAGGACTTCCCCCGGAGTCAACACCGTGCCCGAGATCAAGACCCACCCACTCCCGGCCGTGACATCACAGGTGCCACCATCTGTAGCAGGCAGTTCCCCGCATTCGGTCCACACCACCGGCGTCGCCGTGGGCATCTCGAATGGCTCTGCCGGTGTGGCCGTGGTGTCGTCATCCCCTACCGGGGTCGCGGTCGTGTCGTCGTCTCCCGCCGGGGTCACGGTCGTGTCGTCGTCTCCCGCCGGGGTCACGGTCGTGTCGTCGTCTCCCGTCGGGGTCACAGTCGTGTCGTCGTCTCCCGCCGGGGTCGCGGTCGTATCGTCATCCCCCGCCGGGGTGGGAGACGGCGCTGGAGAAGCAGGTTCCGGCGACTCGGACGCAGACGGAGAGCTGTCATCGTCGCCCACCTCTGTGGGAGCGACGCTGTTGTCGTCGTCATCGCCCCCGGAGCAGCCAGCCGTGCCCAACACCCACCCAGCCAGGAGCGCCACGAAGATCGTCCTGACACCTGTCTCCAACCATTTGCGCTGCAACATCACGGCCCCCTCTCCTCGATCAGATCCTTTCCGGCACATGCCGCCAATCCGCGCACCACTACTCTATCGGTATCACATCCGAAGTCGGGGTTCAAACACTAACGTGGCAGGTGGCGGGTCTGGGTCGGCGGAAACGGGAAAGTCTCGAGGGGGCGTTGTGGTCGGCCTCCCTGGATGGAGCGAGGGAGCGGATTCACGTGGAGAGGAACGAGGAGGAACGGGAGGACGGAAGGCCGGGGATTGCCGTGGGGGAACTCATCGGGTCCAGGTGTAGGTGTTGCCGTGCATCGAGGTGTACTCGGTGGTATGGGTGATACCGCTCCCGGTCGCGTAGCTGGTGCTGCCTTCGTAGCTCGACCCCACGGCGGTGTTCACCTGAGTGGTCCGCGACCCGCTGGTCCCCTGGCTCCCGTCACGAACGAAGCCGCCTTCGCTCACCACGGAGCCGCGATTCCCTTCCGCGGCGAACCCGCTGGCATGCTCGATGTAGCCGGTGGAACTCCGCACGGTGGCGCCCACCCGAGCACCCGTGTGACCGAAGGCCCCAACCGTCCCGACCTCGAGACCGCCGATGGCGTTCCCGTAGGTGTCCATGGCGACGCCGGAAGCGTAGGTAGTGGCCGTGAACGGCGTTGCGACCGCCCCTGCCCTGCCGGCCGCGCTGCTGCCCCAGTAGGTGTTCGCCATACCGCCCGCGTGCGCCGCTGCGCTGACGCCGGTGTTGTACCCGGAAACCCGGCCCGCAGCCACGCCGCCGGCGCCGGTGTAGTGAACGCCCGCCGCCGCGCCCACACGCTGGGCACCGGAACCGGCCGAGCGGTAGACGGCCATCGAGGCGCCCCCTCCCCTGTTGGCGGAGGCAGCGGCCCTGAAGGTGGATCCGGCGAGGGCTTCCGAACTGGTCAGCGAAGCAGAACCGAGGGCAACGATACCGAGCGCGACGAGGATAGCCTTCATGATCATCTCCTTTCGTATGTTCAACCCGCCTGGCGGGTTTTTCTGGATTGAAACCTGTCGTTCCGTGGACACCTGGAGGAAGTGCATGCTGTGTGCCAGCGTTTCCTTTTCACCCCAATTTTTTTCGATACGCATGTAACCTGTTGTATTTCCGTAATTTTTATTCTTGATAGCGGGACTGTCGGTTTTCTGGAGGCGCTGGGCCGACCCGGGACGTAAAGGGTTTTGCCGGCAACCGTAAAGCTCCTTTCGTCTGGTTTGCTCTGTCTGCCGCCCGGTGGGCCAGACTACTGAAACGCGCAATCGCGGGGATTCGGACCTGGGCGGAGGGGAGAACTGCTTTACCCTGGACCGGAACCATCTATGGATCTGAAAGAGGTTGGGCCGATCGTTGGGGAACGGAGCGACGCACGGGGTGCCGCCCTGCCCGACACGGCAGGCCGAAGGTGAGGAGGAGTCGATGATCAAGTTGAAGCCGAGATCGCTCCGGACCCGGCGCAAGGTGCCGTCCTACACGGTGCTCCGTTGCGTCATGGCCGGCCATCAAGTGACCTGGTGCCGACATCTGTGCGTTCCGGTACAGGGCCGTGGCGCATGCGGACGATGGGCTTCCCACGGTCTCCGCGGTCGCACCCAGATGGCGATCGATGCCCGCCTCGCGCGTTGGGCGGCGGAGGCCGAAGGCGCTCCCGTCGAGGACTGAGTTCTCCGTTCCTTTCCTGCTTGCCAACCTGTCTCCTGTGGCTATGCTTGAAACTACGGCGTCCAGGTCTGAGACGCTGGCCGGGCTTCCTGGGTCTGGAAAGCGAAGGACCAGGAGGACTGGAGGAACTGTTGTGGGAGAGCCATGGGGACGAACGATGGGTCCGGGTGGGTTCCTGGGAGCGAACATCGGGGCCGCAAGACCGATGTTTCCAGCGAACTGAAGAAATTCAGCCACGGCCCCATCGCCGACACCTACGATGCCAAGGTGCGGCGAGCCGTGGCACGAACGGACCGGGTGAACTACATTCGAGAGAACTACTTCCCGATCCAGGCGCAGGTGCTCGAGTGGGCTGGGCTTGAACCAGGCATGGCCGTGCTGGACATCGGTGTGGGTACAGCGATGATGTGGGAAGAGGTCGCCATTCCGCTGGAGGTCCACGGGATCGACATCTCGCAACGCATGCTGAACAGGGCGGCGTCCAAGGGGGTCGTATCGGGCCTGGCGCGCGGCCATTTCCTGGACATCCCGTTCCCGGCCGACCGGTTCGACCGAATCGTGTCCACGTTCGCCTTCCACCACGTGCCTCACGATAGGAAATGTGAGGCGCTCGCCGAGATGGCTCGAGTCCTCCGGCCCGGCGGCCGTATTGTCATCGGTGATCTTGCGTTCGAGCATGGAAGGCAACGGGAGGACGTTCTCGAGCGCATGCGCCGGGAGGGACGTCAGGACGTAATCGGTTCCATTCGGGACGAGTACTACACCGATCTGAGCGAGTTGCGCGGGTGTGCGAAGCACCTTGGTTTTCGGATGGACTGGGCGCGTGGCTCGACGCTCTCGTGGGTGTTTCGCCTGGTCCGAGAGGAGACCGGCCGGCCGGGGAGCCAGGGAGGTGGACGGACGCGGTCGGCTGTGGGGAACGGTGAGACAGGGCAGAGGGACCGGGGCTGATGGTCGTGAGAAGGTAACTGCTCCAGGGCATGGAGGATGGCATGACGGACAAACCTCAAGGAGACGAGGTCATCGTGGAAAAGGACGACGAGGTGGAAGTGTTCGAGGTTCCGGAACAGGCGAAAGAGGGTGGCCAGGGCCTGGTGCTCGCCCGGAAAGTGCTTCCGGTCCAGATCCCGATCATCCCGCTGACCCGTCGGCCCCTGTTCCCGAACATGACCGTGCCGCTCGTGGTGGACCGCCCCGAACTTCAAAAGCTCATTCTGGACCGCGCCGAAGGGCACATGCGCTACGTGGGACTGGTGCTCTCGCGCGACCAGGAGCAAGAAGATGGAACGCCGAACCTGTACCGGATGGGCGTGGTGGTGGAGATCCTCAAGGTGACCCATGCTGCGCCGAATGGCACGGTCCAGGCCATCGTGCAGGCGATCGCCCGCTTCGAGATCGAATCCATCCAGGAAACCCGCCCCGTGATCGTGGCCCGGGTACGCTATTACAAGGAAACCACGCCCGAGGTCACGGACGAACTCCGGGCCTACTCGATCTCCATCATCAACAGCCTCAAGGAACTGATCCAGCTCAATCCGCTCCACAAAGAAGAGTTGGCCATTTTCATGTCTCACTCGAATTTGCATGAACCGGGCCGACTTACCGACTTTGCTGCGGCACTCACCAGCAGCAGCCCGGCGGAACTCCAGGAAATCCTGGAAACCGTGGACCTGGCAGAACGGCAGAAGAAAACGCTGCTCCTCATCAAGAAGGAGATCGAAGTCTCCCGGCTCCAGGTCAAGATCGGCAAGCAGATCGAGGAGAAGCTCAGCAAGCAGCAACGGGAGTTCTTCCTGCGGGAGCAATTGAAGGCGATCAAGAAGGAACTGGGCCTCGAGAAAGAAGGCAAGGAGGCCGAAGCAGAGAAATTCGAGAAGAGGCTCAAGGACCTCGATCTCCCGGACGAGGCCCGGGAACGGATAGAGGAGGAACTGGAAAAGCTCCGGCTCCTCGAGCCCGCGTCGCCCGAGTTTGCGGTAACCCACACCTATCTGGACTGGCTGACCATCTTGCCGTGGGGGATCTTCACTGAGGACCGGTACGACATCAAGCAGGCGGAACGTATTCTCAACCGGGACCACTACGGGTTGGAAGACGTCAAGGAACGCATCCTCGAATTCCTCTCCGTGGGTATCATGAAAGGAAACATCAGCGGCTCGATCCTCTGTTTCGTCGGACCTCCCGGCGTGGGCAAGACTTCGATCGGACGGTCCATCGCGGAGAGTATCGGCCGCAACTTCTACCGGTTCTCGGTGGGCGGTATCCGTGACGAGGCGGAAATCAAGGGCCATCGCCGCACCTACATCGGGGCACTGCCCGGCAAGTTCATCCAGACCATGAAGGTGTGCAAGAGCGCCAACCCGGTCATCATGCTGGACGAGATCGACAAGATCGGCGCCAGCTATCGCGGAGACCCGGCGTCCGCCTTGCTCGAGGTCTTGGATCCAGAACAAAACCGGGATTTCCTCGACCACTACCTGGACGTTCGCTTCGACCTCTCCAACGTCTTCTTCATCTGTACCGCCAACCAGCTCGACACCATCCCACGCCCTCTCCTGGACCGGATGGAGATCATCAAGCTCCCCGGCTACATCATGGAGGAAAAACTCGAGATAGCCCGCAAGTACCTGGTACCCAAGCAACTCAAGGAGCACGGAATCGACCGGTCCAGACTCCTGATCACCTCGAGGGCACTGCGGGAGATCATTGACGGATATGCTCGAGAACCGGGTGTCCGAGGGGTGGAAAAGCACATCAGGCGGATCATCCGCAAGAGCGTTCGCAAGATGGTGGAAGGCGAGGACGGCAAGCTCCGGGTCGACCGGAAAGATGTACCCGAACTCCTGGGACGCCGGATATTCCACGACGACGCACTTTACAAACGACCCGTGCCGGGCGTGGCGCTCGGTCTGGCCTGGACCTCCATGGGGGGCGACACACTCCACATCGAGGCCACCAAGGTGCGCACCGGACGCGCGTCCTTCAAGCAGACCGGACAACTCGGAAAGGTCATGGTCGAATCCTCGGAAATCGCCTACACCTACGTCCGTTCCCTGCTCAATGACCACGAACAGGCACGCCAGTTGTTCGAAAACCATGCCATCCACCTCCATGTGCCGGCCGGAGCCACGCCCAAGGACGGCCCCTCCGCTGGTATCACCATGGCGGCCGCCCTCTGCTCCCTCGCCCTGGAGAAACCCCTCCCCAAGGGGCTCGCCATGACCGGGGAACTCACGCTCACCGGCAGGGTCATGCCCGTCGGCGGCATCAAGGAAAAGGCCATCGCCGCTCGAAGGGCCAAGGTCAAAAAGGTGATCTTCCCCGCCGAAAACCGCAAGGACGTGGAAGAACTCCCGGAACATGTGCGCACGGGGTTCGAACCCGTGTACGTCGACACGTTCCGGGAAGTGGCGGAGCATTGCTTTGGGAAGCTTCCCTGACCGCCCCCCCGGCCTGGACGGTCTGTGCATTCATTCCGAGGAGGAAACACGATGTCCTGCTTTTCCTGGACAAGTCGAGCACGACAGTCGCGACCGGCCACGCTCCTCCTTGCCGGAGCCCTCACCATCGCCGCATGCGAAGGCGCCCTCACCCCGGACGACATCGTCGGTACCTGGGTGTACGACGAAGGAACCACCGTGGTCCTCGAGTGCGGCCAGGAAGGCGTGGACGGGACCTATTCCCTGGCGGGTCAGACCATGACCTTCCACGATGGAAAGGGAACACCTTACGACCTGGTCTACTCGGACCTCGCCCCGGGATGCGACCTGGGATTCGACCTCGAGGGATCGGACATCGTGCTGAAGACAACCATGCTCGAGGGGTGTTACCCGGACGATCCGGTGGCAGCGGCGGCTCTGAGTCAGGACCTGCGCATGACCTACGAGGATGGCAAGATCCTGCTCGACGGCAACTACACAGTCACCATTTCCACGCCCACGGACCCGGAGGAAATGACGTGTGACGTCTCGATTTCTGGGTCCATGACCAGACAGGACACGGCATGAGCCGAGCACAGATCGAGCCGGCCCTGACCGCGCTTCGCAAACTCTATCGCGGACGCACCTCCTCCCTGGCCGTGATGCGTCGGACCCTCGACGCCACATCGGCGGTAACACCGCTTCCGCCCGGGGTGACACGTACCCATGTCGAACTGGCCGGGCGCCGGGCCGCCTGGCTCCACAACCCGGAAGGCGACGAAGACCGAATCCTCCTCTACCTCCACGGGGGTGGCTTCGTGCTCGGGTCGATCAAGACCCACAGCGCCCTCGCCGCACGGCTCGGCCAGGCCGGTCGGGCCAGAACCCTCCTGCTCGAATACAGGTTGGCGCCGGAGCACCCCTTCCCAGCCGCCCTCGAGGACGCCACCCGGGCGTACGAATTCCTTCTCGAGGAGGGCGTATCGCCCCGACGAATCGCTGTTGCCGGCGATTCGGCCGGCGGCGGTCTCGCCCTGGCCGCACTCGTGTCCTGGCGCGACGCTTCCCTGCCGCTTCCTGCGTGCTGTGTCCTCATGTCTCCCTGGGTGGACCTCTCGTGCAGCGCACCTTCCCTCGACACCTTCGGGCCCTCCGAACCCCTCGTCTCCAGGGCCTGGTGTGAGTGGGCTGCTCACCACTATGCAGCAGACCACGACCTCCTGGACCCCCGCATCTCCCCCCTCCAGGCCACGCTCGAACACCTCCCCCCGCTCCTCATTCAGGCGGGGGGGCACGACGGGCTCCTCGACGACGCAATACGGTTGCGGGAACGGGCGGAACAGGCCCATGTCCCCACCACCTACCAGGTCTGGCCCGAAATGCCTCACGTGTTCCAGGTATTCGGCGCCATGCTCGACGAGGCCGACGAGGCGGTGGAACAGGCCGGGCGCTTCATCCGAAAGTGGATCGACGCTCATGAGAAATGACAGGTGGAGACGGAAGCACGGCCATGCCGATACCGCTGCTCGCCGCCACCCCACCGCCAAGCCCCGCCCCACCCCGGTGCCCAAAGGCGGTCTCGAGCGTGCAGTCTTCCAGTTTCCTTGACACTCCAGGCCTGGCACGATATTTGTAACCTTTGCGTGACACTTGTCGGTCGGCGCATGCAGACGGTACCGGGTACGGTGTTGTCAGGTCTTCGTTTCTTGAACTTCTGCTTGGGGTTGCAACGTTCAGTACGAGGCCTTCCTGGTTCGAAAGTCCTGGACGAGACAAGGAAGGGGGGGGAGATGAGCGCGCAGACGACGGAACCTCCAGTGGTCCCGGAGGCATGCTCGAACTGCCAACGCATTCGGGACAGATATCAGGCGGTGATCGACGCGCTGGAACAGGGCGTGGCCCTGCTCGAGGCCGTGGAGGGGGGAGAAGATTTCGTCATCGTGGACGTGAACCCGATGGGCGCGTCGATCGCCCGTGCCCACCGCGATTCTCTCGTGGGCCGTCGTATCACCCACCTGGGGGAAGACGTTTCCACCGCAAGGTTCCTCGAGCGGTTGCGGGAAGCCTACCGGACCGGGGAACCTCAGCACCTCGACTCGACGCGCATGGAACACCCCGAGATTCCGGCCTGGATCTCGGCTCGAGTCACGCCGCTCCCTTCCGGTGAACTTCTGGCGGTTCTTTCCGACATCACCGAAATCGAGGAGAACCGGCTCCGCCTGATCCGCCTGGACGAACGATTCCGGCGAACAGCCGAGGACAGCCCGGACGCGATCCTGGTGCTGGACATGTCCCATCGAGTCGTCTATGCGAACGGGGCGGCGGAGCAACTGTTTCAACGGACGTGCGAGGACCTGGCGGGGGAATCCTTGGGGCATCTGCTGGCGTCTGGTCCCGAGGGGGAGGTAGAAGTTCGTCGCCCGGACGGGTCGGTGCGGGTGGGAGAGGTGCGGAGCGGGCCGACCATGTGGGACGGAGCGGATGCGACGCTGGTCACCATTCGAGATGTCACGCAACTGAAGGAAGCAAGGTATCGGCTTGCCGCTTCGGAGCAAAAGCTCAAGAGCATTTTCGATCACGTACATTTCGGGATTGCTCTCCTGGATCACGAATACCGGGTCCAGGAAGTGAACCGACAGATGACCGAGTGGTTCGGGTCCCGCGACCAGATCGTGGGCAAGGTCTGCGTGGACATCTTTTCCGGGTGCAAGGAAAAGATGGGCTGCGACGCCTGCCCGGTGAAAGCCACATTCAAGACCGGGACCGTGCACGAAACGGTGATGGTGCGAACGATTGGCGGCACCGAAACGACGTTTCGCGTACTGGCCTCACCTGTTCTGGACGAGCAAGGGGAGATTGTCTCGGTGATCGAGATGTTGGAGGATATCACCGAGACTCGAGCGCTGGAGGCCCAACTGCAGCAGGCGCAGAAGATGGAGGCGATCGGGCGTCTTGCCGGCGGAGTGGCGCATGATTTCAACAATTTGCTGACCATCATTCGCGGTCATGCGGAATTCATCGAAGGAGCGTTGGAACCGGGTGCACCGATTCTGGAGGATCTCCGCCGAATCCAGGAGGCGAGCGAGCGTGCGGCGTCGCTCACCCACCAACTTCTTGCCTTCAGCAGACGCCAACCCATGCGTCCCCGTGTGCTTTCCCTGAACACGGTGCTGGAAGAGATGGGCCGCATGATGCGCCGTGTGATCGGCGAGGATGTTCGGGTGGTGTTCGATCTGGACCCGGTGCTTTGGTCGGTGGAGGCGGATCGAGCCAGGATTGAGCAGATGGTGATGAACCTGGTTGTGAATGCTCGAGAAGCCATGCCGGGCGGGGGAACCCTGACGCTGAAAACGGCCAACGTGGTGGTGAAAGAGCGGGAAGCTCGACAACGACCGCCCATGACTGCGGGACGCTACGTGCTGCTTTCGGTCGCCGACACCGGGTGTGGGATGGACGAGAAGACGCAAGTCCGTGTATTCGAGCCGTTTTTCACGACCAAGAAGGAGACCGGCACCGGGCTGGGCCTTTCCACCGTGTATGGCATAGTGAAGCAGAGCCACGGGTTCATCTGGGTGGAAAGCGAGGTCGGCCGGGGAACCGTGTTCGAGGTCTACCTTCCGGCGGTGGACCGTGAGTCGGACGACGAGACCAAGCCGGCCCGGAGCCGGCGTTACGCCGGGCACGGCGAGACCATCCTGGTCGCCGAGGACGATGACCTGGTTCGACGACTCGCCCGCCGGATCCTGGAGCGGGCAGGCTATCGGGTGCTGGAGGCCTCGAGTGGCCACGAGGCCTTGTTCGTGGCCCGGACCCACCCGGGCACCATCCACCTGCTGATGACCGATCTGGTCATGCCGGGCATGGGCGGCCGGGTGCTCGCGCGTGAATTGTCTGCCATCCGGCCGGACATGGCGATACTCTTCACGTCCGGATACACGGAAAACATGGTGATGCGGGAAGGCCCACTGGGCGAAGGCGTTCGTCTGCTGGAAAAGCCGTTCGATCGCAACAGCTTGCTCGGCGCTGTCGAGGAGGCTCTGACTCGAGGCGCCTGAGCCGGAGGCCGGGCCGCTCGACGCCGGCAGGCATGGTCAGGGCATTCCGTGACTCACGTGCGGTCGGTGCCGGACACCGGGGATTGCCCGGCAGCCCCAGGCATGCGAAACCAACGTGCCATCACCGAAGACGGTCCGCCGATGTGAAGTCCATCGGCGAGAAAGGGCTCCCACGCCTCCACGTCGTACGTGTAGACGGTGGATACTCCGGCCGCAAGCGCCGTGGCTGCGTCCCGGGCCGTGTGCAGGTGCTCGGGCCCAAGGTTGTGCCTGCCTGCAAGTTCGAGCATCTGGAGACTGGCCTCGAGGCCGCTGATGAGTACGAGAAGCGCAGAGGGAGGCTCCACCAATGCGCGAACCTGGCGGGCCACATCATCGGGGGACGCACCCCCTCCCCGGGCAAGCCGGGCGTACAACCCACCCAGGGCGCCCGAGGTGGTGCAACCTGCCATCGCACCTGAACGCACCGCGTCGACCAGTGCTTTCGCCTCGGTATGATTCGGCGCATCGGGCAACAGGGCCTCGGCAAGGACTCCTCCGTCCAGAAGCGCATACTCGGTCAATTCGGTTCCGCGTGGCATCCTCGTTCCCCGCATCTCTACGAAAGCCCAGCGTTCCGTCTCTTCCATCGCGTTTCTCCACCTATCGAGCATAGGACCTCGAGCGACACGGGTCAAGTCGTTATCGAGACAAACGTGCCTGGTCGAACCCGGCCGACCTGGTCGCGCCTCCCTCCGGCCCGGGTACACTCCCACACTCCGGACCGGCCCTTCACTCCCCTCCGGAAGACGCACCCCCTTGACCTACCCACACCCGGGCACCCGGCCTCACGCCGGCTTCCCGGCACAGACCCCGACGAACCTCCAGCACGAACTGAGCCGGGCCATCAGAGCGATATCGACGGCATGGAGACGCCTCACACGGATCCGCTTCGGCCACGTTGAGCACCTCCAGATCCGGACCGATGAAAACAATGTCGAGGGGAATCCGGGTATACTTCATCCAGAAGGCTCGAGGCCGCGGCCGATCGTACTCGAACCACATCCCCTGGTCCGGGGCCAGAGTCTCCCGGAACATCAATCCCAGATATCGCGCGACCGGACCGGCCGCCACCGCAGCATTCACCTCCAGGCTCCGCTCCCCCTCGACCCGCACCAGCACGGTCCGGGGCGCCAGGAGCGGATAGACGACCACCCCTCCCCACACCAGGAGGCCCGCCACGCCGAGGAGCACCCCGAAACGCCATCGCCGCGTTCTCCGATCCCCGTCGTCACTCACACCCGCCCCCCAGAACACACTCAGCCACGAAGTCGCGCAACCCCGTCCGACCGCCGCCTTGGAAGCGGCAAAACCGTACCTTGACGCACCTCGGGTCGAGAAAAGCGCGCCGCCAATTCCTCAAGTTCCCCGCCACGCAGCAGTACGTCCAGGACAGCGAGCACCTCCTCGCCCAACCGCTCGCGCTGGCTGCTGGCATTTTGAGACCCGGCCAGGACGCGAAGCAGGGGACGACGGAGGTAGAGAGGATGACGCTCATTCCTGGGCCTCGAGGTGAAGAAATGGTCGAGGAAATCGTATCCGCCCGCGTCTCGTGCGAGGCGACTTCGGAGGCGGGTATATGGCTCCGAGTATACATAGTCTGCAAGCTTCGGCGACACCGAACGGAGATGAAAATCGAGCACGAGCACAAAATCCGGTCCCAGGTGCTCGTCGGAGAGTTTCACCAGGTGATCCTTGCCGTCGAGCAGCGCTCCTACAAAGATGTCCGGCTGATTCACCGAGAGGAAATTGAGTCCGATCCGTCCGGCACGCAACCGGTGAACCCTGGGACCTCGCCGCGCTCCGGACCGGCCGAGCACCCGCTGCAACCGCCCGAGGTCTTCCCAGGCCAGATCTCGTGCCACCTCACGGAACAGGCGCTCGAGCGCAGGGACCAGCCTCTGCGCCGGGAGATAGGACAGGATGGCCTCGGTGGACACCGGTGCCGGTTCTCCCAACCCTTGCTGCCGGAGATAATCGCACAGGTCCGCCACGTGAACGCCGGGACCATGATTCCGGACCCAGCCGTCAAGAAAACGGCACAGGTCTCCCCAGGTGATCTCCACGTCCGCGTCCCCGTCGTGCTGATGTCTCCCGGCTGCGATGACCACGGTCCGCACCTTGTCCGGCCACATCAACTCCGCAATGGCCCGATCCATCCCCGACGTGTCCAACGGGTCGCCCCCCCACAGGCGGTACTCGAACACGTAGACCACGTCCTCCGATTCTCCCACCAGATCCACCCGGGTCAACCGTGGATCCGGCCTCGCCCGCCACACGATCGTCCGCTCCTTGCGTGGCTCCACCACGCCCAGACGCGATGCCAGGAACTCGAACACCGAGGCACCAAGCCCCGGGTTCTGGCGCAGGACCCAGGCGAAGACCTCGGAGAGGAACCGGGCCGCGTTCTTGCGGTCGGAAAACGGGGGGCAGGCCTGCAAGCTCAAGAAGAGGTTGTCACCCATGACCGGATACTCCTTGCCAAGGTGGCTGTCTGGAGTGTGGAGCCGAGGTGCCGAGTCAGAAATTTAGTGCACAGGCACTGACATTATTGGCAGAGTATACCAGACGCAAAATGGCACGTCAACCATGGAACAAAGGCCGCATCCTCCTGCCTGCTTACGAGGAAATCAAACGGGCCGAGGGGAACTCGAGGATCCGGAGCGAGGCGCGCCATCCGGGATGGGTGACAGGGAACGGGGGTGAGCGCTTCGTGGGATGGAGAGGCCGCCGGGGCTGTCTTTTTGTCCGGCGGATGTCAATAGTTCTTGCGCCAGTTGATGTCGCCGCCCCAGATACCGGCGTCGCCATAGAACGATTCGAGGTAGAGGTTGCGCGAAAGCTGATATTCGGCTCGCACCTCGTTCACATTCTCCTCTCCCGTGTTCTCCATGGAGAGTTTCCGCTTGTAGGAGACGAAGAGTTTGGGCGTGATGTACTTTCCGACGCGGAGGTCGGCGCTGGAGAAACTTTCGGCCTTGATCTCCAGGTAGTCGATGGGAATCTTGTCGGCGAGTTGCTTGCGGGCAATCCCGGCCAGGACACCGGCGGCAAGGGATTCCACCTGGGATGCGACGCGTGCGGAATCGGATGGGTCGTTGCTTTCGGACAGGGGTTTCCCGATAACGAGGATGGCGAGAATGTCTGCCGGGTCGTATCCTCGATCGGACCCGAAGGTGACAACCGGTGCAGAGGAACGCCCGGTGACCTTGAGCGTGACCAGGCCATAGTCGGGGGTGTCCGCCTCGTTGATGATTTCCAGGATAGGGTCGATTTCCTGACCACCGGTGAACGTGATGGTGCCGGTCTTGACCACCAGGGGTTGGGAAAACAGGTTGATCTCGCCCCGCACGGTTCGGACCTCGCCTTCCATGCGCTCGACGCCTCGCTCCATCACGTACCGGACATCTCCTTCCAGTTCGACCACGACTTCCTGAGACTCGTTCTGGACCCAGAATCCTCGAGGGATGTGCACGGTCACGTCGGCGTTCATGTCGAACGGGACCTCTTCCTCGACCTCGCCGGTCTCGTAGGTGTTCCAGTCGACCACGCCGTCCCGTGTGAGGACGTGGATGGTGGAAGGGAGTTCTACCGGTGCAAGTTCCTTGGTCTTCTCGAGCCCGGAGAGCTGCATGACCAGGGTGGACGTGATGTCCGGCAACTTGACCACGGCGCCGGGAATCGTGATCTCTCCGGTGATGTCCGGGGCATCCACGGTCCCGCCGACATGGATGTCTCCCTCGAGCGACATGCGCCCATAAGGTCCGTTCATGACTTCGAAGCGTGAGGCGTGGAGGTCGATATCCATGTCCCCCGGTTCGCTGTCCACGAGCGCGATGGCGCCTCCGGCCGTCAGGGTCCCCTTGCCCGCCGACATGGAGAGGTTGTGGAAGGCGAACAGGGAGGGGGTCATGCGGACCCGTCCTTGGATGTCCCTGTAAAGGGTGCCGTAGGTCGGGGAGTAGAAAAGGCCGTCGGCCATCCGGAGACTTCCCCTGGCCTCGGGTGCTTCGAGGGATCCGGAAAAAGAGACATGCCCGTCGAGGCTGCCGCGCAGGGTCATTCCTGCGGGCATGAATGCGTTGAGGAGGTCCAGGTTCAGGTCGGTGAGGTCTGCCTCCACCTGAAGTCCCGTGGGGTATGCCACCGTGCTGTCATCGGTGGCAAGGGGGATACGGATCACCAGTGGGATGTCGCCTTCGACCCGCGCGCCGGTTCCTCCTTCGCCGAGGGCCTCGGCCCGCAGAGACAAGAGGTCCCGCTGATAGGCCAGGTCCAGGACGATGTCGTGCGGCGTATCGCCCGAGGCGAGGCCCAGGACTGCGGCATGGGCGACGAACTCGGGGGTGTTTTCCGCACAGCGGAGCCATCCACTCAGGCGCATCGTACCGCCGGTCACCTGGGGTCCGCGCACGATGGGGGGAAGTTGCATGAAATCCAGCTCCGGGACTTCCACCTGCGCAACCAGGTTCCGCATTGAGATGTCGCCGCCTCGCAGGATCTCGGACAGGGGCACGTCCAGGGTGGCCAGGAAGTGACCAGGTCGTGTGTCGGCAAGCTGGAACCGTGTGACCAATGCGGCCTTCCCCGCCGCGTAGGTGCCTTCCAGGTCGAAGTGGAACGGGGACTGCCCCGCAGGCCGGATACTCCTCCCCCTGACATTGAGCCGAATGGATGGATCTCCCAGGCGACCGCCCAGGATGAGTTCGGCCATCACGTCACCACGGACCCGCTCCAGTTCCGGATCCAGGGCGGCAAACTGGGCGACTTTCTGCGCGGGTACCGCCACCTTCCCCTGCACGGCGCCTTCCCACGCGGGCGCCACGTCCAGGTCTGCTGTCACCGTCAGCGGGAGGTCCACCCAGGCGGCCAGGAGCGGCACCGGGCCCGCAGATGGACGGGTGACCACGGCGTCGCTCCTCAACCGTCCCTGGTCGAACCGGGCTCGAGCGCGGGCGTCCAGGGGAGCCACCCCAGTGGTTGCGAGGTTCTCCGCGTTCAACGTCACCTCCACAAAAGGCGCCTCGAGGGTGCCGGAAGCGACCAGATGGGCTTTCACCTTGCCAGACACATCGACAGGGTCCTCGTCCAGGCGCCCGAGGGGTTCCAGATCCAGGTCGACCAGGTCGAATTCCGCCGACAGCGGTTCGGCCTCTGCCATCTCGAAATCCCCCTCCAGGGTCAGTGAAGCCGGAAGGTCCACCCGTCCAACCAACTTGCCTCCTCCGGCCAACTCGACCGTGACCGTGCTCCCGATTCGAGGGGTCGCACCTTGCCAGGAGGATACGGCAAGGCGGACCGAGAGTTCCGGCACACCGGTCATGGCGAACCCGTCCACCCCCAGCAGGAGCGCAACCTGGGGATCTGCAACCGAACCACGCACGTCGGCCTTGAATCGGAGCCTCCCCCGCAGGTGTGGAGCCGCGTCCCCCGTGAACGGAGCCATGTTGTCCAGCAAGATCCCTGCGCCGGCCATCAAGATCCGGCTGTTCCCCTCCGGATGGTACGATACCTGGCCGGACAGGCTCCCGTCCGGTCCTGCAAGCTGAAATGAGGACACCTCCACATCATCCCCGATCAGACGGACCACAAACGGTGCTTCCAGGATCCACGGATGTTCCCCAAGGGGCAAGGCAAGCGCGTCGACGACGACCTCGCTCTGATCCTCCAGGCCCATCCGGGCGGAAACCTCGACAGGGTGCCCGTACACGTCCTGAGCGTTCAAGGACACCGCGACGCCCTCGCCTCCGTAGCGCCCGGTCAACTCGTAGGTCCTCAGCATCGGGTCCGGAAACCCGGCGCCACTCCCCGACAGTGTCACGACCGCCGAAACCTGCGTTTCTCCATCCTGCAACTCCGTGCGGACCGTGCCGCCGCCGGTCACCGGTCCCAACCGGGCCAGCACCTCTTCCCCCTCGCCATAGACCAGACCGGACGAGGCCATCTCGAAATCCACCAGAGGCGCATCCAGACTGCCCGCCACCTGGGCACGGACATCCAGGTCGCCACTCAGGGGCAGGTCGATCTGCCGCCCGAGTCGGCCCAGATCGTCGGTCTTCAATCGAGCGGACACCCGGATTGGTCCGTCCAGAGCGATGAACCCGTCCACGTCCAGCGTGGCGTAGGGACTCTCAATCTGCGATTCCTCGATCACCACGGTGCCGCGCTCGACCACGCCGGAAAGACGTCCCCCGTGAAACCGGTACCCCTGGTAGACGATGGGGGACACGTCCATCGTGAACCGGGTATCCATCTGCGCCGGACTCACACCCCGCCCCTTCACCGCCAGACGGAAATCCAGGGGATTCAGTGGAGGAAGCCCCAGATCCAGGGCCGAATCGATCCGCAGATCAGAGGCGGTCAGGTCCAGATCGTACGACAGGCTTTCCGGGTCGGTCATGATGTCGGCCAGTCCCAGCCGCCCTTCCAGATCGATCCGCCCGGTCGGCAGCCGGAAAGTGCTCTCGAGCTTTCCCTCGTGCTCGGTATCCACCTGGAGGGCCAGAGCGAATCCCAGATCGCCGATGACCGGAAGCTCCGGGTCCAATCGTTTCAGAAACTCGGGTCCCAGCCGGTCGAACGCCAGTTCCACGCGCCCCACCGGCAGGTCAAACCCCACGAACTCGGCAGTCGCCCGGCCAGAAAGGCCAGGCGCTTCGATCCGAAAAGAGGGCACGCGCACCTCGTCCTGCCCCCGCGTCAAGTCATAGACCCCCGTCAGTTCCACCGAGAACAATCCCAGCTCCGGCTCGCCGATGTCAGCTTCGAGCGGATCGAGTCGAATCGTGTGCACGGCCCCCCGCGCCCGGTAGCCGCCCTCCAGATTCAGCCGCGTTGCTTCCGCCACCACCGGGGATTCCGCACCGGCGTCGGTCATGCGAAAGACACCGCCGACTATCTGGATTCGAGACACGGTCACGTCCACCGGCAAGGTACCGTCCCACGGCTCGAGTTCAGGTTCGGCCTGGGGTTCTTCGGTCGAGGGTCCCAGCAGCCGGTCGATGTTCGAAACGCCTTCTGCGTCATACGCCACCACCACTTCCGGGAACTCGATCCGGAGCAATTCCACTCGAGCTTCGTGGGACAGGAGTGCTGCCGGCCGATACCGGACCAGGATCCGACGCGCCCGGAACACAGGTTCTCCGAGAGGCGAGGTCACCGACACGCCATCCAGTTCCAGGAACGAAAGCCAGTCCACGGTGACATCGTTCACATCCACCCGGCCGGCGAGCGAACCGTTGGCCACCCGCAGCACCTGCTCAGCCACGATTCGCTTGCCCGATTCGGTGGCGAGGAAAAGTACGCCGCCCGCCACCAACCCGACCGCCAACGCAAAAGGCACCGCCACGGGCGCCAGAAGCCACGTCCATCGGACCCGCCCGCGCTTGCCACGGTTTTTCGTCTGTTGCTTCCGCGTCATGATGGCTTCGTGCCCTTCCCGCCCGGGCCTCCGGTTCTATCACCCACGAGCACCGCTCCGAAAGTATACCTTCCGTCCACACCCCCCGTACAGGGCTTCCTCGCGCCCCTCCCCGCCCACCGTCCTCGAGGTCAGGCGAGGCCAAGAAGCCAGGACTTGAGTTCCACCACCCGGATCTCCTTGCCTTCCTTCATCAACGTCTCCTCGTGATCCGGAACCAACACCAGCAATTCGGCATTCCCGGCGTGGGGGATCTCACCGGCCGCCCGGACCAGAGACCGCAACTCCCGCTCCCGCGTCTTCCGGTTCTCCAGACTGGTGCATACCTGGATGAGTTGGACGATGGCAGGCCCCCGCTTCACCAGGAAATCCACCTCATACCCGGCCTGGGTCTTGCAGTAGTACACTTCCTCTCCTCGCCTCAGCAACTCCAGAAACACCAGGTTCTCCAGACATTGCCCCACCCGTTGCCCCACCTGAAAAGACACCGCATTCGCCAACCCCGTATCCACGGCATAGATCTTCCGCGGATTCGCCCGCTGCCGCTTCAACGACCAGTCGAATCGGGGCACCCGAAACACCAGGTAGGCGTTCTCCAGGTAGGCCACGTAACGCTCCACCAGATCGAACGATAGCCCAAAATGGTTCTTCAAACCGTTTAGCGACAAGGGGCTCGAGGCATGCGACAACAGGTACACGGCCAACCCCAACAGGGCCTCAAAATTGTCCAGTCGGTATCTGGCCACGATGTCCCGCAACACGATCGAATCGAAATATATCTTCACCTCCGCCCGCTTCATGGTCATGTCGTCCGTGAGCACCACCTTGGGGAAGCCCCCATACTCCACGTATTCGTCGAACAAACGCCTCACCTCTATCCGCCGCTGGGCCAATTCGAGACGGTCCGTCGGGTTCAAGCCGTGGAATTCCAGGAATTCACGAAAATCCAGGGGAAACACGCGCACATCCAGATAGCGCCCAACCAGGGCCGTCCCTATCTCGCGGCTCGAAAGCCTGGAGTTGGAACCGGTGACGAACAGACGTGCCCCCCCCAGTTCGTACTCCTTCAACAGCCACTTCTCGAACCCCGGCACATTCTGGACCTCGTCCAGGATCAGGTACGGCACCCCACCAGGATTCAGGTGCTGCAGATACACTTCCTTGATCCGGGACAGCAAGCCAGGCGTCAAATGGCCGAAAAACCTGGGATCCTCGAGATTTACGAACAAGATGTCCCTGGCAGCAACCCCATTCTCCACCAGCCGCCGGATCGTGTTCTGGAGGATCGTCGATTTCCCACTCCGCCGTACCCCCTGCAACACCACGATCTCGCCTGTCTCGGACTTGGTCAACACTTCCTTTTCGTACTTCTCCCGCGAGAACGTACCAGGTAGGGGACGATTCCAGTAGTTCCAATCGGCCAGTGTTTCAAGGAGTTCCGTTGTGCTCAGCATAAATCACTCGATTAATCGGGTGATTTATGTATAAAATCACCCGATCCATTGAAGGAATCGCCCACGGAACAATTCCGTAGGGCAAATTATGCAATTATTCAAGCATGTTACAGATTTTTTCTCAAAATCAGTCGGTCTATCGGGTGATTCCTATATAAAATCACCCGGCCTATCGAGTATATCATGCCATGAATCACCCGAAGGAGCAAAAAAAGCCCGAGAAACAGACCTCGCCGGACACACCCCGCCACATTTCAGGTCCCCAGGTTGAACCACGCCTCGAGGCCAGGCTATACTGCCGGAGGCGATCAAAACGGAACGGCAACGGGTTGGTACGAAATGGGTGGGTGGAGCGAGCAGCCAGCCGCTGCTCGAGGCGCCCGGCGCTTCTGGAGGACGACATGCGGTTGTGGATGTGGAAATCCCCCTTTGGTCTGGGCAGCGGATCATTGTTCATCGTGGCAGCCTCGTTGCTGGCAGGATGTCCTCCCCCGGAGGAAGAGCCAGCGGCTGCCACGTCCCCTCCTGTCGAATCGACTGCGCCTGTCGAGGGAGATGATGACGCCACGGTGTGGGACGACACGACCGGAACGCCGACGCCCTGGACGCCGCAGGTATCTTTTGCGACTCCGACGCCACAGGAAGCCACGGAGGTTCCGGCCACGGCGACGCCGACCCCGACCCCACCCGACCACGGTCCCTCATCACCCACACCGGGCCCGGGGGTTGATGTCACGCCTCCCTCCGGGACGGCGACTCCGGCACCTGACGCGGATGGAGATGGATATCCAGCAGGGCAGGACTGTGACGATGGGGACCCGACCGTGTACCCGGGGGCCGACGAGACCTGTGATTTCGACCGGCCGGACGGCAGCGTGGACAACGACTGTGACGGGGAGGTCGACGAGGATGCGGCGGATGCGGTCGCCTGGTACCCGGATGAAGACGGAGACGGCCACGGGGCGGACACGGATCCGGTCCTTGCCTGCCAGGCACCTGCCGGGTACGTTTCGACCACCGGAGACTGCGACGACACCCGGTCTGAAATCAACCCGGAAACCATCTGGTATATCGACTACGATGGAGATGGCCACGGTTCAGACGTACTCACCCTCACGCAATGCGAACAGCCGAACGGTTACGTGCTCCAGGACGGGGATTGTGACGACACAGACCCCGCGTTTCACCCAGGGGCCACGGAATCTTGCACCGATCCATACGACTACAATTGTGACGGTTCCACCGCCTACACCGACGCTGACCAGGACGGTGTGGCCGCCTGCGAGGAATGCGACGACACCGACGCCGGCGTCTACCCCGGCGCGGACGAGTACTGTGACGCGATTGACAACGATTGTGACGGAGAGGTTGACGAGGATGCCGTGGATGCGTCCACATTTTACGCGGATGCCGACGGGGACGGATATGGAGACCCGGACACACCGACTCGAGGCTGCGTGGTACCTGCCGGTCACGTGGCCACGGCCGGAGACTGCGACGACACTCGAGCCGAGGTCAACCCGGAGACCATCTGGTACCTGGATCTGGACGGAGACGGGTACGGCACCGACGTCTCCACCCTGGTGCAGTGCGACCGCCCGTCAGCCTACGCCCTCGTACCGGGCGACTGCAACGACATGGATCCGGCGTTCCATCCCGGAGCCGAGGAGGCCGACTGCACGGATCCCAACGACTATAACTGCGACGGAGAGGTGAGTTACCGAGATGCGGACGCCGACGGGGTGGCCGCCTGCGAGGACTGTGACGACACCGACGCCACGGTCCATCCCGGGGCGGACGAGTACTGCGACGGAATCGATCACGACTGTGACGGCCTGGTGAACGAGGACAACTCGGTGGACGCGACCACCTACTACACGGACGGGGACGGCGATGGGTGGGGGACCGCCGACGCGACGACGGAGGCCTGCTCACGTCCCGAGGGCCATGCGGACCAACCTGGCGACTGTGACGACGGGGACCCGGGTGTCCACCCGGATGCAGACGAAGTCTGCAACCACGTGGACGACGATTGCGACGGGGTGGTGGACGAGGGCGTCACTCGAGTCTGGTATCTGGATTTCGATGGAGACGGCTACGGGGACGATGGCCGGACCGTGGAGGGCTGTACGGCCCCGACCAGCGACTACGTGGCTGACGGCGGGGACTGCGACGAAACCGACCCGGCTTTTCACCCCGGCGCCGACGAAGGCTGTGACGGTCTGGACTACAACTGTGACGGTCTGGTGGACAACGACGGCGACGGCGACGGCTACCCGGACATCACATGCGGCGGCACAGACTGCAACGACGCCGACCCTTCCATCCGGCCGGAACCCGGGGGAGGGTGCGCCCTGGGTGCCACTTGCAAGGAAATCCTGGCGTCCGGGGTCGCCAACGAGGACGGAGTCTACCTGATCGACCCGGACGGCTACCAGACGGGCCTGGACCCACTCGAAGTCTACTGCGACATGACCACGGAGGGCGGCGGGTGGACCTTGCTTGGCAAAACCGTGAACATCGACCTGACCAACCAGGAACGGGACGCCATCCACCTGGGAACCTGGAACGACTACACCCAGACCGGGTATGGTTCCCCGGACCCATCCGCCAAGATCTTCTGGCTTCCTCTCGAGGCCTGGCACGAAATCACGCAACATGCGCCCACCAACGTCGTGCGCATCTACGACTCGGTCTACGAGCTGCGTATGAAAGACTTCAGCATAGGAGACCCGGCCAGCGATTATGCCATCGATTGGACCCAGGGGGTGACGGGCTACCATACCATGGTGGATGTGCGAGGCCAGGGGTTCACCACCTACGACAACGACAACGACACCTGGTACGGCAATTGCGCTCGAGACAACGTAGGGTACAACGGGGGATGGTGGTACACCGACTGCTGGCAACTCAGCATGCTGCATTCCAACAACAACCTCTACTCGTGGCAAAACAACGTCGCCACGGTGGTCACCTACCTCTACATCTACTTCCGTGAGGAGTGACTCACCCTGTCGCCGGAAAGCACGCCCCTCCCCCCAGAAAAGGCGGTCCTCCCCCCGTGGAGGGGTGCCTGGGCCAAGCCCGAACTGACCGAACCTGAACCGCCGACCTCCCCCCGTGCGGAGGGATGACTGCTCCACACCCACCATCCGCGGTGGGTCGACGGCAACCCGGTCCCTCGAACTCGGTTCATCAGAAAGCGCAACCGTCCGGTTGAGGCTCCAACGAGGCCGCGTCAGGGGCAAAGTCGGCTCCAATACCGGCGTCCGCGGAAAATCCCGCCTCGACCGTCCCGGACATGGCCTGACCACCATACCCGGTGGTGTTCATGTGGCCTCGCACGATCACCTTCTGAGCCGATTCCACCGGGACCGGTCCACCAGTACGGGTAAACGGTTGCTCGTCCGGATGGCTGTGGTTGAGAATTCGGCGGTACAACAGGCTCCCCTGCTCGTCGAGCACCTCCCACCAGTCCGCGTACTGCTCGCACCCGGTATCGGGGCTGTGCAGGGTGACGGCAAAGGTGTAGTCGCCCGGCGTTCCTGTGGTTTTGACAGAGACCACATCGGCGTAACCTGACGGGGCGAGGACAGGAGTGGCCCCCGGTGTCGCGTGTGCTGGAGGAGCCTGGGTGGGCTCACCGGCCGGCGTCGGGTGGGGTGTGAGCGACCCGGAAGGAGGCCCAGGCGAGGTGAGCACGGTTGGAGCGTCGGTGACCGCCGGCGTCTGCGTGGTCTCCCCGCCCTGTCCGGAACAGGCCGAGAGGAGAGGCAAGACGGCCAGGAAAAGAACCCGAGGGTGTCTCCTTCGTACCATGGTCACCTCCTCGTTCCGGGCGAGTCCCGGACCCGCCCGGCGCTGAACCCGAAGTGACAAAGGGCCAGGTCACGGGGAGGATGACCCGGATGATTCCGCCGGGACCTGGAGCCCTATCTGTTCCATCAGGAACGCCATGTGCCTCGAGACCTGGTCTGCCTGCATGTCAATGGTGACCGCGCCGCTGTGCCCGGATTGGTCCTGGATATGCAGGAGGATGGGCTGCCGTGTTCCGTGGTCGGCGTCGGCCCACCGGAGTGCGGCGAAGAACTTTCGTGCGTGAGCAGGTGCAGTTCTCGCGTCGTTTGCGCTTCCGGTGACCAGGACGGCCGGGTAGTCGGTCCCCTTCACCACGTTGTGGTAGGGGGAGTAGGCGAACAGGTAGGGGAACATCTCGGGGTCGTCCGCGTTCCCATACTCCTCGGACCAGATATTCCCCAGTCCGAACAGGTGGTATCGAATCATGTCGGCCAGTGGAACGGCGCAGAGGACGGCCGCGAACAGGTCGGGCCGTTGCGTGACCGCCGCAGCCACGAGGAGTCCCCCGTTGCTTCCTCCCCGGATGGCCAGGCGGTCCCTGCTGGTCACCTGATTGTCCAGCAACCATTCTGCGGCGGCGATGAAATCATCGAAGACGTTCTGTTTGTGTTCCCGCATTCCAGCCTCGTGCCATGCGCGCCCGTACTCGCCCCCACCGCGAAGGTTCGGGATGGCCACGCCCCCGCCGCACTGGACCCAAACCGCGTAGACAGTGGAGAAATAAGGGGTGAGGGAGATGTTGAATCCGCCGTAGCCGGTCAGCAAGTAGGGCACCGACCCGTCCCGAGGCGCATCCTTGTCGTGAATGAGGAACATGCTGACACGAGTTCCGTCCTTGGAGGGATACCAGACCTGCTCCACCACGATGTTCGAGGGGTCGATATCGATCGGAGACTTCTTGTAGAGGGTCAACTGGTTTTCGTCGGGGTCATAGGTGTAGACCGTGGTGGGATGGGCGAAGCTTGCGAACTGCACCCAAACAGGTCCCCTCGACCAGTGGCCGAAGACCGACGCAGACCCCATGGTTGGGAGCTTCATGTCCTGCAAATGGCGCCCCTCGAGGTCGTACACCGCGATTCGAGTCGCCGCATTGTGCTGATAGACCGCGTAGAGGCGCCCGGCCACAGGGACCAACCGGGTGAGGGTGCTTTCGCCTTCGGGGATGAATTCGGTCCAGTGGTCTTTCCCGGGTTGATCCACCGTGGTGGTCATGACCCGCCACCGCGGGGCATCCATATCGGTCGTGATGAAAAGTCGGCCCTCCACCACGTCGACGTGATACTCGTGGTCCATTCCGGTGGCCACCGGAACCGGGTCCGAATCGGCCTCGAGGTCCTTCAGCCAGACTTCGCTCTTGTTGAACATGCTGCGATACATCACCATCCAGCGACCGTCCTCGCTGATGGTGACGCCATGAAAGCGTTCCTTGATCTTGTCGTCGAAAAAGTAGAGCGTGTCCTCCTCGGCCTGAGTCCCCAAACGATGGAACCAAACCCGGTGCCAGTAGTGCTCCTCCCCCTCCGGCACTTCTCCCTTGAGCGGTCGAGCCGCGTAATAGAAACCCGAGTTGTCGTGGCGCCATGCCACATCTTCCTGCCGCCAGCCTCGGAATGTGTCGGGCAAGACCTCGAGGGTGTCCAGGTCGAGCACGTGGAGGACCGGGTTTTCGTCGCCGGCGTGAGCCACGCCATAGACCGCATACCGGCAATCCGGGGAGGGATAGAAACCGGCCAGCGTGTCCGTTGCCGCCCAGGTGTTCGGGTCCAGGACGACCCGGCCCTCACCGTCCATCCCTTCCTTGAGGTGCATCACCCACTTGTCCTGGTCCGCGCGTTTGGTGCTGTAGAGCACACGGTCTGACAGCAGGCAGGGATTCGGTACCGACTCGTCATCGTAGCGCCACAGGTGTTGGTACCGGTCGTACAACCAGGCACGCTGCGGCAATCCGTCGGTTGCGGCAAAGAACTCCTGATTCCTGGCGCGGGTCCAGGCGATCACCTCCTCGGATGAGTCGTCCTCGAGCCACCGATAGGGGTCGGGGACCTCGACTCCATGCAACACGTCGACCACGTTGTCCCTTCGAGCCAGGTCCGGTCCCGGCTCCTCCTTCACCGGGCTTGCCACCTGCTTGGGCGCACAGCCCGCGGCTGCGGTGAGGCAGCCCAACAAGACCAGATTCCATGACCGGCAAAGCTGACCTGGCAGCATGTCCACTCCTTGCTGAAATATCGTTTCTGGATGAGCCGTGACCGCGGGTGCGGCCCGGCGCTCTCATTCTACCACAGGAAGAAGCGGACACAAGTCGAGGCCCTAGCCGGAAGGGGCCCCAGGCGGCCTGACGCCGCGCGCGGCGGCGACCAGTTCCGAGACGAGCGTGCGGAGCTTGTCCATGTCGAACGGCTTCTCGATGCGGCGATTCTCGATGCCGCCCAGGTAGTCCCGGGCCCCTGGAGTGAAGGCGCCACCGCTCATGAACACGACCCGACGAGCCAGGGGTTCGTCCACCTCCCGGAGCCACCGGTGGAACTCCATGCCCGAGCCCCCGGACATCATCACATCGCACAAGATGACATCGAAATCCCGGTCGGTTTCCACCAAAGCTCGAGCGGCCTCTCCGGATTCCACGGCGATGACCACGTGGTGCTTGCCCAGGAGCCGCTGGAGGATCCGGCGGACCGAGGGTTCATCATCCACCACGAGGACCCGACCACGCACAGGCGCTTTGGGCGATACCTCGGTTTTTCCCGAGGAGTCCTCCGGGCGCCTGGAGGCTCGAGGGAGCCGAACCACGAAGCGGGTGCCCTCGCCCCGAACGCTCGACACCGAAATCTCTCCGCCGCACTCGGAGACGATTTTCTTGCAAATGGAGAGACCGAGCCCGGAACCGACCCCCACCGGTTTTGTGCTGAAAAACGGCTCGAAGATCTTGTCCAGGTCCGATTCTGCAATGCCCTCCCCGGTATCGCTCACCTCCAGGAACACCCCTTCTCCGGAAGCCCAGGTGCGCACTCGAATCTGATTGTGCTCGACATCCCCTTCCTCCATGGCCTGAGCCGCGTTCACCAGGAGGTTGAGCGCCACCTGGGCCAACCGCCCCTCGCTCGCCAACACAGGGGGAACCGGGGCCAGATCCTTGACCAGTCGAGCCCGGTACTTGATTTCGTTTCGCGCCATGTTGATCGCATGCTCCACCGCTGCGACCAGATCGATCTCGGTCCGCTCCGGTTGCTCCACCCGGGAGAACGAGCCCAGCCCCCGCGTGATACTCCGGATGCGCTGGGCGCCGGTCTCTGCCTCCCGCACCCGGAAGTAGATGTCCTCGAGCAGTCCGATCAGGGCCTCCCGTGTCTGCAACCCCGGGTCGGGACTCCCCTCGCCCTCTCCCGCGTCCCGGGCGTCATCCCCCTGTCCCTGCGCGCCGATAAGCTTTCCGAGATCCTCCACGGCGGTTTCCAGATTGTAGAGGAGGTAGGCCAGCGGGTTGTTGATCTCGTGCGCCACCCCGGCTGCCAACATGCCCATGGTGGCCAACCGATCCGACTGGGCCATCACGGCCTGCAACTGCCTTCGCTCGGTAACGTCCCGGAGTACGCCGACGAGCACGTCCCGCCCCTCGATGCCCAGCCGCACGGCATGCACCTCTGCATGCCGTACCTGGCCGTCCGACCGCCGGATGGTCACCTCTCCGAGAATGGCACGGTCCTCCCCGTTTCCACCTCCAAGGGGTATCTGCTCTCCGGGCAACTCGCCCGTGGGAATCACGTCGCACAGCTTCCGCCGAACCAGTTCCTGGCAGGTGTATCCGACGAGACGACACATGGCCTGGTTCGCAAGCAGTATCCGCCCGGTCTCCATGTCCGACAGCACGATTCCGTCCATGGCGTTGTCAAAGATCGCACGAAACCGGGACTCCGATTCGCGGAGTGACTCGAGATACGACTGTCGCTCGATGGCCAGGGCCACGATGCGGCCGAATGCGGTGGTGACCACGGCGTCGCTCTCCACGAATCCGCCGGGTTTGTTCGCCAGGCCGATGAGCCCCCAGATCCCGCGTGGGGTACGCACGGGGCAGAAGAGGACGTTGTCCAGTTCGATGTGGCCCGAGGGGAGGAAATCCGCATAAGGGGAGTTGGGGAAATCGTTCTCGAACAGGGGTTCGCCAATGTCGTAGGCCTTGAGCCGAAGCCCCCGAATCGGACCACATCCCGTGGAAGTGATGGCACAAATTCGACTTCCCGGATCCTGCACCAGGACCTCGTGCGCCCCCTCCTTTCGACGAACCACGTATCCTGCGTCCGCACCCACTACCTGCTTGAGTTGATCCAATACCTCGGCCAGCACCTCCTCCAGCGACTCACTCTCCAGCAGGATACTGGATGCCCGTGCCAGCGCCCGCTGCTCGGCAAGCAACCGGGACCGCTCGGTGACATCCCGGATCACCGCCAGGGTGGCGGATTTCCCCTCCCAGGTGGTGCTCACCGCCCGAAGTTCCCCCAGACATACCCCGGCCTTCCCCCTCCGAATCTCCACGTCCACCGCCTGACCCGGTTCTGCAATGGGCAACTCGAACACCTCGCCCACCAGTCCCCCCCGAGGCGCGCCGAACATCGCCTCCGCAGCCGGATTGGCAAACCAGATCTCGCGGTTGTCGCCCAGGACCAGCATGGCATCCGGACTCGTTTCCAAAAGCGCCCGATGACTCGCCGACGCCAACATGAGGGCCGCAAGGGCCATGGCCCGGTCCCGCTCCAGGTTCCGTTTGCGCAACAGGAGATTTAGCCTGTGGGGGAGTTGCCGAATGTGGGTCGGGGTCTTGATGACATAGTCGTCCACCCCGCGCCTGAGCGCTTCCACCACCACCTCCTCGGAGCCGGTCCCGGTGAGAAGGACGAACGGCACATCGTTCATGCGCTCCCGAATCCGGTCCACGATCTCCAGCCCCGTGTGACCAAGCACATTGTAGTCGGACACGGCCACGTCGAATCCGCCCCGATCCAACGCCTGGTCCAGGTCGTCGTAGCTCCGGGCCACAATCAACTCGAATTCCGCGTGCTCCACCTCCAGAACATATTGAACCAGGGCCACGTCGTGCGGATTGTCGTCCACGTAAAGGACGCGGGCACGGTTCCTTGCACCTCGAGTCTCCATGGTTGTCCCCCCCTGTCTCTGTTTTCCATTCCCCTCGCCCTCAGCCGTCAACCCCTGCGGGCCCAGGGAACGTCGTTCCCGGGCGGCCCCAGCCTTCCCCTCGGCTTCCCCCTCCCAGGCTCCGTGCGGGTCTCGCCTCATCATGCGCCTGCTCCCCGGAAGGTCACCCGAAACGCGCTCCCCTCCCCCGGTTCCGATTCCACCGAAACGGTGCCTTCCTGCAGGCTCGCACACTTTTGCACAACCGCCAACCCCACCCCGGTTCCCTGGTAGCTTTCCTGAGGGTGCAGACGCTGGAAGATGTCGAAAATCTTCCGATGAAACCGCCTCGGGATCCCGATCCCATTGTCCCGGATCTCCAGGGTCACCCGGTCACCTTCCTGCCATCCTCGCACCTCGACTCGAGGACGAACCCCTCGCCCGTGGTACGTGATGGCGTTCTCCATCAAGTTGGCAAGCATACGCTCCAGAAGCAATGGATCCGCCTTCACCCGCGGCAACTCCCCGTGAACCCGAATCTCGGCCCGCTCCTCCTCCACTCGCGCGCTCAGCAGCGTCCAGGCCTGGTCCACGGCCCGCCCAAGTTCCACCGGCCGTATCCGCACCGGCTGCCGCCCAAGCTTCGCATACGCGTGAAGATCCTGGATCAGACACGCCATCGTCCGCGAAGCAGCCGCGATGTGGTCAAAATACGCCACCGCTTCCTCCGGCAATTGGTCCCGATATTGCCGGGCGAGAATGTCCGCGAACCCCTGAATCGCCCGGAGCGGCGTCTGGAGGTCATGAGACACCGAATTCGCAAAATTCTCCAGTTCCCGGTTGGCCGCCTCCAGGCGCGCAGTCCGTTCCGCCACCCGGTGCTCCAACTCCTCGTTGAGACGACGCAGACGCTCGTTGGTATGCTGCAACTCCGTCACGTCCACCACCGTGCCCAGCAGACGAATCGGCCGCCCCGCTTCATCCCGCTCCAGCCTGGCCTGGGCCTGAACCCAGGCCACTCGACCGTCCGGCCGCAGCACCCGATGGTGCGCTTCGTAAACTGCCTCCCCCATGACCGCCGCACGGGGGGCCGCTTCCACTCTGGTGCGGTCGTCCGGGTGGACCAACGCCAGCGTGGTCTCCACCGTCTGAACTCGCTTGCTCAACGGCACACCAACCTGGCGGCAAAATTCGTCGGACCAGACCACCTCGCCCGTGACCAGGTCCCAATCGAGAAATCCCACGCGACCCAGGCGCTGCGCATCCAGCAAACGTTGCCTCGACCGTTCCTGCGCTTCCTCGAACCGGTGCTGCGCCGTCGCATCCTCGAACACAGCAACAATCTCACCGGACGACAGTCGAAATACCTCGTTGTCAAACCAGGACTGAAGCCGCTCGTCCCGATACCGCGCCACCGGGTGCCGTCGCGCACGGCCGGTTCGCCACACGTCCAGGAACACCTCGTGCAATCCCATGGCCTTCACACCGGGAAAGATCTCCACAACGTCCCGGCCCACCACCTCCTCCCGCCTCACCCGCGTCATCCGGCACCCGGCAGGATTCAGGTCCACGAACACAATCCGCTCCCCGTCTCCCTCCACCCGGTAGATGGCGATCCCCTTTTCCGTCCGCTCGAATACTTCACGATACCGCACCTCGGAACCCGATACATCAGACCCGGGTGCGGCTACGGGAGAAGGAAGTTCAGTGTCCATGGCATGCTCAAATCGGGCCAGGCCGGGCTCGAGACCGGCCAAGTCCGGACCATCTCCCTGCCTGTCAGTCCTGCTGCCCATAACAAGAAATCACAATGAAGGATAACGGTTTCCGACAACCATGATCCTCTTTTTCTATCGATTCTTCCCGCAATCCGCGTCAGGGCGGGCCTCGGCCCCCTCGATTTTCCCCCCCTTCCCAATCCTCCGGCAAGTCCCGGTATCGGCGCAACCACCAGGCCATGAATGACTGCTTGTCGGAACGTGCCAACCCGGGGTATTTCAGGTAGTATCCCAACTGACTGTCCGACCAGGACCAGAGCCGTTCCAGGTGCTCCCTGCGACATACGTCGAGCTTGGAGACGCCGACCACCTCACCCCCACGCCGGGACACCCATTCCGCAGCCTCGTCATGATCGATGGTCCGCTCCGTGGTCCCATCCGGAAAGGCGATGTCGAACCGGGTCCGATTGTTCCATCCGAACCCGTTGTAGCAAAAGGCGCCCAATCCTTGGACCAGGATGGACCATGTCGCAAGCGCCAGGACCGGCAGCCTCAGCACACGGGACCCGGGGACTCGAGGCACGACCGGGATCGCGAGCAGGCTCAGGAACCCCATGGTGTCCACCAGCGGACGATAGCCAAACGTCCATCCGCCCCACCAGTCGTACCACTTGAAGGCCACGAGCCAGGTCAGAGCAACGGCGATTCCGAGGGGTCGGAGCAGGCGAAAGCGGGGGTCGCGCCAGGCCTGGACGCCCCCCCAGACGCCGACAACAGCAACGGGAGAATATACGAACAACCCACGCGATGGACTCACGAGCAGGCCGAGGGCGCCCTTCCACAAGGGGGTGCCGAACAGATCTGGAGACCCGGTCAAGGACTCGGCCATGGCCACCGAGACCTCGGTTTGTCCTGATGCAAACGGTGATCCGAACAGGGCGACATTGTACCAGGCGAGGGCGAATCCGGCCAGGGCTGCCGAACCGAGAAACGGGAGACATGCGCGACGTTGGGACACGCAAAGGTAGGCGCCGAGGACGGCGACCGGGATCGCACTCGTTGGGCGGCAGAGGACAGCCATGCCCAGGGCGAAGCCGGCGGCTGCAGCGAATTTCGCCCGCCGCTCTGAATGGAGGAAGGCCCAGGCACCGATGGCAAGAAACAGGAGATTCGGGCCGTGCTGCCAAAGCGCCTGACTGGCCACGCTCCAGACGCACGTTCCCAGGCCGTAGAGGAGCGCGACACCGACGGCGAAGCGAACCGGAACGAAACATGCCGCGGCAAGGACCACGAATGCGGCCGAAAGGGCCACGGCGAGGGAGGCCGCGACCTTGCCCGCGTACCAGATCAGGTCGGTTCGGTGAAAGAACGACTCTCCCCACCCCAGGCGGGCTCCGGCGAAGACCGGGAGCGCCGTGACGGCCGCGCCGATGGAGAAGGTGTTTGCATAGACGCCATCGCGCGTGGTCCTGGTGAGGTAGTAGGGAACCTCGGCCACCCGGAGGCGACCGGCGCGGTACCACTCCCTGGCGGTGCGTCCGGCGATCACCTGGTTCATGTGGTGCACGGTCACCCGTCTGGACTGCCCATTCGTCTCCAGGGACCATTCGAAGAGGGCGGGGTCCTGCTCCGGGGTGAACGTGAGGTCTCCATCTCGCAGGATACTGATGGCGAGGCCTGTGGTACCCAACGCATCAGAGACAGGGAGGAAATCCAGATTGGCCTGGTAGACGACAAACAAGAGGAGGAAGACGCCGAAAGCGCCCGTCCTCCGTCGCCGCCTGTTTCGGTTCTCTTCCCGCACCGCTTCTCGAGCCACCGCCATGTCCCCTGTGGGCGCCCCCGTGCGTGTCGGTTTTCCCGGCAAGCACCGTCCTCTGGCCAGCGCCATCCGACTCGAACCGCTCCGGCCGTGGGGAGGCGCGCTGAGTGCCCGGGGGAGACCCGGGCGGAGACGGCGCGTGATGTCTTGCACAGACTAGCACCCGGGAACCCGTTCGACAATCCTCTAGAGCCTGCGGTCGTCATGAACCTGGCTGCTCCTCAAACCGATTCGGCCTGGTGCCGTCGCTTTTTCCACCGGAGTGGCGCGGAGCGCCTGGGTGGTGCCTCATGTGCCGGAATACGCGGGTGGATGGCAACTACTTGGGGGGTGGTCATTCGAGAGGGGGTCGTCGAGGTGCTCAACCTCGAGCGGCGCACCGTGTTCAGGAACGTGGAACTCGTTGAACCGGAGCTTTGTGGGTGATATGATAGTTGCCACCTGGAGTTTTGGGCGTCGAGGTCACCGTCTTTCCCGGTGTGACGAGCTGCCTGCGACGATGGATCAGGCAACGATCGAATTGCGGCTGGCGGGTGGAGAGAGCAATGGCCGGTCCCGAAACCATCGAGTTCCTGGTGAGAGAGAACGCCACCTTGCGTGCGCGTGTCGATGAACTGGAAGAAGATCTCCAGCTTCGTTCCAGTACCGCCAGCGATCAGAACAGGCCTGAGACGATCCTGGGGCTCAACGTGATGATCCTGTACGTGAGTCCCAACGGAATGGTCGGCTACATGAACTCGGCCATGGCCCGGCTGCTGGGCCAACCTCGAGACACGCTGCTTGGTCGGCCACTGGACGACCTGGACAAGTTTCGATGGGGACCGGGACTGCTGCGCATGTTGTGGGATCGAGCGCGGGAGGAGGATCGCCCCCAGGAGGTGGAGGCCAAGTTTTACGATGAGACGAGCCGCCTCATGCGATATGTGGTCATCCGGGCCACTCCTTCGGACGGGGGTCTGCAGTACGTCATCGAGGATCGGACCCATTTCAAACACTTGCAGTCCATTTTCAGCCGCTACGTGTCACCTCGAGTCATCGAGCAGATGCTGGCCACGGGCAAGGACTACCTTCGGGCCGAGCATGTGAATCTATCGGTCCTTTTTTCGGACCTGCGTGGGTTCACGGCCGCCTCGAGGAATCTCACGCCCGAGCAGGTGAAGCAACTCATCGACTCGCACCTTGCCGCGGTGATCGACGTGCTCACCGCCGAAGATGGGACGATCGACAAGATCATGGGCGATGGGATCATGGCCTTTTTCGGGGCCCCGGTCCGCATGCCCGACCACCCGGTGCGTGCGCTCAATGCCGCGCTCAAGATGCAGCGGGCGCACGAGAAGGTCATGGAGCGGTGGGAGAAGGTGGGTCTCCCCATCCTGCCCATGGGGATCGGGATCAACACCGGCGAGGTGGTGGTGGGCAACGTGGGGTGCGAGAAACGGATGGAGTACACCGCGCTGGGCCACGACGTAAACCTTGCGGCTCGACTGTGCCAGGCAGCAGGCGCAGGCGACATCATTCTGAGCACCAAAACGTTCAAGGCGGTGAAGCACCTGCTGACATCGGGGCAAGCGCGACTCGACTTTCCGGTGAAGTTTCGCAACGGATTCCGCCTCACGGTCAAGGGAGTGGACGAACCGGTGCCCACGGTCATCGCCACGCGACTCCCCCAGAGCTGAGCCACGAATCGAGGCCGTCCCCCGGAGACCCACGGCCATCGCGTTTCATCCTCGAGGAAACCTCGCTCGGGGAACCTTCCGCAGTGTCCCCCATTCACGCTTTCTGCTATCATGATCGGTGCTCGGGGTCTTCCCCCGCTGTTGCACTCGATACCACACGGAGGTCTGCATGAGCATTCGAGAACGGATCACCTGGGCACACGCGCGAGGTTTCTTGTGGTCCCTGCTCCCCCTCGCCGTCCTGGCCGTCGGGCAGAACCAGTGCGAGCCTTGCACCGACGCCGACGGCGACGGCTACTGCGTTGAAGACGACTGTGACGACAACGACCCGAACACGTATCCCCACGCCGCCGAAATTTGCGACCAGAAGGACAACAACTGTGACTTCGTGGTGGACGAAGGATTGACCCGAGACTACTACCCGGACGCGGATGGCGACGGGTATGGAGACCTGAACGGAACGCCGGTGACCGAGTGCGCGCAGCCGGAGGGGTACGCTCGCTACCAGGGCGACTGCGACGACACCGACCAGGCCATCCGGCCTGACGCGATTGAGACACCGAACGAGGTCGACGACGACTGTGACGGACTCGTCGATGAGGACACCGAGGACGCGGATGGAGACGGGTTTACCGTGGCGGCCGGCGACTGCGACGACCTGGACGCGCTCGTCTATCCGGGGGCGGAGGAAGTCTGCGACAACCTGGACAACGACTGCGACGGCGCTGCGGACGACGGCCTGCTCTCCTACTACTACCGAGACGAGGACCTGGACGGGTTCGGGACCGAGGCGGACGCCCTGTGTGCCTCCGCGGACGGGTACGTGGCGCGCACCGGAGACTGCGACGACACGGACCCCACTGTCTACCCGGGCGCTGACGACGCGGTGGACGACGGCATCGACCAGGACTGTGGAGGCACGGATGGACCTCAACCCCATGTGGGCCTCTCGGAAGCCTCTTTCGCCACCATCCAGGAAGCCATCGACGCTGCCGACGCTGGCGACATCGTCTGGGTAGGGCCAGGCCTCTATTTCGAGCATGACCTCAACTTCGCCGGAAAGGCCTTGACCCTCGCCGGAACGGACTGGGCTTCCACCACCACCATCGACGCCGACGGGCAAGGGCGCGTCATGACGTTCAACGCCGCGGAAACCGCCGATACGGTGGTCAGGCGTTTCACCCTCTCCGGCGGATATACCGACATCGGCGGCGCCATCTACACCGTGGACGCTTCCCCGGTTTTCGAACGCGTCATCATCCAGAACAACCTCGCCGGAACGTCGGGCGGAGGCTTCTACGTGGACGGCGGAACCCCCCGGTTCGTCGACTCCATCGTGGCCAACAACCGCGCCGAAAACGTCTACGGCGGCGGCGGCTCCATCGGGGGCGGCGCCAGCGTAACACTGGACCACGTGGTCTTCCAGCAGAATGACTCCAAGCTCGAGGGCGGTGGCATCTCCGTGAACGCCGCTTCGGCCACCCTGACCGGCTGCGTGTTCCTCAACAACAAGAGCATCTCCAGCCGTGGCGGCGGCGCCTACTTCCGGAACGCAGGCGGTTCCATCTCTGACACCCTGTTCGCCAGCAACGCCTCCCTTGGAACCTCGGGAAGCGCCAGCTACGGCGGCGGACTCTACCTCGATTCCTCCACTCCGGCGATTTCTCAAACCGTCTTCCGTTCCAACAACGCCAACTACGGAGCCGGGCTCTACCTCGACAAGGCAAACGCCGACCTCTCCGGCTGCGTATTCGACGACAACAACGGTGTCCAGAAAGGCGGCGCCATCTATCTCAACCAGTCCACACCGACCATCACCAATTGCCTGTTCCGGGCCAACAAGGCCGAGTCGGGCGCCGGCCTCTACCTGTTCGAGAGCAACCCCACCATGCTAAACAACCTGCTCCAGGGCAACCTGGCCAGCAAGCAGGGGGGGGCCATGTATCTCTTCAACTCAGCGCCGCGCATTTTCAGTGCCGTGATGACCGGCAACGCCGCGCTCAACGGCGGGGCCATGTACCTGTTCGGCGATGGATGCACCCCTCACATCGAAAATAGTGTGTTCGCGTACAACTCAGAGGACAACATCTACCTCTACACCGCGAATCCGGACGACCTTCCCCTCCCAGAGGTGATTTATACCGACCTCTACAACCCGGAAGGCAGCGGCAACCACAACATCACAGACCTGGATCCCACCAATCTCCTGGTCGAACCCGGCTTCCTCGGTTACGACGATGCAGGCCTTCCCGCGGACTTCCATCTCTCCCGGAACTCCCCACTCGTCGACGTGGGACTCAACTTCGTCGATGTGGACGGTTCCCCCATCGACCTCGGCCTGTTCGGCGGCGCGTTCGGCGACGACTGGGACATGGACGGAGACGGCTACGTCGACTATTTCTGGGCCGGACTGATCAGCAATGCACCGGAAGGCTACGAAATGACCGACTTCGACCGGGATGACCAGGACCCGAGTAGACACTGATCCTGGCGTCGACCGCCGCCCCGGTGCGCGGAGACTCGAGGGGCGCTGCCGACCGGGACCGGCGGGTACTCCGCCGTGAACCTTGCCCGGCCCTCGAGGGATTCCATGGACATGGATTCAAGCCGCGCCTACTGGGAACAACGTCACGCCCTCTCGGGTCCCCCCCTGCTCCCTCCCTCTCCCCTGGCACAGCAGGCATTCCGATGGCTACACGATCGATTCGACACCCGACGATTCCGACCGACCGTGGCAGACCTCGGCGCCGCCGGTTCCACCGACGCCGAACTGCTCGCCGCCGTGGGATCGCCCGTGGTGGCCGTCGATTTTTCCCTCCCGGGCCTCCAACATGTCCGCCCTCCGGTCATCCCCGTGCTCGCCGACCTGCGCCGCCCGCTCCCATTCCGGGAAGGAACGTTCGATTTCATCCTGAGTCATCTAACAGCCAACTGCTCATTTACAACTGAGGAAATCCTTCGACTTTTTCGAGAGATCCATCGAATTCTCGTCCCAGCAGGCGCTGCCTGGCTGCTCGTCCGCTCCACCAGCGACCCGACCTACTGCAAGCTTCCGCAGCGTGGCCCGGGCCTCTACCGACTGGCCGGCACGGAACTTCATTTTTTTTCGAAGAAGTACCTGCGGCGATTGCTGGCGGGTGTGGGGGAAGCGGAGATTGAGCCGATGGGTTTACAACGGGATGGCGAGCGCTACAATGGACTTGTAGTGCGCATGACCAAGGGAGCAAAATAGCCTGTCTTTTCCTGGAAAACGCTTCTCCGGGGCGAGATGAGACGGTATGCTTGATTGGGCATGCGTGTGTGGTCATGGAAGCGGCCGGGAACGGAGGGAGATCCCACCCGGTCAAGGAGCAGCCATCGTGTGTGGGGGGAAAGGCGGCCCTCGGGAGGAGACATGTCAGCCCAGACCAACGGACACCTGAGGCTGGTTCCGAGACCGCCGGACGAGGCGCATTCAGGTGTGCCGGACGATGAGGAGGCGCGTATCGGTTCGGACCGGGCGGTCGAGGAAGGGAGGACCGAGGGGGCCGGGTCGAGCGAGGCGCCAGAGGCGGAGGACGCGGACACGCGCTACCTGCGTCTGCTGTTTCAGAATGCGGTCGCGCACCTTGGGGAGGACGGGGAGGCTGCGACCTGTGTGGCCCTGGGGTGGGCGGTGATATCGGATCATTCTCCGGTCTCCGTGGTGGTCCAGGGAGTGGATTCGCTCTACCGTTTTGTGCGTCGTTCGGTGCGGAGTACCGACGTGGTGGGGCGTCTGTTTCATGACGCGGTGTGTGTGGTGCTTCCGGGACAGACTTCCACGGGTGGGCTGGCGGTGGCGCGGCGGTTGACCACGCGATGGCGGGAGATGATCGCGCGACGAGAGCCTGTGGTCCGACATCCTGGCGTGGTGGCTGCGGTGGTATCGATCCGGGATGCGCCGGCCGGTGGGGAGCACCTCCTTCGCACGCTTCAGGTCACGCTCGAGACCGCGCGCCGCCGCGGGGCCTACGTGGTGTGTCGTTTCGAGCCGGACGAACGGAGCCCGGTGGAACTCCCGCAACTGACCAACGGAGATATTGCGGCCATGTACCCCCACCTGGCGCGTCTCCTGGCTTATCGCGAGGTGCGGAATGCGCTGCACTTCCTGGGTACACGAGAGGTTCACCCGCACCTTGACTATGCCGGAACCCTTCGGGTGGCCGACCGTTCTCTCGCCATTGCCCAGGTACTGCGAATCCATCGGGACGATCAGGCGCACATTGCCTGTGCCGCCTTGCTCCGGGACATCGGGATGCTATCGCTCCCGGTACCCATCCTGCTTCGGAACGGGCCCTTGAATCCGAACGATGTCAAGTTGGTCCGTCTCCATCCCCGGTCCTCGGTGCGCCGGACGGAATCCATACTGACGGAGGAAGCGCGGCACGCTATCATGCATCATCATGAGAGGATGGACGGCCGGGGCTATCCAGCCGGACTGAAGGGATTTGCCATTCCTCGAGCCGCCCGGATCATCTCGGTCGCCGACGCCTTCGAGGCGATGCGGTCTGCCCGGCCCTACCGTCCACCGTTTTCCACGGAGGCGGCCCTGGATGAACTGGGACGCGGTGTGGGCAAGCAGTTCGACGGCGAGATGGTGAACGCATTCTTGAAATCCGACGCGATTGCAACGCCGAAGCAGACTTGAGCGGGGCGCCGTCCGACCGGGCATGGGAGGGGTGCGTTCCTGTCCCCCGGGCCGGTACGGCGGCAGGGGAGCCGAGCGAGTTCTGGAATCGGCCTTCCCCGACCTCGAGGACGAACGAGTGAGCCGAGTGGACTCTCCTGACAAGTCATCCCAGGAAGGACCCGACACATCTGCCCGGTCGACGCCGACCACGGCGAACCTCCGCCCGCCCCCTGTTCCAGATGCTTCGAATGACGGATCGCCCTTCGAAGTCGACGACGGGACGACCGACGCCCCCTCATCCGAGACGCAAATTCCGACCGGTCGATTCAAGCGTTTCATGAAGCTGTCCGCCCTGACCGCGAACACGTCCACCCGCTATCTCGGGCAGAGACTGCGCGGCTTGCTCCAGGACCGCGAGACTCGAGCCAGGAGCATGCTGGAGACCCACCGCCGGACAGCAGAACGGGCGGTGGAGGTGATGGGGGAACTCAAGGGGGCGGTGATGAAGGTGGGGCAAATGGTCTCGCTCCACCCCGAGGACGGGATATTGCCGCCGGAATTGACGCGCGCGTTTTCCCGACTGCAGAGTCATGCGCCCACGCTTCCCTATCCGGCGATTCGGCGGCAGGTGGAGCAGGAATTGGGTGCTCCTCCCGACAAGCTGTTCGCACGGTTCGACCCCCACCCGATGGCGGCCGCATCCCTGGGCCAGGTCCATGCTGCCACGCTCTCCACTGGTGCGGAGGTGGTGGTGAAGGTGCAATATCCGGGCATCGGGGAGACGATCGAGAGCGACCTGTGGCAACTCCGGAAGGTTCTCGGCGCCACCGGACTGGTTGGACGGAAGGACGAGGCGGATCTCGTCTTTTCAGAACTCAAGGACCGGCTTGCAGAAGAGCTGGACTACGAGCAGGAAGCAGCCAACATGGCCCGTTTCCGTCACTATTTCGCCGGCCACCACGCCATCAAGGTCCCGGCCGACCATCCGGAGTTCTCCAGCCGGCGTGTGCTCACCATGGAACGGCTGGATGGTCTCGAACTCGAGCACGTCTTGCTGCGTCACCCCGATCGGGCCTGGCGCGACCGTCTGGGCCGGCGCGTGTTCGACTTGCTGCTCGAGCAGATGTTCCATTTCCGGTGTCTGCACGCCGACCCGCAGCTCGGCAATTTCCGTTTCCTGGACGATGGGACCATCATCTTGCTCGATTTCGGATGTGTGAAACGGCTGGATGAGCGATTCATCGTCCCCTACCTGGACCTGGTGCATGCCGCCGTGACCGGGGACGAGGAGCGCATGCAGACGCACCTCGCCGAACTGGGGGTGCTCGAGCCAGGCAGGCCCGAGGCGTTCGCGTTGGTGGTCGAGTTCTCACGGGTGGTCCTGGAGCCGCTTCGGTCCAGTCCCTACCAGTTCGGTGACGCTGCCGGAATGCTTCGTCGATTGCGGGCACTTGCGCCCCGTTTCCTTGCTCACCCGGAAATCCGCGCGCACCCGGACATGGTCTATCTTCACCGTACCCTGGCCGGCATGTTCTTCATGCTGTGCCGGATCGAGGCCCGGGCCGACTGGTGGGGGATCTTCCTGCAGCACCGCGCCCGGGCTGCCCAGGCCCCCGGAAACTCCACCGTTCCAGGGAACCACGATCACACGAATGCCTCGAGGGGAACAGGAGACCAGCCATGAATCATCGCCTCGCCACCATCCTCGCACTGGCCCTCCCCATCGCGCTCCTTGGCGCCGGCCAATGCCAGGAACCGGAACCGACCGAAGTGGACTGCAACGAACCCCTGGTGGGAGACCTCGCCCCCTACACATCCTGGCAATGGCAGTTGACCGGGACCATCGACACGAGCCTGGATGTGACCATGTACGACATCGACCTCTTCGATGCCCCTCAAGCCACCATCGATACCTTGCACGAAGAGGGCCGGACCGTAGTGTGCTACTTCTCGGCCGGAAGCTGGGAGGCATGGCGCCCGGACGCCGCCGAGTTTCCTTCCGAGGCACTTGGCAACGCCCTGGCCGGCTGGCCCGGCGAGTACTGGCTCGACATCCGGATGGATGAGGTGCGCGACCTCATGCGGCAACGGTTGGACCTGGCGGTGGAAAAGCGGTGTGACGGCGTGGAACCGGACAATGTGGACGGCTACGCGAACAACAATGGGCTGGGCCTCACAGCAGCCGACCAACTCGACTACAACCAGTTCCTGGCCAGAGAAGCCCATGCTCGAGGCCTCTCGGTCGGGCTGAAGAACGATGTGGGCCAAATCGATGCGCTGGCCTCCTGCTTCGACTGGGCATTGAACGAATCGTGCCTGGTCTACGACGAGTGCACCCGCTATGCTCCGTTTGTCGACGCCGGCAAGGCCGTCTTTCACGTGGAGTACGTGGATCGGGAATCTCAAGGAGAGGCCACGGCCGCCGCGGTGTGCGGAGACCCTGCGCTCGAGGGTTTCTCCACCCTGATCAAGACCTGGGATCTGGATGCATGGGCCATCGCCTGCCCACTCCCTCCGTGACCCCTCTTGTCCTGTTCCCCTAGTCGCGCAGTCGGTTTTTTTATCCGCCCATGGGCACGACGTGTTAGAATTCAATCAGAACTCCAAGCGGGCTGGAACTTCCCGATACGCCACGGGAGCCCCTGAGAGAAGCACACGCTTCCAGGGCACACACGCCTCCCTCCCGGCCGACTCGGGGACTCAGACCGCTCCGTTGTAGCGCGATGTGGCAGCGAACGACGATCCCATGCGCGGTGTGCACCATGCGATACAAAGCCTCCCGTTGGACCTGGCCCCTGGTGACCCTCCTGGGCTCTCCTCTGTCCTCGTGTACGACGACCTCGGACGACCCGCTCTCCTGCGAATCCCCGGTACCCGATGAGACCTCCACGCCTCCCCGGGACACGACGACTCCTGCAGCACTGACGGACACCCCCACGCCAGTGCCCACGGAAGTCACGCCTCCTCCGGACATCGGGGTGACCCCTCTCCCCACGCCCGAGCCATACTCGAACGCGACGCCGACGCCACCGCCTGTTCCGGCAACAACCCCAACGCCCTCCCCCATTCGCGGGAACCCCCCGACGCCGACGCCTTGGAACGAACCCACCCCCGAGGTCACGCCCGAACCGACCCCCGAAGTCACGCCATACACACCGACGCCACAGGAAGAGGAAAGCCAGGATCCATGGGACGACCCGGACTACTGGTTGGCCTCGAGCACACTTGACCTGGTCTTCGACATGGACCAGGCTCCAGATGAGGCCCACTACGAGGTCGTCATGTGTCGGTCCACGGTGGGATACGGAATTCGGATGGAATGTACCACCATCGCCCACACATTCTCCACCCTGGACGTGTTCGTCTATTCCACCGGCCTCATCCTGCTGGGCGGCCTCAACATGGTGGATTTCAACTACCTCCAGTACGGGGGAGACTATCTGTACGCGATCACGACGCCGGATCTCGAGCAGTTCGGCACCCACATGTGGTACGTGGAAAACACCGCCTCCCCTTTTCTTACCGACGCATCCCTGGAGCAACTCCCAGACGGCACCATCCGGGCCGTGTACTACAGCGGGATGGCAGGCTATGTCGGGAGCCATGCCATCCGCGCCGCCTACCGGGACGGCGAGACCTGGGTGGAAGCGCCGGACCCGATCTACGTGGAAGACAATCTGCTCGACCCCAAGACGTGCCGCTACAATGGCACGTACTACCTGTTTGCCACCAAGAACTCCACGTCGATCATCCAGGCCACCGGGATCGATCCCTACCACTACGTGGGGACACCGGACTTCTCGTGGACCGAAACCCAGGTCCCGTTCTGCCTGGAAAACGAAGGGGAATTCTGGCTGGTAGGACAGGCCGGGGGCGGGTGGGGGCCGCCCCTCTACCGCGTACTGCTCCCGGGCGGAACATACACTGACCCGGTCACACTCTGGGCCCAGGACCAGTACCCGGAACTCGAATCCTGCACGTCACCGGTCCTGGCTGAATTCCACGACGAGTACGTGGTGTTCTGCGCCGTACACCGATGACCCCTGGCCCGGCCACCGGCGACTCGAGCCCGGCCCCCCCTGGAAAACAGGCATTCCAATCCCCTGAGCCCCCTCACCGCAGCGTCACGCGCCCGGCGCTCCCGTCCACAGTCACCTGTTGCCCGTTCCGGAGACGAAGTCGCGCTTCCCGCACCCCAAACACGGCCGGAACACCAAGTTCCCGCGCCACGATGGCGGCATGACACATCGCCCCCCCCACCTCCATGATCACGGCACCGGCTCGAGGAAACAATGGAGTCCACCCAGGGTCGGCAACCTCCATGACAATCACGTCCCCCTCTTCCATGCCCGCCGGGTCCGGACGCTCCAGGATACGCACAGGGCCGGTCGCCCTACCTCCTGAAACCCCTGTGCCGCACAGAACCCCATCCTCGCCCCCCTCGTCCAGAGCCCCGGCCTCAACAACCGGCACCCCGTCGGAACGGACAACATCGGGAGGCCGGAACTCGAGCGCGTTTTCCAGGTGCGCTTTCCGTCGGGCCAGGCGCGCATGGAGGTCCTCCCACGGGGGATTCCCTCCGGCGAGGGCGAACACCTCTTCTCGAGTCAGCAGAAACACCTGGTCCGGGGCCTGGAGCACGCCCTCGAGGGTCCACCGGCGGCCCAACTCGCGGGCGGCATCGGACATCCGCTTGAAAAGTATCATAACAAAGTGCTTTGGAGCCTCGCGAAGCGGCATGTACCGGGGCACGGCCCATGCAGCAGCTCGCATGAACGGCCGTTTCCACAGGGCCGACCCTGCAACCGCCGCGTCAATGGCTCGCCGCCTCTCCGCGACCAACTGAGCCATGCGCTGCTTCAAGGAGACGTGCCCAGGACGCGCCAGGTCGGTGCGCACCATGTCCAGGATCATCTTCGGCTCGTCCGCCCACCGGGGCACGGTGAGGTCGAACTCCCCCGGTCCACGGTGGCCGAACCGCCGGAGGAAGGCGTGGAAGCGGGCGGTCCATCCAGCGCCGCCGGGCAGATCCTCCAGTGCCTGCAACAGGTGCTCCGGGTCCTGGTTCATTTCGAACACCTGTGCGAACGGTCGAGCGTGGATCACCAATTCGTCGAGGGCCAGGGAGATTTCGGTGGTCGGCCCCGGTGTTCCCACAGCCAGAAGCTGCTGCGCGTTTGGGTGATGACGAAAGAGGCGGGTGGCGATGGCGAACGCTGCAAAGGCAGGGACCTGACCGGTCAGGCCGTTGTGAAACGGGGTGGCCAGAGGTGACGTGAACAGGTTCAACTGTTCGGCGAGTTCCTGGTCCGAGAGGGTTTCCACGGGAGGGAGTGCCGCCAACCGATCGGAACCGGCCTCGAGGCGGTGCAAGGTGCGGCCGGGCAGGAGGGCACGGGCGGCGCCCATGAGGCTGGTCATGCCCGCCAGGGCCATCCCGGCCAGGACCTTCCAACGCCGGGCCGGCAGCTTGCGGGTGCGCAGGATCCCGGACCGTTGCAAGGACTTGACCACGCGATGGGTGTTCAGGTCGATTGCGGGCAGCATGACCCGCATGATCGTGCCCAACCCGGGCACGGCAAAAAGGGCGTTCAGGTTCCAGTAGACCCGGCCTCCCACCAGGTCGAGGGGAAAGAGGTGCGGAAAGAGCGGATCAGACTTCCGAATGCCGAAGGCATGCCGACCCATCTCTGGAAGGATCACGTCCCGCCACACCGACCACACCAAGGGGGCGAAGGGCCGAGGCATGGTCTCGCGCACGTTGAAGTTCGCCCAGACCGACACCGGGCCGTCATCCACCGCGTCGAACGTGCGTTCGACCTCCACCTTTCTCGGTCTCGTCGCTGCGGTGATGGGTCTGGCCTGGAGCCACCAGAGTTCTCCCCCAGAGTCCACCGCCCACTCCAGGTCCAGCGGTGCGCCGAATCGATCGGCAATGGCATGCCCGAGTGCCGCCACGGCTCGAGCCTGGGCATCGTTGAGCACGCCGGCCGACATCGCCCGTGTGCGAATCGACTCCCAGGTGTCCAGACCGTTTCGATAGACGCGCCACGATTCGGGCGCCACCCGTCCAGAGACGAGTGCGTCGCCCAGGCCCGCGACGGCCTCCACGACCACAGCCTCATCTTGCCCGGTGGGATCGACCGTGAAGCAGACACCGGCCACTCGAGGATGGATCTGAACCTGGACCACCACCCCGACCGGTCGAGGCGCGGAATCGCCTGCATAGGCAGCCACCCGTTGCGAAGTCCCGGAGGCCACACAACGACCTGCGGCCTCGAGGGCCTCGGTCGGGTCCTTCACGTGCAGCACGGTCTCGAACTGGCCTGCAAACGAATGCGCGTCCGAATCCTCATCAAGAGCCGAGGAACGGACGGCGAGCCGAGGTTCGATGTTGGGGAAACAAAGAGGAGGACCGCCGGTTCCACGGTCGAGCAACACCCGGCACCGTTTCTGGAACTCTGACCGCGCACGCTCCGACCAGGCCGCCGGGGGCAAACAGGTGGCGGAAACTGCGAATCCAGGTGGGACAGGCAATCCGAGCGCAATCAAGCGGGCCAACCCGACCGCCTTGCCTCCAAACCGCGCCGTTCCATTCCTCGACAGGGCATGGAGATCGACCAGATCCACATCCCGGTCCCGCGGTTCAGGATCCGTTCCCATGATGCCCTCTCCCGCCTCCGCCCGTGGCATGGACCGGTGCCTGTCACGTGTCGCGCCCGTCCGTCTCCCGACTCTCCTGAACCGTGGAATGCACCGCTGTGATCTCGGCCTGAGCTTCCTCGAGCAGTATCCGGGTCTCCTCGGTCTCTTGCCCGGCCTCCTCGTCCACCGCCACCCAGGCTTGCCGGAGGCTTTCCAGGGCATCCCGTATCCGGTGCAGCTTCTCCGTCAGCCGCTGCTCTTCCGCAGCCAGGGACGACACGAGCGCCAGCTCCCGCTCCGCTTCCTGACGTGCCGGCGCCCCTTCGTCCATATCCCGCTCCAGTCGCTTCACCCGGGCCTGCAACCGCTCAATCCCACTCCGACGATAACGGCTGCGGAGGGCTCGAGCCGACGCGCACAGGCGTTCGGCGGATGACACCAGCGCCGGCACCTGTTGGGTCGCTCGAGGGCCGTCCGCCTCACGGCCCCGGGCACGCTGCTCCAGGTCTGCTGCGATGCGTCGGATCTCTTCCAGGAGCGCCTCCAGATCCCGGTCCATTCGCTGCCGGTTCCGGACCAAAAAGGCCGTGGCGACGCCCACCGCCGCCAACACCAGTGCGCCTCCCAACAGGAGCGGCACCTGCGACGGTGGAGGAACCGGGAGCGCGGCCTCCAGTTCGACGCCCAGGTGGCCGGTCAGAGCACCTTTCACCTGGTCCACCTCGAGGCCCTGTCGCTGCGCCAACCCCTGGACATCCAGGAAAACCCGGGCCGGCTGCGTCAACGACCCGGAAGGCTCGAACACGTACAGGTGCTCGTCCGGCCGGGCCTCGATCATGTGCCACTGCCCAGGTTCCACCTGGATCAACGACTCCGGCGTATCCGCATCCACCGGGTCGAACACCTGCTCCGTGAGGCTGAATGCGATCTCGCCCTCGAGCGTCAAGCGCACGGGGACACCTGGGTCCGGCGCCTTCGTGGTCAAGGCCGTGCCATCCAGAGGAACCGAGCCTGTGGTGAGCGAAATCCAGTCGGGTGCCATCCAACCTCCTGCGTCCCGAATCTCATCCTGACCGTTGGTCAACTCTGCATCGAAGCGGCACCTGCGTCAATCCCGCAACGTCTGGGAACCTCGCACGCTGAAGTCGGGGACCAGGCGTCTGCTCCCGGCTGATTGCCTGTTCACGACCCCTCGCCGTCCTCCCTGGGCCGAACCGCCACCGTGCACCGCGAAACACTCACCAATCGCTCCTGATCGTCCCGGACCTCGATGGAAAACACCATGGTCGTTCGGCCCTTGTGCACCGGATGCGCGACTGCCCGCAACGTCCCGGCGGTCACAGGCCGCAGGTGGTTGGCGTTGATTTCCATGCCGAATACCGAAAAACGGGTCACATCCACCGACAACGCCGCCGCCGTGCTCGCCGCAGATTCTGCCATCAACACGTACACCCCTCCGTGTACCACGCCGGTGGGTTGGTAAAGACGGGCATCCACGTCCGTGGCCACCACCACCTCGTCCGGGTCATACCGCTCCACGCGCATGCCCAGGGTGTGCAACACCGTATGCTCGTGCACCGCCTCCAGGTACCGGATCACGTCCTCGCGGGATACCATCGCACCTCCTGCACGCGCACCAGGTCCGAACCTGCACGCCCCGGACGATCACCCCCCTTCCCGGCGGACGAAACCAGGGTGACGCCCCGTCCTCGCAGATTTCCCCGGCCTGATGCGGATCCCCCACACTTTGCAACGAATCGGACGCGATTGCAACCCGATTGCAACCCGGTAGAGCCCGATTTCGCCCCTGTCGTTGTCGTCAGACGAAACCATTTTTCAGGTCACCACAGTAGGACTATAATTCGGGATGCGTGCCAGTGGGATGAGCGGAGCGAACGGGCCGGATACCCTCCGAGGACCGGCCGAGGGAGGTGGACGCGATGGTGTCTCGTGGAGTTCGTGGAACGTGTAGCTCGATGCGTGCTCGATTCTTGTGGACGCTTCTGACGAGTCTTGCCCTCGCCTGGGTCATCCAGGCATGCAACCTGGAAAAAAATACGGACCATCCCCCGGCCGTGGAGATCGCCCTCCCCGAGTTCGAGCCAAACCTGCCTGCCGACGATACCACGGCCACACCGATTCCCGACCTCAATACCCCTGTGCCCGGGCCCTCTCCAACCCTCGAGCCCTCGTTGCCAACCCCTTCCCCCCCCTGGCTATCTCCAACTCCGCCGCCGTTTCAAGATACTCCATGGCCCAGCCCCACACCCGGGACCCAGGAGCCAACCAGCGCACCAGACCTGCCAACCCCAACGCCATCTCCCCCACCAGATACGGACGGAGACGGATTCTCGGAACTCGAGGGCGACTGCGACGACGCCGACCCCGTCGTCTATCCCGGTGCAGCGGAAATCTGTGACGGCAAGGACAACGACTGTGATGGCCTCGTGGACGACCGTGATCCGGACGCCCAGGGTGTCCCCGAATGGTACCTTGACGCCGACGGAGACGGATACGGGGATCGCTCCGGGGACGTCATCCAGCACCGGTGCGAGCGTCCGGACGGCTACGCAGACAACCAGCTTGATTGTGACGACTCCCAGCCCGACGTTCACCCGAACGCCCCCGAACTCTGCGATGGCAAGGACAACGACTGCGACATCCAGGTGGACGAGGGACCGGACGAAGACGGGGATGGTTTCTCCGCCTGCCAGGACTGCGACGACACCGACGCCACGGTCTACCCAGGCGCACCGGAAGCCTGCGACGGGCAGGACAACGACTGCGATGGGACCACGGACGAGGGAGTGAAGGCTCCGACCCTTTACGCGGACGACGATGGCGATGGTTTCGGGGACTCGTCCGTTTCGGTCCAGACCTGCCCACCGCCGGCCGGATTCGTCTCCTCGAGCGACGACTGTGACGACGATGATCCGACGGTCTATCCAGGAGCGGAAGAGGTTTGCGATGAGCGGGACAACGATTGTGACGGGACCGTGGACGAGGACGTGGTGCCTACCTGGTATCTCGACTATGACGCGGACGGCTATGGTGGAGACCGCTGGTCGGTGACCGCTTGTGAGCCGCCCACGGCCCAGTACGTTGCACTGGACGGGGATTGCGACGACACGCGCGAGGATTTCTTCCCCGGCGCCACGCCGGGGTGCGACGGCCTCGACCACGACTGCGACGGCCTCGTCGACCATGACGGCGACGGGGACGGTTTCGCGGACGCCGGGTGCGGCGGCGACGATTGCGACGACACGCGCGAAGATTTCTTCCCCGGCGCCACGCCGGGGTGCGACGGCCTCGACCACGACTGCGACGGCCTCATCGACCATGATGACGACCTGGATGGCTATTCGGATGCCGCATGCGGCGGCGACGATTGCAACGACCTCAATCCTGCGATGTACCCGGACAGCAACGGGCTGTGTGCCCTGGGCTCGAGCTGCCGTGACATCCTGGAGAACGATTTTGGGGACGGTGATGGGGTCTACGTGGTGGATCCGGACGGACTGGGGGTGGGGAACCAGCCGTTCGAAGTTTACTGCGACATGACCAGCGATGGGGGAGGCTGGACCGTGGTGGCCGACTGGGATCGGGAGCGGCGGGGAGATGACCTGGAGGCGTTTGAACAGGTCTGGGAGCAGTTGTTCAACGACATGGGCGAGTTCACCGATGGTCTGGGGCCGTTCCTCCAGTGGTCCGACTACGACAACACGGCCGACGTGATGGCATACCAGGTCCGGGTTCCGGTTCCGAACGGGGGGGAAGCGCGGGTGGAGATCCACTACGACGGACAGAGCATGGAGAAGTCGGGCACATTCCTGTTCCTGGAGGTTCAGGCGGCGCAGTGGAATGTGTTGTGCTGGGATGACACCCGAAGCGGGGACTACTCGGCCGAAGAGTGGGCGTTTCACCCGACCTATCCCTGTCCCATGACCAGCAGCATGAGCTGGACCTGGGAGGACACATTTCTCACCGATACCGGGATCGAGATCTCGGCCATCCACCTCCGCTCCTTCCACCTGGACAACAACCACGGCGACCTGTCGCGACTCTACCGACTCTGGATCGGAGTTCGCTAGGCGCCTCGACCGACCAGCGCGCGTCCATGCCGGTTCCAGGCACGCTCGAGTTGAGCTAGAATGCTCGAGCAACCCTGCGCCCGACCCGGGAGACCACCATGGACTACCTGCTCCTTCTGCTCGCTGTCTCGAGCCTCGTGGCCACCATCAACGCGCTCCGACCCTGGTATCGACCGCCTCGGCGCGCCCTGGTCAGTTTTGCGCTCGGCTTCCTGGTCAACGAAACGCCCATCTGGCACCTTCTGCTGCAGGTGATCGTGGTGTCCAGGCTGCTGGCACCGGACACCTTGGTGTCGCCGGTGGGTCTTGCTGCGCTGACGATGTTCATCGCTTCCTGGGTCGGGCTGGCCGTGGTTGCGGCTCGAGCGCGTCTGGCCGTTCCAGCAGTGGCCCGGGCACTGGCTGGATTGAAGGTGGGTCTGGTCTCGATCCCCGGGGTGGACCAGCGCACTGGCGCGGATCTCCGCGAGCACGGGGAGGAGGGCCGCGCAGTCCTTCCCGGCCCCGACACCGGTTCGCCAGAAAACCCGGCGGCCCTGCTCCCGACCCAGGCTGTCGAACGGGAGGTGCTCCCCGCACTCGACCCCTCACTTCCCGCTTCGAGCCGCTGGTGGATTCCCAAACTTCCTTTCCCGATCCGCCCTCGAGAAGTGGTGCGGCACCGGGACATCGTGTTCGCACGCCCGGACGGCGTGCCCCTCCACCTCGATGTCTACCATCTCCGCCAGGTCGCCCCGCAAGCGCCGGTGTTGATGTACATCCACGGCGGCGGCTGGATCCTGGGGAGCAAGAACGAGCAGGGTCTTCCTCTCATCTACCGCATGGCCCGACGCGGCTGGGTGGTGGTGGCCACCAACTACCGCCTGAGCCCTCGAGCGACCTTTCCTGACCACCTGGTGGACCTCAAGCTGGCCATGAAGTGGATCCGGGAACACGTGGCCGACCATGGAGGGAACCCCCTGTTCGTCGCTGTTTCCGGCAACTCCGCAGGAGGCCACCTGGCGGCTCTTTTCGCCCTGACCGCAGGCGATCGCCGTTACCAACCCGGGTTCGAGGAGGTGGACACCTCGGTGGAGGCGTGCGTACCCTACTATGGAATTCACGATTTCACCGACCGGTTCGGCCACTGGCCCCACCGGGGCATGCGCACGCTGCTCAAGTACAAGGTCATGAAATGCGCCCTCGAGGAGCAGCGAGCGCGATGGGAAGAGGCGTCCCCGCTTCACCGTCTGGGTCCGGTCACTCCGCCCTTCCTCGTGGTGCACGGGGACCACGACACCCTGGTTCCGGTGCACGAATCGCGCCGATTCGTGGAAGCGTTTCGGTCTGCGAGTCCGGCGCCCCTGGGCTACATCGAGGTGCCGGGGGCGCAACACGCATTCGAGGTCTTTCCCTCGGTCCGGGAAGAAGTGGTGAACGAAGGCGTCGCCCGTTTCCTGGACGCCGTGCATGCGCACTGGACTGCGCGCCATGGTCCTGCCGCGGGGTAGCGCTGGTTACCGAAGGCGATGGAAAGGATTGAAAATTTCTTCCCGGTGCACATACTGAAACCACTGCTCGAACCGGCCCTGGCGGCCCGGAGCGGGGCTGTGCGGCCCGTCAGCAAGAACAGTATCGAAAGAGAGGAGATGGAGATGGAAGCGAGGAACTACGGAGTGGAAATGAACCAGACCGCGTACGGATTTGGCAAGGAGATGGCCACGGATGACTTCGAGGAAGCCAGGAGTCAAGTCGTGGAGGCCCTCAAGGACGAGGGGTTCGGCGTACTGACCGAGATCGATGTGAAGGCGACCCTGAAGAAGAAGCTGGACGTGGATTTCCGGCCCTACGTGATTCTGGGCGCTTGCAACCCGCCCATCGCCTACAAGGCGCTCCAGACGGAGAGTGAACTGGGCTTACTCCTTCCCTGCAACGTGGTGGTTCAGAAGGCGGACAACGGCAAGATCCGGGTCTCCTTCATCGATCCGGTCGCCATGATGGGAGCCACGGACAACCCAGCCTTGAACGAGCTGGCGACCGAGGTCAACACCAAGCTCCGCAGAGTCCTCGACAAATTGAGCTGATCCGGTGCGTTCCCCGCTGCCCCTGGCAACCCGACCTCAATCGCTCAAGCGCTACCTCGGGATCGGGTGTGTGCAACGGGAGGATGACCGACTCGGCACGGGAATCCCAGAATGTTCTGGAGCACTCGAGTCTCCCGGCCCGGGGTTCGACCTGGGCGCTTGAGCAACGAATCGACGGTTGGAAGCCCACGGAACCGCCCGGGCTCTCGTGCCGAGGAAGGCCGAGTCCGGGCACGCGCCGGCGGAGCGGGGCGGGGCTTCGTCCGAACGGGGACCGGTGCGTGGTGTGCATGGATGGTGGCGCTGTCTGCGGTGCACTGCGCACCCGAGGGGACGGAATCGTTCGTCGACCAGCCATCGGAAACGCCCGGTCCAGAGGTGACGGCGACCCCGCTGCCGCCCCTCACCGTGTCGGCGCCCACCATCCGCTTCAGTCCCAACTCCGTGCTCGCCCTCACCGTACAGTTCACGACCTCGGCTCCGGCCACAGCAACGGTGGCCTTGACTGACGCACAGGGCCGCGGTGTTCGTGCCGAAGATCCTGTCCCGGGCACCGACCACGCTGTGCTGGTGATCGGACTCCACGCCAGCACCCTCTACGACCTGGCCATCAGCGCCCAGACGCCGGACGGACGCAGCTCGAGCACCACCGGCGCGCCGGTCGGAACCGACGCATTGCCCGACAACATCCCGGTGGGGGAAGTGACCATATACGATCCAGAGCGCGTCGAGCCGGGATGGACGCTGACCAATGTCTCCAATCGGGACCTGGACTGGCCGGCAGCGGCGGTGATGTACGACATGACCGGTCAGCCTGTCTGGTACTACGTGGACGGCACCGCCGAGGACACTCGAGGTGACATGGACGTCCGACTGCTGGACGGCAGCCACATCCTCATGGGTGCGAGCGGCGCCAACATCGATCCGGTCATCGTGGATCTGGCGGGCAACGTGGTGTGGCAGGGACCGGAGCAACCCGGCTCCACCCAGGGACAGGCCCATCATCACTACCAGCGGCTGGCCAACGGCAACTTCGTCACCCTGGTACACGAGACCCAGGACGATGTGGGTGGGGACAAGATCCTGGAGATCACCCCGGAGCACGCAGTCGTCTGGTCCTGGAACGTCTTCGACTGGCTGGATCCGGGCGACGCTTCGAGTGACTGGACCCACGCCAACTCGGTCACCGTCGACCTGGACGCTGACGTGGTCTACTTGAGTTGCCGCAACCTGAACACGATCTTCAAGCTCGACCGGGCCGATGGGCACATCATCTGGCGGCTCGGCAACGGAGGCGACTTTGCCACCGACCCCGAGGCCGATGTGCCATGGTTCCTCCATCAGCACGACCCTGAGATCCTGCCCAACGGCAACATCCTGCTCTACGACAACGGGTACACCCGGCGCACCGTATCCCGGGTGGTCGAGTATGCGCTGGACGAGGAAGCGTGGACAGCCCGCATCGTGTGGGAGTACCCGGGCTCGGATGTGGACGATGTCTGGTACACGCGAATCTGGGGAGATGCGGACCGCCTTTCCAACGGAAACACGCTGGTCACGGCCGGAACTCGAGACGAGGGTTCAGACCAGCGGAGCCGAATTTTCGAGGTGACCCCGGACCGGACGCGGGTGTGGGAGATGTGGTTTCCGTCCGAGGAGGAATTCACGGTGGGAATCTACCGGGCCGAGCGGATTGCCCCCCCGGGGATCGAGGTTCTGGGGCAGGACTGACAACGAAGTCTACCACCAACGCTTGCACACCTCGACCGCAAACTTTCCACCCACTTTCCCTTCGACCGGCCCGTTCATGATCTCGGGGATGGTCTTGCCCATGTCGTCCATGGAGCCTCCGACCGAGGTTCCGCCCGAACTGTCAATGGTGACCGGGCCGACCCCCACCTTGACCTTGCCGGAAGGCCCGCAGCGCTGACCGATTTTTGCTTCCACGGAGATTCCCAGAGGACCCATGCTGTAGCCGATCTCTCCGACGACACTGATGTCGCTCGGGTCCACTCCGCCTGTCGGGTCCACCGACGCCCCGACGCCCGAACCGACTCCGAGTTCGAAGCACGTGGAAAAGCCCTGGCCCGGAACCCACGAGACCTTGACTCCGCCGCCAATTCCTGCGTAACCGCTGATACTTATGGCAAAAAGCCCCGCCGGATCCCACAGGTTGATCGGGTTGTTGGAAACGTAGATATACACGTTCACCTGTCCGCCGGAGAACAGGCTCGGATCCCGACTGGTCCACCGACCCGATTCGGGATCATAGTCCCGCCAGGTCATGTGAACCAACCCGGTCGCAGGGTCCTGGAGTCCGCCGGCGAATCCGAACGGGAAGTCGAAGTCGCCGGTCTCAGACAGCACCACGCCCCAGCTATCGTAGTCCACTCGCTTGACCACCTGGCCGCTCGAGTCCACCACCAGACGGAGGGTGCCCACCTGGTCGGTCGCCACGTAGTAGGTGGCGCCACTGCGCTGGATCGCGTAGAGCCGGCCGGCGGGTCCGTAGTAGAGTGTGCTCAGGGTTCCGTCCTGGTGCCGAATGTGGGTGATTCGGTCGAGCCTGTTTGGATCGCCGTAGAAGTAGTGCTCCACGCCGGTCGCGTCGATGCGGGCGACCCGACGCATGAAACCGTCATACACGTATTCGACGGTTTCACCGGAAGGCAGCGTGGCCCGGAGCAGCTCGCCTCGAGTGCTGTAGGTCAAGGTCATGTCCCCTTTTTGCACGAGGAACCCGGCATCGTCATGGGTGTAAGTTTCGTCTCCGACCTGGAGGAGGACATCCGAGGTGTCATAGGTGGCATTTCGCTCCACACCTCCAGAAAAGGCGTAGGTGCGGTTTCCGTTGGCGTCGTAAGCATAGGACTCGATCACCTCGCCGTCCCGCTCCACCTCCAGGAGCTGTCCGTCGCCGTCGTACGTGTAGCGCGAGGTCACCGTTGCACCGCCGATGGTTTCGGTTTTCTGGACGATCCGTCCGTCCCCGTCGAACTCGACCTCGTAGGCGTAAGTGACGTCACCGTTCACCGCCTGGGTCAGGCCCATGGAACGGCCGAGGGTGTCGTAGTGCAGATCGAGACTGGAGACACCGTCCGCGATCCGGGATACCGTCCCGAGCGGACCGTCACGTTCGACGGCGAACGGCCCGACTCCGACGAGCAGGCCGTCGTCGTCGTGTTCCCGCGCCACGACCATCTCGTCCCCTTCGCTGGCGAATCCCACCTCACTCAGCCACCGGTTGTCGTCGTAGGCATAGGTGTAGGTCCCCTCCGCCGTGCCGGTCCAGGACATGCTCCGCAACCGGGAGGTTTCCCATGTATGTGCGATGCTCTGGTCCAGGGTTCCTTCCGCGGAGGTCCTGGACACGGTGTCGAGAAGGTCGCTCCCTTCGTGGAACGTGTAGGCGATGGCGGCCTCCTGGTAGGCGATCCCGCTCAACCGCCCGGCGGTGTCGTAGGTTCGCTGGACCACACGACCGTCCGGCAGTTCGCCTGCCACCAGGGCCCCATCCTGATCGTAGGACCAGGCGTAGCCGGCAGGATCGCCGGGGGGCAGGTAGAGCGCACGATCGTCCGCAGCGGTGTAGTCGAGGCGGTGAGTGGTTCCGGCCGGAGTCGTGATGGCCACCAGGTTCCCGTTCTCGTCGTAGGTGAACTCGTACACGCTCCCGCCGGCGGTCGTGGTACGAATGACCCGCCCCACCGGATCGTATGCGTACTGCACGGACCTCCCGGAAGGACCAAGGACGGCCACGCGGTTGCGCGCCGAGTCATAAGTATAGGACCAGGTGAGGTCCCCCAGGATGTTCTGCAGGAGCAACCCGGTTTCATCGTAGACAAAGGAGATCGGCGCCATCCCGTCGGATTCGAGCAGCACCACGTGGTCGGCCGCATCGAGCGTGGCCACGATCTGCCTCCCTTCCGGGGTAATCCGGGTGAGTGTGCCGGTCCGGGCGTCATAGATCGTGGTGTGTGGCCGCCCATTGATGAACACGGTATCGGTTTGCTCGAGAACACTGGTGAGATCCGAGTCGGCTGCAAGGACCACTTCCCGACTGGTCTCCACGCTTGTGACCAGCCCTGATGGCTCTGTGATGGTGATGTTCCCTGCAATCGGCGCCTTGGTTCCCCAACGAGGATCGGGCTCACTCTCGCTCGCCACAACCGACCCATCCGGGTAGGTCGTTTCCAGTATCCCTCCCGGACTTTTTCGACTCTGTGTCACTGCGCCGGACGGACTGGTCACCCTGGTCACCACCGTCCCATCCGGGCTGTACGTGACCGTGTAGGATGTGGTCCGCCCCAGAGTCGACCGCACATCGACCTGGTAGCCGGTGCTCAGGTCGGTCCGCTCGAGGGTGCTGGACTCTCCGGTGGGTCCTTCATCGTAGGTCAAGCGACCCACGGCGTCGTACTGGAAGCGATGCACGTTTCCACGGGCGTCGGTGAGCGTTTCCAGCAACCCACCGTCATAGTAAGTGAGGCTCGTGGTCTCCTCGGCCGGGTTGGTCATCGATGCCAGGTACCCGTCATCGTTCCAGGTCATCTCGGTTCGTTGCCCACCCGGCGCGACAAAGGCCACCGGCACCCCCTCCTCGTCCCGCTCGATGGTGGTAACGTTGCCGTCCTGGTCCACGATTTCGATGAGTCTACCTGCATCGTCGTAGCCGAATTCGTAGACCGGGACCATGGTCACAGCATTCAAGGTGCGCATGTGACGCCCTTTTGTGTCGAACGTGTAGAGCAGGCTCCCATCCGCGCTGGGAAACGCCACCTCCTCGTCGAGCAATGCCGCCTGGCCCGGAGAGATCCGCCGAACCCGGTGGTTCCCGGTGTCCGAGACGTAGAGACTCCCGTCTGGTCCGAAGGCCAGGTCTAATGGCTGTTTGAACCTCGCCTTGATCGCCAGCCCGTTGTCACCGGAAAACCCGTGCTCAAGTCCTCCGGCCACATACTTGATGGTGCCATAGGCGTCTACCTTGTACACCAACGGCCGGTTCTCATCAAAGATGCAATAGATCTCACGATTGGGACCCACCACCAGGGCCGAGGCCGGGATGGAACTCGACAAGGCGTCCGCCCCGTTCTCCGGATAGGAGATGACACCGCTCACGCCGGCAACGGTCTCCAGTCGTCCCACAGAATCGATGGTTCGGACCGCCCCCATACTCTCGAAATAGAGCGTTCCGTCACTGGCAACGTCGATGTCGTCCACGTACAGGGCGCTCGTCGCAGCCGGTTCCCCATCAGGCGGGGTGGTATCCGGAATCTGCCCGTTTCCGGCCACCACGAACAGGCGCCCCAGGGGATCGACTGTCAACACCTGGAGCGGCCGCGCCAGGTAGAGGGTACCGTCCGGCCCCACAGCCAGCGCCTGGATATCCACCAAAGCCACGTCCCGGGCCAGGTCACCCTCCTGCCACTCTGTGGGGGTTTCCGGATGACACTCACCAGTCCCGGCCACGCGCTCGATACGCCCGTCCTCCCCCACCCGGTAGACCGCACAACCGGTACCGGAACTGTAGTTGGCAAAGTAGAGCGCCCCATCCGGCCCCAACGCAATGTCCTCCACCGTCCCAACAGGACTCTCCACGGCAAGGCGCCCTTCCTCGGGCACTCCCAATACCCCCGTCCCGACCACGGTCTCAATGATGTCTCCGGGCGTAAACTTGCGAATTCGATACGCTTGTTTTTCCACCACAAAGACAGCGCCCGCGGCATCCACGGCCAGCGCGCCGGGGCGCACCAGGTAAACCGATGTGGGGCTCAATCCGTCGGTATTCGAGTTCCCGCCACCGGCCACCGTCTCGATCGTCGCACCCAGGGCATCCACAGCTCGCTCCATTCCATCGCCCTGGAACAAGGTCCCGGCCAACATCCCCCGCGTGGGTTGATACAAGTGGTGCACATCCAAGCTCCAACCGCCAAACTCCACAATCGGTATGTTGCGTCTATTGATCGGGACACTGTACGCCCGCCGAATCTTGATCTCCATCCGTGTTCCCCGCAAGATCCTGTAATCCCTTTCAGGGAACCTGGCAAAGCTCGCACTGAAATCATTGCTGCTGTAATAGACGGCTGGGAATATGAACTCGAGGATGACGCGCGCGACCCCGTTCCCGGGAAGAGGGCGGCCATAAGCGTCCAATCCGTTCCAGGTGTACATCTGGAGCAGATTCGGCGCTGGCTCGTAGGTCCACGATCTGGTATCCCCTGCCACCTCGACACTGAGTTCAATCCGCTTCATGTCCTCCGGTACTTCGTCGTCGGTCAACGGAATAACCAACTGATCCGCATTGAACCCTCTCTGCCAGTTCGTCTGGTAGTGGAGCTTGAATGGTGTTCCCGAGACCGGGAGTTCCTCGGCCAGAACCTGGCTTTGGCACAGGATGATCGATCCGCCCTGCTGGCACGGATCGTCGTTGGGATCCTTTTTCTTGGGAGGCTTTGGGGGCGGATACGGTTTTCCAGGGGGTGGGCCGAAGGGCCAATTGCAGTCCCAGGGGGAGAAATGGGGGATCCTGGCCCGCCACAGGGTGGTGCCCGGCTGATAGAGGGAGGCGAGTTGCTCCAACTCTGCGGTCGTGATTTCGATCGCAGCGAGTTCACTGTCCGAGTCTGCGATGCCGTCCCCGTCGATGTCCAGGAGTGCCTGGCCATTCTGAATGTCGAGCACTTCGATGACGAGCCCGTTTTCCGAAGGCACCCAGACATTTCGGTCCCGGTCCAGGTAGCCCACCGGGACCGTTTCGCCCACCGGGAATCCGAGGAAGTTGTCGACATAGAAGGCGACGGGTTCACTGAACTGGACCTCGTCAGCCCCGGCCTCGAGGGCTTCGTCCACGCTGAGTTCCACGGCGTAGGTGTACCCGCTGGTGGTGGGCAAGGGTGCGGGCATGGCTTCCTGACCGTTTTCGCCCACGGTGTACTCGGTGGCACGCACGTTGATCTCGTTCAGGGGGACCTCGGTGCCATCATCGAGCACCATGGTGGCCTGGAGGCCGGCCGGGAAGAGCAAGGTGGCCTTGCGGGGTCCGTCATCGTCGACCACGGTGGAACCGCGCGCCACCTGGATATCGCCCGCGCCGAGGGTGACGGTGGTGACAATCGGGTCGAGGGCGACGAGGACCACGTGGGGGGCTGAGACGATGTCGTTCCAGGGCACATCGAGTGTGCGCTGTGCGTCCAGGTAGCCATCCTTGTGGTACTGCACGGTCAGCAGGCCACCGCCGTTGACGGCCATGTCGAACATGCCGTCGTCTCGAGTCCGGGTTTCGCCGAACTCGGGGTGCCCTGCCACGGTCACGGTGACGTTTCGGATTGGATTCTCGTCCCGATCGGTCACCAGGCCGCGAATGACGGCGAGGCGGTGCGGTTCCATGGCGTCCGCGTCGACGCCGACCTGTATGGGGTCATCGGCGAGGAAGAGGAAGCCGAAGCTATCCTCGAAGGTAGGAATCTCCCCGTCGGCCGGTTCCGGGGCGGATTCGGCGGGATCGGGCGGTGGGCACTGCTCCTCGCAGGCTCCTCCGCAGTCGATCCCCTCCTCGCCCTCGTCCTGGACGCCGTTTGTGCACAGGGAGGGGGTGGGTGTGGCTGCGGGCCACGGAGTCGGGGTTGCGCCCGGTCCGGGGGTTGGGGTTGCCGGCACGGGGGTGGGCGCAACTGTAGGTGTAGCCACCGGCCCAGGGGTTGGGGTTGCCGGCGGTGTGGCCGTGGGCGCGGTCACCCCGGGGGTGGGTGTGGCCATGGGCCCCGGTGTGGCGGTTGCGGCCGGGGTATCGGGTGGGCGTGTGCCCGGCGGGATGCAGGTCGGGGTCGGGGTGGGACTCTCATCCCCGACAAAGCTGCGGCCATCGCAGCCGATCATGAGCCAGGGGATGAGACCGAGGAGGAGGAACCTCCGGGACCGTTTCTGATGGTTGCGCCGTCGCCTGTCACCATTGCTCTGCATGCGTCTGCCTCCACATCCGCCTCTCGAAGTTCCATTCCCATTGCGACCGTGTCCCGGTTCGTCTGGTCCATTTCCTCCGCGTCTTCGCCACAGGGTCCAACCGAATGCGGCTGCGAGCATTGCCCATGGGGACACGTTGCCGGTTGGCGGTGCCTCGCCCACGTAGCACCCGCAGCGGCCGCCGAGGTCATCCTCGGGAGGATAGGTCGGACGCACGCAAGTGGCGTCGTCGTCACCTCCAACATCGCCGGGCGTGGCGGTGGGGCCGGGGGTGGATGTGGCCTCGAGCGCGGGGGTTTCGGTGGCCCATGGCCCGGGGGTTTCGGTGGCCCAGGTTTCGGGAGTCCAGGGTGTTCCGGTGACTTCCGGTGTCTGGGTGGCGAATGGCCAGGGGGTTTCGGTGACCCCGGGCCGCGGGGTCGGGGTGGGTCCGGGCACCGGGGTCGCGGTGGGGAACCCGGCCGGCGTCGGGGTAACCCAGGTCGGGGTGGGCTCGAGGGTGGGGGTGGCTTCGAACCAAGGGTCGATCACACCGTCGCAGTCGTTGTCGATGCCGTCGAATCGTTCCACAGCGCCGGGATTCACGGCCGGGTCGGAGTCGTCGCAGTCGGTCCCGTCGGCGACGTAGCCGTCGGGAGCGGTGCAATCGGCGGTTGTGACCGAGGGGTTACCAAAGCCGTCCCCATCTGCATCCAGGTACCAGGTGGGGTTCGAGGTCGGGTCCAGATCCTCTGCTTCGTCCACCTGGCCGTCACAGTCGTCATCGGCACCGTTGCAGAGTTCCGGAGCGCCTGGATGGACTGCGGCGTCGGAGTCGTCGCAGTCGGCTCCTCGGTTGTATCCGTCGCCGTCCGAGTCCTCCGGCGGGTCTGCCACGAGCGGGTTGAGGTGGCTGAGGTACTCGAGTCGGTCCGGGATGTCGTCGCCGTCCGGGTCCCCGGTGCCGTCCGGGTCGGTGCTCTTGAAATAGCGGCGTTCCCAGTAGTCGGGCATTCCGTCCCTGTCGGCGTCCACGTACTCGTCCGCCCCGATGTCCGCCGGTGCGCCCGATTCGTCGGGACGGGCCTCTCGGTCCGTGTCCTTTTCCGAGGTCGGGTCGTCCGGGCCGGCATCGATGAGGGGCGAATCATAGCCCAGGTGCGGATCGTCCGGCTCGTAGAGTTTCGGATCCACGGACACGTTCCCATCCTCGCCGGTGGGGTCGCCCAGGCCGTCGTAGTCGCCTCCGGGATTGTTCCACACGTCGTTGTAGGTCACGTCCACGAATGTATCCGGGTCGAGTGCTTCGATACCCTTGCCGTTGTCGACCACGATGTTGCCGTCCACCACGGCGTCGACCCCTGAGACCGAGATCCCGGCATCCTCCTGGTCCACGATGGTGTTCTGCACGATCGCACTGTCGCACCCGTCCTCGGCCCGAACGCCGACGCCGTTCGCGCGCAGAAAACTCGACGCCAGCGACAGGGTGCCGTCGCCGCTGCACCGCACGCCCGGACCGTCTGCACCGGTCACCACCAGACGGGCGATCTCTGCATCGGCATTCTCGACCACCACGCCCTCGTCACCGCCCTCGATCGAAAGGTCCTCGAGGGTCACGTGCGCGCGGTCGAGTACGCGGACGCCCGGGTCACCCCGGTCCGGCCGAAGCACGGTAGGCGCGCCTCCTTCCGGTTGCTCCCAGGTGTCGGGGTCGTACCCACCGGTAATCCGGACGTCGCGAGTGACTTCTATCCCACCGGGGTAGTCGCCGGCAGCCACCTGAATGTGGTCCCCGTCTCGGGCGACTCGAGCCGCCAGTCCGGGATCGGTGAAGGGTCGGTCCCGGCTGCCGTCCTCGGGTTGTGCGGTTGCGGCCGCGTCCACGTGGAGGATACCGTCCGAGACATCGAACCAGGCCGACCCGGTGGCGAGCGTGTCGCCGGTGCCGGCCAGGTAGAACCCGTAGCGCAGCACGTGTGTTCCGGTGGTGGAAGAGGAGAGCGGCACCGATACGGGCAGAGTCTGCCATCCTGCATGGAGATCGGTGTCACGTTCCAGCGCCATCCAGAAGTCGCCGGGCGGATCCTGGACCCAGATCACGAGGCGAACCGGGGTATCCAGGGCGCTGTCCAGTTCGAATCCGACGCCCATCAGGTCTTCCGGTTCGTACACTTCCTGGTCGAACCAGAGGTCCTCGACCACCACACGGTGGCCTCGCACGTCGAACGGGTATCGTCCGGACGCACCGTCGTAGACGTAGTCGATCCCGTAGGAGCCGGCCACGATGTCGGCCGGAAGGTCGAAGGAGAACTGGAGTGTCTCTCCATCCAGGGTGAAGTCTCTTGTCAACCCGGGGGCTTCCACATGGAGTGCACCGGTCGGGCCTGCTTCCACGGTCACGGTGACCTGTGCGCCGGGATCGTAGGTGGTGGCATCCGTGTAGAGCACCAGGTCCGTGGTTCGGACCGGCACAGTTATCCCGCTTTCGACCAGGGGCCGACCGCTCTGGAGATAAATGGCGTACGCAAGCCATTCCGACAGCTCCCCGGCTGAGGGGAAAGAGAGTATCTGGGCGGAGGTGGCGCCCACGTCCAGGTCGAACGCCGTGCGCTGCTCGTCCCCGCCGGCGAGGGAGGCTCGAGCGACCAGGGAGAGAGGTAGTTCACCGGTGTTGGTCACGGTCAGCGTGAGTTGCACCGGTTCTCCAGGCGCGTAAACAGGTTGGTCCAGGGTGGCCACCGCGTCCACGTCGAGGCCGGCCACGTGGAACGGAATGCGTCCCCGTACATCGCCAAGCTGGTATTCGAGGGCGTAGTCGCCCGCGGGCTGATCCTCCGGGACGCCGAGCATGTAGGAGAGTTCTGCTTTCTCCCCCATGTCGAGGTAGGCGCGCTCGGTGCCGTCCAGTGTTTCGAGTGCGCGGACCCGGAGGGTGGCGGTCCCACCCATGGGACCCAGGTTGGCGATGGTAAAGGCGAGTGTCTGCACATCGCCCGGAGCGAAGGTCTGATTGTCTGCCGGCTTCTCGTCGATGATGAATGTGGGCGAGGGTACCAGCACGGTGGTCTCGTCGCTGGCCACGACCTCACCGCTTCTGTGCGCGCGTACGGTCACCACATGCTCCCCGGCCTCGGCGCCTGCGGTGGGAAGATTCGTGGACACCACCTGCTCACCCCCACGGGCGTCCAGAACCAGGCTCGACTCGTCATCGTAGAAGTCACTTTCCAGCGCCAACGCTCCCTCGAAGTAGTCGTAGCCGGTGTTGATCGCGGTGACCGTCACCGGGATGGCCTGAAGGTCTGAATCGAACGACCCGGCCTCGACCAGGACCGAAATCTCCAGAGAAGGAAGCACCTGGAACGTGACCGTTCCGCTGTCGTAGAGACATTGGTACTCGAGCTGATAGCGGCCGGCCTCCAGTTCGAACGTGACCTGGTCCGAGAGCTGGTCGTCGGGCTCGAGCCAGTAGGCGGCCTCGGTCGAGGTTTCGAACCGGTCCGGGTCCGGGAGTCCGGTTTCCGGGTCGATCCCGGTCAGGGTGAAGGCCAGGTCGAGTGTCTCGGCCACCTCACCGGTGCTGATGACCTGGAACGGGATGGTCACCCAACCTTCGCGATAGACCTCCTCGGCCGAGACATCCACCAGGGCGTCCTCGCCGAACCGGACGTCGGCTTCCAGTGTTCGTTCCACGTCGCCCCCAAGGACCACCGTCACCCGGTCGTCGCCGGTGACCAGGGTCTCGAGGCTCACCGTTTCGGTGGTGCCCGGTCCAAGTACCAGGCTTTGGGAGGTTTCCGGGACACCGTCGAGCGCCACGTCGAGCGAGATGTCGCGGAGCCCCGTGTTCTCCAGAACCACGTCGACCGTGAACGGAGTGCGGCCCACCACGTCGGGCACGGTGATGGTGGAGACCAGGTCCTCGTCCGCACTGCTGACTGGAACCTCCTTGGAAGTCCGCTCCACATCCGCGGTGAGAACCAACGAGAATGGTTCGCCTGCCGGGGTGGTCGTCGAGAACGCGTAGGCGTCGCCCGGATCCAGGTCCAGGGACTCACTCAGCAAGGTCACGCCGTCCCGTTCCAGGGCCATGGGGATCCCACGCAACGGGTACTCGGACACATTGACCACCTCACCCTCGATCACAGCCTCCTCGTCCGGTCGATAGGCCACCCGGTCGAGAGTCAACGACAGCGCCACGAGTTGGCCCTGGCGCATCACGTGGAAGGTCGTGGTGGCATCGTCGGAAATGACCTGGTCCTTCCCGGTGGTGAGCGTGGCGTCGATGTAGTAGGTGCCGGCGTCCGAGTAGGGACCCAACACGCTCTCGTCCACCAGGCCGGAGGTCTCGAGGAGTGGAATGGGAATGTCCCGCTCGTCCACCTTGATGATACCGCTTCCCAGGGCGATCACCTTGGAAACCCCACCGGTTGTCCCGACCCAGGCGGCCCCGTCCTCTGCAACCTCGACCGCGAGGACCTCGTCGGAGCCGAGCCCGTCCTCGGCCATGGTCAGGTTGGTCCAGGTTTCTGTGGTACTGTCGAATATCCACAGTCCCGAGCTGATTCCGCCGGCCCACACCAGGCCGTTCTTGCCCGCACCGATGCCCGTGAACTGGTCGTCCACCCAGTAGACACAACCCTCCCCGCCGGACCCGGAGCCTGAGCCGGATCCCCACCAACCTGAGCCGGAACCGGAACCGGATCCCCAACCGATGGGGTCATCTCCAGCCGCCGGCTTGCTGTAGCCCCCTGAGCCAACGTCGGACGGAGGGGGCAGGAGGTCTCCACACGTAGGTCCTCCCGCGCCGCTGCCCGAACCAGAACCGGAACCAGAGCCGTCAGCGTAGCAATCGCACAGATTCCAGGGGGAATAGCCCCACCACGTACCCGAGTCCGGGTCGAGGCGAAGCAGCCAGTAGCCGTTGCTCAACCAGGGATCACCCGCCTCATCCACGCTCACATCCCAGAAATCACGTCCGTAAGGAGACCAGGGTGGATAGTAGCGGTCCACACGGTAGTCCGACCCGATACGGCCCAGCACGTAGTAGAGGAGCACCCAGGCATTGCCGTCGTCATCAAAGTCGATGGCCATGACCTCCTCGTCGTAGAACGGCCCCTCAGCCATGTCCATGTCCCAGGTCCCATCTGCACGCAGCAGCCCGATCCCCATATCCGTGGCGAACCAGATGTTTCCCTCTGAGTCCACGGCAATGTCGTTGATGTAGTCGCCCGGAAGGCCTGCAAGTTCTTCCAGGGACAACTGCCTCAGCGTCCCGTCCGGATCGAGCCTGGCAACCCCTCGAGTCGTACCAAACCAGGTGTACCCTGCATGATCCCTTGCGACCGCCCGAATCTCGCTCGCCGGCAGCCCATCGGCTTCAGTCCAGTTCGCCCATTCGGATTCTTCCGCATTGAGGCGACTCGCCCCGCTGCCGGTGCCGAACCACTTGGTCCCGTCAAAGGCCGGGAACACGTCCACGATCAAGTTGGAGGCCGGTCCCTCGTTGCCGGTGTTGTAGGTGCGCGTCTCGCCCAACTCGGTGAGGAATCCGGTCAAACCGGCGTCAGGGCTCCCGAACCACCGGTTGCCGTAAATGTCGTCCGCCATGCTGATGATGTCGTTGCTTCCAAGACCGTCCGCGGTGGTGAACGAGGTCCAGACGCCGTCGCTGGAGAAACGAGAGAGGCCCTGGGAGGTTCCGAACCATCGGTCGCCCCATCCGTCCACCATGAGACTCTGAACATCCTCGCTGATCAGCCCGTCCTCCATGGTGTAGTAGACCCACTCAACGCCATCGGCGCAGCGCGTGTCGCCGTATTCGATGGGTGAACCTTCTGGGGGGACAGGACGCCACAGGTCCCAGCCGCCTCCGTTTTCCACCGGACAATGGCGGATGACCCCCATGCTGCTGGCGAACCAGACGCTTCCGTCATCATCGACGGCCACGTCTGTCGCATAGGGGGGGAGGGGAGACTCGTAGTAGTAGGTCCAGTAGCCGTCCTGGATGGAGTAGCGGGCGGCGCCGAACTCGGTGCCGAACCAGCAGTTTCCAGCGGCGTCGAAGTCCATGGACGTGGCCCCGAAGCCCATCGAGACGAACTCGTCCCCTTCGATCGACTGGCCGCCGTCCACGGTACGTGCATTGCGCCGGGGAAGAGCCAGGCGTTCTCGAGGTGGCGGCCCGTCGATGATCCAGTAGACGGTGTAGAGGTCGTACCACGTCGAGAACCAGAGCGAACCCATCGCGTCGACCCCCACCGCGATGACCTCGTCGAACCAGTCGTACGCGCTCCAGACGGTCGTCCATTCCCCGTTCGGGGTCCGGTACTCCACCCCGGAAGAGCCCCCGACATAGACTCCACCGACCGAGTCCACTGCAATGGCGTTGTACTCGGTGCCGAGCAGGCCGTCCTGAGTTGTGAACGTCTCCCAGGTCTCACTGAGCGGGTCGAATCGGACGATACCCGTATCGGGGACCATCCAGAGGGTGCCATCCGGGCTCGACGCGATGTCCTTGACGTAGGCGCCCACCCCGCTTCGAGGCCACGTGCGTACCAACCACCCTTCGGTACTCCGACGATACACGTCCAGGTGCAGGTTCGCGTCCGGAACCTCCACCCCATCGTTCGTGATCGTGCTGGTGGCGGTCAGCGTCTCGTCCCATTTGTAGTGCGTCTTGTCGGTCACAATCGTCACGTGGGCGGCGACGCCCCCGGTCAGCGTGATCCGGGTGGTACGGTGCAAGACCTGCTCCCCCTTCTGCCGGTCCTCGCAGGTCGTACTCACGCGATAGCTCCCATCCACGAGCTGGTCAGGAACCACCAACTCGACCGTCCCGCTCGCCTCGGGAAACACATCCAGTGCGTTCTCCCCGGTTGCTCGAGTCACGCCATCCGAACTCAGGAGCGCGGTGGCACAGTCGAGGTGGGCCACCGGGCCGTCTGCATTGGCGATGGTGCTGGTCAGGACATCTCCGGTTGTGAACGTGCCGAGGGGTACGTCCAGGGAAAGGTCGTAGGCAGGGATGTAAATGGAAAACGTGTGGCTGTCGAGAACCTCACCGGACCGATCGAGCAGGCGCACGGTGCCCACGTGATACCCCTCATCCATGTCGTCCGGGATCTCGACCGTGTGCACCCCGGAAGTCGACTCCCCGGGTGCAAGGGCGGTGTCCTCGGAGGCCTGGAAGCCGAAATCCGGGATCGACACGTCGTAGCTGCCTTCCATGTGGAAGACCCCGTCGTTGCTTGCGGACACGGTGATCGTCGCCTCGTCCACCACCGAGTAACTGTAGGCATCCAGTCGAGCCTGGACGAAATAGTCCGATGGCAATCCCTGGGAGGTGGATGTTCCGACCGTTCCACCGGTGGTGAAATCGCCGATGGTGAACGTGTAGTCGAGTCGATAGGTTCCGGCGACCAGACCCGGCACCGCGAAGTCCAGGGGCAATTCCACCTCACCCCAGATATCCGGAATGGACACCAGGGCCTGCTTCACGGTGCTGTCGCCGGTCGGGGATGTGAGCACGGCGGTGAGCATGCCCCGTTCGAACGCAGGCCCCTGGTTGGCGATGGTCACGGAGGCTCTCCCCGCCAGGTAGTCGGTCGATTCGAACGTCATGGACACGGCGGCTTTTGGCCCGATCACGTGGAAATAGAGGTACCGAGTCACTTCCAGGTTCCCGGCCAGGTAGACTTTCACATCGCACCGATATTGCCCGAGCCGGGGATCGGGAGGGAGATAGTAGGTGGGCCGCGGCAGCAAGGTGGCCTCCTCACCACTCTCCACGGTTACGGCCTGCCGGAGTGTCCCCAGGTATTGACCATCAGGGTCCACAAGGTCGATCAGAATCTCCGGCGTTTCCCCCCTGGAAGTGGGATTTCCCACCGTGATGTCGAATCGGACCGGGAGCCCGTCGAAATAGGTGCGGTCATCCCGGTCCAAGGCTGCGTCGAGCGTTACCACCGGGTCGATTCCCTGGAACGGGGCACTCTCGCGCCCCAGGTAGATCTCGCCAATGCTCAGTTCCTGGTAACACTCGACCCACATGCGGTCCAGTGGGACCCGGACCGGGACGGAGTAATCGAACCCGCCGACACTGCCAGCCGGGACCACGAGCCTCCGCCACTGATTGCTCACGTGCCCCGGCTCCGCTGTCCCGGGGGATCCATAATAGTAAGAATGGTACCTGGCATAGCTTTCCGGGAAGGAGTACCAACAACTCACCGTGGCGTCCTCCCCCCCGTCATTGTAGACCTCCACATGAAACTGGGCGTATTCGCCGTAGAAGTAGATGTCTCCATCGCCCTCCACCTGGAAGGTGATCCCGGTGTCCTCCAACAGGACGCCGTCCGGCGCCTCTCCCACGGCAAACCATTCACCGTGCGTGTCCGGAATCAGCGGCGTGCCGCCTGAGTCGAGCAGGGTGTAAACGAGTCTCCAGATTCCGGTCGGTGCATCAGCAGGGATGGGCACCTCCATGCGCAGAATCGGCGGCGGTCCGGACGATAGATCCACATCCAGTGTACCCGCATCCTGTGTGGTTCCCTCTGGATCCAGCACCCGCCAGGGCATTACCGTGGCCTGCGGTACCGCCTGGACCTGGAACTCGAGGGTGACCGTCTCCCCGGGTGCGGCTTCGGGCAGACCTGGGCCGGCCTTCATCCAGCGTACCGCGTCGCGAAACAGGGCCAAATCCAGGTCGGTGGCCTCCCCATGGGTGTAAGCCCAGTCCGGGAAGAACGAGGTCACCAGCACCCACCCGTTGCCATGTGGGAAGAGCAAGGAAACCGGAGCACCGGTGTCGGTTCGGTCGAACAGGATCGTGGCCGAATCGGGCCAGTCGGTCAGGTAGCCGTCGAGATTGACATCCCCGGTGACGGACTGAAGGGCACCCACCATGGGGTGATAGGACCGCAAGTACACGGAATCGACCGCCAGGTTCCAGGACTCGTTCCACCCCTTGCCTGCCACACCACCAGGCACCACCGAGAGATCCTCGCCCTGTTGCTGCGCCAACACCACCAGCCCGCCCCCCTGTGACACGTAGTCCTCGAGCCGCGCCTGGAACGAGGGGAGGCCTGCCAGGCCGAGCAGACCGGCGGAAGGGATCACCATGACCGGCAGCAAGTCGATCATGGCGGGGTCGAAGGAGACCGAAACCGTTTCCGAGGCGATTCCGAGTCCGTTCAACAGCGCCGTGGTATCGGCCGCATACCCGGTCTCGAGCACGGCGACCGGGGGGTCCCCGTCGAACAGTCCTCCCACATCCAGGGGAGGCGTGTCCACCATGGGCGTTGAGCCACCCGTTCCCGGTGTGACGGCACCAGGCGCAGACGGAGGGCAATCTACAATCGGCACCTGAGAGCACAACCCTTCCGAGCAGAAATCCAGGGTGCAGGTGTCTGCGTCGGCACAGTCGGCATCGTCCTCACACTGGTCTGCCTGGGCGGCTGGAGCGAACCACAGGCTGATGGACCACAGGAGTAACCCGGGGAGGAAGCTACGGAGGGCCGGGAACAACGAACAACGATACGGGTGCGGCTTCATGTACAACCTCTTCTTCGACAACGACAAGGCGCGATGGATCCGGGGTCCGGACAGCGGTGCAACACCGGGAACGACCTGGCAGCAGGTGCACGCAGCACGAGTCACACACGTGAAATGTCTCTGGCTGCTGCAGTAGTGCACACAGCATGCCGAAAGCGCATCTCGGTGCAATTATAGCGGACAGAAGCGGATACTGCACTCGAGAAACCCCAGAGAGCCCGGTTCAGGCGGCCCGGTTTCCTTGACATGAAGGCTGGAATTGGTCTAATGAGAGCAGAACAGGCTTCCTGGACCCTCCCGAAACGCTTCCGGCGGTGCCTCAAATGACGCATGCAACCTTGATGTCGTTCGGCAAATTCGTGCTCCGAAAGAGCATCCGGCGCAGCCGGATCTTCGACCTGTGGCGAGGTGAGCGGCGCCAGGGGACAACCACGTTTCCATGCCTCGTCCGTCGCCTCCTGCCTCCCTATTCCATGGCCGAGGAGACCGTCGCGGCATTCCGGGCTCGAGTCCAATCGGTGTCCGAAGCCCAGATTCCCCATGCAATGCGAATCCTCGAGCAGGGCGTGGCCGAGGATATCCCCTTTGCAGCCATGTCAGATGTCTCGGGCTGGTCTCTCCAGACGTTGCTGGACCACCACGGGGCATCCGGCACCCCGATGCCGCTCGAGGTGGCGACGCACCTGCTTCTCCACGTGCTGGAGGCACTGAGTGCCGCCCATGGTGGTGCGTCGCCCATGGTCCACGGGGCGTTGCGACCGAGTTCCCTGTGGCTTTCTCCGGAAGGAGTCGTTGCGGTCGGCGACTTCGAGATCGGACGTCTCGCCGAGATGGAACTCACGTCCCTGGAAGGCCAGGAAGAGCGGGCATGGCGCTTCATCGCCCCGGAGCGTGAGGAGGACTGGGCTGCGCCGGATCCATCTGTGGACATCTACTCCTGTGGCGCCCTGCTCCTCGAGTGCCTGGTGCAAGGGAGGCTGTCGGCGATCGAGAAGCGCCTCGACCCACCAGCGCAAATCTCGCTCCTGGAGGGAGCGGATATCGCGCCTGACCTGCTCGCGATGATTGGCCGTGCACTGGGAGATGTTCCGGCCGAGCGGCCTTCGGTGTCCACGTTTCAGGCTGCCCTGCGTGCAGTGGCGGCGAACTCGGACGTGGTTTCGGCGCTGGAGGATTACCTTGCCAGGGATGTGCCACCGGTGGAAATCCTCGATCCTCTGGAAAAACCCCCGCTCGACGACGAGGAGACCCTGGTGCGCCGTATCGTCCGGAAAAAGGCCGAGGAGGCCCGCGAATCTGGACAGGAGGTGTCACCGAACCCGGTTGCGCTCCAAACTGGGAAGCCACCGTCGCGGCGCGCCCGCAACCGGGTCCTGCTTCTGGCCGCCGGGGCACTCTTGCTCGCCGCCGTTGCCGGCTACGTCTTTCGGGAACCGTTGCGCCGTTGGATAGAGGGTCCCAACGCCGACTTGACACTGCTGATCGTGGAAACGGTGCCCGAAGGTGCGACGGTGACGCTCCCCAACGGTCGGGAACTGGGCAAGACGCCCTTGCACCGCCCGCTCCCGGTTTCACCGGACGGCAAGATCGGGATCATCGTGCACAAGGACGACTGGAAAACGGTGGGTCCTGTCTACAAGCCGGCCGAGCCCAACGCGGAAGTCCTGTTTCGGATCGTGCTGAAACCGCTCGAGCATGGGCCGGCCACGGCACGCATCACCACCGTACCCCCGGGCGCCCGGATCAGGGTGGACGGCACTTACCGAGGGCTGTCTCCGATCGAGGTCCCGGACCTCCACTCGGCAAAGGAGCACGTGGTCGTCGCCACCCTCAAGGGATACCTCAAGGCCACGGAAACCTTCCGAGTGGAACCGGAACGGCCGAACGAACTCCGCCTGGTCCTGACTCGAGCCTCATCGGCCGGGGGAACAGCGAGCAAGTCTGTCGCAACGGGGGGCTCAGTGGGGGACCCGGCAAGCAGTGCAGCGCGCTCGTCCAAGGACGCCACGAGCAAGGGCCCCCACGGCTACCTCGTGGTGGACGCGATCCCCTGGGCTCACGTGTCGGTGGATGGAAAGCCTCGAGGGCGTACCGATCCGAGGCGCAAAATCAAGGTGTCCGTCGGCAGGCACGTCCTGACCCTGACCCGCGGGGACCTCGATCAGGCGGTGACGCGCGAAGTCACCATCCAGGAAGGGTCCGTGAAACATCTCGTGTACGACTTCGTGAATCGCGGCTGGAGATTGCCCAACTACCAACCGTTCGAGTGAGTGAGCGGGCCTCGACCGTTCCCGGGACGGCTCACCGCAACCGGTCAAGGGCTTGAGCCACCCGGGCCATCCCTTTCTCGATGGTCTCCACGTTGCACGCATAGGAAAAACGGATGTGCTCCGGGCCACCAAACGCATCCCCGGGAACCCCGGCCACTCGAGCCGTGTCGATGAGGTATTCCAACAGGTCGGTCGCAGAGGCCACGATCCGGCCGTCTGGCGTGCGGCGGCCGAAGTAGCTGGATACGCGCGGAAACACGTAGAACGCGCCCTCGGGTTTCACACATTCCAGTCCGGGGATGGCGGTGATGAGTTCGTACATCCGGTCACGCCGGCGCTCGAACTCCGCAACCATGGCCGCCACCTCCTCGTCCCCGGCAGCCCCGGTGAGCGCCTCGAGCGCCGCATACTGTGAAATGGTGCATGGATTGGATGTGGACTGGGCCTGCACTTTGATCATGGCATCGATGAGGGATCGAGGTCCGAGGGCATACCCGATACGCCATCCGGTCATGGCATACGCCTTGGACACGCCCCCGATGATGACCAGGCGACGCACCACCTCCGGCACCAACGCGCCCGGGCTGTGAAACACGAAACCCCCGTAGACCATCTTGCAGTAGAGGTCGTCCGTGGCCAGAATCAGATCCCGCTCGCAACAGAGCCGGGCAATGTCGGCCATCACATCGTCCCGGAGCGCAACACCGGAAGGATTGGCCGGACTGTTGATCAGAATCGCCCGCGTCCTCGGCCCGCACGCTGCTTCAAGCGCCTTCACGTCGACCTGAAACCCGTCCTCGAGCCGGGTGTGAACCACGACCGGGACCCCTCCGGCCAACTGGATTTGGGGAGGGTAGGATACCCAGTAGGGGGCAATCACCACCACCTCGTCTCCAGGCTCCAGCAGGCTACGCCAGAGATTGTACAGGCACTGCTTCCCACCGTTGCCCACGACCACGTCATCCGGGTCGAAGCGCAGTCCGTAGTCGAGCGCGATACGTCGCACGATGGCCTTGCGGAGCGGCAAGATACCCCGCACGGCCGTGTATCGGGTGAGCCCGGACTCGATGGCCCGGATCGCAGCACCGCTGATGCGCCGGGGCGTGGGAAAATCCGGTTCCCCGGCCGTGAAGTTGATAACGTCGATCCCCTCGGCTTGCATGGCCTGGATCCGGGCATTGAGCACCAGGGTCGCAGAACTCGCCAGACCCTGCACGACGGGCGACAGGCGGACGATGGACATGGCCTCCTCAGCGGTTGTGTCGGAATTTCTCGTTGAGCCTGGCGAGCACGTTGTCGGGGACCAGCCCTTGAACGGACCCTCCCAACCGGGCGACCTCCTTGACCAATCGGGAATTCAGGTAGAAAAAGTTCTGCCCGGTCATCATGAAAAAGGTCTCGATTCCATCCTCGAGCTGCCGGTTCATCTGGGCCATCTGGAACTCGTACTCGAAATCGGAAACCGCCCTCAGCCCGCGCAAAATCACCTTCGCCCCGATCTCCTTCACATACTCCACAAGCAGCCCGTCAAAGGATTCGACCCGGACCCGGGGATCGAAATCGAATGCTTCCCGGATCATCTCCACCCGTTCCTCGGATGTGAACAGGGAGGTCTTCTGCGGATTGTTCACCACGGCCACCACCAGCCGATCGAACACGGCCAACCCGCGCTCGACCAGATCCTTGTGCCCCAAGGTGAACGGATCGAAGGAACCAGGGTAGATCGCCAACGGCTTGTCATCCATGGAAACGCCTCGCTTCATGCCTCTCGGCGGTAAAACGTCAGTACGGTCCGACCATAGCGGCGCCGATCGAACCGCGCCAACCCGCCGTACCCCTCCGCAAGCTCATGATCCCGGTCGTGCTCGACCACAACAACCCCTTCTCTCGAGACGAGCCCGCCGGTGCCGAGTCGATCGAGACAGGGCTCGAGGTCCGGCGACCCATAGGGCGGGTCCAGGACGACCAGGTCGAAGGACTGACCACGTGCAACCAGCACGTCGAGCCCCCGGGGCAGGTGAAGCCGCACCATGCGCACACGCGAACGATAGCCCAGGGCGTCGACACTCGCCTCGAGCGCGCGAAGGGGCACGTGGCTCCGGTCGACGAACCATGCGCACGCGGCCCCGCGACTCAGGGCCTCGAGTCCCAGGGTTCCAGCACCACAGAAGAGGTCCAGGACGCACGACCCATCGAGGGGTCCCAGGATGTTGAACAGACTCTCCCGGACCCGGTCCGAGGTGGGCCGGGTACCAGCTCCTCGTGGAGACGCGAGCCGCCGTCCCCGTGCCTCGCCACCCGTCACGCGCATGCTCACCTCACCGCCCCCAATCCTACACATGTGCGGCGTGAAATCAAAACCAAAACCTGCGACGGAGCGCCGACAGCCTGCTGGAACGCTGGAAACCGGGCCGCGCTTCGCCTTGAGAGGGCCTGGAGAGGGGACGAGAAGGGGACAGGGCCGGTCACAGACCGGGCGGCGGTGCTGCAGCAGGCGCGACCTGGTCCCGTTCCGTGAGCCACAGCGGCTCCGGCCCTGTGCCGAAAAACAATTCATCGGGCAGGTAAAGGCGCCGGATCAACAGCTCGATCGTTTCAGGCATGTACTTCACCCACAACTTGATGGGCACATCGGTGATGGTCGGCATACCGGCACTCCGGCACACTGCCAGGATATACTGCATCAAGTATCGGGCGTTCGTGGCCAGGTGCCCGTTGTAGTCCGGGTGAGACCGCTGGGACAGCACCCGCTCCTCGTGCATGGATCGTCCGATCTCCGACTCCAGATATTCCTCGAACGAGGACACGATAATCTCCAACATGACCGTGGGTTCGGCCGACCGGAGAAACTCCCGATACGCATCCCCGACCCCGGCCACGTCGAACCCCCGAAACTCGAGCAGCTTCAAATAATCCCCGGCCGGAGGCCGCTCGAGCAGGAGGGAGATGGGCAGGCGGCACCCCACCTTGAGGTTGACCGCATTGTACTTCCCCCGATGCGTCTCCGCCTCGTACAGCTCATACCGGCTGCTCCGCTCGATGACCTCGAGAAGGCGCGGGTAGTCCTGGGCCTCGATGATAAGCTTCAGACCCACCACGTCGGGGATACTCAGGACGGGGAGCTTCCCGTGGAGGGTACCCTGCTTGATACTCTTGATGAACCGGCGCTCGGCATGCTTGAACTCCTCCACCATTTCGTCCTTGGGGGAGATCAACTGCTCCTTGGAGATCCCGCGCTTGCGGGCACGCTCCTCGGCGAGTTCATCTGCCTTGGCCCGGATCTCGGCCAACATGTAGTCCACGATGCGGCGGCTGCCCTTGTCGGCGATGCGCCGGAACCGCTTGATCCGGGTGCAACCAGCAAGAACCGGTTCCCCCCCCACGTCCATGACATAGAAGGCGCCGTCGATCGGCGTCTCCCGGTAGAAATCCTCGGGATACTTGCGATAACGCTCCCTCAGTTCCTCGATGCGCCGATTGGTGAGGTTGGGGTGCTCAACGGCAAAGTCCTTGAACTGCCCCTTGGTCTTGGCGACCATTCGCCGGGGAATGACTCCGTGGAGTTTGACCAGCAGGTCTCGCGCCACGTAGTCGACCCATATCCGAGCGATGTAGAGGTTGAAGTTCACCACGGTTTTCAACCGACGGACATCGTCCGGTTCGGGCTTGTTGAGCATCCATCGACCGATGATATCGGCCAGAGCGTTCTTGTGAACAAAACTTTCCAGGGCGAGCATGCATTGGCTCCATGGATGGGCTCGGATACACTTCGCTGACAAGGTAATCGCCCTTCTCCGGTCGGCAACCCCGCTTGCCTCCATCAGCGGAGTCCCCAGCGCCGGCGAAGCGCCCACTCGAGGCCCAGAAGAGCGAGTCCGAGCAGATACGGAGGCCACCGATCCCACAAGGAAGCCACCGTGCGTCTGCTCAAGGTCTGGTTCCGCCGAGCTTCCAGCGTCACCGCGCCGTCCCGGTCCTCGGAAACCGCCTGGCCACCGGTCACACGGGCGAGTGCTGCCAGGAACGCCCCGTCCGCAGCCAGATCCTTCATTTCCGGGCCTTCCTCGCTGACCGTGAACACGGTCTCGTCCCGTCCCCGGGTCACTCCCGGTCCTGTCACCGTGGCCCGGACCCGGTATGGACCGGCCTCCGGCGCCTCGAAACGCTGGATGAATTCGCCTGCCGGCCCGGTCGTGCCTTCGAAATGGACCGGCGTCGCTCCGACCTCGTCCCGAAACACCTCGAGGTCCACGGTTGCGCCAGCCACCGGGGCGTAGTCGGCACCCGCGACCTTCAACTGGATCACGGTCTCCTCGCCTCTCCGGTAGTTCTCACGCTCCGTATCCACTTCAACCTGCCCCTCGTCCGGATCCCCGACCAGCCAGCGCAGGGCGTTTTTCCAGAATCGAACGTAGGCAAGCCCGCTCCGGCCCTCCCCGGCAGCCTTGAAACTCCAGTTCCACGATGCATCGGTCATCAAGGCCAGGGTGCGGCCCTTGCCCACATTCCGGACCGCGAGCAGCGGCATGTCCGGGTGGCCCGCCACCGTACCCAGCACCACGGCGTCGGCCTGCGGCGACGTGGGATTGTATCCGTCCAGGGCGGGCAAGGCATCCCACTGCTTGCGGTTCTGAGCTGGATCAAAATGAAGAATCGTCACCGGGTGGCGCCGTCCCTGGGGCGTAAGCGCAAACCGGACCGGCATGGCCACGGCCGAAGGGGCTCGATCGCACCGGACCGGCATGACCTCTTCCAGCGGCGTCCCACCATATTCGCCCGCGGCGAACGCCATCTCCCCCCCAAGCATCGCCAGCCCACCCCCTCGCCGCACAAACTCGGCCAGACTCCCCAACAAGCGCACCGATTGATCCCGTAGATACGGCCGATACGCAAAATTCTGAAACACCACCACGTCGAACGACTTCAGATCCCGGTTCAAATCAAACAGGTCCTGGTACGGAAACTCGATGAGCGAGTAGGCTCGAGGCGGAAACATGCTCTGGTCACTCGGCCCACGCAAGATGAAAAAGCTCACCAGATCGATGTTCGGGTCACTCTTCAGGAGTCGACGCAGGAATTTCACATCCCACGACGGCGCACCCGCCACCTGGAGCACACGGGTCCTGTCCCGCACCACCTTCAAGGTGAAACTCTTCCGGTTGTTCTCTGCAACCGCTTCCCCTGCCAACACCGGCGACGACACCGTGTAGGTGAACTTCCCGACTCGAGTCGGATCGATCTCGAAATCCACCGTCACCTCGGCATCTGACCCCGAAAACACAACCTGGCGGGTTCCCAACAGCCGCCCTTCACTGGTCAGTCGCACCAGAGTCGAGGTCCCGTCCAGGCCCGAGCCTCGAACCACCACATGCACCTTGAAGGGCTGACGCAAGAACGCAAACTCGTTGTAGTCGATGTCGTCGATGGCCAGATCCACAAACGGATCCCCCGCCCCAATCGCCAGCGTGTGGACCGGCAGATCCATCGCGCCCAGGACCCCCCGAAGTGCCTCATCTCCCCCCACACGCCAGGCCTTCCGCAACCCTCCCCGCTCGATACCGTCCGAAAGCACCACCACCGCGCCCAGGCCCAGGTCTTTGCCCTCTCGAGTGAGTTCGGCAAACGCGCCTCCCAGGTCCGTCTCCTCGTCCTCGGGCAACACGGCCCCCAGTGCGTCCAGACCCGCGATTGGTGTGAGCGCGTCGCCAAAGACATAGTATTCCAGGTCGAATTGATCAGACAGCCCGGCAAGCGCTCCTTCCTCCAGTGCTTCCAGGGCTCGAGACCATCGGCTCGGAGCGTCCGGTCCCGCTCCAATGGACATGCTGCGGGAAGCGTCCAGGAGGACGGCCACCTTTTCCTTGACCTGCACGGGCGACATGAGCACGACCGAGGGCTTGAGGAGGAGGAGGACCAGGAGTGAGACGAGCAGGCCGCGCAAGCAGATCAAGGCGCCCCGCCGCCACCAGGGCGTACCGCCCAACCGGAGCAGAGGGAGGACCAGGGCAGGCACGGCGAGCACAGTCAGCACGGCCACAGTGGACCAGAGCACGGGCATGTCGAACCAGAGGCCCACCTCCGCGTTCCCGGTGCGTTCGATCTGGAAAAGTCGAAGCAAGAAATCCATGATTTCGGCGGTGCTCGAGACCGCGCTCCCTCCCCCGGCCGGAGCCGGTCAACTGACTACTCGTCGAATACCCCGCGCCGCTTGTTCAAGAGGGCGCGCACATGGGTCAGATCGTGCTTGTAGTTCAGACAGAGTGCATACATCATCAGGTTGATCGCCAGCTTGTAGGCGGCCACCCGCTGGGCCTCACCGCCGGGCACACACTCGTAGAGGTATCCGCCGAGCGGGTCTCGAGCAAATGCGCCGGCCACGTCGTTTCGGCTGTAGATGACCGGGGTGATACCGTCCCCCAGGGTGACCCCCTCGAGGTACGCCTTCACCGCGGCCCGCCCGGCGATACGTTCCAGCAGGAAGAACGTTCGATAGAGCACATGCGTGGAGGGGATCCGCTCGAGGCGGTCGCCCGGAAAGAGTTGCGCTACGAGCTGCCGCACCGAATCGTCGAACGGGCTGGAGAAGAGACCGGAGCTGTCGTCCACGAAAAGCAGGCCGCCGCTTCTGAGGTAGTGCTCCAGGTTGGCACGCCCTGCCGCGCTCATCGGCGGCAACGCTCGAGTGCCGAAAAGGAAGACCATGGGGTGGTCGAACAGTGCACGCCCCTCCGGCGCCACCGGCACGGTCTCCACGGCCACGTCCACGGAGGTGTTGCGGGCCAACTCCAGCAGCATGAGTTCGATCACGCCCGGACGCGGATTCGGTTCGACCCCCTCCCATGTGAGGTAGCCCACGTCCACCTGAGTGGCCCGGCCCATGGCATGGCCACGCCTCGCCCCGAAAAGACCTCCTGTCACGAGGGAAACCAGTCCGCCGGCAACGGCCTCGAGGAACCCCCGCCTGGACACCCCTTGTTTCCTCCTGCCCATCATTTCGAGCCCTGTTCTTCTCAAGAACGCCTCCGCCCCTCCGCGCCGGCGTCACTCCGCCGTGCACCGTGGAGTATAGACGGAGAGCCGCGCTATTTCGATGTCAAAATCCGAAACGAAGACCGGCGAAGAGCTGCTGCACGACCACCGGGTCGGTCTCGAGGCCGGAGGCGGGCGCATCCTCGGACAGGCGAGGGACCCCGCGACGCACCACCGGGGCATAGAGGACCCGGGCGTCCACCCGGCGTCCCCAGGCCCTGAACGAGACACGGGGGGCCAAGGTCCCACCCACCACCCACTGGTCCGGCCACCATTCATCAGGAAGCGCCGCCGAATCCGCGCCTTGGTCGACCACCCGGTAGCTTTCACGTCCGGCATGGAGGCGCACCTCGCACCCGAATCGGCCATCGCCTCGGGTACCCATGCCGAGCGTGGCGCGTCGAGTCAGGCCCAGATCTGCGAACGGTTCAGGAGCCACGCTGCGCTCGAACCGAACCCAGCCTCGAACCGGGCCGAAGATGGACGCGACGGTGAGGGACCCGACGAGGTCGGTGGTGTCAACGCGGTTGCTGCTTTCCAGTGGAGTGGTGGACACCCCGGTCCATTGCGGTCCGAGGCGTGCGGAAAGGAAGAGCGCCGGGGAGATCTGTCCGTCCAGCTCGAAGTCTGCCAGCGCCGCCTGCCGTGTGCGACGGGCGCCGGAATAGAGGATGGAGGCGCTGTCCCGGAGTCCTTCTCGAGCCCAGGCGAGGCGGGCGCGGAGATGGCTTCGGGGGAAGACGTTCCATGAGGCGAGGATGGCGAGTCCGCCCTGGACTCGCTCCACCGGGTCGAGACTTTCCATCAACAGGTGCCGGTCTCCCCCTGCGTGTACCTGGACCTGGAGTGCCAGAGCAGCGGGAGGAAGCAGGGAGGCACGGACATCCATCCGGGCTGCCAGACGGTGCCAGGCTCCCAGAGCGCCACCGATCTGTGCGGGTACGTAAGTATCGCGCCGGACCTGCACATCGGCACCGACCCACCGCCCCGGGGCATCGACCTGTCCCACGTGCACCACAGCTTCCAGGTCACTGGCGACCGCGGTCCGAAGTCCGAGCCGGAGGGGGTAGCGGATGCCGGCGAACCAGGTGTGGCCGCCGGCAACGAGCGTGGGGGTCCAGGCGGCGGCGACCTCGGCCCGATCCCGGAAATCGTTGGCCGCAGCCGTCCCGGGAAGGCGGTCGGGATTGGTATCCGCGACCAGGTCGGTCCAGATCTCGGCCTGGACCCACGGACGTCCAGGTGTGGACCCCGAGCCACCATTCTGTGCTGCGGATCGAGCCCACGCAGCCGCCTCCCGGGAGAGGGAGGTCTCCCCGGACCGCACCAGGTCGAAGCGGGGCCAGCGTTCAGGCACGGCTCCCCAGAAAAACGGCGCTTCCGGCTGACCCCAGACCACGACCCGGTCCACCGATACGGGTGGAGGGGGAGGCTCCTCGAGAACCCGGACCTCGGGAGGTGCCCCGGGCTCCATCAGATCGTAACAGTCCTCCACATCGACGAGGTTTGATTCCGCCTGGGTTCGTGCCATGGCGATCATGCGGGCCAGGTGCGCCACCTCGTCCTGGTCCCCGGACCTCGCCGCCGTGTCCAGACGTCCGGCGAACTCGCGCACAGCCTCGGCCAACCGTCCGGCCTCCACGAGGTGCGCCTGAACACACGCGGCTCGAGGCACGTTTCCTGTATCGAGCACCTGGTCGAGGGTGTTCATCAATTGAGCCACGGTGGCGGAAACTGCGCTGGCGTCCTCGGAAGCCCGGGCCAGGGACTGGAGCAATGCCTCGTCCGGGAGCGCTCCGCGGGTATCGGGACGGCCCAGCACCCGAAGCACTTCGGGAATCGGCGGCGGCTCGACCAGGGTTTGCCCCGGTGCCAGGGTCACCCACTTTCGGGCGACCACGCCCACGGTCCCGGCCACCTGCACCAAATGCTCACCAGGTTTCATCGTTTGACTCCGAGGCGTGTCCCACCGCACACCATCCACGTAGACCGCCAGGTCTTCAGGCAGTTCTGGAAAGACCATGCGCGCATTCGCATCGCGCCGGGCCATGCCCTGCGCGACCCGGGCCAGCAGCAGCGCCGGTGCGTCTCCGAGTTGCGGCTCGAGAGTCACTCCAGGAAAGAGCACCAGGGCGCGCTCTGCATACCGCTCCGCCCGGTCCTGATCCCCCCGGTACAGGGCGACCACGGAAAGCAACGAGTAGATCCGGGCGGTCCAGCGGGGGTTGCTCACCTGGTCCAGGGCGCCGGCCAGGGCGTCCTCGAGCAACTTCTGGGCTGCATCCAGGTCCCGCTCCACCAGAATCTGACTCATGACCTGCTCTGGAAGTGCCGGTGGCGGCTTCACCACGGTCTCCTCGTCGGCGGACGGCACACGGGTCTGCTCCGCAGCCACCGGTGTCGGGCACAAGGTCATCCACAGGACCATGGTCCAGCAGGCAAGCAGTATCCCGTTGGTTCGCCTCCGCATTCGGTGCCTCGTCATGGCTGTTCACAGGAAACCACGGTTGGAGTCTCCTCGGTTCGGCCTCGCGGGCCCCGGCGCTCGTGCCAGCGCCAGTGCGCGCGGTCGAAATCCCATATCAGGTAGACGGTCTCGTCCGGTCCGAGTTCCACGGAAAAACGAACGCACCCGGCCCCACGGACCAGCCGAACCTCGTACAGGCCCGGCGGCAGCGACCGCTTCCCCAGCACGAATGAACTCACCTGCTCGCCGTTCAGGTACAGGGCATCTTCTATCGGGATCGACCCGGCCTTCAGCCGTGCACGACCTGGCGGAGGAGGTGGGTCGTCCGGCGGTGGACCGGGAACATCCGTCACCCCGGCCACCCCCCTTCGTCCAGGTCTGACCTCCCCCTCCCCTTCCCCTTCCGCTCCAGACCTGGACGCCCCGGGCGCCTCCGCACCACGCACCGCCCTCTCCGGGTCCTCGAGTGCACGCCGGGCGCCGGCCGCGGGTGGAGACTCGTCCACCGCTTCTCCTCGAGGCGTCGGGGTGGAATGCGCCTCCCCACCGGCCACCTGCGGCGTCGCCCCCTTCGATTCGGATGTGGACCGCGGAACGCCCGTTGCTCGAGGCGATTCCAGGTCAGCACCAGGCAAGACGGCGCCGACGCCTCCCCCCTCCAGCCCGATGGGATTCGGCCTCTCTGTGACCGACCACCAGAACAGGCCTCCACCCAACAGGGCAAGGATCACCGGCAATGCAGGAACCCATCGTTTCATCGTGGTCTCATCGCGTGCCAGAACCCGCCGGTGCACCGCCCCCCCACGGTCCCCGCGCATTATGGCAGGAACCCGCGCCCGAATCCAGCCCGGAACCGGGATTGCGAAACCGAACGCACGTTCCTGTCACCACGGAATCCACTCGCTTGCAGAATTGCGTTGGAAAACGGAACGCCTTGAGGCATCGTTGCATTGCTCGAGCCCGGACGATGGCGCCGCTGGCGGTGGCTGTCCAGCCCATCACGGCCACCACCTTCCGGGTACCGACCGAGAACCGAACCAAGAAGCGTAGACAAGCCCATGAAACTATCGACTCGAGCGCGCTATGCTCTCCGGATGATGATCGATCTTGCGGACCATGCAGACAGTGGCCGGCCTGTCGTGCTGAAGGATATCGCCGAGAGACAACAGATCTCGAAGCGCTACCTGGAACAACTGGCCATCAGTCTCAAGAACGCCAGATTATTGAACGTAACCACCGGTAGGAGCGGGGGATATGCGCTTCGGCGGGACCCTGCGGACATCCAGGTGGGGGAAATCGTGGAAGCGGCCATCGGGCCGATCGCGATCGTGGATTGCGTGCTCCAACCCGACATCTGCGGACGGGCGGACAAGTGTCCCACCCGAGATCTGTGGGTAGATGTGAACGAGCAGATTCTTGGAACTTTGAACAAATACACCCTGGCTGACCTGTCCGAAAAGCACCTGGAGCACGAGGCCAAGCCCGAATGCAAGGAGTGACCGGGTAACCCTGGACGCCGCCCCGGCGTCAGGACCCGCTTCACGAGCCACCGCAACAGGCGATCGGCTCCTCCTCTCCACGCACACCCCCGGCGCCGTCGGTCCCCTCGTGCTCACAGGCACTGGCGTCACCGCACTCTCCACAGCACGAGGCACTCTCGCCACGCCCGGGTAGTACACCGAGTCGCCGGAGCCGGGCTACAACCCACGCGCCAACCGGACGAACCGAAAGAGCCAGCAACACCACGGCACCCACCAGACCGACCCAGGCCGGAAGCACTTCCGCCGTCTGACCCACCACCGCCTCGGGCGCGATCGCGAGCCAACCGTACACTTGGTCCAGCGCCAACCCTGCAAGCACCGCCACACCCGCAATCGAGGCAAGATATATCGCGGTCGCCCGCCTGCCCAACAACCCCAAAAGCACCGTCAATGACGTCACGTTCGTGGCAGGACCCACCAACAGGAAAACCAACGCCGCTCCAGGACTCATCCCCTTCAACACCAGTGCGGCCGCAATCGGTGTCGACCCACTGGCACAAACATAGATGGGAATCCCCACAACCAGCATCAGGAGCATGCTCGTCATGCCCCCCCCAAGGTAACGCTGAAACACGTCGTCCGGAATAAGCGCCGTGATCACACCGGCGGCCAGGAGTCCCACAAGAAACCAACCGGCCAGATCTCCCCACACGGGCCCGAATGCATAACGCCACCCGGCCATCAACTTCTGCCAAAACGTGTGGTGCCGCGCATGAACCTCGGCGGGACAATCCCGACCGTCACAACAGCCGTCCACAGGACAACCAAGATCCACCTCCACCGGCACCCGAGCTTCTTCACGACCCACCAGGTTCTCCGAAATCCCGGCCACAGACGCAGCCACAAACGCAGCAGCCGGTCGCGCCACCGTCATCACCGGGTCCAGCAAGGCATAAGTCAACGCAATGGAATCCACCCCTGATTCCGGCGTCGAAATCAAAAAGGCGGCCGTCGCCCCATTGTTCGCACCCTGCCGTTTCAATGACGCGGCTGCTGGCAACACACCACATGAGCACAGGGGCAGGGGGATCCCCAGCAGCGCCGCCTTCAAGACCGGCCAAAACCGCCCCGTCCCAAGATGACGCGCCACGCTCGCCGAAGGCAGGAACACCTTCAACACTCCGGCCACCACCACACCGAGGAGCACGTACACGCTGGAAGCCTCCAGCAACCGCCAGGCCTCCACGAAGACTCTCGACAGCAAGTCCATTCTTTCGCTCCCGCCGTCACTCGCGAACGTGCTCCAGACCCATATCGAGCAACGTCACGACGTGGTCATCAATCAACGAGTAGTAACACGCCTGCCCATCACGGCGGCAACGCACCAGCGCAAGCTCTCGAAACCGCCTCAACTGATGCGATACCGCCGATTCGGTCAACCCCACGCACGCGGCCAGATCGTACACACACATCTCCCCCCCACGGAGCGCCAGCAAAATCCTCAACCGCGTCTCATCGGCAAACGCCTTGAACAACGCACTCAGGCGACTCAGTTCCCCAACCTCGAGCTGCTCCGCCAGGGCACGCTGCACGCGCTCTGCATGAATCACTGGCACCGAAACACCAGCGATCTTCACAACCTGTGCTCGCTTTTGAGCCATGCCTCTCTCCCATGACCACGTGCACGGTCATTGAACATCCAAACATATGAACAATTATTCAAATACACGCCAGGCGCGCACCTGTCAAGCTCTTTTTCGTTTCTTGAAAGCCGAACCCGCCCTTTCGGAAATCGGAGCCTGCAGGGCGGAAGACGAGCGGGGGTCCGACGTTCTGTCTGGGTTGGACGCGGAGGCCTCGTCAGAGTCCGGGACGAGGTTCCAGGTGGAGATACAGAAGGCGATGAACGAGGTCTTGCAGGGGCGGATTCTTCACGACTGGGCCAATGTTGTTGCGTCTCGATACAAGACGCGGTACGGAGCTTGCCGAGCGAGGTTGGAAAATCTTCGCCGGGACCGGCCCCCTGCGGTTGAGTTGGGGGGAAGGAACGGACGGTGGGGCAGGGCGTGCAGCGCTGAGTGCGAGAGTGCTGTGGGCATTGGGGAGGTATCGTGACGCTGCGACCGCCCGTTCGAAGGTTCTCTTCCACCGCTGGGCGCCTGGAGGTTGCGTGCGGGGGGCGAGAGCCATCCTGGCCGGGGGAACGCGAGCGGGGCGCGGCCTCCGGCGCATTCATGGTACTATTGGCGGGCTGGGTCACGACGAGGCATGTTCGAGGCGGGGAGAGCGGCCTCGCAGTGCGTAGGAGCAGACAAGGCAAAGGAGAACGCGGGATGCCGGCACCGGTCTATTTTCTGAGGAGTGGGGAGAAGGACGACGATCGAGCCGTCAGCACTCGGTTGGCGGAGTTCGTGGAATCTCGGGGCTTGCTGGACTTTGTGTCTGCCAAGGACCTGGTGGCAGTGAAGACGCATTTTGGGGAAGAGGGTTCCGACGGATACGTGCGGCCCGTCTACCTGGAGGCGCTCGGGTCGGCGATCCGACGGCGGGAAGCCTCTCCCTTTCTCACCGAGACCGCCACGCTCTACCGGCACGCGCGAACGAACGCGGTGGACCACGCGCTGTTGGCGCACCGGCACGGATTCAGGGTGGATACCACGGGCATGCCGGTAATTTTTGCGGATGGGCTTCTTGGGGACGAGGAGGTCGACATCGCGATTCCTGGGCGTATCTACCGGACGGTCAAGGTGGCGGCTTTGTTCGCCAAGGTGCAAGGTCTCGTGTTGGTCTCACACTTCACCGGGCACATGGTGTCCGGGTTTGGTGGCGCCCTGAAGAATCTGGGCATGGGGTGTACGAGTCGGAGGGCCAAACTCATTCAGCATTCCACCTCGAAGCCGTCGATCCGGTCCGAGCGGTGCACGGGATGTGGGTCCTGTGAGGAATGGTGCCCCGAGGATGCGATCACGTTGAAGGAAGAGATTGCCATCATCGATTCTGGTCGGTGTATCGGGTGCGGGGAATGCGTGGCGGTGTGCCGGTTTGACGCAGTAGGATACGACTGGGGTGCAACCTACGAGGATTTGCAGCGGAAGATCGTGGAGCACGCCTGGGGTGTCGTCCGTTGCGTGCGGGAGCGGGCGTTGTATGTGACCTCGCTCAAGCGTATCACGCGGGACTGTGACTGCATGTCCAAGTTCGAACGTATCGTGCCGGACATCGGGTTGTTGGTCTCGACGGACCCGGTGGCGATCGATGCGGCCGCACTGGACCTGGTTGAACAGCAGGCGGGGCGCCCTCTGGACGACCTTGCCTTCGACATTCCCTACCGGGTCCAGCTCGAACACGCGCGCACGATCGGGTTTGGTTCGGTGGATTACGACCTGGTCGAAGTGTGAAACAACGCCGGACGTGCAGCAGGTTTGCTCGGGGACACTGCCGGGTGTGGTCGGCGGACCCTGGGACCTTCCGAGGAGGGCGGGCGTGAACGCACGCCCTATTCCACCAGCGCGCGGAACCTGGCCAGCACGGCTCGAGTCAGTTCGTCGACGCGGCCGATGTCCACTGTCTCCTCGACCACATATGCGATCCGGTTCCGGAACCTCATGGCGATGGGGGTTCCGATCGAGGGGTCATCCAGCAAGGACTTGAACATCTCGACTTTTTCCGGGTCGTTCCGGCTGGTGACGAGCTTGATGATCGCCGTGAAGTGGGGCCGGCAGGCCTCGTCATCGTTCTGCACCGCGGAGATGAAGTCCTCGACGATCCGGGTCCCATCCGGTTCCACGGTATTGAGCGCCCGGACCTTCTCGAGGAGCAATACCGAGAATTTTCCGTCGACGAGGTCGACAAAGCTCCTCTGCAACTCTCGCTGTGCCCCGGTATCTCGAGATTCGTTATTCGCCATGAAATGCGCCTCCTCAACCACATCTGTCCTGGAGCATGCGTTGCCACTTGCACCTGGCACGTCCAGGGCTGTTCCGCACTCCCCTCGTTCCTGCAACCTCATGCCTGCACAGGGCCCGCCGCCGGGGTGACGCCGGTACCAGTATCCCAAGGCTACCACCTGGCAACGCGGGCTGCAACCGCTCTTTGGGGCGACCCGGCTACTTCCTGCCAGAACGCCCGTCTCCACCCCGCACCCGACTCGACGCCGGTCCCATCAAGCCTGCCGACCTTCTCACAGACCTTTTCCTTTTCGCCTACTTCGATGCCAGGTCCAGGCACAGATCAAGGCAAGACCAACCCCTCCGGCAGCGAGCCCTGGGCCCCCGGCCTGCCCACAGGTGCGCCTGGCGGCCCTCCCGGTCGGGTCTGGCCCGCTTCCACCGCAGCCGGACGATCCAGGCGGCCACGGAGTTCCGTCGTCCGGTCCGCCATCGTTCTCGATCGATGGCTCGAGACTCACGAGGTAGGTGGTCAACCGCTGGGCCGCCACGGAATCGGACAACGTGTTCTTCTGGAACTGGGCAGGACCCGTCGGTGTCTCGATCAAGGTGGCTCTCCGGGCTCCGACGATGGGGCTCGGGAACTGAAGCGCAACGTCTTGTGGGGTGTCGGCCATGTTCCAGAGTCGGACGACGAGGACGCCGCCGCCATCATCGGCAGGTTTGAGTGTCCAGAGGAGCACGTCGGGGCTGGAGACTTGAAGGAGGGAGTACGAAGTGCCTGGCAGAGTTCCACCCTGGGTGACCGGGCCGGCAACCAGTGGATTCTGGTGCTCGAGGGCGAACTTCATGGCTGAGGGTGCGTGGTAGGTTCCGTGGGTTCGGAGTGCGAACCGCTGAAGAAAATAGGTATCCCCTCCCTGGTTCGGGATTCCGAGGTATGTGCCGTCCACCTGACCTCCTCCCAGCACGGACAGGCTCGGAGTGGTTGTATCAAGGGTGGTAACCGAACTCACTCCCAACTTGAAAAATGGGAGGTCCGCAGACGACAACGTCACACCCACTGGCTCGATCCGGGAACTCATGTCCACGAAATGGTTGAGCGTCATCCAGTCATAGCGCGCGTTCCTGGGCGAATAGTGCCCACCGTCGGTGGAGAGTCGAGCATGAATGACCGCCCCCACCTCCTCGTGCCACACGTCAGGGTCGTCCAGCGCCATGCCGAAGAACCAGGTCAGCGTGTCCGAGAATCCCTCGAGGATTTCGTTCACGATCTCGATGCGGTCCGAGCCGCGAACGAGGGTCACTCGTGTGGTATGCTGGAGCGGATCCATGGCGACGGCCTTCAGGGTCACCGTCACTGGACCAGCGTTCTCCACCGTGACCGATCCCCCGGTGCCGCCCAGGTCGTTCATGGTCCTGCCTGAAATCTCCTGCACCATCTCCCGGTCTCCTCGCCGCCGGTCCACCAGGCTGACAATCGCGCCGCCCGCCCCGAGGGTGATACGGTAGAAATCGCTCACCAAGCTCTGCCCATCCACCAGCGCTGCGTTGGCATACGAGGTGCCGCTCCCCTCCCGCACTTCCACGACCTTGTATCCCACAGAAGGCACGTCCGAGACCAGCACCCGGAGTCGAGAGACGCCATCGACCGTGACCGATTGCGACGGAATCTCCTCCCCGGTGGTCAGGTCCACCACATGCACCGGGGAGGAGAATGAGACTGGAAGGTCGACGTAGTCGTCCCTGGACCAGCCCAACGGGTTGAATACAAAGAACCGGGTTCCTTCCTCCCCGTCGCTCGAGATCGCAGCCCCCAACGCTGTCGCTGCTGCGTCATGCAGCTCGTCCACGTACGAGGCGATCTCTCCTGCGACACGTCGTTGCCACTCGGCTCGAGCGTCCGTGCCCACGTATCCGCCGCCGACCCAGTTGTGCTCGAAGTAAAGGCCAAGGTCCAGCATGGCCCGATCCCTGGCGGCTTCCCGAGGCGCCATGAACGCAGGATCGACTCGAGTCACCAGCGCAGCCATGGATTCCGCTGCCCGAAGCTTCTCGGTGCTCCGCCGCACCCGCGCGGTAACCTCGGCCATGGAGGCCACGTACAGATCCCACTCATTGCCGAACGTCACGGCGATCTCGGGCAGGTCGTGCCCGTAGCGACTCTCGAAATCTTCAAAAAAATCCCACTCGTTGGAGACGACCACCTGCCGATCCACTGTGGTCTTCTCCTTCGCCGTCTGCACGAAAAGGTCAGTCAGGCTCTTCAGGTCGTCCCATCCATACCCAAATGCGCCGATGACGTCGTAAGGATACCGGGCCTGAAAGTCCGCGTCGCTGTCCACGTAGTCCACCACCGCTCCGGGAGACCGGGCCTCGGCGTAGCCACCCATGCTCTGGTTGTTGTGCGTCAACATGGAATTCCACTTCATGATGAGGCTGCTGCCGTCCGGTCCCACCCAACGATAGATGTCGTGCTCTCGATCCCAGGCGTCGGGCACCCGGGTCACGCACCCACAAATTCCCCGGTAGGAGTACTTGGCCCCCGCCCCGGCGAACAGGGCACCCAACCCGTATGGCAACGTCTGATTCTCTTGCGCAACACCAAGAGGAAAATCGATTCCATAGCGTCGCTGCAACCGCCCGGCATAGTACATCCCCCGAATCACCGCCTCGGTGGACGCCCCTCCGTATACCAACGCCAACGGCGCCAGTGGGACCGTGATGTGCCCACTCTTGATCCGCGCAACGAGTCGCTGAAACTGCGCCGGAGTCCGCTCTTCCTCGTACACGCGCACCCACAGGGTCCCGTCCGTGTTGAACCGACTCTGGTAAGGAGGATCCTCCCCTTCGGTTGCGTCGGCCAGGTCCAGGTAGTAGTCCAACATCTCGAGAAACGCCTGGCGGTAGGTCTCCTCGTCGGCTGTCCACATGTAGTCCGTATGATCGTCCAACGCGATGTAGACCCGCTTGTCCGCCGCCAACACGATGTGGACACTCAAGACAAGCCAGATCGCCACCATACTGAACAAAAACATACCAACTGGACGCCTCATCGATTCATTCCTCCCGCAGTTCGTGGCACCAGTTCCGATTTTTTCATATTTCAACACGCATTCGCATGATTTTCTTCTGCGCAGAAGGCCGAGCCGGCTTCCTCCGTGATTTCGAGCCGCAGGGCGGCTCCGCAGGGTGGACATCTTCAGCCCGCCGCGCTACACGCCTTCCCCCGGAACAACCGCGCCCCCTGTTCTCGTGATTTTCGACAGCCGGTAGGGGCTCGACCGAATCCCCGAGGACCGGCTCACGGCCTACTTTCGACTCCGGTACAACATGCTGGTCTCCCACTACAAGTACGGGCTGGAGATCGAACGGAGAGATCTGGTCCCGCGGGATCAGCTCATGGTGGTTCCGTACAACCGTCTCCTGGCCGATCTCGAGGGCGTGTTCCAGGACGTGGTCGACTTTGCAGACCTGGAGCCGAGCGAGGCGTTGTGCGAGCACGTCCGAGAAACGTCACGTCGGCAGCCGGGGCACAAGGCCTCGCACCGCAAGCTCCGGCTCGAGGCGTTCGGCCTCAAGCCCGAGGAGGTCCTGTCAGACCTCCGCGAGGTCTTTGCCCACCATGGCTTTTCCACCGAGCCGCCTCGCCGGGTCCGGGCGTCGCCGCGGAGGATGGGGGCGGGGACCGGGCCGCCGGGCAGGTGGGGCCGGGCTTCGACGTGGTTCCGAAGACGGCGTCGCTGCACGCCGGTTGGGTCTACACCTACTCCAACGGGCTTCCCGACGACCGCGGTGCTGGTGGGTCCGCGCCGCAGGCTGGCGAGGTCATGGGAGACTATCTCTGGCAGGTCGGGGGGCTCGGCGGGGGGTGGCCGAGCTGGATCGGGTTCTACCTTGGTATGGAGCGAGTACCCCGAGCAGAGCGCCGCGGCTCGCACAGGAGTGCTGCAATAGGGCCTCGAGGTCAAGCATGCGCTGTTCCCGCGGGAGCGTTTTCGGCCGTTTCTGACCTACAGCCTGGGTACGACGCAGGTTTGGGTCGACGGGTTCAACGGTCGCGATGTCACCCACCAGACCCGGCTTGGTCTCGGGCTCGAGACTTCCATGGGAAGCAGGCTGCGGCTGCTCTGCGCCCTCGAGTGGCGATACCAGAGCCTTCCAGTCTTCGACGGGGACGACTGGAGCTTCTCCACGGTCGCGGTGACGTTCGGCATCACCTATGACATTGCCCCCAGGCCGTAGCTGCGCGCGCAACCCGCCCCGGCCTATCGCTCGAACTGATCCCCGAGGTTGTTGGCGGTGGTACTGTCGGGGTTGGACCGCATGTACTTGCCTTCCACATCGTGAAACCCCGGACAGACGACCTTGCCCTTGGCGCAGAGCCGGGCCAGCTCCGAGTAGAGGAACTTCCGTCCGTCCGCAAGCTCGTACTCCACGAAGCGGCGCTGAAGCTTCGAGTAGGAGGCGTTGACGATGGGAGACTCCACCACGCTGACAAAGACCTGCGCGGCGAAGAGCATGTTGCCATCGATGACTGCCAGATGGTCCGTGGTGGAGTCCACGTCGATGGGTCCAGAGCCGTCCAGGTCCACCGCCAACCCGGCCGCCAGGGCAGACATGCCGTCGGCGAGCCCGGAGGCAAGGCCGCGACGCACCGTGGCTGGGGCCGCTGCTGCAGCGGCTCCGGCGTCGAACAGGGCAGGAAGCAGGGCAAGGTCCAGGAGGTTGAGGCCGGGCACGAAGAACAGTATCGCCGCCAGGGCGTACCCGAACGAGTAGTACCAGGGCATGTCCACGTCCACAGACACTTCCGACGTGTCCATGATCAAGGACGTCGTGCCTCGCGCCAGGCTCGGGTAGACCGGACCCTCAAACGTGATGGTCGCCCCATCCTTGCTCGCCTTCCCCTTGATCTGTATCGAATCGCTTCCCATCGAGAGGCTGAGGGAGTCCAGGTGGGCGGCTTCGTCCCCCTCGCCGACGTCCTTGCCGACCTGCTCCTTGCTCGATGCTTCCAGCACATGGTTCAGGAGGCTCTTGCTGTAGATGAACTGGAGCCCCATCAACGCAGGAAGGGGGCTTGATGTCAGCGCAGGCCGGGCGTCCTTGTCCGGCTCCGAGACAAAGATCCCGATCCCGGCCCAGTGCGAGCTATCCATGGGAACCAGGACCTCGGTCGCCGTGCCCCAGGCATCCCTCGGCGGCGGGTCCGCCTTCGGGTAGTAGATTGGCTCCAGACCCTCCACCACCGGCGTGATCAGGTCCAGCTCCAGGCTGGCGAGGGCTCCGGTAAGCTCCGGGTTGCTCAACGCGGCGGCAAACAGCACGGTGAGCTCCAGGGATTCGGGCGGTTCGTCGATGCCGTCAAGCTCGAAGACCACCAGCGGCGCCTGACCACTCCGTGGCTTGAGCGCCAGGCCGAGCTTGATCGATACCTCGAAGTCCTCGTCGAGGGAAGGGGGAAGCGTTGGTATCACCGAGCTTCGTTTCGTCACGTGGCCGCTGAGTTCCAGCCGGGTGTAGGCAGGCCTGTTCTCCTTGGCGACGGCTCGGAACTCCGGACGGTTCAGCGTGACCTCGAATGTGTGGGCCCCCGCGTCCTTGGTAATGGTGTGAGGAATGAGCCCCCGCTCGTACGCCTCGTCAAAGAACTCTGCAAAGACTTTCACCCCAATCACCACCCCGATTCTGGCGTCGCCGAGGTTCATTGCCCTTCTCCTGTTCAGGTGTTGCGTTGCGCCCCCTCTTGAACCTTGTACCGTGTCCACGCGACCTTGTCCAGGTATTGCGAAACAGAAAACGTCCCGCCCGCCCGCCGGCGTCCCTCCGGCCCTGGACCATGACCCCTGGTTCCGCGAAGGGCCGCGCCCCAGGCCTTGATTCCCTCCGGGCTCTGGAAAACGAGCGCGGCGCACAAGCGCGCAACGCGCATGTTGCAAGGAAGATACCAGAGGCAGCGGAGGGGGCTTCATGACGTGGCGCTGGCGGAGAGGGGGCCCCATGAGGTGAAGGCGACCGTGGGGGGAATGAGGGCCGTGCCGGTGAAGCCAGCGGACCCCCTGAAGGTGCTCCGGCGTCATCTCCCCCGGAAGAATCGGCGTGACTCCCCGGCGCTGGGCACCTCGCGCGAGAACCGCCCCTCGGCCAGGTGGGGCCATCCACGGGAGGACCACGCGCCTGTGCCGCGGAGGATGTATCCAGCCTGCGGCCATGCACGCATGGATTCGTACTCATTCGACATGGATTCGCACTCATTCGAATCGTATGATACCGATCCGAGACAAAGACCGGACGTTGCCACAACCACCAGGGACGACCGACCAATGAGAAGAACTCTGTTCATCACGCTCGCAGTGGTTGCCGCGTGCAGTGGAGAGGATGGAACGAAATCAACCCCACCCATCAGCCCGACTCCGTCCCTCGCTGCCACCCCGACATGGGAGCCCTGCCCTGTCCCGACATGGGAGCCCTGCCCTGTCCCGACGGGAGTGCCTGCTCCTACCCGGCCCCCCACCCCGACGCAACCTCCCTCTCCCGGCGGAACTCCCGACCTCTCACCCACACCGGGGGAGAACGCCTCTCCCACTCCAGTTCCTGGAATCACCCGCTTCGACGACGAGAGCCGCGAAGCCACGGCAAGCGCGATTCAGGCCATTCTCGAGGCCCAGGGATACACCGTCACCGAAGGCTGCTACTACGTTTTCGAGGTCCAGGACTGCAGCACCATGGACTCCTGCTACGGCAACAATCCCACGAGCCCGTACAGTCTCTATGCATTCCCCAACATCGGCGAGGCACCAGCGGACGAGCTCACCTTGCCCCGGTACCAGACCGCTGCCTGCCAGGGAGTCCCGGAGGACGAGGTGACAGAGGACTATTATGCAGCCTGGCGCGTGAGAGAGGACGAGGCGTTCCTCTACTTCGGCCGCACGCCGCCGGAATGCGCCTACTTCGGACAGACCGCCTACCTCTTCGACCGCGACTCGACCGTCTATGATGACACGTCCGGCAACGAGCGCACCACGGTCTTCGCGAGCCTTGGAGATACACTCAACCATCTCCGCATGTCCACGGGAGGGGCCGGTCCTTTTGACGAGGACATCGTCCTCGTGACCACGGCGGACAGCCAGGTCTTTCAGGATATCCGGGCCGCGGTGCTGGAGGCGGGGGTGGCCGAGTCCCTGATCAACCTTCAGGTAATCCCCCTCGCGGTTCCGGAGTACAAGCTCAACATGAGCTGGGAGGAGGACGCGGACATCTTCGGCTGGGTATGGCGGGCGGCAGTGTTCTCGGACCAGGCTGCTGCAGACAGGTTCCTGAAAACCGGAGAGGCGCCGGTCAAGATACTCAGGGTCACGCCAAATGTGCCGCGGACTGCCATCCCCCTCCCCGTTCCCGAGCTGATTCCTCGAGGCAATGGTGTCACCGAAGAGAGCCTTCTCCCGGGCCTCCAGGCGGCCCTCGAGGAACTGGGGGCGGCCATCAGGGAGCAGCACCCCGGCGTCGTCGCCATCAATGCCTCCACAACGGCCCTCGAGCTTACCGGCTCCGAATGCATCGTGGATGGAACGAACTGCTGGGGCGACAATCGCGACGCGGCATACTACCGCAACATCACCGGACGGCGCCTCGGCGATGATGACTACTTCATCGTTTTTGGCGTGAACCATGAAGCAGCGGGCAAGGCGATATACTCCAATATCTCCATCTACTACCTCGAGATGCTGCTGGGCATCGATGCCATCACCAGCCAGGAACTGGCAGGGAGCACCCATGCCTACCTCCCGGAAGACAGTGCATTTCGGGACGACCTGTACGTCGTGGAGGTTCGTCGCGACTGCGAAGGAGCCCCCTACTGCCTGGAGGTGCCGCTCCTCGAGAAGGACGAGAACGGCCTGATCGTCACCCCGGGGCTGCCGGAAGACGCCACGGCCGTGTTTGTCGAGCGCGCCTACGTCGACCCTGCGACCGGCGTGGGACCTGCCCCCGAGGAGCTCCTCCTGTTCGAGGCCTGGAAGGTTCAACCCTGAAGCCGCGGCGTCGCACGCGCGTCCTCCCCGGATCCACGCCGGTGCGCACCCCAAGTGTGACTCCAGGACGCCCCGCCCCCCGTCGTTCAGCTTCTGTAGAACACCTCCCAGATCGCCTCGTCCGGGGGATTGGTGCCCACGGGCATGGTCTCCTTGAACGGACCGTAGTAAGCGCCGCATCAACCCCACCTTCGTTTCAGATTCGGCACGTGTCATGATGTGCTTGCCCGGGAGTCCGTGAGGACACGGTTCCTTGCGCGCGGCGACTGGGTATTGAACGCGACTGATGCCTGGTTCCAATTTGGAAATCGGAAGCAGCGGGAGGCCTCGGGGTGCCCGTCGGACCCCGCCGCGACACAAGCTCTTCTTGCACGCGCCGGTTCAGTGGACGCGAGTCGGAAGACGGAGAACGAGGTGCGGGAAATGGCACGCGGGCGTCGGCGGACGTTGCCCGGACGAAGAGGTTCGGGAGGCGGACCGCGGGGACGGGAAACGGGCGTTGGAGGGACTTCGCTCCACAGACCCCGTTTCAGAGATTACCGGTCGTGAAGTCGTGTCAAGTGACACTGCAGCGGTGGGTCTCCAAGGGAGGAATGCGCGAATGCCCACTGATTCCTGCACGGGAAGGCCTGAAGTGGGGGGCGGGTCGCGGGAAGCGCGAGGTTCTCCAGGAGGTCGAGAGGGTCCGTAGCCGTTGCTTCTCCTGCCGATAGAACGGGGTATGGTCCACAGACTTGCTCGTCAGCAGGTATGCAAGCAGGCCGGCGCTCACGCTCGACTTCGGTACTACCTGGGGAGGAACTGGGGCAATCCCGATCGTCGGTCCCTCATCCTCCAGCCCTTCACAGGACGGACAGCACACGACCCAACGTCTCGGCAGAAAACTGCCCCAAGACTTCGATTGAAAGCCGGTCTCCAACAACGATCTTCACGCCTGAATTCTGCGCCCTCCCGCGCTCCTCGAGCATGGCCTGGACAGGAACCTGCACCAACGTTGCATGAGGCAAGGCAACATCAGAGAGCGCGCTCAGGCTGCGCCTCTCTTGCCATCTTGTCATTGAACACCTCCTCGCTTCCAAGGCAAAAGATGTTCTATCCTCCCATGTCTTGCTTCCACGCGGTAGATGGGGTTGTTGGGGCGCTTACGGCCTTCGCACAGCTCGCCCCGGCGCACTTCCGTCGGACACAGCCGCCGATCGAGCCCTATCCGGTGTCGCACATCGTCTGGAAACAGGTGGGGACGTCGGAGTGGCACGCCTACGCGGGGAAGTTCGAACTCTACACCAACATTCTATGGAGATGGACGGGGATTGTCGAGGATCCGAAGCTCTCGGATGAGCCGATTAATGCCCAAAAAGCAGGAGTCGTTTGAGATGAGCACTCCAGGCTCAAATCCAGCCGTTCTAAAACTTGGGAGCCTTCCAGAAGTCTTCGTCATCGCGAAAATCTTCCTCTGGGCTATCTTCGACCACTTTGAGCCCCCCTTCATCAGTGTAAGTCATCGCCACTACCGAGGTCGCCTCGGGGTGAAGTCGCTGGAATTCTTCGGCATAACGCTTCGCCTGTTCGACAACTTGGTTCCGTTGCTTATTCCTTTTTACCCGTGCGGTTTTACCGGTGTATGGATTCAGGTACTTGACCTCGATGACCGCGAATCTTCCTTCGCCATCTGTAAACACGAGGTCTCCCTTCCCGAGGTTGGATTGTCCTGGCTGCACTTCCCACTCGTCGTCGTAGAGAAAGGGGTATTCAGCCAAAAGTGGATCGCCACTGAGAACCAGCTTCCGCTTCAAACTGTATTCGCCGGAATTGTCCCAATTTCGTCCTTCGAAGCAGGCACGCAACACTCGATCCCGCTCCTCATAGTTGTCCATATCACCTCCGTCTTGCTTCTAGCCAATCGAATACATTCACGAAAATGGGCTGCTGCAGCCCGCTGCGGTCCGCCACAGCTCAAAATCAGCCAAATTGTATCATGGCGGCCTCGTCTGCTACGTAACCGCCGCATCAACCCCACCTTCGTTTCAGATTCGGCACGTGTCATGATGTGCTTGCCCGGGCGTCCGCGAGGACACGGTTCCTTGCGCGCGGCGCGACTGGGTATTGAACGCGACTGGTGCCTGGTTCCAATTTGGAAATCGGACGCAGCGGGAGGCCTCGGGGTGCCCGTCGGACCCCGCCGCGACACAAGCTCTTCTTGCACGCGCCCGTTCAGTGGACGCGAGTCGGAAGACGGAGGACGAGGTGCGGGAAATGGCACGCGGGCGTCGGCAGACGTTGCCCGGACGAAGAGGTTCGGGAGGCGGACCGCGGGGACGGAAAACGGGCGTAGGAGGGACTTCGCTCCACAGACCCCGTTTCAGAGATTACCGGTCGTGAAGTCGTGTCAAGTGACACCGCAGCGGTGGGTCTCCAAGGGAGGAATGCGCGAATGCCCACTGATTCCTGCACGGCAAGGCCTGAAGTGGGGGGCGGGTCGCGGGAGGCGCGAGGTTCTCCAGGAGGTCGAGAGGGTCCGTTCTTCAGGATTGCGCGCACGAGACCGACTCGTCCGTTGCGCATCGCCCACCGGCAGGGCTCATGGTTCGGCTGCTGGCAGCGATTTGATGTTCCAGGGAAGCAACGCTTCGTACGCTTCCAGGGTGGTCGCAAGGGGCACCGCCTCGAACAGGTGCCGCAGGTACGCATAGGGCTCCACATCGTTCGCCTTCGCCGTTTCGATCAGACTGTACAACAGTGCACTCGCCCTCGCTCCTTCCGGCGTTCCCGCAAACAGCCAATTCTTCCGCCCAACCACGAAAGGACGTATCCCGTTTTCCGCCAGGTTGTTATCTATCAACAAAGTCGGGTCTTCAAGATACCCCGTCAGACGACTCCATTGCTTCAACGCATAGCCCACCGCCTTCCCCAGAAGCCCCTTCGGTGGCGTCTGCTCACGCTTCCTCCTCAGCCACTTCTCGAACTCCGCCAGCAACGGCCTGGCCCTCCGCTGTCGCAGGTCATAGACCTCCTCGGGAGAGTATCCACCTGTTCTTGCTGCCTTTTCCAGCGCGTACAGCTTCCGGATGTAGCCAAGCGCCTTGTCTGCTGCTCCTCCTCTTCGTTTTCGCTGCTTCCCAACCCCATTGACCACTTCCAGGAACTTGCGCCGTACGTGCGCCCAGCACCCGATATGCCGGACCGCCTCCTGGTGGTCCAGAAAGTCATACCCGGCATACCCGTCTGTCTGCACCGTCCCCTTGAAGTCTCCCAGAAACTCCCTGGCCACCTCTCCCGAACGGGTCGGATGGTATTGATACACAAGAACCCTTCGACCCGGGTCCCCTCGCCGAAACAGCCACATATAGGATTTCGTCCCCGCCTCCCTCCCGGGTTCCTTCAGCACTTGCACGGTCGTTTCATCAATCTGAACGTACCGGCCGGCCAGAACCTCCTCTTCCATCAAGTTCATCACTGGCTGACAAACTTCCGCTGCCCGCATGGCCCACCGGCTCATGGACGTCCGCGATACCTTCACGCCCAACCGAAGCAGTTGCTTCTCCTGCCGATAGAACGGGGTATGGTCCACAAACTTGCTCGTCAGCAGGTATGCAAGCAGGCCGGCGCTCACGCTCGACTTCGGTACCACCTGGGGAGGAACCGGGGCAATCCTGATTGTCGGTCCCTCATCCTCCAGCCCTTCACAAGACGGACAGACATACTTTGGACGGATATGCCGGATCACGCGAACCTTCGCCGGGACAATGTCGAGCTGCTCCGAGACATCCTCTCCTATCTTCTTCAGTTCACAACCGCAACTACAGACCTTGTCCTCTATGTCATGCACCTGCTCGATTCGAGGAAGATGCTCCGGCAGAGGTCGACGGCCTCCCTTCTTCCGGGTGTGTGCGGCAACCTGTACCTCTTCCTCCGCTTCCTCCTCTGCTTCTTCCTTTACTTCCTCGTCCGGGCCGGGCTCCGGCAGGTCGAACAGGGGGAGGGTCTCCTGGGCATCATCAACGATACGCTTCTCACTCTTTCTGCCATAGAGTTTGGCTCGGAACAGACGCAACTGTTCATACAGAAGTGGAATCTCCCGCTCATAGTGCTCCACTTTGGAAGAAAGCGTTCGCACCAACTCTTTCAACTCTTCCGGCGACTCTGGCAATGTGTCTGTGTGAGAAATCATGCCGTACAGCATACATCAATCGCCCGAGATGGCAAGAAAAAAATTCAATCCAAACCACTAAGAGACGATTTCATACCGTCTTTCCCGGTGCGCTCCGGACGGCTTCAGCGTCAACCCGTCGAGGAGCCAGGCCAACTCATATCCACGGACTGTCAGAACTGCTTCCACAGTCTCAGGCCAATGAAAACGGTCCTTCTCAAGCCTCTTGTGCCAGAGACAAAATCCGTTGCGCTCCCAATAGAGTATCTTGATCCTATCCCGCTTTCGGCTACAGAAGACAAACAGGTGACCCGACAACGGGTCCAGTTCCAGCACGTCTGCCACCAGAAGGGACAAACCGTTGATCGACTTGCGCATGTCAGTGGCGCCCGGAGCCAGATACACACGGGTGGAACCAGAAGGACGAAACATCATCGCCCCTCCAAAACGGACAGCACACGACCCAACGTGTCGGCAGAAAACTGCTCCGAGACTTCCATTGCAAGCCGGTCTCCAACAACGATCTTCACGCCTGAATTCTGCGCCCCCCCCGCGCTCCTCGAGCATGGCCTGGACAGGAACCTGCACCAACGCTGCATGAGGTAAGGTAACGTCAGAGAGCTTGTGACACCAGTAGCCAAGAGCACCATACGACAAGCCATGCTTCCTGCAGTACGCTGCGCGGGACAGCCCGCTTTCCTTCACCGCCTGAACATGAACCTGCCACTCTTCCGCGCTCAGCCTGCGCCTCTCTTGTCATCTTGTCATTGAACACCTCCTCGCTTCCAAGGCAAAAGATGTTCTATCCTCCCATGTCTTGCTTCCACGCGGTAGATGGGGTTGTTGGGGCGCTTACGGATTGGTGCCCACGGGCATGGTCTCCTTGAACGGACCGTAGTAGATGGTCATCTCCCCCTCGGTCCAAAGGTGGTCCCCGAGCGGGTCGTTCGGGTCCTGTGGGAGGTATGTCGCTTCCACCTCGAAGGAGAGGTCCTCG
>CAYQMG010000052.1:0-39392 GCA_964418585.1 uncultured Gammaproteobacteria bacterium | reverse complement strand
ACCGGGAGCGTGACGGAGACCGGGAACGTGACGGAGACCGGGAACGCGATCGAGACCGAGAGCGTGACCGTGATCGAGAGCAGGAGCGAGATCGGGAGCGGGAGCGAGATCGGGAGCGGGAGCGAGATCGGGATCGAGACCGGGAGCGAGACCGGGATCGCGACCGGGAGCGGGATCGGGATCGAGATCGGCAGCGCGACCGGGATCGGGAGTGGCACTGGGAACGCAGAGGATTCCCTGAACTTCCAGCCTTGCCGGATCTTCCCGAGCTTCCTGACTTGCCTGATCGTTCGAGGCGGCCGTCCGGGGGAGGTGGAAGTGGTTCAGACCGAGGAGAGGGGAGCGACGCGCACCCCGGCTTCAAGATCGTGGTGGACGGCAGTGAACTTCCCGACGGCATCAAGGAGGACGTGCGAGAGATCATCGTCAAGAGTCACGTCGATCGCGCGGATTCGTTTGCCGTCCGCATGACCGGGCGTCTTTGGAAGCACATCGACTCGGACCGATTCCCGTTTGGTGCCAAGGTGGAGATCTTCCTCGGACATGGGGGGCAGACAGAGAAGGTGATCGAAGGGGAAATCACGGCCTACTATGTCGAATACGGCGAGAAGGGAACCACGTTCACCTTCCGCGGCCTGGACCCATCGCACCGGTTGCGGCGTGGAGCACATCACAGTGCTTACCAGGAAAAATCGGACGCGGACGTGTTCCAGGACGTTGCCGGCGATTCCGGTCTGAGTCCTGTGGCGGACTCCACGCCGGGGACATATGGCGCGGTGATGCAACTTGGCGTAAGTCATCATCGGCTTCTGGAGGAGCGTGCGTTGCGGTTGGGCTACCGCTACAACGCGGCCAACGGTCAGATCGTGTTCGTGAAGCCCACGTTCGAGTCGTCCGGGCTGAGTTTCGAGTATGGCAAGGAGATCCACGCGTTCGACACCGTGGCGGACATGAGCCGTGTGCCCACGGTGGTCCAGGCGGTTGGTTGGGATCCCTTTGCCAAGGAGCAGGTCACGGCCGAGGCCAAGGCTGGTGATGAGTGGTGGTCTCCCGAGAATGATCAGTTCGGCCCCGAGGTAGGTGAAAAAGCATTCGGTGAAGGTCGGGTGATACTCGCAGACCTGGGTCCTGTGAGCGAGGCTGAAGCCAAGACGATTGCTCAGGGCTATTTCGAGAGGAAGACCGAGGAGTTTGTGCGAGGTCCGCTTACGATTTGGGGATGTCCCAAGCTGAAGGTGGGGACCCTGGTCACGTTGACCGGGATGGGCGAGGCGCTTGGTGGGACTTATCTCATTCGTGGATTGACCCATTTTTACAACGAAGACGGGTTCTATACCAGACTGGAGCTGGTGTGCAACTGTTTCTAGCGACCTGTGACCCGGCTGGTTCCGGGTTTGAGGGAGCGTTCGTCCGGTGAGGTGCAGTCGACTGGAGAGAGGAGGTTGGGGAAGGCGTCCGACGCTGGCTTTTTCCGGGTGAAAGAAGATGGGATAGAGCAACGATAGAGCGACGGAACCGTCGGCGATTGGTTCCGTTCTGGAAAAATAGGGAGGTTGTCATGCCACCACAGGTTCGTGTGGGCGACATCGCGAAAGCCCCGATCGACGGCCATGGCTGTCCGTCGTGTCCACATCCGGTTCAGGGACCGGCCACGGTGGGGTCTCCGAACGTGCTGGTGAATGGGTCGCCGGCCATGAGACTGGGAGATGCCGGCGTTCACACCGCCTGCTGCGGTCCGAACAAATGGAACGCGGTCATGGGCTCGGCAACTGTCATGATCAACAAAAGGCCTGCGGTCCGGAAAGGGGACATGACGGTGCATTGCGGTGGGGTTGGCCAGACTGTGCAGGGAAGTCCCGACGTCATCGTAGGAGGCTAGCACGCTATGGGCTCACACCGGTTCAAGGTTGCTCTGGTGTCCCTGGAACGAGAAGGGAACTTGCTCGTTCAGCGGGAACTTCTCAACCTCGACTACCACGGCTATTCAGCCCACGTGGTGGACCTGGAATCACTCGTGCAAGACCCCGGCGCCCGGGAAGCACTCCTGGCGGAGGGGCCGCGCCTGATCGCATTCATGCCGGTGTCGGCAGGGGAGCAGGCCCTGTGCGGAGCACTCGCCACGCAATTGGCCGAAGCAGGCCATACGGGGTTTCGCGTCGTCGCGCAACTTGTGTCCTGGTCCACACCGCGGCTCCTGCTCGAAGTGCACGCCGGTCTGGACGGTGTTGTGACCTTGAGACCGCCCGAGGGACTGATTCCCTTGATACGGCACCTCGAGGGCGGTGGGGATTCCACCCCGTTGCGCGGAGTTGCCTGGAGACATGCGGACGGTGGAATTTTCGAGGTTCCGGCCGAATCCCCTGAACCCGTGTGGGTCAGACATAGCCTGTACGAATGGCGTTCGCCCCGCCTCCTCGACCTGGGCGTGGCGCCTCTCCTGACCAGTGCTGCGTGTGCAGGTAACTGTCCCGGATGTGCCGCTGGAAATCCGCATCGAGCGTGTATCTCGGACCGGGCGCTCTGGGTGGGACGTCTGGTTCAGGAGATCGAGGCTGCGTATCGACGGGGAACTCGTCTTTTCGTGATTCAATCTCCTTCACCCTTGAGTGTGGATTGGGAAATCGATCCCTCGTGGCCCACCGTGCTGGCCGATCGACTTGAAGAACTCGGCCTCACAGATCTCAAACTCTGCGTCAAGTTGTTGAGCGATGAGGTGACCCCTGAGGCCGTGGCGGCACTCCGCCGGGTGGGACTGGCCCGCGTGTTGCTCCGTCACCGTTTGAGTCTCCCCGGCCCGGCCTCCCAGGAACCCGTTGGGCGAGTCGAGGACGAGGCGACAGGGGGAGATTCGGGAAGCGTGACAAACGCAGACGACACCATCGGAGCGCTCCTCGATCAGGTGTGGGAGGAGGATCCGCGGACGCGGATGCTCGATGACGCACTCGATCTCCTCGAGGCCGAGGGCGTGGTGGTGGAGTGCCAGTTCCTTGCCTGGAGGCCTGGTCCCTCTCTCGAGGAACTGGAGGGGCTACTCGACTGCGTGCAAAAGCACCAGCCGCTGCCCTTCCGGTGGACCTGGCTACCTTCCCACCGAACCTTGCCCGAGGAAATCGACCTCCAGACCGGAACCCTGGTCACTCCAGACCCTGGTCCGCTCGGACAGCCGGCCACCCTGTCCTCCCTCTCACCGACAGAGCCTGGCAACCAGGTCGGGGAGCCTCGTGACGACGAATGGCACCCTGAGGCAGCTCCCCTCTCCCATGGGGGCAGGCTCCTTCAGGTGATCGGCGCACGGGGGGCGCGCCTGGCTCACGCGTGCAGTCCCTTGGTCCAAAATCTGACCGAGTACCTTTTCCGCAGAAAACTGTTCGAAGAGCGCTATCGCGAGGAACTTCGAGAACGCGACATGCCGCCGGAACGACTCACAGCGTTCGATTCGGTGGCCCGCAAGGCGTCCGAGGCGCTGCTCGAGATTTCCCGGCAACTTGTGCAGGAAGCTTCCTCTCGACGAACCGACGGCTGGAACACCACGGGCGTAACAGCCGAGGTGGAGCGGCTGGAGCAGGCGCGCTCAGACCTCTTCTCGCGGCTCCAGGATCAGATCCATGCACTCAGACAGGCGTCCGGGCCACTGATGGACCACATCGAGGCGGACGGTACCAGGACGCGGAGGCCCATCGGGTGTTTCAGCGAACTGCCCGAAATTCGGTGGACCTCGTCCGGACACGAAGCGTGCTGCTCGGACAGCTCGCTGGACTGGACCTTGCAAAGTGGTTGGGCAGCCTGCGGGATAGCTCCGGGTCCGGTCGGTCGTGTGGGAGTGCCCGCGGGTGGCGCACTTTCCGCTCGGCTCCTCTGGGTCGGCGCCGGACTGATGCTCGCCGCCGGCGCAGGGGTCGCCGCTGCGGCTGGCGCTGGAGCAGCACCGGCACCAGCCGGCGCCGCCGGCCGGAACCGGGCCGCAGCACCGGACCAGGCAGGTGCGACCGGCGCAGTGGCCATGAATACCAGCAAGGAAGCCCAGGCCAGTGCCCGGGCCGCAGAGGCTGCGGCTGCCGCACCATCGGCCGCACCTGCGGCTGCCGCACCGTCGGCCGCGCCTGCGGCTGCGGCCACTGCGGGCGTCCCGGCGCCATCAGACGCTGCCCCGGCTGCAGCCGTGGCCGTGGCGGCTGCAGCCGTGGCTGTGGCCGTGGCTTCGTCAGCCGCCGCGCGTCCTGCCCCCGAAGCTCCTGACATCCCCGACGAGGGCGAGCCCGAGGCCCCGGGTGGCCCGGCCCCGGGTGGTCCCGAGGCTCCCGCCGCTGCTTCTCCAGAGGCGCCTGGTCCTGAGGGTGCAGAAGAACCGCCTGCCGAGGCGGCGGAGGAAAAGCCGGCACAGGCACTGGAGGAGGCGCCCGGGGCTGAGACTCCAGGCGCTCCCGAGGAGGCACCCGACGTTTCTCCAGTGGCAGCAGAAGAAAAGGCTGCTCCAGCGGCTCCACCAGGGGTGGAGGCGCCCGAGGAGGCGCCGGGTGCAGCCGGAAGTGACGCCGCCGTGGCGGCCGCTGCCGCCGCCGCAGCGGTCGCCGCCGCCGGTGTTGCTGCAGCGGCTGCGGCGGCACCTGAAGAAGGGGCTACTTCCGCAAGTTCGGAAAAAGAGGAAGCTGCTTCGAAAGCCCCCCAGGCCCCGGAAGAACAGGCTGCCGGTGTTGAGGAAGAGGAAGCAGGTGTCTCGGAGGAAGCGCCCGAGGCGCCTGACAAGGGAGCGGAAGCGGCGGAGAAACCGGGAAAAGGCGCACCGGAGGAGGAGAAAGCCGGGGAAGAGCCTGCCGCCGCCCCCGAAGAGGAAGCGGCAAAGGAGCAGAAGGTAACTCCGCCGGAAGCCGTTTCTGAAGAAGCTGCCGATGAATCCGGAGGAGCCGGTGCCGCGGCCGCCGCCGCGGCAGTGGCTGCTGCTGCGGCGGCCGGTGCCGCAGCGGCAGCAGCAGGCAAGGAAGATGCGGAAGCGCCTCGTCCTGGACCCGGGGAGGAACCCGCTGCCGGTGCCGAGACCGATGACCAGGAAGCGGGAAAGAAGGCGAAGGCTGACGAGGAAGCGCGGGAGAAGACGGAAGCCGAGAAAGAGGAGGAAGCGCGAAAGAAGGCGGAAGCCGAGAAAGAGGAGGAAGCGGAGGAAGCGCGGAAGAAGGCGGAAGCCGAGAAAGAGGAGGAAGCGCGAAAGAAAGCCGAGGCCGAGAAGAAGGCCCGGGAGAAAGAGGAAGCGGAAAAGGCTCGAAAGCGCGAGGAAGCCGAGAAGAAGCAAGCGCAGGCTGATCGTGCCGCAGCCGAAGAAAGAAAGCGGAAGGCGCAAGAGGAGAGGGAGCGGGCTGCTGCCGCGGAAAAGGAGAAGGAACGTGCCGCGGCCGCGCTGGCTGCGGCCAAGGAAGTGGATGCCGCCGCGCAGGCAGCCGCCGCCAAGGCGGGGATGAAGCCCCGGATCTCCCCGGAAGCTGCCGAGAATCCGCCCGAGGCGGACGATGACGGCGTCGAGATCGTGGGACCAGCGGGCGAGGCCTTGTCAAAGGCGAAGGAGGCCATCGCCAAGATCCAGGCACTCGCTGCGGACGCCACCAAGGACAAGACAGGGAAGAAAGCGGCCGAGTTGCCCAAGGTGGCCGCCGAGGTGGCTGCGGTCGTGGCTGCAGCCGCAGCGGCAGTCATGGCCACGGCCGGTCCCGACGGAGTTCCTCAGCTCGAGGTCAAGTTCAAGGAGGAGCCACCCGGACGGGAAGAACCCTCGGAGGAAGAGGGACCACCGACGGAGGAACCGGGCGAGGGGCCTGCACGACCGGACAAGGCCGACAAGAAGCCCGGACCGCCGGAAGAGGCTTCAGGAGGACCCGGAGCGCCCACAGGCGGTGGAGGGGGAGGAGCGCCCGAGGGCCGGGAAGCCAGGAAGCCGCGGCGACCGGGTGGGGGGCCGAAGCCGCCCAAGGAGCTTCCCGACCCGATGAATCCCAAGCCGGACGCCATGGACGACCCGTTCCCCAATTCTCCACCGGCCCCCACCACGTTGCCGGCACTCGACCTGTCCAATCCGAAGATCCCGAGTATCTTCGCGATGCTGGTCAAGTTGAATTTCATGTCGAAGTTTGTCATGATTCCCACAAGCTTCGACCCCTCCGCCCTGTGTATGTTCAACCCAGGGGACCCGCGGTTCGAAATCGGCGACCTCGCCGCCCTGGCCATGAGCCTCGTCAAGTGCCCAAGTCCGTTCAAGATTCATGTGGACACGGCCATCAAGATCGGCATGCAGTACGAGGCGTTCATCGACGACACCTCTCGTGGCATCGTCCTCGCCTGGTTGCTCGGATCGTTGACGACCAAGTTCTTCAACGTCATGATCAACGGCCCCATCGGCATCCTGAGCCCGGGAGGCATGATGGCCGGACCCACCTGGAACGGCATGATCATGACCGTCCTCGGCATTCCCTGGGGCGTTCGGCCTACCCTCGACAACGTGCTGTCGATCATCGGTGGGTTCAAGCTCGCCAAGGCCATTTGCCAGGGTATCTGTGACGGCTACATGGCCTGGTCCAAGGGGTACTCGCACCAACTCCTGGTGTTCCCCACCGGTGCTGCCTCGGTGGGCTCCATGATCCCCTGTCCCAACATCCCCATCCCTCTCATCGTCGGTGCTTCCACCGCCGAAAACATGGTGTCGGCCAACACCCTGAAGGGATTGATGATGGGGAACGCCGGAGCAGGCAACCACGTGGAGGCCATGTGCGATTCGTTCGCCAAGGCATTCCAGGTGATGTTCTTGCTCTGGAAGGCGACCAATCTCATCATGCTCGTCATCGGCGCTGGAGGCGGAGCACCCGCGCCCTTCCCGGGTCCAGTGGCCGGCGCCATCGGGTCCGGTGGCCTCATTCTGGGTATGCCTGTGCTCTGACAGGGACGCGCTCATGGTCATCATCCGTACCTTGCATGCGCCGTTCCTCCTCGAGGGGGGCGGCTCCCGGGTCGTGCGCCACGGGACGGCGCGGGGGGGCCGCAAGGGGCGCATCCAGAAGCACCGCTTCGGTCGGCACGGGCGGATCGGGAAGGAACAAACGCATTGCACCCTGGGCGGCGTGTGCTATGCTCCATCCCCAAGGTTGGCCGGAGCGGCGAGGGTGAGCCGGACCGGAGGTCGTCTCGAGAGGTGGACGGGGTGGGACCAGCAACGAAGGGGCAGGAAAGGGGCCATGAGCAACGTCGGGTGGCGTTTCTCGTGTTCTCCCTCTTTCTCGTCTTTTTCGGCTATTTCTACAATGGGGGCGGCGGCAATCCTGCGGCACGTCTGAACCAGACTCGAGCCATTGTCGCCCGTGGAACCCTCTACGTGGACGGGATCGGGTTTCCGTCCGACGACCAGATTCGAATTCGAGGACATAGCTACTCGAGCAAGGCGCCGGGCACCTCCTTGCTTGGGGTGGCGCCATACGCCCTGTTCAAGGGAATCGCCTGGGTCCTTGGGCTGCATTCTCCGTTTTTCAAGAACTTTGTGGTCCATCTCACCACCATCGTGACCGTGGGAATACCGGCTGCCCTTGCCATGGTAGCCCTCTACCTCCTCCTCGTCTCCCTGGGAATCGGCCCACCTCGAGCCCTTTTCGCCACGGCGAGCGTGGGGGTGGGCACAACCTTTTTCCCGTATGCCACCATGTACTTCGGCCACTCGCTCGCAGGCGCGCTGGCGTTCCTCTCTTTCTATCTACTGCGTCGGGCTGCGGAAGCGCGGGCGCAGGGGGAGGAGCCGGGCAAGCGGGTCCTGTGGGCCGCGTTGCTCGTCGGATATGCTGTGGTCACCGAGTACCCGGTCGGAATCATCGCACTGCTGCTCACTGGATACCTCGTCTGGACGCGACCGACCAGGAGAGAAATTGCCTACTGGTTCGCCGGAGGCGCTGTCGCGGTTGCTCTGCTCGCGATCTACAACACACTCGCCTTTGGAAGTCCCTTCGCGCTCAGCTATCTCAACTATGCCCATGCGGCGCGAAACACGTTTCCACAGCACTCCCGGGGCCTGGCCGGGGTCACCTGGCCGAAATGGGAGATCCTGAAAAAGATCTTGTGGAGTGACGAGCGGGGTATCGTCTGGTTCAGCCCGGTGGTGGTGCTTGCTATACCAGGACTCGCCCTGATGTTGGCTCGAGGGCGTGGGCTGGTCAAGGAAGCCGTCTTGATTGTGCTCATGGCGGCGGCCTATCTCGCCTTCAACGCCGGGTACGGAGAGTCGATTCGGTACTGGGGCGGTGCCAACTCTGCCGGGCCTCGCCACCTCATCCCGACCTTCCCGTTTCTGGGTCTTGCCATCGGGGTCCTGATCGGATCCCTTCGTCTGGGCGATGTGCGGGGGGGGATCGCCGCTGCAACCGAACGCGTGTCCAGTATTCTGGCCCGGTACGGCAAGAAGGGGAGGGGCGCCAGGCTTGGCGTCATCGGGATCGTCGCGCCTTTCAGCCTTCTCGTTTTCGGCCTGTCGTGGGTTGCCGTGTGGGTGGCCGTCCATTCCATCGCCACCTGTATTGCCATCACTGCGGTCATGCCACAGGTTCCCATGCTCTACCGCAGGCCTCTCGAGCAGTTCATTTTTCCATACTTCCTGCAAGGGAGGCTGTCGGTGCACCGGGGCGGGATCGTGAGCCGGGAGCTGGTCACGGCCGATTCGATCGCGTACAACCTGGGCAAGGTGGCGGGTATCCCGGGGAGCTGGTCCCTCGTCCCCCTCTATCTGGCCGCCGCTTTCCTCGTCTACCTCATCCTGGCCCGACTTGTTGCATCCAGGGACATCGACCGCGCACATGCCCGGGTCGCCCTGGGTGCCGTGGTGCTGGGTGCCATCGCCCTCCTTGCAGGATCCCTCGCCTACCAACACGCACACGCACGTCCCCTCGAGGGCCCCGGCGTGTTCGCTGTCTACTATCATGGCACCCGGTGTTCCGGTCGGCCGGTCTGGGTCACGCGTGAGGACGATCTCACTTTCCGGTTCCAGAACGAGGATATCCGGCCGCATCCGTCCAAGTTCTGTGCCAAGTGGCGGACTGTGCTCGACGCCCCGGTCAAGGGCGTCTATGACTTTCAGGTCATCGGAAGCCAGTCGAAAATGAAGATCGACCAGTCCCTGGTCGTCTCTCTGGGCAAGAAACAGCGGAGGGGGATGGGCAGCCTCTATCTCGAAGAGGGACCACATGAAGTGGAGATCGAGGCGGTCATGACCATCCTCAACAGCCGTTTCAGAGTACGGTGGCGTCCTCCGGGTTCCCGGCGTTTCGAGGACATTCCACCGGAGAGGTTGAGTACGCCGGGTTATTGAGGTCTGGAGGCGGGGTGCGACCATGCTGGCACGGGTCGCCAGGCCCGAGACCGGGTCATGGGTGGCGAGTCAGGGCGAAGTGCGCTATAGTGCACCTCCTGGCCAACTTTTCTGCTTGGACGAGTGGTTGGATTCCATGCGCACGCGATTGATTGTCGGCGTGTCCGGCGGCTCCGGGGCTGGCAAGCACCTGGTCATTCACGACTACCTGCTGCCTGCTTTGGGGGATTCTGCTCGAGTCATCGAGCATGACTGGTATTATTACGAGTTCGAGCACCTTTACCGGATGCAAGGTGTCCATTCCCGGGCCGATATCAACTACGATCGTCCGGACGCATACGAAAACTCCCTGCTTATCGAGCACTTGAAGCGTCTCTCCGCCGGAGAGGCGGTCGATATTCACCGATATCAGAAAGGCGTGGGACTTCGGGAGATCGAGCCGCTGCGCGTGGAACCTCGAGAGGTCATCATCCTGGACGGCATGATGCTCTATGCCGTGCCCGAGTTGGTGGCCCAGGTTCAGCTCAGGGCCTACGTGCATGCTGGAGACCAGGTGCGATTGCGGCGAAGGGTCCGGCGTGACATGGCCTTTTCCACCGTGGACGAGAGTGTCATTCGATTTCAGAGGGATGTCTTGCCCGCACACAGGCGCTACGTGGAGCCTTCCGCGGCTCATGCAAGCTACATCGTGCTCAACAGCCGAGACGGGTGCGCGCCCGAAGGGATCGAGGAGCTCATCGCCGGGATTCGTGCTGCCCTGCAACGCAGCGAGGAACGATAATTCGGAGCCGGGCGGAGGCGGCCGCTGTCTTCACCATCCGGCGACGGGCGCGCCTGAACCAGGGAGGTTCTGATGAGCGCTGGACGGTCCGGTTTCTTCGTGCTCGGGGGCCTCGTCGCAGGGTTCCTCGCCGGAGCCCTCGTCACCCGGAGCGCTCAGCACCAGGTCGAACAGGAACTCGAGCGTGCACGGGAGGAACTCCAGGCGCTTCGAAAGGCTCAGGAGGAGCGGCTCGCCGGCGGAATGGCCCTGGGACTTCGCACCCTTCTGCAACCCGAGTCCCGAGCCCGGGTGCCCGTCGCCTCGAGACCGCAAGAGCCCACCCCTGGACCGTCCCAGCCGGCCGAACCGGTCGCCCGGCCCTTGGTATCGAACGACCGCAGCACTGCGCGGACTCACGACCGGGAATCGGACCAGGATCTGGATGAGCGGATGGCCTGGGCGGCCGACACGTGGAAGCTCCGGAGCACCCAGGCTCGAGCCGCGCTCGTGGATGCAGCCGACCTGGATCCAGAACAGGAGGAGGCGCTCGACGCGCTTGTCGGCCGGATGAACCAGGACCTGGAAGCCCTGGTGGAGGACACGCTCGACGCCTGGGGAGACCGCGGCCGGATAGAGCCTCGAGAAGTGGTCGATTTCGGTGTGGCCCTGGGCACCATCTACCAGGATGCAGACGACGAACTCCGCCAGGTCCTGACCGAGGAACAATATGCCTCGGCACTGGAGGCGGATTTCGATGTGTTCACCCAGATCGATCCAGAGGTCATCTTGCCCCTGGTGGAGCGGGTGGCTCGTGAGCGGTAGGTTCCGTTCGTGGGGCCCCTTCGGCCGGGTCGGTGCTCCGGCTCCACGCAGCCACGGCTGCTCGACGTGGGAGGCTCCTCGGTAGCGGGCGTTCCCGGGCTCGAGACCGGCCTTTTCCGCCGTCGTGTCCGGACCCGCAGGCCCGGAGCCGGAGAGCACCGACCGGGAGCGCATGAACCGCAGGAGCATGGCAATGATAGGCCCCACTCCGTTTCGCGACATCTGGCTCGTCGCCTGGTTCGAGGTCAAGGAGATGGTCCGAACCCGGCGGGCGCTGGTGGTGATAGCCCTCTACATGTTGGGGGGGCTGGTCGCCGCAAGGGGGTTCGTGGCCGCCATCGGGCGCCTGGAGAACGTGGTCGCGGGGATGCTGAAAACCGGCCGCATCGAGACGCCCGGAGCGTTGACGCAACAGCTTCTTCAGAGTGACACCTACCGGGATGCCTTGATCCGATTCTTCCCAAATCGGGAGGTTGCCGACTTTCTGTTGAATCTGCCCCCCATTGTCCTCTTTTTCTTGTGGAGTTCACTGGCGTTCGTGCCATTCCTGATCATGCTGACCTCTGCAGACACCGTTTCCCAGGAGGTGCGGACGCGCGCCGTCCGGTTCGTGGTGTTGCGTACAGGTCGGGTTGAATTCGTGCTCGGCAAGTACCTGGGCCAGGTCTCGCTGATGGCGCTGGTCGTATTCCTGACCGGCTTCGTCTACCTCGGTGTGGCCTGGGCTGGACTCCAGGGCTTCGAGTTTTGGCCCACCGTGGTGGGGATCCTCCGTTTCTGGCCGCGAATCGTGGCCTACGGCGCCGCGTTCGTGGGCCTTTCGGGTCTGTGCGCCATGAATGCCGGCTCGAGCGCCACGGCGAGGGCGTGGGCGTTCATCGGGCTCGTGATCGCATGGGCGCTCGGCGAGTTCGCCTACCGTTGGCACGATGGGGTATATGGTGGAGCCTGGACCGTGATCGGGTTTCTGGTCCCGTTTTCTCACAAGCCCGGCCTGTACGCCCCGGCGGGGAGCACCGTTTTGGTCGAGGCCGGTATCTTGCTGGCGCTTGGGGCGTTTTACCTGGCGTTGGGATTGCTCTTTTTCTGGAGGAAGGACCTGTGACACAGCGAGTCCTTCGCGGAGGTTTTCTCCGGCACTTCGGATGGGTCGAATGGTCGAGTTCCGTGGCTCGAGGCACGCTGGCGACGAGAGGGCGCACATCATGAGCAATGGTGCCGGGCAGTCGGTGTTGACCTTTCGTGGTGTGCGCAAACGGTACGGGAAGACCGTCGCGCTCGATGGCCTCGACCTGGACATTCCGCGAGGCTCGATCTTCGGACTGGTGGGACCCAACGGGGCCGGGAAGACCACCACGTTCGCTGTCGCCTGTGGGTTTGTACGGCCCGACGGAGGGACCGTGGACCTGTTTGGCGAAGGGCCGTTCGACCCGGCCAGGCACCGTGGGCGGGTTTCGGCATTGCCCCAGGACGCCCAGATCGGCCGTGACATGCCCCTCGAGGACCAACTCGAGTTCCTCGCACGCCTCCAGGGACTGGGTCGGGAGGAAGCCAGGCGCCAGGTCTGGCAGGCGGTCGGCCTGGCTGACGTGGCGTCCCGCGCGAGGGCGCGCACACGGACCCTGTCCCACGGCATGATCAAGCGGGTGGCCATCGCCCAGGCTTTTCTCGGCAACCCCGAACTCGTCTTGCTCGATGAGCCGACCAGCGGGCTCGACCCCAGGCAGGCCGAGGCGATTCGGGCGCACATCGGGGACCAACGGGGCAAGCGTACGGTGGTCGTCAGTTCGCACAATCTCAATGAGATCGAAGCCGTGTGCGATCACGTCGCCATGATCGAGGCGGGTCGCGTGGTGGTCGCCGGCCCTCTGGACCGTATCACCGGGAAGGACCAGGAGGTACGTATCTCACTCGCACCGGGTCCGAACCCGCTGGCCGAGTTGCGGGAAGTCCTGGCCGGGGATTCGGTCGTCTGGCTCGAGGAGCATGGAACGCTGGTGATCCGGTTTGCGGCGGACCCGGCGCGACAGGCCGAGGACGTGATCGCCGCAGCACTTCGTGTGCTGTTGGACCATGGGGCGCGTGTGTCGGAGGTGGTGAAAGGGCAGACGCTGGAGCGTGCGTACCTGGAGTCGACGTGACCGGGAACCGGTGGGGGAGATCCTGGGACGGAGGAACTGATGCAACGGATAGTGCATGTCGGCCTCGACGTGGACGGTGTGCTGCGAGACCTGGCCACGCCGCTCATCCAGGTGTTTGAGCGTGAGTATCCCCATCTGGCCGGGCAGCATGTGCCGGTGACCGAGTGGCCCGAGTGGGCGGGATTCGAACGGTATTTTCCAGCCGAAGTGGATCTGAAGGCCTTGACGGCGTCGCACCTCCGGGAGATCTGGGTGAACGCGCCGGCGTATCCGGACGTGGCCGCCTTCCTGGCGAGGATCCCGGACCACTGGATTCTCCATGTGGTGACCACGCAACTGAGTGACAGAACATCGGCATACACACGGGAATGGCTGAATCGGCACGGGCTGACGGTACCGGCGGATCGTTTCCACGTGACGAGCCGGAAGGGGGAATGTCCTGTGGACCTGCTGGTGGACGATGTTGTCCACAACCTGAAGGCGGCCCGGGAAGCCGGGATTGTGGCTGTGTGCCGCGATAGGCCCTGGAATCGGGGCTGGGACGGGTCCAGGGTGGATTCGCTGGTCGATCTGTTTCCTCTTGTCGAGCGCCTGGAAGCTGGGTAGCGGTTTTGCTTGTGATTCCGCATGCTGGATGATAGGTTTGCCCGGATGGGCGAACCGGTTGGTCTGAAGCACAGGAGAAATTCATGGCTCTCGGACATCCCAAGGGGCTGTTTCCGCTGTTCTTCATCGAGATGTGGGAGCGGCTGGCCTTCTACACGATGCTTGGTATCCTGCTGTTGTACACCACGGACGTGGAGCGTGGCGGGTTGGGACTCCCCGCAGCCCAGGGCAACGAGATCTACGGACTCTACCTGGCGTTCGTTTACTTCACGCCTTTCATCGGCGGCATGGCAGCGGATCGGTTCCTCGGTTTTCGTCGCGCGGTCCTGGGCGGTGGCCTTCTCATGGCCTTCGGCCTGTTCCTGATGGGCACCCCCGGCTACACCACGTTCACCGTGGGGCTCGGTTGCGTCATCGTGGGCAACGGGTTTTTCAAGCCGAACATCTCGGTGATGGTGGGCAACCTGTATGAGCCGGGTGACCCGAAGCGAGACGCCGGATTCAACATCTTCTACATGGGTATCAACATCGGGGCGTTCGTGGCGAACCTCCTGGCCGCCACCGTGCGGAATCAGCTTGGATGGCTCTGGACGTTTCGAGTGGCCGGCACCGGACTCCTCATCGGCGTGGCGATCCTCCTCCTCCACTGGAAGCTCCTCGAGAGAGCGGACCGAAAGCCCACGCGGGATCCGGAGGACACCCCGTTCAGTACCGTGTTGCTCAAAATCCTCCTGCCCGCCTTTGGGGTGGGTATCCTCGGCTATTTCATGGCCTCCTACTATCTCGGCGACGACTTCCCGGTCCGGCCCGCAGTCTGCGGGTTCCTCGCCGGCATGATCCCGGTCATCATCTTCTTCGTCCGGCTCGGCCTCACCGCTCGAGAAGACGAACGCCCGGGCCTCCTGGCCCTCTTGCCCATCTACGTGGCGGGCGGCACGTTCTTCATGATCCTGCACCTGAACGGGAGTGCCATGACCCAGTGGGCTCGAGACAACACAGACCGTCAGACCCGGGTCGTTCCTGCTGCAATGAAGCAGGAGGCGTTCCCCAAGTACTACATCAACGCAAAGCCGGAGACGCCCAGACCCGACCCGAGAACGCTGCTCGTGGTGGATTCTCCCGCCGTGGCCCGCATGTTCGGCGTGCAGCGGATGGACCTCAAGGCAGTGGAACTCGCCAAGGCCTCTGCGCCGGACGTGACCGTGCTCGAGCTGGATGGTCGCTCGGATGTGTCGGAAGACATCTTGCGCCGGAGCGTCAAGGTGTACGAAAACGGCGTGGTCAAGGTGGTGGAAGAAAAGGACAGCCACGGAGCCCCGGTGGTGACCGTGTCGGTCCCGGACGGAGCCGAGCCAGTGAAGCACGTGGCTTTCCTGCGCGAGGTGGAGGGGAAGCAGATCGCCCTCTATGTGGTGGACCGGGAGACGTTCAGTGCCATCTACGATGGATATCGCGAGCGGTACGGCCACGATCCGGAATTGCTCCCACCAGGCGAGTTCCTCCGGGTGGCGAACTCGGAATTGTACCAGAGTTTCAACGCATTCTTTGTGATCGCGTTCACGCCGCTCGTGGTCGCCTTCTTCCAGTGGCTCGTCTCCATGAATCGGGGCATCACCACCGCACGGAAAGTCTTCCTCGGCCTCGTGCTCACCACCGCCTCCATGCTGCTCATGGCCGTGGGCGGTTTCCTCTCCGAAAATGGCGCTGTCAAGGTCTCCGCTCTCTGGCTCGTCGGTTTCTACGCCCTCGTCACCCTCGGTGAACTGTGCCTCTCACCCATGGGCCTCTCCCTGGTCACCAAGCTTTCACCCAAGCGCCTCGTCGGCCTCACCATGGGCGGATGGTTCCTGGCAACCGCCTTCGGAAACAACTTCTCAGGATTCTTCGGGGGAATTCAGCACCTCATGAGTCCCGCCTCCTTCTTCCTGGTGCTCGCCGGGTTGGCCGCACTCTCCGCAGGGTTCATCTACATGCTCCTGCCAAAACTCGACGCCGCCATCAAAAAGTACGGGGCCTGAGCTTCGCTGAACCGCCTGCCCTCGGGCCCCTCCTCCCACTCGGTGAGGCGACCCATGACCCGGAAACGACCTCGGCTCGAACCCTCCTGGCTCGCCATCCTCGAGGACGAGTTCGAAAAGCCGTACATGCAGACACTCCGCGCTTTCCTGATCCAGGAAAAACAGCGATACCCGGTGTATCCTCCAGGTGGTTTGATCTTCAATGCGTTCGCACAAACACCGTTCGAACAGGTCCGCGTCGTCATCCTGGGACAGGACCCCTACCACGGGCCGGGACAGGCTCACGGCCTCTGCTTCTCTGTCCCCCGAGGGGTGCGTCCGCCACCGTCTCTTCAGAACATCTTCGTGGAACTCAATCGAGACCTGGGCGTGCCCATTCCAGGGCACGGCGACCTGACTGCCTGGACCCGCCAGGGCGTGTTCTTGCTCAATACCGTGCTGACTGTTCGTGCGCACAGACCGCACTCTCATGCGGGCAAGGGCTGGGAGACCTTCACCGACCGGGTGATTGCCGAGTTGAACCAGCGTCGGTCCGGGCTTGTCTTCGTGTTGTGGGGGCGTCCCGCCCAGGCCAAGGCCGCCCGAATCGACCGGACCAGGCATCTCGTGCTCACGGCTCCGCATCCATCTCCCTACTCCGCTGACCGGGGTTTCTTCGGGTGTGGTCATTTTTCTCGAATCAATACCTATCTGGCGCAGCGTGGGGAGCCACCCATCGACTGGCGGCTCACCGGGGCAAGCGGGAACGAAATTGGATGAGGGCCGCAGATTGGCTCGCCCGTGTGACACGCACCGGGGTCGTGGGATGGGGGGGAATCAATTGGACCATGCCGAGAGCCCCGGGCTGCCGCAGGAAGTTCTCGGCCGATGTGAGCTGCTGTGGAGGGACGCCATGGTGGGACGCCTCGCCTCGTGACCGACCATGCAATCAGGCTGAAGGCCCATCTGGCCCTGCCGGCGGGCGCCGAAACCCCGGTGAGGTGGACCTCTCGTTCGAAGCCAAGGGCGGGAAAAAATGAGCCCAACGTCCTTTTCGGCGCCGGGACCGCGTACCCAGGCTGCTTCCGGAGGCCGAGGAGGTCGTGGAGAGCACGGGACAGGTCTCGGTGAGGACCCGGAGGGGGGAGGGGTCAAGCGGGCCGGCTAGGACGCTGCGCGGTCCGTGGGGGCCTGTCTGGATGAGTCCGGGTGGTCCGACGGCGGCGCCGGAGGGATTTCTTCCGCCAGTTCCCGGATCGTGGTTCGCTCGAGCACACTGTCTTCCTGCGTGGTGGCACCGTGGAAGATGGTCTGGATGCGGTGGTGCAGGCCCGACGGATAGCGGGTGGGGGGGACCTCCAGGTTCTCCCCCGTGGCCAGGCGGACCACTTCGCCCACGGAAAGCGCCTCGGCGGGCACAGCCAGTAGGTACTGTCCCGACTTGCCCGGCGCCGACACTTTCTGGACGACCCGTGCGCGGAGCAAGGGGTTGAGGGCCTGGCGGATGTAGAATGGGTCGACCCGGGACGCCTCGGCAATTTCCCTCAGCGTCATGGTACCCCGGCGGTCGAGGAACGCTCTGGCCAGTTGAGCCGTGGCCACGACTGCGTAGTAGGCCGGCTGATCCCCTCCTCGATCCTGCATCCGCTGCCAGGCGATGAGCGCTGTGAAATGTTGGGTCACAAACGCCGTGTAAGCGCCCAACAGCATGAGCAGGAGGCTGAGATAGACCCAGAGGAGGAACACCGGCACGGTGCCCACAGCTCCGTAGATGTGGCCATAGGACGCCACGTCCTGGACATACCAACTGAATCCGGATTTCAGAAAATGCCACAGGGTTCCTGACGCGATCCCGCCGATGAGAGCCGGTACCCAGCGAACTCGAGCCTTGGGCAGAAACTTGTTTGTCAGTACGAAAAACGCCCACGATGTCAAGAGCCCAAGCGCCTCCAGCCCGAATGCTGCCAGGGCCGGCTGGAATCCGCCCAGGTCCAGGTTCGCCACCTCGTCCGCCAGGCGACGTGCCTCACTCTCCAGCGTGATCATCGCCGTGGCCGCCAGGGCGCCCACGATGAAGAAAAGCGCCAGTACCTGAAGCCGCTCGCCCCAGGTTCGGGAAGTCTCCGAACGCCAGATGTGGTTGAACGTGTCCTCGAGGGACCGGAACAGGAGCAAGATGGTGGCGAAAAACACGAGGGAGCTGACCGTTCCCATGGCAGCGGCGCGATCCGTGAACTGGTCGATGTATTGCTGCACATCGGCCACCGCCCCTGGCAGCAGGTAGTTCAGCAACATGGACTGGAGCTTCTTCTGATACTGTTCCCCGGCAAACGCGGTGAAAAAGGCCAGAGAGGTGGTGAGCAGTGGTATCAGCGAAAAGACCAGCGTGTAGGCGATGGAAGCTGCTCGAGTGGTCAAGTCCGAATCCCAGAGTGCCCGATAGAGCAGGTAGGCGCCGAGGACGAGCCGGGTGCGTAGCCGGATGTGTTCACCAGGATGGATGCCGGACTCGAAGTAGTGGCGGGGCTCGGCGATCAGGTTGTGAAGCCATCGGATCGCTGGGTTGGAGGAGGGGGCGTCGTTGGTGTTGCCGGTTGCCATGCACTATCCCGCGTTTCAAGGGACGGCCGGGTTCCTGCTGCGGTGTTCGGGCCGGCCCCTGGTGACACCGGTATTCTGGCAGGCAGGTGACCCGGTGTCAATCTCGGGGTGTGCCGGCCGCCGGGTTGCCTTGACACTCGAGGAGGTCCGGGGGCGTCAGCCGGAGCTTACCTCGAGGGCCGAAGCGTCCTCCTCGGCCTGGAAATGGATCTGGCGGTGTGCCCCATCGCAGAACGGTCGGGTACCAGACGCGCCGCAGCGGCACAGGGCGAACGGGCGACGGTCGATGCGATACTCGTTGCCGTTCCAGTCCACCACCTTGACATCCTCGCCTTCCACCTTGAGGGAACCGTTTCTGCGTACTTTGATGACCACCATGATCTGTGCTCCCTTGGCATGGCGTCCAGCCCTTGACGGAACAGGACGCGGTTTCCAGGTGAGCATAGACGCAACGTGTGGCGGAATCACCAGAAAAAGGTTTTCCCGCGTTCACGTGCTGCTCACTCTGTGAACGGGGTCACCGTTTCGGGGGGCACCGGTGAAGCGGGGGAGGTCGAGGGAGCTTCGAGGTGAGTGCGCAGGTCCACGACAACGCCCTGGTCGTTCCACTGCAACACATGGTAGTGGGTTCGAAGGTAGGCGGCAAATGGTTGGGCGTCCTCCAGCACTCCGACGTGATGAGTGGCCAGGTGTGTCGCCCCCTTTTCGATGTATGTTTCCAGGGTTTCGGGATTGAACATTTCAGGGGTGAATACCCAGCCTTTGCGGTGGGCGTAGTAGAAAACCATGGGTTCATAGTCGTATCCGCCCTTGTGGGTGGTATAGGCCCCCGGGTTGATCAGCAGACCAGAGGTGGGCATGAGTCGGCCCAGGGTTTCCCCCAACGCGACCTCTCGTGCACGTTTGTTGTCGTAGGCATGCTGCAAGGTCCAGCAGGTGCCGCCGAGCAAGGCCGCCGAGACCATGGCCACGCCCAGGGCAGGTCTCCAGTTCTTTTTTGCAATCCAGGTCACGAAGCGATCCACGCCGACCCCGGTCACCACGGCCCCTGGCACCGCCGCCACGAGTTGATAGTGAGGCATGTCCAGATTGCCCTCGGCCACGATCAGAACGAACAAGCAGCCGGTGCAGAGCCAGGCCAGCACGGTCAAGACACCGTGTCTCCGCCATCGCGACGTGCTTGGATACCGCCAGGCCCGGACCAGGGAGACAAGGCCCGTGAGAAACAACGGAATTCCCGCCGGAGTCAGAATCCACTTCCAGATCCGCTCGGTGAGCATCACACGCCACCACCACGGCATGGAAAGATAGGTGCTGGTCTGAAGCTTGTCGTGCCCTCCGGACAAGATGCCCACCGTGTAGCCATGAGCAAGGAACAGGTGTCGTGCATGGGCGTACCAGAGCGCCACCGGGAGCAGCCCCGCGATTCCGATTGCCCAGAGGCGCCAGTCCCGCATGCCGTGCCATCCTCTGCGCGCCACGATCAGCACCAACATGGGCAATCCGACGAACAGAGCGCTCAGCTTGAGACAACCTCCCATGGCAACGGCCGCCGCCGTGGCAACTCCGTGCCGCCGGGATCCCTCGAGGAAGCGGTCCAGGTGATACAACGCGGCGGTGACCGCCGCCATCATGGGCACATCGGGCTGAAAGGTGCGACTGAAGTAGAGGTGCAAGGGGTTCAGGACCAGCACGAGGGCCGAGAAAAGCGCCGCCCGTTCGCCCAGCAGGCGCCGAACCAACGCAAACAGGTAGAGGATCCCCATCAGCCCGCACGTGAGTGTGAGCAGGCGACCCAGCCAGGCCTGGACGCCGGTGAGCGGGTACACCAGTGCCACCAGCCACGGCAGGATGGGAAACTCCGATTCCACCAGTCCGTCCGGACCTGCCCAGTCCACTCGAGGCAGCCACAGCGCATAGCTCATCTCGTAAAAGTTGCGTGCCATGGAGGCGTAGTCGAGTGACCGCCAGGCCGACAGGTCCACATAGGGGGCCGTGAGATGGTAGAGCCGCAGGAGCGCTCCGAGAACGATCACGCCGAGCAGAAACCGGTTCGTGTCGGTGCCGGCGTTCGCTGATGAGTGTCCGGCAAGACCCTGGGGTGGGCCGGTGGGTGCCTGGTCCATCGGTTCTCCTCGCGTGGGAATCGGTTCTTGTCGTGTCCGGAGTACCCGGCGCAGTACCATGACATGCAGGCATAATCTACCTGCACGAAACGGCGATGGCCACCAAAAACAAGGACAACCAGGTATCGGCGTCCCGGCCCGGGTCTCGAGTGAAGAACGAGCGTTCTGTCGCGCCCGGAGGACCACGTGTGTGCCGCGTGGATCGGCTCGACATCTTGGCCGCAGAGGGGTGCTGAAGAGAGACGAGACTGCACGCGACGACCTGAACGTCCAGAGAACGCCCGGGGGCGGCACCTGCCTCGAGCGCACCAACCGGTCGAGAACGTTCGGCTCAGCCCACGAGGGTTGTCACCAGCCAATGAAGGTAGCTCACGAGCGCCCAGGCAGAGACTGCGCCGACCAGTCCAGCGGCCAGGGAGAGGCGGCCGGGGCGGATGGCCCAGGGGTCCACGGTGGGAGAGCCGATGCCCAGGCCGATGGCCGCGCCCGAAGCCACGCCGGCGAGGTGAGCTGCCACGTCCACCGAGGGCTGTACCAGGGTCATGTAGAGGTTGAACAAAAGCCAGGGGACAAAGGTCCAGACAAGTTGCTTCCGCATGGTGTCGGGGAGGACCCGGCCTGCCCGGTGGGTGAACACGATCAGGGTCCCGAGAAGTCCCAGGATGCCCCCGGAGGCGCCCACCGCAACCCCGCTTCCGCGGAGGAGGGCACTGGCCAGGCCTCCAACCATGGCGGTGGACAGGAACACGAGCAGGAATCGCACCGGGCCGAGCAAGGGTTCACAGACGCGCCCGAGGACCCAGAGGCCGAACAGGTTGAACACCAGGTGACCCAGACCGCTGTGGAGAAACGTGCTGGTGAGAATGCGAAAGTACTGGCCGTGCATGACCATTTCCGCATCGTTGGCGCCGAGCAGGATCAGGGCGGGGTATCCGTGAATCGGTTCCAGGAGGGAGAGGACCTTGGTGAGCAGGAACAGAAACAGGCACACGACCCCGATGCCGAGTGTCACCCACGGAGGATCTTCGATGGCCACCGCCATGGCCAGGGAAGCGGTCGTGACCGGGGTGGTCATGGTCCCAAAATTGGCTCGAGCCGGATCGGATGGGTGCCTCCGTTCCGCCTCCCGGTGTACCTGGAAGAGGGTCCAGCCGGCGAGCGGGTCCTGCGCCCCACCCGGGCCCTGAACTCCGGACGCCCGGGCCGCATCCGGGGTGGCTGCCGGACCACCCGCGACACGGTCCCCGGCCGGAGTTACTTGAGCCTCGCCCGGACCCGGAACCGACCGCTGATTGTCCTGATTGTCACCTGCCTGGTCACGCATCATCCCTTGCCCCTGCTCGCACTGCGTGCACCGCTCGAGACCAAAGCACGTGAGGAGGCTCCCCGGACGACCGCCCGCTTTCGTACCAGTGTCCTCGGGCCGGCCCTGTCGCCCTCCCGGGCAGGGGTGAGAAGCCCCAGGCCGTCACCCCCGGCGCCTTGCAAGACCGGGGACGGGACAGGCGAGGGCGGAACCTGTGGCGTGTCCATTGAGTGTCGGGCAAGCAGGCCCAGCGCCGCGATGGCCCCCACGACCACGACCCAGACCGCAATTCTCCACACCAGGAGACGCACCGCACCCGGACCCGACGTGCGGGTGAAGGCGCGTGACTGGGACCAGGTGAGTCGCATCCGCGCGTTGATGGCCCACCCGGACCCTTCGAGAATGGCACTCAGGTCCCTACGTCGGAGTCGAATGGCCGTGACCAGGGAAGCAGGTAGGATGACCGCGAGAACCGCCCCCGCAATACCACCCACGATCGTGAGAAAGCTGAGAGACGACAGCGTCTTGGTCACGTAGGCCAGCGAGGAACCCAGCGCCGCGATGGCCACACCCCAGCCAGCCGCCATGCCTGCCACACCCGCCGCACTCCCCTGTCCCCCACCCTCCCGCAACCCAGACGCTCCCGCCTCCTTCCCGGTCGCTCCCGATGATACCGCTCGAGTGGCCGTCTGCTCAACTTCGGACACCACTTCCTGCGTCTCTTTCTCCAGCTCCTTCGTCGCCTCGGTGGTCATGGACTCAATCTTGCCCGTGATCAACGCGCCAATCTTCCGGAACGGGGCCGCCATGGCCTCGAGAATACTGACCGGATTCTCGATCAGGTCTACCACCACCGCATCATACTCCCGGCCGTCCACATGCTGAAACACACCACGCTTGCCCCGGCACAGGTTCCCCTTGCCCCCGGCCGTCACCGGGATGGCCAGCTTGAACGCCTCCGGGGTTCCCGGCCGCACCTCCACGTACAGCACAAAAATCTCGGAGGTCCGCGCCATCCTCGCATGCGCCTTCAGGTCTCCAACCTTGACGGCGAGGTTGAATCGCCGACCGTCCATCACAAGGGTGCCCTGCTCGAACAGGGCGCGCCTCTCCGGGTCGTACAGGCTTGGAAAACTGACGAAATTGTTGGCGATCGCCATCAGGTTCGCCTGGAACAATGCCAGCTTCTCGGCCAGCCGGATGTCTTCCAGCGCCAGCGCCGTCTCTCGACTCTCGGCAATGAGCGCACGTACTGCCTTTTCCAGGTCCGGCTCCAGAAAACGGGTCAGACGGTCCATTCCCAGACGGGCCACCCGGTCTGCAGGGCGGGCTTCAACCCAGGCCTGGTGAGGTGAGAACAGTTTCAGGATCCGACGCCATCCTTCCGCCGGGAGTCTGGCGGCCGACGTTTCGAGGACCGGGCCGACCACCTGCTCAAAAAAAGCTGTCACCGGTTCCTGGAATCTGGGGTTGGTCACGGCATGCAATTCGAGCGTCCGGGTAGAAGTGGGCACGGCGAGGGGAGCGCGGGCCAGCAGGTCCTGGAGGGACTCGAGGTCGGAGAGGTCGACGGCCTGGAGGAGGTCTTGCGCTTCCCGGACCTGGGTCTCGAGACCGGGAACGGCGGTGAGCGCGTCGCAGAGGGCGAAGTACTGCTCGACCTTGTCTCGGACGGCGAGCAAGGCCTGGTAAGCAGCCGGGGTCCGGTCCCCCATGGGCATGATTTCGTCTCGAGTGCCTGGTTGTTCCGCCCTGGCTCGCCATTCCAGGTAGGTGCGCCCCTCCTGTAGAAAGGTCTCGAGCGTCTTCTCGTCGATTCCCTGGTCCCCGCCCGGGTGTTGCACGCCGCCGGTCACCTCCACGATGGCAGCAATGAATCTCGAGACCTCTGGATCACGTGCTGCAGCAGGCACGACCACGCCGGCCTCGCTCACAGGCTGGGCCGACACCCTGGCCTTGACTTCCCGAATCTGTTGCAGGGAAATCCGGGTCCTGTCCGCGGCGCCGAGGCTTTCCAGCATGCGCCCTGCAGACCGGTGAATCCGTGCGCCGTCACGATGGTCGGCGTTTACGTGGGCCAGCACCACCGTGTCGCTTCCGGCGCCCAGCCCCTCGAGCGAGGTCAGGACATCCAGGGTCCAGCGGATCGCGGCCTTGAGTTCCCCGGTCAGCACGCGTCCGCTCTGGTTGTGGTCCAGGTAGCGGACCAGCACCGGGTCGGCCTGGAGTTGGTCCAACGGGGCGCCGGTCGCCACCCAGAGAGCCTCGTCAAGCGCAAGCACCAGGTGCAGATCGTCGGGATCCTCGATGCGAAGCTGGAATGTACGGCCGTGGCGCACGAATCCGGCCCGGGACGGGACGGCCTTCCCCGGAACTGCCTCGCTCATGTCGCCTCCTCCCCGCCTTGAGCCTGCCTGGCCTGTGCCCGCCGTGTTCGCAAGCGGCTCCCGTGCCCGCTTCCCGCCCGGGTAGGGACACCCCAGCACCCGCTTCCCACGGCGCTACCCGCGCTTGAGCAGAGATTAGCTTGGGGCGCCGTCGCCGTCCAGAGAAAGTTGGTGGGTCACCTCCTGTGCGGCCCGGGAAACCTCCCGGTGTCGGGCCGCTTGCGTCCAACGGCCGTCCCGTGACAAGATAGGAGAAACCGGACGATGTGCGAACCGGGGCCGGGCCGTCGCGCGTACCGGATTCGCTGGGTGAAACGTGGTTGCAGGTGAGGAACAGGGTGGAAGCGCGCAGATTCGATGATGAGCCGGCCGTGGTCACGGTCGGACTGGTGACGGGTGGAACCGAAACGGGACGGATCGCGGTGTTCGACCCCTCGAGCGACCAGGTCTCGATCCACGTGGAGAGCGAGAGCGACTCGAGGCGTTCGGATGTGTGGATTCACATCCCCATGGAGAACGTGGTCTACGTTGCGTTTTTCCGGCGCAAGGACAACATCCCCCTGCTGCCCGATGGGGTGGAGGAGTACTGCATCCAGACGCCGGGAAAGCGGACGTTCGACGTGTACGCCGTCCCGGAACAGGTCCAGTCGGGACGGGGATTCTATGCCTGGCCTCTCTCCAGCGTGCACATGTACGATGAAATGTACTTCTTCCGTGACCGAATCTACACGGTGGAAAGCAAGGAACCGTTCGGCTCCATGCTGGTGCGCAAGGGCGAGTTGAGCCCATCGGAGGCGGTGCGCGGTATCGCCACGCAACTCCGCGACCGTGAGCGTCGTATCGGGGAGATTCTGGTCGAACGAGGGTGTGTGAACCCGGACGCGGTGTCCGAGGGGCTGGAGCGGGCAGCCGCCTTGCGAAAACAGGGGCGGGCCATTCGCCTCGGAGAGGTGCTCGTCGAAGCAGGCCTGGCCTCTCCCGAGGACATCGAGCAGGCACTCGAGGACCAGAAGCAGAAGCAGGGCCGCCGCCTGGGTGAACTCCTGGTCGCCAACGGCATTGTCACCGAGGAGGTGATCGCCAAAACCCTCGCCGAGAAATTCCATGTGCCCTATGTGGACCTGGACGAGTGCGACATCGACCTGAGCGCGGTGGCCGAGCTTCCGTCCAAGGTGATCACGCGCTATCGCGTCTTTCCCTTTGCGCATGACCAGGAATCGTTGACCGTGGCCATGGACGACCCGGTGGCCATCGGTGTGATCGACATGCTGAGGTTCTCGGTTGGACGCAATATCAGGATGGTGGTGGTACGCCCCAGCCAGCTTACCCGCTACATTCAGACCTACGTGGAGACCGAAGACTCCTCTGAGAGCGAGGAGGCCCGGTTGCTCGAGTACGTGATGAACGAGGTGGCGGAGGCGGGTGGAGCCAAGGATGCGGTGTCCGAGGAGGAACAGACAGCGGTCAAGCTCGTCTACCAGATCATCATTGGCGGGTATGTGAAGGGAGCGTCTGACATCCACATCGAGCCGAACGGCGAGGATCGTCCGGTGTTGGTGCGATATCGGATCGATGGGCAGTGTGAACGGCACCGTGAGCTTCCGCCGGCGTTTCGGCATCAGCTTGCGGCCCGGATCAAGGTGATGGCCAACCTGGACATCACGGAGCGGCGGATTCCTCAGGATGGCAAGATTGCGCTACAGCTTGAGGATCGGAAGGTGGAGCTTCGTGTGGCCACGTTGCCGACAGTGACCGGTGACGAGGATGTTGTGCTGCGGATACTGGCCGGTGGGAAGCCCCTGCCGCTGGCGGAGTTGGCCTTGAACGAGCGGAACGTGAAGCTGGCTTCTCAGCTCACGGCCCGTCCGTACGGGTTGGTTTTGGTGGTGGGGCCCACGGGTTCCGGCAAGACCACGACGCTTCATTCCATGCTGGCCAATGTGGACAAGGAGCATCGAAAGATCTGGACGGCCGAGGATCCGGTGGAGATTCGCCAGGAAGGGCTGCGTCAGGTCCAGGTCAACCCGGGTATCGGGTTCACGTTCGCCAAGGCCATGCGTGCATTCCTGAGAGCTGACCCGGATGTCATCATGGTGGGGGAGATGCGGGATGGAGAGACCGCTTCAATCGGTGTGGAGGCGTCGTTGACCGGGCACCTGGTGTTTTCGACGCTGCACACGGGGAGCGCGCCGGAGACGGTTCGTCGGCTCATCGACATGGGGGTGGATGCCTTCACATTCTCTGATGCCCTGCTCGGGGTTCTCGCCCAGCGTCTGGCCCGCCGTCTATGTGTCCAGTGCCGGAAGCCGTACAACGCGAGCGATGTGGAGTTTCAGGAGCTGGCTGAGCATTACGGGGAGGAGGCGTTGCGACGCAAACTCGAGGGTGAGCCGTTGGTGCTCTGGCGGGCCGAGGGGTGTTCGGAGTGTGGAAACCGGGGCTACAAGGGGCGGGTGGCGCTTCATGAACTTCTTGTGAACGATCGCGAGATCCGTCTTGCCATCCAGCGCAAGGCCTCGGTGGACGAGCTTCGGGAGTTGGCCGTGTCCAAGGGAATGACCACGCTGGTTCAGGACGGTATCGACAAGTGCCTGCAGGGCCTGACCGACCTGCGCCAGGTCCTGGCCGTATGTGCGTCCTGACCGTCGTTTCCGCGGTTCTCCACTTTTCTCACTCCCTTGCAACCGCTCTCCCATGTGGTACACTTCCCGCGCCTCGTTACGCGGAACGGGCGAAGGGAGGTGTCAGAGAATGACAGTGGCATGGATGGTCCAGGGTCTGTTGCTCATTGTCGCGATCCTCAGCGCGATCCAGTATGCTCGAGGAGGCCTTCGAGCCAACGCCGGACCGATTCTCTTTCACCTGGCCTCCGCCTGCCTCGTGGGAGGCGGGATGGTCGCACACTGGGATTCCGCCCGCGCACTTTTTCTCCAGGCGGCTCTGATCGGCGCGCCCTACGTGATTTCGCTTGGATACCGACTCGGTATGGACCGGGCCCTCGGCGATGGGGACTATTCCCGTGCTCTGACCATGGCCCGGTCGCGCGCCATGCTCCTCCCGTTTGCTTCCCATGCACGCGACGCCCGCACCCTGGAACGCCTGGTGGACACTCTCCGGGATTACGGGCTGGACGCCGAAAAGCTCGAGGCATGGCGGGAGCGTGCGTCATCGGACCCGGACGCGGAGGCGGTGTGGCCGCTTCTGCTGGTGGCGGCGCTGAGACGATGGGCCCGGGGGCACGACTGGGAGACGATCCGTCGGCATGAGTCGGATGTTCGGGCACTGCCTCGAGGCGGTGTGCGCGCGCTCGGTTTTTGCCTGCTCGCTCGAGCCCACGCTGAGGCCCGGGACCTGGACGGGGCGTTGGAATCGCTCCGGTTCTTGGAGGCCGAGCCGGAGTGGCATCGGGTTCGTCGGCACGCGCGGTCGGCCTGGCTCGCCACCCTGGCCACCGGTGGGCGTCAGCAAGCGGTGGGTGTGCTGCTTGAGCGCCACTTTTCGCGTCTCGACCCGTTGACCTCGAGAGCGTGGCGTGTCCGGACGGCGGTGGCTGCCGGGGATCGTGCAAGGGCCTGTGCGGAACTGGATGCCTTGCTCGCCCTGGAGGGGCTCGAGGATTCTGTGCGTGCGGCACTGGAGGCGCAGCGTGAGGGGCTTCCGGACGAGGCTCCGGAGCGTGGGGTGGAGGTGGAAAAGGCGCTGGATCGACTGGAGGGCCAGGTGGTTCTCGAGTCTGGTCTTGTTCCCGCGCTCGATGCGGGCCTGTTGCGACTTCCGGGATTGGTGTCTCTTGGCGTTGTGCTGGTAGCCGTCCAGGTATCCGGTTGGACCATTCTTTCCTCGGACGAGTTGTTGAATGGATTTGCGGTGTTCGGGGCGCTGGGCCGGGTGGAGCCGTGGCGGTTCGTGGGCGGTGTCGTCCTCTCCGAAGGAACCGTGCACCTGTTCCTGAATCTGGCAACCGCAGGGGTGGTCGGTGCGGCCGTTGCCGGAACGTTTGGACGGCTCGGACTCTGGACCGTATTCCTGGTTTCGGGTATTGCCTCCGGGGTGGTGTCCGGGTTGGTGTACCCGGACCGGCTCATAGTGACCTCGAGCGCGGCGATTCTGGGGCTTGTCGGGGCGTGCCTGGCGTGCGCGGTTCGGGTCCGCATGTATCTGCCCCGGTCCTGGTGGACGGTGTTGGGGTGGCGGGTGGCGGTTGTGTCGGCAGGCCTGGGCGTGGCCACGGTTTCGGTGCCGCACCTGGACCCGGTAGGAGCCGCAGTCGGCCTGGTCACGGGCATGGTGTTGGGCGCAGTCCTGCCTCTCGAGCGGTTCGACCTGGCCGTCCCCTCCCGGATTCGGCGCAAGGTCAGCGTCGACGCCGTCGGCGGGCGGCCGGGATGAGGAGCCACAGGAGCAAGGGCAGGGGGGTGGCGGACTGGCTCAGTTCGCCGGAGCGGCAGGACGGCCCCCCACTCAGTTCCCCGTCGTACTGCCCATCCACCAGGTAGCGGTTGTCCTTGTCATCGCACGCATCGCCGATCCCGTCACCGTCGGTGTCGGCCTGATCTTCGTTCGCGATGTCCGGGCAGTTGTCCTCGTCGGCGCAGTATCCGTCCTGGTCTGCGTCGTCCTCGGCGTCGAGCGGGCAGAGGTCGCACAGGTCGCCCACTCCGTCACCGTCGGTATCGGCCTGGTCGGCATTGTACATCTCGGGGCAGTTGTCCACGTTCCCGCACACTCCGTCCGCGTCCTCATCGTCATTCCGGTCGTTGGGACAGATGTCGCAGGCATCTCCCACGCCGTCGTTGTCCGAATCGATCTGAGTGAAGTTGGGGTCGTCCGGACAATTGTCCCGGTCACCGCAGCGTCCGTCGCCGTCGGCGTCGTTGTCCGGGTCCTGGGGACACTCGTCACAGGCGTCGCCGATACCGTCCCGGTCCCGGTCGGTCTGTTGCGGGTTCGAATCGTCCGGGCAGTTGTCCCGGTCACCGCAGCGTCCGTCGCCGTCGGCGTCGTTCTCCGGATCTCGAGGGCATGGGTCGCAGGCATCGCCCAGGCCGTCGTCATCGCTGTCGTTCTGGTTGGCGTTGGGGGTATCCGGGCAGTTGTCCTCTCCCGGGCACACCCCATCCCCATCGGTGTCTCCCCCCGGCACGCCCGGGCACGGGTCGCAGGCGTCCCCCAGCCCGTCGTTGTCGATGTCCTCCTGGTCCGGGTTGGCGACTCGAGGACAGTTGTCGTCTGCTCCGCAGCGTCCATCCCCGTCGAAATCGGGCTGGGAAGTGCAGGCATCGCAGGCGTCTCCCACGCCGTTGCCGTTGGTGTCGAGTTGCGCCGGGTTGGCCACGGTCGGGCAGTTGTCCTCGGCCGCGCAGAGGTGGTCCCCGTCCACGTCGTTGTCCGGGTCCTCGGGACATGGATCACAGAAGTCGCCGAGCCCGTCTCCATCGGCGTCTTCCTGGGTGGCATTGTAGATCTCGGGACAGTTGTCCTGGGGAGCGCACACACCGTCCTGGTCCGCATCGTTGTCCGGATCGTCGACGCAGGGGTCGCACTGGTCGCCCAGGCCGTCTCCATCCGCGTCGGCCTGGTCGGCGTTGGGCATGGAGGGACAGTTGTCCACGTCGCCGCAGACACCATCTTCGTCACCATCGTTGTCGGCGTCTCCCGGGCAGGGGTCGCACAGGTCGCCGAGCCCGTCCTCGTCGGTGTCGGCCTGGTCGGCGTTGGGCTTGGAGGGACAGTTGTCCACGTCCGCGCACACACCATCTCCGTCCCCATCGTTGCTCGAGTCGTTGGGGCATGGGTCGCAGGCGTCGCCGATTCCGTCGCCGTCCATGTCGGCCTGGTCCGGATTCTCGGCTTCCGGGCAGTTGTCCTTGGCAGTACAGACTCCGTCGTAATCCAGGTCCGTATCGCCAGGGCACACGTCGCACACATCCCCGAGGCCATTGCCGTCACTATCGGTCTGGTCCGGGTTGGCATCGTGGGGGCAGTTGTCCTGGTCGGCGCACAGGCCGTCCTGGTCTTCGTCGTTCCCCCGGTCCTTCGGGCATTCATCACAGACATCGCCGATTCCGTCTCCGTCCGTGTCGGTCTGATCTTCGTTCGACACCTCGGGGCAGTTGTCCTGGTCGGCACACATCCCGTCCCCGTCCCCGTCATTCTTCGGGTCGGACGGGCACACATCGCACACGTCGCCCGTCCCATCCTGGTCTTCATCGGCCTGGTCCGCGTTGGGGTCGTCCGGGCAGTTGTCCTGGTCGTCGCACACCCCGTCCCCGTCCGTATCCGGTTGGTCCGGGCACGAATCGCAGGCGTCGCCGATTCCGTCTCCGTCGGTGTCGGCCTGGTCCGGATTGGCATCCTCCGGACAGTTGTCCATGGTCCCGCACAGGCCGTCTCCGTCCGCGTCGTTCGCCGGGTCGGACGGGCATGGATCGCACATGTCGCCCACTCCGTCCTGGTCTCCGTCCTCCTGGTCCGGGTTGGGGTCGTGGGGGCAGTTGTCCAGGTCGCCGCACACGCCATCCTGGTCGATGTCGTCGTCCGGATCGGCGGGGCAGGGATCGCAAGCATCGCCCACCCCGTCTCCGTCCGCATCGGCCTGGTCCAGGTTCGCCACGTCCGGGCAGTTGTCCAGGTTGCCGCAGATTGCGTCCCCGTCCCGGTCGTTGGTGTCATCCCCGGGGCAGGGATCGCAGGCATCGCCCACCGCGTCCAGATCCTCGTCCGCCTGGTCCGGGTTGGCCACGTCCGGACAGTTGTCCAGATCGCTCGTGAAGCCGTCCCCATCCACGTCGGAAACCTCCTGGAGTGCTCGAGCCGCATAGAGGTCCGGACAGGTCCCCGGATCGGCACACCGCTCGTCGCTCCAGGCGAACAGGAAGGTCGGCGACCCGTAGGCTGACGCCGGCGCCTCCTGGTTGCCCGTGGCCCCGGACACCAACAGCGGTTCTGCGTCCACCAATCCACCCTCGAGGTCCACGCGGAGACCTTCCACGTCCCATTCCTGGAACTCGGCGGACCAGACCTGCCAGGTCACGAAGAAATCAAACCCGCCCCAGGCCACCGTCGGCATGGCTGGTGTCCCCGTGTGAGGCAGAGACAGGGGGGCCCCATCGAGTACACGGCCGAGTCGGTCCACGCGCACAGCCTCGACGCCTGAACACGCCTCCCCTTCGCAGCCGGTCGCAAACACCACCAGGTACGTGGTGTCCCCCCAGGCGACCGAAGGCGACATCAGGCCCGTCCCGGCAGTGGCAATCTCAATGCTGGTGTCGTCCACCAGTGTTCCGAGTTCGTTCACCCGGATGCCGCGAATGGAAAAGCCGCCCGTGTCCAGGGCTTCGGTCCAGACGACCAGCACGTTGTCCACACCAGGAGCCAGGGCTGGCCCGAACTGATCGCCGGCTGTCTCGGAGAAGGTGAACACGCCGCTGCCCATGGCTCCGGTCTCCGTAACCAGACGGCCGTGAATCCCCGATGTCTGGCCGGTTGCCTCCGTCCAGACCACCAGGTGACGCAGACCGTTCCAGGCCACCCGCGGGTCAATCCGGTACCCCCCGGTGTCGGAAACCTCGAGAGGCTCGGAGTCCAGAACCGACCCGCTCGAGTCCACCCGTCCCGCCTGGATATCGCAGGTGGCTCCGGTGTCTCGATCGCACCGTTGCCAGACCAGGAGGAAGCTGGAACCGCCCCACGCTACCCAGGGATGGGTCTCGTCGTCGGTACTCGTGGCGACCGGTATGCCGTCTGGATCGAGGACCTCCCCCTCGCGGGTGACTCGAGCCGCGTAGATATCATGGTCAAATGACCGCCAGTCGGTCCAGACAACGAGGAAGAGTTCGTCGCCAAAGGCCACGGCCGGCTCGGACTGGGATTCCGGTGCGCCGGAGACGAGGAATCCTTCGGGGTCGGCGAGGGTCATCGACTCGGCGGTCCCCGCACGTGCGGCAAAGGGTGCGTGGGGCGCTTCTGTAACCGGAAGTGGAGGGAGGGCCAAGTCGGCCTCCACGGGTGCCGCGCGTCCAGCAGGAAGCAGGCCCAGGATGGCGGCCCCAAGGGCCAGGGAACAAGAGGAACGGCAGTGAGGCATGGATCTCCTCCTTGACACCTGGGATCGTGAAATCGTCAAGCACGACCATCGTTCCAACGCTCTTCGGTGGCTGGATTTTTCTCAACATATACCGCCGGGCCGTGCTCGGCAAGGTCTGATTGCAGCCTTTGTGGTCACAGGGCAGCGGAATCGGCGGCAGGGCCTCGCTCGAGCGCTCGCTTCACGTTCACTGGGTTGGAGGCCCGGTGGAGGCCCGGTGGAGGTGCCGGCCGGGAGGTCCACCGCCGTGTGCACCGGCATGCGCTGGAACATGGGCCGAACACGTGCAAGGCAAGGGAATGCGTAACCCCCTTCCCCGGCGTCGTTCAGCACCGCGGACGGGGCCCTGACCGCGGCTTGTGAATCGGGCGTCAGAGTGCGTTCCCGTTCCCTGGCGCTCGAGGAGCGAACCCCGGAACCGCCATCCGGTGGGCGGTTCGCGGGGCCGTGTCCCAGGAAAGATGCCTGGGTAAATCGGGGCGACCAGAGGAACCCTGCCTCTGGAAGGAGTGCGTGTCCACCCGGCGCGCAGTCTGGAAGGCTGAAATAACGATAAGTTCTACAGAAAAAATAGAAATATACACGACAGGGGTCAAAAAATGTAATGGAGATCACCAATTGGCCCCTGGTTGACCATTTTCCGGCCCAAGGGGAGGGCGAAATTGGAAGAACCCCCTTTAATTCCGATTCACGGGTCTTATTCTTATGGGCAGAGCCATCAAGGCCGGCCCGTGAGCAGCAATCACCACTCTTTGCTTGCGTTGAAGCCAAGGAGAGTTGTTCGTGAGAGCTCACCTCCCTCCTTCGAAGCCGACGTGCCGGATCTTGATGGCCTTTCTGTTTCTTCCGTTCACCCTGTCATCCACGAGAGCAGACTGATAGGGCTTCCACCGGCGGTTTGGCGTGCGGGCGTTCCGGGGGCGGGGGAGCGCCGTGCAGAGAGCGGGTCGAGGCAGGGGAGGGGGGTTACGGCAAGGGGATGGTCAGGACGCCATACAGGCCCGCGGGCAGCAGGGCCTGGTCCGAATCGGTTCGGACCTGCAAGACATATCCGTTCGTGCGGAGGGATGTTTCGAATTCCGGTGCGAAGGGGTCGGTGTCGATGTCGTACACCAGCATGCCCTGGCCGTAGCCGTCGATGAACAGCCTGCCGCGCTGGACTGCCCGTAGGTACCCGTAGGAAATGGGAAGCATCTGGTCATCCACCTCGACGAGGTTGGTCGGGTCGGTGAGGTCGATCACCCGCAGGTGGAGCGGATAGCCGTAGTATCCGCACTCATATTCCCAGGTTGCGTCCCAGTAGTAGTCCTGGGTCAGCACGTAGGCGGCGGCGCCGGAGAAGGCCACCGATTGCACGTAACCGGGGAGGTCCAGTCGATCGAGTCCGACGGCGCGTCCGCCGTGGAGAGCCACGGCATAGAGTCTGTACTCGAGGTATTGATACCCCTCGTCCGAGGTGGCCCACTGGCTGTCGAGGGTCACGAGGGTGGCGCCGTGGTCCGGGGTGTAGAGGGCGGTACCCGGAATGTTCACCGGGGCCTCCACCACCGGGGAGCCCGGATCGGTCAAGTCGATCCGGTCCACGTAGTAGCGGGCCACCGACTCGCCTTCAATCGGCTCAGCATGGGTTGCATAGAGGGTCGACCCGTCGGCCCACAGTCCGAACAGGCTCTGGTCGAAAGCGAGCGAGGTCAGTTCGGGCATTGAGGGAGCGGTGAGATCGACGATGTGCAGTTCCGTGTGTGGCGCATCGGCCTCCTCTTCCGGCCGAGGTGTCTCCTCCCTGTCAGGCTTGATCCGCGCGGAACCGGGTTCACTCTCTGCCTCACCAGCGTCCCCGGTCTCCGCCCCGCCGTCCTCGTCCACCCCGGTGTCTCCTGGATAGGCGTAATAGTAGTCGTACCCGGTATTCAGGTAGGCCAGCACCGATCCGCTCTGCACCAGGTAGCCGCCGGTGGAGCCATAGGAGTAGGTGTACCAACCATTGGAGACGTTCCAGATCGGGTCAGGGAGTTCGATCGATGAGATTGAGGTGAGGGTGTCCGTCCCGGACAGGTCGTACACCTCGAGGCGACTTGTCGCGTTCCAGCTTTCGTCGTACCAGGTGCTGGTCACGGCGAATGTGGTGTCGGACAGGGGAACGAGTTGTCCGCTGTCGAGGGTGAGGTCGACTTCGGCCAGGGGATCGTTCAACAAGTCGGGATCGTCTCCGGGGACCACCCGGAGCATGGCCTGCTCCTCGCCGTCGTACCAGGTGGGCAGGACCAACTGGACGCCCTGATCCCCCATGGGCACGTAGTCGGTCACGTTTCGGGCCAGGGCCAGGTCTCGAGTGACTCGAGGATTGTCCAGGTCATCGATATCGATCATGAGGAGGCGGGTGCTGGACATGCTGGCCAGGCGTCCGTGAACGGGGCGCACCCGGGTCACGTACCCTGGATGGGTCACCATGCCTCTGCGGTTGAGTTCGTTTCGGTCGAAGTCGAGGAGTTGAACGCCGCCGGTGGGGGTGGTGTAGTACCAGTCTTCATCGTAGGAGTAGGCGTAGAATGGGACGGCGATGAGTCCCAGGTCGTCCGGGTCGTCGTCGTCCGGGAGGAGGGTGAACGCCTTGTCGTCCCAGGTGGCCTGGGACCAGGAGTAATCTCCGTCTCCGATGTATTCCCGGTCGAGGAGCAGTGGGGCCTCCATGTCGGAGACATCGAACAGGCTGACCGCGAACCGCCAGGTTCCGGCGTCCTCGTTGTCCTGGCCCAGGGCCACGATCCGGTCGCCCAGGGGTTCCAGGTGGGTGAGTTGTCCCGGCATCTCCACCTGCCCGGCCAGACGTGGGTTGGCTGGGTCGGACAGGTCCACGATGAACAGGGGGTCGGTCCGTTCCGCGGTCACGATGTAGCCCCGGATTCCGTCGAACCGGGTCGCAGTGACGCTCTCGAGCACGGGAAGGACGATGTCCATTTCCGCGAGCAGCGAGAGTTCGTCCGGGTTGGCCACGTCGATGACCGACAACGTCCCGCTGGTGACCCCGTCCCATTTCTGGGTCACGATGCGGAAGGTATCCTCGAACTCATCCAGGGCGAACTTGTCCCACGTCTGGCCGGGTACGTCGATTCGCCCGCGTTCGACGATGGTGCCCTGGGGGTCGGAAATGTCGAGGTAGGTGATGTGACTGACATAATAGGATGCCGCTTCCGGCCTCGGTGTTTCATCCGGAGGCTCCGTGGGATCGACCGGTTCCTCGAGCGGGGTGGGCGTCACGTCCGGGCGCGGGTCTTCCGGGTCGTCGGCCGCGTCGGTGTCCGCCGGTCCGGCCGCAACCGGTGTGGCTGCGGGCTGCTCTTCATCGGGAGTGTCCACCGGGACCACCACGCCGGAACCACTGGTGTTGTAGTCGGGCTCCACCACGTAGAAGGAATGGGATGTCGCGTGGACCTGGGCCCAGCTTCCGGGCCACGAGATGGAATCCACCATGTGCGGATCGGTCGGATCGCTGATGTCGATGGACATGACCGTGGTCATGTCCTCGGTGTCGTCACTGGACCCGCTGCAGGAGTAATAGGCGTAGCGGGTGCTCACCGCGTAGATCACGTCACCCACCGCGCGAGTCTGACTGACATACCCTTCCAGAGAGATTTTTCCCAGCAATTCCGGCGCAGTCGGGTCTGCCACGTCCACCACCGCCAGGAGAGACCCGTGGAAACTCGAGGCTGACGATGCAGCGTCCTCCACGCGCCAGTAGGTGAAGTAGTCGCTCACCACCACGTAAGCCCGTTCGTCGCGGATGTACATTTCCACGGGGTAGCCGGTGAGCGCCAGGCGGCCCAGGATGACCGGGTCGTCCGGGTCTTGCACGTCGAGAATCATCAGGCCCCGGTACATGTTCAGAATGTAGAGTCGGTCCCCGTCCTGCACGAAGATGTCCGCTTCCTCCACCTCCCGGCTGTCTTCCCCGGCGGCGTCCTCCTCGCTGCCCGCCAGGTCTGGAGGTGCGGCCTCATCCCCGTAGGAACCACCGCCTGAGATCGCAGACACGAAACTGTCCCCTTCCGGGGTCGGCGTCACGCCGGGCGTGGTCGACGGCGTCGCGCCCGGGGTTCCGTGGGTGTCCGTGGCATCGTCGTCTCCTGAGCCGGAGCAAGCGGCAACGGTGATCAGGAGCAGAAGCAGCCCGATGAGCACGCCAGGCCGAAGGTGCGTTCTTTTCATGGATGGGTCCTCCAGGTTCGGGGGGCCGGGCCGGGCGCACCGCGTGGGTGGCCCCCAGGGTCGTCCGCAGGGTCTCCTCACATAATATGCCGGGTCCCTTCGATTCGCTAGCCCGGCCGGGGTCTGTCCGTTGTGTTTCGCCTCTTCCGTGGGTGCGTTCGCCAGGTGGTTCTTCGAGTCTACTCTCGATCCGAGCCAGGCGATGTGTGCGATTTTCCTGGGATCAGTGGGCCGTGGCCCCGTGTATGCCGGGAACGACATCCAGTAAGTACCGGGCTGTTCCGGGGCTCGGCGCAAAGGCCGCCGCCGCGGATCTTGTCAAGTCGCCCTCTTGTCGTGCCGATTGGATAGGCAGACCGTTGACTTCAGTGGGAGGATTCCATGAGGATCGTTCGGCTCCTGTTGTGGGCTGTGACCCTTCTCGTCGCCGGAGCGGTTCACGCCACGAATCCAGAGCCTTTTTATATGATTTCGGACACGGCACAGAATACGGCACCTTCTTTGACCATCACGCGTTCGCTCGTTCCTCCACCCGGAACCGGTGCCCAGGAAACCGGTTCGGTTCGCGTGGCAGAGCGGGTCGGCGTGGAGGTCCCCATCGACCGGGGCGACGGCGGTCTGTGGGTGGATGTGGTCATCAACGGCAGCGTGCATGCCCGCATGCTCATCGATACCGGTTCGTCCGTGGTGATTCTCCCCGAGGAGGTCGCCGACGAACTGGGCCTCGACGAGAATCACGGGCACCCAAGGCGTCTGAATACCATCCAGGGCTCGGTCTCCGGCCGACTCGTCACCCTGGACCGGATCACCCTCGGCGACGCCACTGCAACCGAGGTCACCGCGGTGATTCTCGAGGACCTCGATGCCGAAGCCATCGGACTGCTCGGTCGAAGCTTCCTGGAGCATTTCACGTTTCAGATCGACCTCGATCGCAATGTGCTGACTCTGTACCCACGCTCGGGCCGGAGCGGGGCCACGGCAGCGGGGCCGCAGGAGGAACGCTGGGAGGTGGAGCGGCGGCTGGAGGCGTTGAAAGCCGAACAGGCCCGGGCGTGGAAAGAGGGCAAGGCTTCGCCTCGTTACCTCGAGTACCTGCGCCGGAGCGTCGACTACTGGGCGGCGCAACAGGCGCGGTACAACTGAGCGTCCACAAACGCTCCCTGTCGTTTCAGACACCTGCGGACCGCCTTGCGCGTTAACCGCTTGATTCCTGAACCTGGTTGCGCTAATACTCTTGCACGACCGTGGTCCCTCGCGCGGACACGGCCCGGCGTGCGCACCGTCCGGGCGCGCCTCGAGCCGGCCGCGTCCAGGCGGGTGGCCGAACGCCGAATCGCGTCGTCGGCTCATGGCGTTCCTGGAGCACGTTCAGCCGTGCTCTCATCGTGCATGTATGCTCCCTTTGCGGGCTGTTCCCGGGTGTCCGTTGGCGTGGTGTCCCGGGCCCGCCCCCTGGGGGTGTCCCCGTTCAACCGAATGATCCACTGCGGGAGGTCCACTCTTGGCTTCGACGAATTCCCCAAAAAGCAAGAACATCACCTGGCACAAAGGCCAGGTTTCCAGGCAGGACAGACAACGTCGCCTTGGACAGCGCGGCGCCACCATCTGGTTCACCGGTCTGTCCGGTTCCGGAAAATCCACCCTCTCTCGGGCCGTGGAAAAGCGCATCTACGAAATGGGCGGACTCGCCTACGTCCTCGACGGCGACAACATGCGCTTCGGCCTCAGCAAGGATCTCGGCTTCTCGCCCAGAGACCGCGAGGAGAACATTCGCCGCGTCGGCGAAGTCGCCAAGCTGTTCACCGAGGCCGGGATCTTCGCATTGACCGCCTTCATCTCCCCCTACCGACGCGGGCGCGACGAGGCGCGGATCAAAATGCAACCAGGCGATTTCATCGAGGTCCGTGTCGAGTGCTCCATCGAGGTGTGTGAGTCCCGGGACCCAAAGGGCCTCTACAAAAAGGCCAGGGCCGGCCTCATCAAGGATTTCACCGGCATTTCCGCTCCCTACGAACCACCCCTCTCCCCGGAAGTCACCGTCCACACGGACAAGGAATCGGTGGAAGAGTGCACCGACCGGATCATCCAGTACCTCCAGGACAACGGCTACTTCTTCTTCGACAAGAAAGCCTGACCCCTCTCCCTTCCCCTTCCCCGGCCCTCTGCCCGCTATCTCCCGCTTCGCCCCTACTTGAGCTTGACGAAAGACATTTGTGATCTATGATGCACTCGCGGTCCGTGGCGGCACCCGGGAACAAAACCCTGGCGGTCCAGTCCGCCTCGCACAACCTCCCCTGGGAGAATACCCGATCCCGGTGGCCGGCCACCACATGGATCGCAACATCGAAAACAGCCGGATCTCCCGGCACTCCCGCGGTCCCGGTGGCCGCTCGCGCACCTGCGCACGTCGAAAACACGAGGTAGGGGGTTTCAAAATGAAATATCACAACGTGGCGAAAAAGGCAGCCAGTGCGCTGCTCAAGACCCTCGCAGTCCCCGTCGGCTGGTGGGATGACGCCCTGGGCAACCGGCTCAAGATCCTGGGTTGGGCACGCAGCACACTCGTCTGCGTGGCTCAGGAAATCATCGATCAACCCTGCGAGGAAGAGGAAACGCCCACCTCCACCTCGGCGGCGCCCGAGCCGGATTCCCCACCGGAGCCCGAACCCGAGCCGGAACCTGAGCCGTAACCCGAACCGGAGCCCGAACCGGAACCGGAACCCGAACCCGAGCCTGAACCGGAGCCCGAGCCGGAACCGGAACCTGAACCCGAACCGGAGCCGGAACCGGAGCCCGAGCCCGAACCCGAACCCGAACCCGAACCCGAGCCGGAACCAGAGCCCGAGCCTGAACCCGAACCCGAGCCCGAGCCGGAGCCTGAACCGGAATCGGAACCGGAATCGGAACCGGAACCGGAGCCCGAACCCGAGCCCGAGCCGGAGCCTGAACCGGAATCGGAACCGGAACCGGAACCCGAACCCGAACCCGAGCCCGAACCGGAGCCCGAGCCGGAGCCGGAACCGGGGCCG
>CAYQMG010000051.1:0-14280 GCA_964418585.1 uncultured Gammaproteobacteria bacterium | reverse complement strand
GGTACCCGTCCCGATCCCGGTTCCATCCTCCCCTTCCTGGCCGTCACAGTCCTCATCGATCCCGTTCGGAACGTCCGGATAAAGCGTGTTTCCGAAGTAGACGATCTCGGACGCATCGTCGCAGTCGCAGTCGTTCTCCGTCACTCCGTCCCCGTCGTCGTCCACTCCGCAGTCCCCGACGCACACGATGTCTCCAAACTCTGGACACCACGTCGTCCCGGGTAGGCCGCTCCCGCTTCCAGTCCCGATCCCGGTCCCGGTACCCGTCCCGATCCCGGTTCCATCCTCCCCTTCCTGGCCGTCACAGTCCTCGTCGATCCCGTTCGGAACGTCCGGATAGAGCGTGTTTCCGAAGTAGATCGACGGCGACGTATCGTCGCAGTCGCAGTCCACCTCGGTCTGAAGGTCACCGTCGTCATCGATGAGGCAACTGCCGTTGCACACGATGGTGCCGAACGCTTGACAGGCATCCGTGGTCAAAACCCCGGTACCGGAACCCGTTCCGGTCCCAGTCCCCGTTCCGGTCCCAGTCCCCGTGCCGGTTCCGGTCCCTGTGCCGGTTCCGGTGCCGGTACCCGGGATGACGTCTTCTCCGATCAGGCCGTCACAGTCCACGTCTATGCCATCCGGGAGGTCTGGCAAGTCACTTCCCGGATACACATCGGGCGCCCAGTCGTCGCAGTCGCACTCATCTTCCACGAACCCGTCATGGTCCTCGTCCGAGTCGCATGGTCCGTTGCAGGGGATGGGGTCGAGGTCGGGACACCGAGTCGAGACCATCCCTGTGCCGGTCCCTGTGCCGAACCCGGTCCCGGTCCCGGTCCCGGTCCCTGTGCCGATCCCGGTCCCGGTCCCCGTGCCGGTGCCGGTCTCGGGTCGAGGTCCGTCCTCGTCGAGGATGCCATCGCAATCCTGGTCGACGCCGTCAATCCAGTCGCCGTAGGTGTTGTTGTAAGGGAAGACGGTGGGGTCGGAGTCGTCGCAGTCGCATTCGGCCTCGGTGACGTTGTCCCCGTCATCGTCGACGGTGCAAGAGCCGGTGCACGGAGCTTCGGCGTATGTGTAGGCGCAGCCTTCGCCCCCCGGTTCGTCCTCCCCCTCCCGGCCGTCGCAATCGTCGTCGACCCCGTCAGCGAGGTCGTCGGCGGGGTTATCCGGGAAAGCGTCCGGGTTGGCATCATCGCAGTCGCAGTCGAACTCGGAGTAGCCGTCGCCGTCGTCGTCGGTGCCGCAATCGTCGGTGCACTCGTCGGGCGTGGGTTCACAGGCGTGGACGACCTCGTCTTCCCCTTCGGTGCCGTCGCAGTCGTTGTCCACGCCATCCGGGAGGTCCGGAGTGGTGTTTCCCGGGTAGGCTGCCGGGTCGGAGTCGTCGCAATCGCATGACTCCTCGGCGTACCCGTCGCCGTCGTTGTCGACGGTACAGCTCCCGGTACAGGTAGCGGTATCGGCGCCGTCGCACATTTCGTCCGTCAAGCCGTCGCAGTCGTTGTCCGCGCCGTCGCCCTGGATTTCTGTTGCGGCGGGATTCACGGAGGGATTGTGGTCGTCGCAGTCTCCCGCCTCGACGCTGAACCCGTCCTCGTCCTCGTCTTGCCAGGCCGGCCCTTCGTCGACCTCCCCATCGCAGTTGTTGTCGATTCCGTCCCCTGGGATCTCGTCCGCGCCAGGGTAGCTCGAGGGGTCGCGGTCGTCGCAGTCCTGATTGGAAGGGTAACCGTCTCCGTCCAGGTCTGCAGGAGGAGACGTGTCGTCATCGTCCGAGTCTCCTTCACAACCGGGATAAAGCCCGATGACCAGGGCCGACAACACACACAGCCATCCCCGGAACGCTCGTCGCACCATCGCTACCCTCGCCCACACCTACAGCCGCGATCACGGTCTGCTGTTGTCCCCTGTCCCCAGGAGTCTCCGGCTCGATTCCTGACTACAACATCCTCTATTGGCAGGGGGTTGTCAACGTGGTCGCGCGTTGCGGCGTGTGGGGGAGTTCAGGTTCCATCGTCTCAAGGTGAGGCAGTCAGCGGGGTCGCGCATTGCAGCTTGCGGGTGGGAGACAAACGACGTACCACCGGGTGGACCGGCCGCAAGGACGGGGCCGTCACGAGTTGTTCGCAGGGAGGGTGTCCGATGCGTCGGCCCCCTGGTTGGGCTCGAGGTCCTTGTCCGACGCGACCGGTGCTTTTTCCGGCGAGGCCGGTTCCGTTGCCCTGTCGTCGGTCTCCCCGGTGTCCCGGGCGCTGCTTCCCTGGGCCTGTTGCTCCGGGGAAGCTCCGCCGTGGTCGGGGACCAGCGTGCCCGTGGCCACGGTCAGCAACCGCTGCAGGTCATCCACCAGTTCGGCCGGGTTGGGATGGATCCCTTCGGCAAGCAATGCCGTGTCGAGCAGGTTCTCGATGTAAGGCCGAAGCGCCTCCTGCCCGGCCGGATCTGCAATGACTCGTGCATGTGCTGCGCTCAAGTTCCGTACGATGGGGTGTCCGGGATTGAGTTCCAGGATCTTGCGGCTGAACTTGAAGTCCTTGTCGACCATGCTGTACAGCCGCTGCATGTCCGACTGCATCGTGTTGTCCGGGTTGACGAGACAGACCGGGCTCTCGACCAGGCGCTTCGAAAGCCGGACGGATTCCACCTTTTCACCCAGGACGCGAGCCACGAACGACACGAAGTCCTCGCTCACCGGGGCCTCATCTTTCTCCTTTTCAGCCTCATCGCCCACGCCCAGGTCCAGCTTCGGGTCGTCGATGATCCGGAACTTCTTGCCCTTGTAGCTTCCAAGGCCCATCACCACCAGGGGATCGATGGGATCGGTCATGTAAAGCACTTCATACCGCTTCTTGCGGAACTGCTCCAGGTGCGGCGTCCGCTCGATCGCCTCCCGGCTGGACCCGGTGAAGTAGTAGATCTCCTCCTGCCCCTCGGGCATGCGCTCCACGTATTCAGCCAAAGAGGTCAACCCTTTCTCGTCCACATGGTGACTCGAGTTGAACCGGAGCAACTCGGCAAGCGTCTCGCTCGTGGCCGGATCGTCCCGCACGCCTTCCTTGAGGAACAGGCCGAACTGCCGCCAGATGGTGGCATACTTGTCCGGGTCCTTGGCCGCGATGTCCTGGAGGAGCTTCAGGGTCTTCCGAGTCAGATTGGACCGGACCTTGGCCAGCAAGGGGTTCTTCTGGATCATCTCCCGGCTCACGTTCAACGGGAGGTCGTCCACGTCCACCACGCCGACCATGAATCGCAAGTAGCGCGGAATCAACTCTTCGCAGTTCTCCTGGATGAACATGCGTTTCACGTACAGACGCACACCGTGCCGCGTGTCCAGCGCGTAGTACTGAAGCAGAGGTGATTCATGAGGCACGTAAAGGATGGCGCTGAATTGAATCGGCACATCCGCCTGCAAGTGAACATGGGCCAGCGGCGCCTGGGTCGTGTGGTTCAGGTGCCCGTAGAACTCCTTGTACATCTCCTCGGTGATCTCGGACTTCGATTCCGCCCAGATCGCCTTCTGCCGGTTCACCACCTTCCCCTGAACCTTCACCGGAAACGGCACAAAGTTCGAATAGGTCCGGATGATCTCCTCGAGCCGGTACTTGGAAAGGAATTCCCCGGCATCCTCCTTCAGATGAAGCGTCACCGTGGTCCCGCGCTCCTTCCGATCCGACGGCTCCACCGTGAACGACTCCCCCCCCGTCGCGATCCACCGCCACGCAGCCTCACCCGGCTCCATCGACTTCGATTCCACTTCCACCCGGTCCGCCACCATGAACACCGAGTAGAACCCCACCCCGAATTGCCCGATGAGGTCCATCACCGCACCCTCACCCCCCTCCTTGCGCCGGGCCTCCAGAGCCTCCAGAAAAGCCCGCGACCCCGAATGCGCTATCGTCCCCAGGTCGGTGATGAGTTCGTCCCGGGTCATCCCCACACCGGTGTCGCTCACCGTCACCGTCCGGGCGTCCTGATCAAAATCGACCAGAATCTCCAACGGCGCATCCCGGGACTCGATCTCACGCTGAGTGAGAAGCTCGAACTGCACCTTGCTCAGCGCGTCCGCGGCATTGGACACCAGCTCTCGCAGAAACACCTCCCGCTTGGTGTACAGAGAATGCACCAGAAGCTGCAGCACCTGGTTGACCTCGGTCTGAAAGGCGAATTGCTCCTTCCCTGGTGCCTCTTCCCTCGATTCCTCTTTCTGGACAAGAGGTTCCTCTGCCATAGTCGAAACTCCTTTCATAACGATATGCCAACCTGGCGAAATGTATACCAGTCCCGTCCACTCGACCGCGGAGACGCGGCTTCATCGGGTCAATATAGGCATGCTTCAGGGGGAGTCAACTCCACGCCCAATCCAGAACAAGGCAGACACCGGCGAGGAAGCCGGGGGCCGCTGATACGACCACACGGCCCTCGAGAGTCTGTACCCGCTGAAGGACGGCAAGCCGATGCGTGCTGCAGGGAGGGGAATGGTGCGCTGTATCGGCCCACCGCCGGGCGCCGGGATTCCACGTCCCGGCGTTCATCCCCAGGCATCGAGCCGCTCCAGACGCTCCACGGCCTGGAACCGGCCCCGGTCGTCTCGAGCCACCTTGCTCATGGCGCACACGGGGTCATGGGTATAGAAAAGGAATCCGTCCCGTCGCAGCACTTCCTCGAGGACGGCGCGTTTCTCGTCGACCAGGCGTTCGGGAAAACGGTCGTAGCCCATGGTGATGGGGATATGAACCCAGGGTGTGCCGGGCATGAGATCGGCGGCGAAAAAGACATAGTGGGGCTCGAGAATCTCGAGGTGCAAGGAACCCGGGGTGTGCCCATCCGTGAAGTGGAATCGGTACCTGGGACCGAGGGGGTGGTCGGTGGGATGATCGACGAGGTGAAGCCGCCCGGATTCCCGAAGCAGGTCGGTCAATCCCGGGATGAACGAGGCCCGGTCTCTCGGATGGGGCTTCTCGGCCCGCTCGAACGCCCGGGCTCCCACCAGGTACGTGGCGCGCTCGAACAGGAGACCCGGCGCCTCCCCCTCGGCATACGGGGTGAGCAGGCCGCCCGCGTGATCAAAATGGAGATGAGAAACAACCACATGGGTGACGTCCGCCTGGGACACGCCCACGCGCGCCAGGGACTCGAGCAGCACATGCTCCGATTCCACCACACCGAACCGGTCCCGCATCTTCGGCTCCATGTAGGCCCCCACGCCGGTCTCGGCAAGGATGACCCGCTCTCCGTCCCGTATCAGGAGCGCACGACAGGCCAGGTCGATCCGGTTCTGCTCGTCCGGAGTACTCCAGCGTGTCCAGAGGGCTCGAGGACAGTTCCCGTACATGGCGCCGCCATCGAGCTTTTGGGAATTACCTTGAATACTGAATAGTTTCATATCGATCCCTCATTTTGTTTCGATGATTTGGGCTCTCGGGGCCGGTTTCAAGCATGGCACGGTCCGGTCGTCGTCGCCACCACAATTCTGGTTTTGCCTTGACGCGCTCGCCGAGGGTGCTACAACCCAGTGACGAATCTCCGGGCCGCGGCACGGCCAGGCAGGACGCGACGCACCTGGAAGCAGGCAGCGAGACATCATGCGCGGTTGGGACAGAAAGAGGATCGCGGTCGCCGTGTTGACCGGGCTGGGCCTGGTCACGATCTATTTTTCCGGCGTGGCGCTGCGCGGCCACCGGCTGGAGCAGACCCTGATCAACCCGCTCGCCCCCTTTTGGGTGGAGTCCGCGCAGCATTACCGCAGCACCCGATTCATTGCCGAGGGCAAGCCGCTTCCGGACCCGGACCGGCAGATCCAGTGGCCGGACGGCTTCGATCCGGACCGGGACACGGTGGTGCAGGAGTACGTCCTGGGCTGGCTGGCGCGGATTGTGAATCCACCCCGGCTGGAGACCTTTGTCCGCACCGCCACCCGGTACGTGTTCTGCCTGATCGTGTTCCCGCTCTACTGGGTCACCCTGGAACTGACCCGCAGGCGCTGGGCCGCACTTCTGGCAGTTGCGGTCTATGTCACCCTGCCTCCGGCGCTGGACCGGAGCAGCGGCCTGGTGGTCTACCGGGAGAATGTGGCACTTCCCATCCTGGCCGTGCAGATAGCGGCCCTGTATGCCCACTTTCGTCGAGGCCGCGGCTGCCGGTTCGCCTGTCTGTCCGGCGCCGCCCTGGTTCTGGCGCACTTTACCTGGAAAGTCACCACCTTCTACCAACTGTTCGTGCTTGGCGTCCTGGCCCTGCTCGTCCTGATACGCTCCCCTGATCGAGCATCCCGGACCGCGGTGTACGCCCTGGCCCTCCCCCCCCTTCTGGTCTCGATCTTCCTCCCGGTGGCCCTGCACATCGATCGCTACTGGGGGTCGCCCCAGGCTGCCCTGACCGGCGGTCTTCTGGTGGTGTGCGCCGCCGCCGCCCTGCGTCCAGACTGGACCCGACACCCGGCGGCTCGAACCGCGCTCCTCCTGGCGCCCACCGGCTTGCTCTATCTCCTGCTGCCGGGGCCGCTGTCCTATGATCACGCCTGGGACACGCTGATTGCCAAGTTCCGGTTTTTCGGTATCAAGCCGACCGACCCTGCCCTGCTCAGCATCCACGCCCGGCACTACTGGACCGGGAACTACCGGTCTCCCACTCCGGCCATGATTGCTCGAGACTTCGCACTCCCTGCCATCATGTGCGTCATGCTGCTTCGCCGCGTCCGACGGGATAGCTGGAGCCGGGTTTCCTGGCACGAACGGGCCGGGCAGGCATATCTCCTTCTGGGGACCGCCGGATTCGTGCTCGGTTACCTCCTGTTCCGCAAGTTCGGAACCTTCCTGGCCGTTTTCCTCACCCCGGCCATCGGGCTCAGCGCACTCACCATCATGGAGCGGGCCAAACACCGCCGCAAGCTGGGCATCGCCGTGCTCGTCGGGATTGTTCTGGTGACCTTCACCGCCGCGTGGACCGGGGTCGGGGCCGATTCGGGCCTTGGGCTACGCACCTCCGAGGACGATACCGGCCTGGTCTACGATGTGGCTTCCATCGATGCCCTTTCCCACTGGATCACCGAACACACGACTCGAGACGACGTGTTCCTGGCATCCTGGGCGCTCTCCCCCTACCTGTTCACCTACCTGGACCGAAACACCAATTTGCACAGTTTCTTTGAGTGCGATGTCGTCACCCGTTTCGAGACATTCAACCTCAAGCTCTTCGGCCCCATCGAGGATCTCCACGCTTTTGCACGCACCTACCAGGCCACCTATTTGATCTACGAGGCCAATTTCCTCCTCCGCACCGACCCCTGGATGTCCTATCGCTACGTGGCCGACCACCTCGACATCAGCGGAGAAGAGGCGGCCTACCACCTCCACTACACCCCGGACGACACGCCCGGGTTCCAGTTGGTCTACCAGAATGACTACTTCCGCGTTTTCAAAGTGCTTCCAGACCCGGCGGAACGACGACCACCACGCCGCCCCCTCCCCTACGCCGCCCTGTTCGACCCCAATGTCCCGGGTGCGCAGCCGGACCAACCCCGCAACGCCGGTCCGGACCTCCTCTACGGCACCCTCGAGGCGGGACGATGGATCTCCGTCGGCGAGGCACTGGAATCCACCGGCGACATGCACGGCGCACTCCAGGCCTACCGGACCGCGCTCGAAAAGGGACCCTACACCCCCGCTGCCTACCAGCACCTGATTCGACTCGCCCAGACAACAGGGCGGGCCTCGGTCGCAACCGCCCTCGAGGCCGCCTATCACGCACGATTCGGCCACCGCCCGCCCCGGACCGCGGTCCAACCGAATGCCACGGTTCCAGGCTCTCCAGGCGATCGCCCGACTCGTTGAGCCGCTCGCGCCACTCTCCGCCGACACGGGATTGCGCCGGGACGCCGGCCACCCTGTTGCACACCTGCCGCAGGATGGGATCGCCCGCCACCGACAGCCGTGTCCACGTCGGCCGAAACTGTGCTATCCTACTCCCCATGAGAACCGCGGTGCTGCTCTCCAGCCTGCTCTTCCTGACCTGGGCAGGCATGCTCGTCCTGGACTCCCGACGTGCCCCGGACCCCGGCAACCCGGACGCCGAGGTGGGAACGACACCGGGCGCCGACGAACTTTCGGGCCGTTCCGACCCTTCGTCCACGCCTCCCCGCCCCGACACCTCCCCTACGCCTGCCCCGCCCCTGGGGCTGCTGCCTTTCCAGGTGAACCTGGACCCCGGGTTTCCAGCCGGTGCTCTCGCCATTGAACGGCTGCGGGCCGGCCAGCTCGAGCAGGCGGTCAAGGCCCTGAACGAACCGGAAAAAAATGCGGACAACGAAGCACGACGCCGGGTCATGCTCGGCGCGCTCCTCCTGACTCTGGACCAACCGAAACGCGCAGCAGACCTGCTCGAGGAGCCATCGGTCCCCGAGGTAATTGCCGACGATGTGGCGCTCCTGCGCGCCCGGGCCTTGCTCGAGGCGGACCGGCCCGACCAGGCGCTTCAGGTTGCAGCGGCGATCCCAGACGAGTCTCCGGTCATGCTGGAAGCGCGTCAGGTCCAGGCCCGGGCCTGCCTGGCTCTGGACCGCGCCACGGACGCCATCCAGTACCTGGCTCCACTCCTGGAAGCCCCCCCCGGTCAGGACCCGGGTCCCGACCTGCTGCTGCTCTGGGCGGATGCCCACCGGGCCCTCGAGGGTGCGGTTCATCGCAAGACTGCGGTGGCGGCTTACCAGGCCATCCTGACCCGTTTTCCCCTGTCCCGGGCCGCGCGTACTGCCGAACGGGCACTCGAGGCGCTCCTCGGCGCCGGCACGGACGCCCTCTCTTCAGAACAAAAAGTGGAACAGGCCAGGGCACTTGTCCGCGCCGGGTACAACCGCCGGGCGTGCAACCTCCTGGCCCCCCTGTTCGCCGACCCGGCACTGCCTCCTGCACTCCGGTGCGACGTGGCCTATACCTTCGGCGTCGCCCTCCAGAACCGCCGGCACTACACCGACGCGGTCGCACCGCTGACTCGAGCCGAGGCCGCGTGCGACAGGTCCCGACAGGTCAAGGCCCTGTTTCGGCTGGAGCGCGGGTTCATCCGACGCGGTTCGCCGGCACAGGCCGAGAAGACCATGCGGAAACTCCTCGAGCGATTTCCGGACCACAGCTTCGCCGATGATGCGCTATACATGCTGGCCTCCGACGCCCTGTCCGACGGCAAGCTCGATCAGGCGCGCAAGCTGCTCGAGGAGCAGGTCACCCGGTACCCGGACGGGGACATGCGCGGGGAGGCGAGCTGGCGGCTCGCCTGGATCGCCTATCGAAGCGGGGCCGTGGCGGAGGCCATCGCCGTGCTCGAGGCTCGATTGGCGGATGCTGCGCGGTCTGGGGCGGGGCCGTCTGCTCCCGAGGGGGCTCCGGGGGACACGACGCCTTCCGTCCCCCCGGCTCCGGAGCCACAGACGGAAGGCACATCGACCACGCCTTCACCGACCCCTCGAGCCACTCCCACGCCTACCCCCGCTCCCTTCCCGGACCTGGACCGGGAGCACTACTGGGTCGCGCGCTGGCACGAAGTCGGTGGCATGCCCCCGGAGGACGCGGCCGACGCCTACGCTCACCTGGTCCAGGACGCGCCGGAATCGTGCTATGGCATGTTGGCGTTCGCCAGGCTTCACCGGATCGACGCGGACCGGGCCCGCGCACTGGCCGGGCAGTGGTCCGCCACCATGCACCGCCTCGTACCGGTCCGACTGGTGACGGACAGGGACCTGTCACCCCCGATGAAGCGAGCCGTGTCCCTCATCCGCTGGGGCTTGCTCGACCAGGCCGCAGAGGTGCTCGAGCCGCTTGCAGACCAGGCCGTGTCTGCGGACGACCTTCTGCTTCCCTACCTCCTGGACGCGGCCGGCAAGCACACGCGGTCCCACGACCTCATCCGGCGATTGCTCCGCACCAACGGCGCCTTCCACCTCGACCTGGACCACCGCGGCGTCTATCTCCTGGGATACCCCCGCGCTTTCGAATCCCAGATCCTGGAGGCAGCCGCATCCCGTTCGATCGATCCCTTGCTCCTCTTCGCCCTCGTCCGTGAGGAGAGTGGCTTCAACCCAGCCATCCGGTCCTGGGCAGGCGCAATCGGTCTCGCCCAGCTCATGCCTGCAACCGCCCGCACGGTCGCTCAGCGCAACCGGATGCCCAAGCCCTCCCCCGCAGACCTGTCCAGACCCGAGGTCAACCTGGCCCTGGGCGCCGCCCACCTCCGCTGGCTGCTCGCCCGGTACGCCGGCCACCCCGGCCTGGCCATCGCCGCCTACAACGCCGGTGCAGGAGCGGTCGACCGGTGGCTCCGCGAAAATCAGCACCGCCCGTTCGACGAATTCCTCGAGGAAATTCCCTACCGCCAGACACGTGCCTACACCGCCCGGGTGCTCGAGGCCTGGCAGATCTACCACCTTCTGTACGACCCCGACACGCCTTTTGCCGGCTCGAACATCCTCACGCTTCCCAGAAAATGAGCGCTCGCTAGTCCGCCACCTGGAAAACCCGCGGCGCAATTCGACGGCGCCGACACGGTCGCACGTACCGCTCGTCAGGGTACCCAACCGCGATGACTGCATAGATACGCTCACCCCGGTCCAGGCCGATGGCTCGCCCGATCCGGGGGTCGCGCCGAATCGCCTCCACCGCAAACCCGATGAGGCAGGTGCCCAGCCCCATGGCATGCGCGCCCAGCAGGATGTTCTGAGTCGCCAACAAGGCGTCCTCCTGCGGACACGACGCGCCCGGACTCGATCCTACCAGGATCGCCGCCGGCGCACCGTGAAACAGACGCTCCCGCCCTCCTCGAGCCGCTTCTTCCAGTCCTTCTCTCACCGTCTCGTAGTAATCCCGGTAGTAGGCGCCCAGCGCATCCTTGAAAAGAACCTTCGACACCGCACGTGCCATCCCGTTTTCGGCCAACCGGTTCAGACGCCGGTAGAACGCCCCCACCCGTTCGGCCAACCGGGACACCGAACGGCGATCCGGCACGATCGTGAAGGTCCACAGTTGACTGTTCGTCCCGGACGGCGCCGTGATCCCGATCTTGACCAGATCCTCCAGGACCGCTCGAGGCACCGGTCGGTCGAGATAGTTTCTGCACGACCGCCTCGAGCGCATGATGCGCACCAACGCAGCGGTATCGGCCTCGCCAGGCGCCACGTAACCATCCGCGTCGTGCACCGTTTCCAGTCGCGTCACCGACTCATCCACGGAGTCCACGGTCACCGCCCCCTCGGGACAGACCGCCGCGCAATGGTCGCATTCCAGGGACTCGGCCCCTACCACCACCGCCACGCCGTCCTTCATCGCGATGGCGTCCGACGGACAGACGATCACACACTCGCCACACCCGATGCAGGCGTCCGCATCGATATGGGTCCCAATCGCTCGCCTCATGAAAACCTCCTCGATCCCCGGCGCTCCCCGCGCCTCAGAACCGTCCTCCTGTCGCCCCTCGTCCCGTGTATGCTATATTGCCTCCGGGAGGGTTGTCCAGACGACGGCGATTCCGCGGTCCAGGGCCACGGGATTTCGATGCCGACAGGCCATGCCTCCTGGACCCACGAACAGCCTCGCCGGCCCACCGGGCACCCGGACCGGGCGAGACAGAATCCGCAATCAGTCGGGCGACATGAACGCAACGCAACCTGGCGGCGACAGGCAAGGAACAGGGGCCACGCACGGCGTCCCGCATGGTGTTCGAGCAGGGTCTCGAGGGGTCTGGGCGGCCATCTGGGCGCTGGTGGCCGGCCTACTGGTTTCCGGGTGCAACGGCCACGGGTGCAAGACAGAGGAGGGGGGTGTTTCTTCCGGGCCGAACAGGGCCGACGGGGTGAACGCGACGTTCGGGCCGGAGGCACCGCCGACTGCGCCGCCCACCCCCACGCCTGTCGCCGCGTCGTCGAGCACCCCGGGGAAGGAAAGCGGGGGGCTCGAGGGTTCGCCCGGTCCGGTGGGGGCCGAACGGATACAGGACGACTCGAGGTGTCCGGCAGGCATGGTATGGGTGCCCGGCGGGGTCTACGAAGTGGGGGAAACCGATACGCACATCATCCGGTCGTACAACCTCTCGATCCGCCCAGGGACGTTCTGGTCCCTGGTGATTCCCCGGACCCGGGTCGTGTTGCAACGTCCGTTTTGTATCGCTCGCTATCCCGGGCACGGACTTCCAGGCAAGCCGTGGCTGGCTGCGGGTGTGTCCGGGGACGATCTGGATGACATCGAGGCGCAACTGAAGGGGACGGGCCGGGCGCTCTGCACTCTGGAGCAACTTCTGGTCGCTGCGGCGGGCCGGGAGAACCGTCGTTATCCGTACGGGGACGCCCCCCGCCCCGGTGTGTGCGACACCGATCCGGACCATCCCACCCGGACCGTGGGCGGATTCCCGGACTGCGTGACCCCTTTGGGCATCCACGACTTCCAGGTGCGCGCCACCTGGTGCCGACTGGACGCTCGAAGCAAGAAGCTTCTCCGACACACCCGGGTCGATCTCCGGCCTCTGGGCTCGCTCCCATACGTTGTGTGGGGCGGCAACGCCCGGTACGGCGAGGCATTTCATGCGTCGTCCAACTTCGCGGTCCACGGTCATCCCGGGACGGACTACCGCTACCCGGACGACGACATTCGGCTGTGCGCGCCCGAGGGTCGCCCGCGGGCCGAGGTGGACGCGCGCATGCGCCGACTGGCCGACCAATGGGTCGCGCAAGGTCAGTACGTGGTGCCCTGACAGGCGCATCCCTGGAGCGCCGGTGCAGGACACGGGCCATCCTCGCCTCGCTGCGCAGGTACGGGAACCGGGGTGGGTCGTCGGGGGAAAGGCAGCCAACCACCGACTTGGAGGGCACGATGAACATCACGATTTTCGGCGCAACCGGGCGGACCGGTCGACACATCCTCGGCAACGCCCTGGCGCTCGGCCACCAGGTCACCGCAGTGGCACGGGACCCCTCCCGAATCGGAGGCCGCCACCCCAACCTGACCGTGCTCGCCGGCGACCTCCTCGACCGCCGCCTGGTGGACCGGGCGGTGCGGGGCAGGGACGCGGTCCTGTGCGCAGCCGGAGCCCGAACTGGGTCGGGCCGTGCCGACCCGGTCCGCGTCTACTCGGTAGGCACGCGCCACATCCTCGGCGCCATGGCCCGCCACCAGGTGCGCCGCCTCATCGCCATCAGCGCTGCCGGCACCGAAAACACCCCCTCGGTTCCGTGGGTCATGCGTTGGATCCTCGCAGCGCGCCTCGGCGAGGTCTTTCGCGACATGGCCCGCATGGAGCGGGAGATCGCACGCAACCCACTCGACTGGACCGTGGTACGTCCGCCCAGACTCCTCGACATCCCGCCCACCGGCGAGTACCGGGTCGCCCTCGACGCCCTGCCTCCCGGGGGAAAGCGGATCGCCTGTGCCGACCTGGCCGCATTCATGCTCGCCCAGGTGGACCAGGCCGACTTTGTCCACCGGTTCGTCACAATCGCCTATTGAACCAGGGTACCGGTGGTCACCACCCGGCCAGGTACAGGGCCCCGGCGGCAAGCAGTCCTGCGGCCAGATTGATCCCTTTTACTTTCAGGAAGTCCCGCCTCGAGTGGGCCAGGAGGGGCAACATGCCGTGGCCGTCCTGGACCACGGAACTGGCCACCAGGACGCTCAGCGGGAGTATGCCGTCTGCGTAGAGTTTCACGAAAAACAGGTGCGGTCCGGACTCGGGGATCAGACCGAGCAGGGCGGCGGCAAGCAAGGCCATCCCCGGGTTGCGTCCGACCCACGTATGGAGGGGAACCACTTGCTGGATCCCCCACACCACCAGGAACACGCCGAAGGTCCAGGCCACAATCCGCGGCACGTGCTGTTTCACCACGTGGTGCCACAGGTGCTCGGTCACGAAATGATCCGGCGTGATCGCCGAGACCCCCACGCCCAGACCGGCGAGCGCGATCAGAAGAACCCGCTCCCAGTCCCACTCGGCCGGGCCGATCCATCCGAGCGCCACACTCGCCCCAAGCACGAGGGCCGCTCCGACCAACACGGCGCGCTCCACAGAGGGAGGACTCCAGTTGGCCACCAGCACATCCAGTCCGGCACGACAGTCACAGGGCTCCTCCTCCTGATCCCCGTGAATCGTGAACCCGGCGCACTCCGCAGGCGTCCCACCCAACCCGGAGGCGGTCACCCGGTCCACCAGCCACCCGGTCACGGCGCCCAGTATCGCGAGCCCCACCATCAAGCCCAGGGCAGGACCGGGAAAAAGTGCGAGCATGACCAGCGACTCGTCCCCGCTGGTGGCGATCATCGCCGC
>CAYQMG010000050.1:0-93391 GCA_964418585.1 uncultured Gammaproteobacteria bacterium | reverse complement strand
AAATCCCGTAGGGCGCCCCGGGCAAGGCATGGGCGATGCTGGCAGCGCTCCGGGGTTGCACCGGCAGCGGGGAATCGTTCGAGACGGGAAGCTGATAGTCTTTCGGTACAATGGTGACTTCTCGCTCCTCACCGTCTCTCTGGAGAACGAGCGAAATGGGACGGCCCCCGGCCTGCCGGAGCCACCGGTCGACCTCGAACCACCACGAAACCTCGTGCCCGTCAATGGCCGTGATGCGGTCGCCGGACCGGACCCCGGCGGCAAACGCAGGCGAGGCCGGGTCCTCCTGGACGCCGACGACAGAGGTTGCAGAGTAGGGGAAAATACCGAGGAAGTTGGCGGGCCGACGCTCCTCGCTCCCGCCGTCCCCCGCGGGGACCTGCACCGGGACCGAAACTCGCTCGCCATCCCGGTTGACCACGAGCACGGTCTGTGTCCCGGGTGGAAGGTCCTCGAGAGCCGATCGAAACTCCTCGAAAAAGTGGACGTCTTCGTCTCCAACCTTCTCGATCCGGTCGCCGAGTCTCAATCCAGCTTCCCGCGCAGGGGAGGTGACGTCGAACCGACCGATCCAGGCCACGGGCTCGGGGGGGCCGGCAAGATAGACGCCTGCAAACAGAATCACGGGCAAGAGCAAGTTGAAAACCGGTCCGGCCACGAAAATGATGAGTCGTTGCCACGTGGGCCGTTGTTGCAGTCCGTTGGCCGCTTCGGCCGGGTCAGGTTCCTCGAAGGGGTCGTCGCCGACCATCTTCACGTATCCGCCGAGCGGGATCCAGGAGATCCGATACTCGGTCCCCCGCCAGGTCACGCCAACGATACGGGGGCCGAATCCAAAGGAAAACTTCTCCACCCCGACGCCGAACAGCTTTGCGAAGATGAAGTGCCCGAATTCATGGACAAAAATCAAAATGCCCAGCAGTACGATGGGGGCAACGACCTGTATCACGGTCTTGTTTTGGGCAATGGCCGTCAAGAAATCCAACATTTCGCCTCCTGGCGAATACCTTCCATGCTTGTCAACTGTGACCGCCCGGCGGTACAGTACGCTCGCTGCCGCGCGCCCTCGGCATCCGCCGCCCACACGATCGCCCACGACCTTGGGGGGCTGGTCGCAGGCCGGTCCGTGCTGGGATCACATGTTCATCCATACTATATAGCCGTACAAGAGGGGAGCGGAAAACAGGAGACTGTCGATTCGGTCCAAGACGCCCCCGTGCCCGGGGAAGATGGTGCCTGAATCCTTGATCCCTGCACTCCGCTTCAGCATGGATTCGGCCAGGTCTCCAGCCACTCCAGCCAGGTCCAGCACCGGTGCAAGCACAAGGCACTCGAGCAGGGTCAGTTCCCCAAAAAAGGTGGCCCGGGCGAGAAACGCCAGTGCGATCGAAGCGACCGCGCCACCAGCCACACCCTCGATCGTTTTCTTGGGGCTGACCGTGGGATAGAGCTTGTGCCTGCCCAGGAGCCTGCCGGCAAGGTATGCGCCGGTATCGCCTGCCCAGGTGACCATCATGAGGAAGAACAGCCAGTCGAGGCCGAACTTCTCGAGGCGAATGAGGGGCAGGAACGCGAGGAGGAGAGGGAGGTAGAACACCGCGGAAAGACTGCCCATCCAGGCGGGGCCGGCGGACTCGATGTCCCGAAACGCGAACAGGTGGACGAAGAACAGTGCGAGGACGACGAGTCCGAGGGCAAGAGGAAGAGCGTCCCCGGCGAAAAGGACGGCTGCATAGAGGAGCATTCCGGCCACCAGGTCGAAGTACTGGACGAACCTGGTGCGTTGGACCGGAATGAGCCGGGAGAATTCCTGCAGGCCGATGAGCATGACCAGTGCGACAAGGCCGGTCAGCCCCCAGAAGCCCCCCCACACGATGACGGGAAGCACCACGGCCAGTGCGACGATCGCTGTCAACACGCGCGTAATCATGCTGCCTTGCGCACCTCCTGGCACATTCCCGGTGGAGGGGGACGACCCGGGGCGACCTGTTCTTCCACGTCGCGGACTGCCGCCGGGATCGGATGATGATGGCGTTGGCCCGAACAGTCGTCCCGGAAGGGGGCCGTGTGCGGACATTCACCCGGCGTGTGGCCGGCCTCGAGTGGGCATGCCGGGTCCTCACAGGGCGCGGCGGCCCGGCTCTGGTGCCGTTGAATCAGCAGGGTCAGATCTCCTCGATCTCCTGCCGCTTGGCCTCGACCACCTCCCCCAGTTTCTTGATGTACTCGTCGGTGATCTCCTGGATCTTGGCCTGAAGGCGGCGCGACTCGTCCTCGGAGATCTCCTTTTCCTTCTCCAGCATCTTGATGGTCTCGTTGTACTCCCGCCGCGTGTTACGAATGGCCACCTTGCCGGCTTCCCCTTCCTTGTTGACGAGGCGGACGAGTTCCTTTCGTCGTTCTCCGGTCAATTCGGGAATGGGAATCCGGATGATTTTCCCATCGTTTTGAGGCGTCAAGCCCAGGTCGCTCTTGAGGATCTCCTTTTCGATGGGCCCCAGCATGCTCTTTTCCCACGGGCTGATGGTGATCAGCCGTGCTTCGGGGGCGGCCAAGGAGGCCACCTGGTTCAAAGGAGTCGGGGTCCCATAGTAGTCAACGCGAATTCCATCCAGCAACGAGACCGAAGCCCGGCCGGTACGAATGTGGCTGAGGCGCTTTCGGAACACCTCCACCACTTTCTGCATGTCTGCTCTGGCTTCGTCCAGTATTTCATCCTGTGCCACCATGACCTCCTGCTGCTCGGACCACTGTTCCTATCCGTTCTCCCGTCAGTACCTTTCGAATGTTCCCTGCTCGAGACAGGTTGAAAACGATGATGGGTAGGTCGTTGTCCATGCACAGACCGATCGCCGTGGTGTCCATGACCTTGAGACTCCGACGAAGCACCTCCAGGTAGGACACCTCCCGGAACATGACCGCGTCCGGATTGTGCACCGGATCCGAATCATACACCCCATCGACCTTGGTCGCCTTGAGAATGACCTCCGCGTGGACCTCCATCGCCCGCAAGGCCGCTGCGGTGTCGGTCGAGAAGTAGGGGTTCCCGGTTCCGCCGGCAAAGATCACCACCCGCCCCTTCTCAAGGTGACGGATGGCCCGGCGACGTATGTAAGGCTCGGCAATCTGCCGCATGCCGATGGCAGACATGACTCGAGTATAGCACCCGAGTTTCTCCAGAGCGTCCTGCAGGGCGAGTGCGTTGATGACCGTGGCGAGCATACCCATGTAGTCCGCCTGGGCTCGATCCATCCCTTGCGCGGACGCTGCGACGCCGCGAAAGATGTTGCCGCCCCCGATGACGATGGCGATTTGCGTGCCCAGGCGATGTACATCGTTGATCTCGGCCGCGATCTGGTCGATCACGTCCGTGTGAATCCCGAACTTCTCGTCACCGACCAGGGCCTCGCCGCTCAGCTTGAGAAGCACGCGACGGTACACCGGACGATCTGGGTGGTCTTCTTCGGACACCTGGCACCTCGAGCTGGCCTGTGGGGCGGTTCAGGACTGGGCTCCGGCCTGAGCTGCGACCTCGGCCGCGAAATCGTCGGCACGCTTGGCCAGTCCTTCGCCGAGCTGGTATCGAACGAATCGTCTTACCGAAATGTTTTCGCCGGTCTTGGCGATGGTTTCCTTCACGTAGTCGAGCACGGTCTTGTCCGGATCTTTCACAAACGGCTGCTCGAGCAAGCAGTTCTCCTTGAAGTACTTCTCGAGGCGGCCGGTGACGATCCGGTCGATGACCTTCTCGGGCTTTCCGGTTTCGCGGGCCTGCGCTGCGTAGATTTCCCGCTCCTTGGCCAGTACAGACTCGGGTACGTCCTCACGCCGGACATACAGAGGATTGGTCGCGGCGATGTGCATGGCCACGTCCTTGACCAGGGTTCGGAAGTCGTCGGTCCTGGCCACGAAATCGGTCTCACAGTTGACCTCGACCAGCACACCGATACGGCCTTCGCCGTGAATGTAGGCGTGAACAGTTCCCTCGGACGCAATGCGCCCCATGCGCTTGCCAGCGTCCGCCAGGCCCTTCTTGCGCAGGAATTCGATCGCCTTGTCGATGTCTCCGTCGGTGGCGACGAGCGCCTTCTTGCAGTCCATGAAGCCGGACCCGGTTCGTTCTCTCAGTGCTTTGACCTGGGCGGCTGTGATGTCGGTCATGATCCCTTCTCCATCTGGCTCGCTCCCGCAACATGGGCGGGAGTCGATGAGTCGTTGAATGATCGAAATCGAGACGATCCGGTCTTGCCTGGGACCGCCTCGTGATGGTCCGGTCGCCTCGAGCGCCGCTCAGGGCTCGGTCGGCATTGCTGCGGGTTCGGTGGCCGGTGCGGGTTCGGCCTGTTCCGGCGCCGCCGGTTCGTCGGTCGTGGTCACATCGCCGGAAGGCGTGGCGCTGGCTGCTGCAGCCTCGGCCTCGGTTTCGGTGACCTTGCGGACCACCACTTCCACGTTGTCGGTGTCCGGAAGCGAGACCGCCTCGGCAATGGCCTCGTCCTTGGCATCCTTGCCAATATGCTTGCCCTCGAGCACGGCGTCGGCAATCTTGCTCGCAAAGAGCTGGATGGCCTTGAGGGCGTCATCGTTGCCGGGGATGACGTAGTCGATTCCATCCGGGTCGCAGTTGGTGTCCACGACAGCGACAATGGGAATCTTGAGGCGCTTGGCCTCGGCGACCGCGATCTTTTCCTTCCGCACGTCGATGACAAAAACGATCTGGGGGAGCCCGGGCATCTCCTTGATGCCGCCCAGGGACCGATTCAACTTCGCGATCTCACGCTCGAGCGTCAGCACCTCCTTCTTGGTGAGATAGCTGAACTTTCCCTCCTCCTTCATGGACTCGAGTTTGTTGAGTCGATCGATGGAGGCCTTGATGGTACGGAAATTGGTCAGGGTGCCCCCAAGCCAGCGGTTGTTGACGTAGAACATGCCACACCGCTCCGCTTCCTGGCGCACGATCTCCTGGGCCTGTTTCTTGGTTCCCACGAAAAGCACGTTGCCGCCCTGCGCGACCTTGCGGACCACGAAACGGTAGGCTTCATCAAACATCCGCGCGGTCTTCTGAAGATCCACGATGTAGATGCCATTGCGCGCCCCGAAAATGTAGGGCTTCATCTTGGGGTTCCAACGTCGCGTCTGATGGCCGAAGTGAACACCCGCCTCCAAGAGGGCTCGAATCGATACTGCTCCCATGTGCTTTTCCTTACATTGGATTCTGGTTGTTCCGCCGCATGTCCCAGTTCCAGGCGCCTCACTCCCAGAAAGGAGACCATTGACGCCAGGACACACGTGTGTTTTCGTCGGACCCTACCGGACCCGAAGCGCGACACACATAGCACAGGCCATGCGCCATTGCAAGATAAATGTGGGAAAGCGCCCTACTCGGGAACCAACCAGACGGCGGTGCCATGTATCCGGAGGGCCGGGGCATCTTCGTCACCGACCGAGTCCACCTGGATACCCACCACTCCGTTGGCACCCAGTTGGCGCGCACGCTCGCGCAGATCGTTCTGAGCCCGGGCCACCACGCTCAGAAACACGTCCTCCCGCTCCTCGGCACTCGCAGAAAGGGGGCTGAGGCTGGAGATGGGACCAAGCACGGATTCAATCCGGTATCCCTCGATCTGTTCACTCTCGGCAAGACGGACCGACATCTCGTCGCCGACATGGTCCGAAATGATCATCATCTGGTCGTCCCGGGGCGCCACCAGACGGCCGTTTTCGTCTCGCACCTTCAGGGAAGGACGGTTCAGCTTCAACGTGAAACGGTGGTGACATGCGCCACACTCCAGCGGGAGCGTCTCACAGTCTCGCGCATAAGGAGGAATCTCCAGCAGCGTCTTGCACTTCGGACACGTTACTTGCATCGTGAACCACCCATCCCTGTCTCGCCCGCGTCCCTCGTCGCTCCACACAGAACGACCTCGAGAACCGGGGAGGGTCAACTCCCAACTCGATCGATCCGGGTCAGTACCACGGTGATGTTGTCATCTCCTCCGCGGTCGTTGGCCATCTCCACGAGGCGCCACGGCGCCTCCTGGAAGTGGCAACGGGTGAGGATTTCGAGCATCTCATCCTCTTCCACCATGTTGGACAGACCGTCGGAGCAAAGAAGGAAAATGTCCCCCTCCACCAGTTGCTCGATCCTGGTGTCCACCTCCACCTCTTCCTGGTAGCCCAACGAACGGGTAATGATGTTCTTCAATCGGTGCGTCTTGGCTGTCTCCGGGGTAATGAGCCCGGCCTTGATCTGCTCATTCACCAGAGAATGATCCTCGGTCAACTGCTCGATGGTCTCGCCTCGCAACCGGTATCCCCTCGAATCCCCCACGTGGGAGATGAATGCCTTGTCCTTCTGTGCGTACAAGGCCAGCGCCGTCGTGCCCATGCCCCGATATTCGGGTTCGTCCAGCGCCTTCTCGTAGATCCGACGCCCCGCAAGACGGATGGCATACTCCAGCCGCTCCCGTGTCAGGTCGTCGGGGGTGATCTCATCCACCAGAGCCGGAGGAATGGTTGCTGCGCCCAGATTGGCGAAGACTTCCTCGACCGTGTTCACCGCGATCTGACTGGCGAACTCTCCTCCGGCATGTCCTCCCATGCCGTCGGCCACGAGGTACAACCCAAGCTCATCATTGATGAGGTAGTTGTCCTCGTTGTTGGTCCGCTTTCGCCCAAGGTCGGTGATCCCACACGACGTAATCCTCATCCTAGCCATCACCACTCCTCACGACCGCGCACCGCCATACGCGGCACACAGGGCAACCATCTCCCGGGCATGAGCCAACGTGCGCTCGGTAAGCTCGATCCCACCCAGCATCCGGGCGATCTCCTCCACACGGGCATCTGCGTCGAGCAGGGTTACAGTGGATCGCGTCCGACCCTCCACGACTTCCTTGCGCACCACGAAGTGCCGGTCGGCGAACGCGGCGACCTGGGGGAGGTGCGTGATACAGATCAGTTGTCGGTGCGTGGAGATGTCCCGTAGCTTGCGCCCAATGACCTCCGCAACCGCCCCACCAACGCCGGCGTCGACCTCGTCGAACAGGAACGTGCCCACGTCGCCGACCCCGGCCAGCACCCGCTTCAGGGCCAGCGACACGCGACTGAGTTCGCCCCCGGAGGCCACCTTGGACAATGGGCGCGGAGGTTCCCCCACGTTGGCCGAGAAGTAGAACACGACGCGGTCGTTGCCGGACCGACCCGGCGGGTGCGCCGGGGTTGGTGCGTCACCAAGGGGCTCACGTTCTTCCACCCGGACGCTGAACCGAGCTCGAGGCATACCCAGGGATTGTAACTCGTTTTCCACCGCCTGCTCCAGCCTTCTTGCTGCGCCGTGTCGAGACCGGGACAGGACACCGGCAGCTTGGACAGCATCTTTCCACCGTCGTTGAACTTCCTGCTCCGCTGCTGCGAGGTGGTCCTCAAAAGACTCGAGCGTTTCGAGTTCGGCCCGTAGCTCGGTCCGCCGGGCGACCAGGCCGGCCAGGTCGGTCCGGTACTTGCGCTTCAACCTCCCCAGTTCGGCCAGGCGATGGTTGACTTCCTCCAACCGCCCTGGGTCGAATCGGACCTCCCGCGCATAGGCACCCGCCACCCGGGCCACATCCTCCACCGTGTAGAGAACCCCTTCCAGGACCTCCACCTGCCCGGCCAGTTCGGGATCGATACGCGCCATCTCCTTGAGCCTGCCAATGGCGCCCGACACCACGTCCACCACCGCGCCCCGGCCGGCGTACAGCGCTTCCTCCACGGCTCGAGCATGCTCGTGAAGTTTCTCTGCATGAGTCAGCCGCTTCCGTTCCAGTTCCAGGGCTTCATCCTCTCCTTCAACAGGAGCGATACGCTCCAGCTCGGCCAGTTGATACCGGAGGAACTCCTCCTGGTTCACCCGGTCGTTCCGGCGAGCTTCCAGGGTGGCCAGGGCGCTGAACGCCTGCTGAAGAGCCGTGGCAGCGGTCGCCATGGCCTCGAGAAGCGCAGCGTGGCCGGCAAAACCATCCAACATGTCGAGGTGCGACGAGGGATCGAGTAGCACCTGGTGCTCGTTTTGGCTCGACACGTCGGTGAGCGCTCGAGCCAGCGTGCGCAAGATGGTGAGCGGCACCGGGCCCCCGTTGAGGTAGGCTCGCCCACGCCCGGAGCGGGGAATCACCCGGCGAATCCACAACTCGCTGGTCGGCTCCAGCCCGACTCGCTCGAGCGCCTCGGCCACCCAGGGTTCGTCGTCGACCCAGAACAACCCCTCGACTCGAGCTTCTGATGCGCCTTCGCGCACCAGGTCGCTTGACGCGCGGCTGCCCATCAGCAGGTTGAGGGCACTCAACACGATGGACTTGCCTGCACCCGTCTCGCCGGAAAGCACATTGAGGCCCGGACCCAGAGACATGGCAAGGTGGTCGATGAGCACGAAGTTCTGTACGCGGAGTTCCGCGAGCATGCCGGCCGGCTCTTTTGCGTGGTGGTTGGAAACAAGGGATCGAGGACGCGCCGCCCGTCGACCCACGGACTCGATCCGTTTGGCCATCCAGTCGCCGGGGAAAGGTAACACAACGGGAAGAGTCCTGTCCACCGGAAACGCGCCCGGGGAGAGGGGGGCGTCGACCTGGGACCGGGGCAGTCATCCGGCCCGGGCGAGCGCGCGGTTGAGTCTGCAATATTCTTCCAGGGTAAGGGTTTCTCCCCTGCGGTTTCCGTCGATGCCCGCGGTGGCGAGGGCACGGTCCACGGTGTCGCCGGGAAAGGACGCAGCAGTCAAGGCGTTTCTGAGTGTCTTCCGGCGGCTGGCGAATGCGGCCTTGACAAGGCGGTGGAGGGCGTCCAGTGGTCCAGTATCGCACGGGGGGGTGCTCCTGGGGACGACTTTGACCACCATGGAGTGGACCTTGGGTGACGGGTAAAACGCTTCGGGCGGCACATGGACGAGTGGGGTGACCGTGGCGAGGAGGCCGAGGCGAAGGGTGAGGACACCATAGGCCGAGGTCCCAGCCCGGGCGAGCATGCGCTCCCCCACCTCCCGCTGCACCATCAGGTGCAGGGCTCGAGGCCGCAGCGGAGAATCAAGGAGTCGGAAGAGGATGGGGAGGGCCACGTTGTACGGGAGGTTGGCGACCACCAACCAGTCGTCAGCCAGTTCGGTCAGACCCTGGAGATCCCACTCGAGGATGTCGGCCTGAACCACTTGGACCCCTGGATCGTCGCGGTACTGTTCGGCCAGGAACGCTGCCAGTCCACGGTCTTTCTCCACCGCCACAACCTCTGCTCCTGCTTGCCGAAGCGCCCAGGTCAAAGCACCGAGACCGGGTCCAACCTCGAGAACGTGCTGGCCTGCCTCAATCCCGGCGCCCGCCACGATGTCCCGGGCCGTTTCCCCGCGAACCAGGAAATTCTGCCCCATGGACTGCCGCGGGCTGAGCTTGAGGTGAGCCAGGAGGTCCCGGGGATGTATGCTTCCTCGTCGGGGCCTGGGTCGGCTCGTGGATCGAGCCTGGCGGTTGCGGCGCTTCCTCCTGTTGGGCATCGTACTCTTGCTCCTCTGTTCCCCCCTCGAGACCGGACCCGGGGCGACCGCACCTGGTACGGGTCGGGAAGGAGACGTGGTTTGGTTTCTCCCGGTGCAAAGGTCCTACAAGGAGAGCCTGGGTTTCACGCACAGCCGTTCCCCGGAAGGTGCCTTGTCTCGGCGGAGTCGCTGCCGACCGACCCATGCGATCATGGCACCGTTGTCCGTGCAGAGCCGTGGCGATGGCAGGTAGAGGCTCAGGCCCTGGTCGTCACATGCGGTTTCAAGCCTGGTGCGAAGGGCGGAGTTTGCTGCGACCCCTCCGGACACCACCAGGCGCGTGATCCGGTGCTTTCGGGCGGCGGCGAGGGTTTTTGCCACGAGTACGTCCACCACGGCGGCCTGGAAGGAGGCTGCCACGTCGGCGGGGTTCACATCCGCAGCGGCCTCCTGCAAGTGGTAGAGGACCGCGGTCTTGAGACCACTGAAGGAAAAGTCGAATCCGCCCTTGGTGAGCATGGCTCGAGGGAAGGGAATGGCGTCCGGGTCTCCTTCGCGGGCCAGTCGGTCGATGCGCGCGCCCCCCGGGTACCCGAGGCCGAGGAGTTTGGCCACCTTGTCGAACGCTTCGCCCGCCGCGTCGTCTCGTGTGGTGCCGAGCCGGTGGTAGCGTCCCAGGTCGTGAACGAGGTAGAGGCTGGTGTGGCCACCGGAAACCACCAGGGAGAGAAAGGGATACTCGGGATCCTCCCGGCCCACGAACGGCGCAAACATGTGACCTTCGAGGTGATTGATGCCCAGCACGGGCTTGCCGATGACCAGGCCCAGGGCCCGGGCGAACGAGACGCCGACCAAAAGGGAACCGACCAGGCCGGGACCCACGGTCACGGCAATCCCGTCCATACGGGACAGCGGCGTGCCGGCCTGCTCGAGAGCCTGGTTCACGGTGCTCCGAATATGGGCAAGGTGTTCCCGGGAGGCAAGTTCCGGAACGACGCCCCCAAAGTCCTGGTGGAGGCTGTCCTGGCTGGAGACCACATCACCCCGGACGGTCCCATCCGGATCCATCACAGCGGCGGCGGTGTCGTCGCACGAGGTTTCAATGCCGAGTATCCATGGTCGAGACATCACGGAACACTCCCTTGACCCGGTGACGCAGGCGATACCTCCGGTGCAATCGTCGGGGTCCCCGCCCGACGCGCGGATGAATGATCCACCCGAGGCAGATAGGTGACGAAATCGAACTGGCCGCGCGTCTGCTCTTCGGTATGGCAACGGCGGCACAAGGCTTCATCGACCGGAGGAGGAGGCTGTGTTTTTCCAGAGGCCTCGACGTGTGCTTTCCGGGGCCCATGGCAGGCTTCGCACTGCACGTCTCGCAGGAATCCGACCGACAGGGGACTCGAAGGGCCTCCAGGTTGGTCGTGTCCGGTGACGTGGCAGCCAAAACACTGATAGTCGAGCTGTCGGTGTCGGGCCTCGAGCGCCTGATAGGCTCCGGCGTGGGGCGTTTCCTTCCATTGCGCGTACTCGAGTTCGTGGCAATCGGCGCAGGCGTCGGCTCCCACGAACGGCGACGGGGAGGCGGTCGTCCCGGATTCCCCCACCGTTCCCCGGGTCGCTCGACTCATCCGTTGAAGGGCAGCGTTCACCAGACGTGCTACTTCCGGGTCGTCCGGAATGGTCCTGGCAAGAGGGACGATACGGTTGATGAATCGATGCGTACCGTCAGGCTGCGCTTCCTCTGCCTCCGCCTCTCGAATGGCTTTTTCGAACAGGTCGAGTCGATGTTGAAGGCGTCGCTGCTCCCGTGGGTCGGTGGTTTCCTTGAGGCGCGCTTGCACGGCCGTGATCCGGTGGCGGAATCGTTCGGCCCGCTCCTGCTTTCTCCGCCGTTCCTGCATGTCGGTAAAGCCGTGAGCCCCTTCGTGGAGATAGAGTTCCAGCACCCCCAGATACTTGCCCTTGCTGCCCGGTTCCAGAATCAACGTGTCAGCCTCCACGAGAGGTGGATCGAGTTTGCGATGAGACGACCCGGCCACGATGATGTCGATCCCTTTCACCTTTCTTGCCAGCCGGTCGTTGTCCGGGGCGGACTGGTTGGCAAGGGCCACCACCAAGTCCGCGCCTCGAGTCCGTAGGTCGTCGACGGCCTCTCGTGCAGCTGAGATGGGGTCCACAACCTCCAGTCCGGGGGCAATGAAACCGGTGCCCACGATGCCGAGGACGCCCACGCGAAGAGAACCTGCCTGAAGGAGGGTGGAGGCCGGGAAGATGAGTTCCCCGCTCTCGCGGTCCCGCAGGTTGGCGCACACATAGGGAAGCCCCCAGGCGCGGGCGCTCCGCACCAGGAAGTCGACGCCAAAGGCGAAATCCGGCCGACCCACGGTGAGGGCGTCGATACGTGTCTTGGCCAGCGTCTCGAGGATCAGTTCGGCTTTCATGCGTCGCTGTTCCTTGTCGCCGGCCAACAGGTTGGCATAGGGAGCCAGCAGGTCGCCGGCATCGACGACGATGGCGGGCCGGGGGGCGTCGGGCCCGGTTTGCTCCCTCACGACCGTGGTTCGCTTGGCAAGACCGCCAAGGGGATTGCTGGGTCAACCGCACGGCTCGATCTCCCCCATGATGTTGGCAGAGTAGACAAGGGTCAAGCCGGCGCCGGGGCGCTGAGTATCGGTTTCCACTCGACGACATCCGGGTAGGGCCACCAGGAGACAGAGTGCACCGAGGGCAGCGACGAGTCTGGAAGAGGACATCGGCAACCTCCTTGAACGTTCCTCCCTGTCCAGGGGGCGTCGAGACGGCAGACCCCTGCGCCAGGTCGATGATGGACGGGCACGGCCGAACACCGGGGAAATACCGGGTACTCGGTGTCGCCCTTCCACGGGATTGCTAGGGACCCGACTGATCCAGGTAGGCCTTTGCCTTGGCGGCGGCGTCTGTGCCGGGGTAGACTCTGACGAGTTCGGCAAAGAAAACCCGAGCATCTTCATCCTCGCCCATGGCCCGCAATGCCTCTCCCTGTCGAAGCATCACCAAGGGAATCCGGTCACTGGTGGGAAATGCATCAATCAGCGCCTGGTATGCCTGGATGGCCTGCATGGGCTGCCCGTCCCGGTAGTAGCTCTCTCCGAGCAGGAAAAAGGCTTCCTCCCGACGAGGATCGTCAGGGAACCTCTGGTCGAACTCTTTCAAGAACGCCTGGGTGACCCGGTACTCTCCCGCTTCGAAATACTTCCGCGCCCGCGCCAGCGTCTCCTCGGCGCCAATGGCGTCGTCGGCATTTGACGAGGGACTCGACGCAGATGGTTCAGCCCCGTTCCCTGCCCCGTCGCCGGAAGCGGGAAGTTGGGCTGGAAGCCCCAGGTAGGCCAGGGCCGCCTCGGTGGCTGCCAGACGCTTCTCAAACTCCTCCAGGCGGAAATCAATGTCCGCCTGAAATCGCTCCAGGCGCTCGTCCCCCTCCTCAACCTGGTGGCTGAACTCCTCGAACGTGCCGCGCAACGCCTGAAGTTCCGTGACCATGGTCGTGAGAAGCGCCCCGGAATCGGCCAGGTTGCGCCGGCTCAACTGCGCGGTCTCCTCCGCCTCAACCAGCCGCGCACTGGTGCGCGACAATTCGTCGTCCACCCGGCGTTGAAGCGCCTGAACTTGCGTGTGCGTGAGGGCGAGATCTTGCTGGAGCGTGAGCGAGGCGCTTTGCCCGGTCCGATCGATTACACAGCCGACACTCGCAAGGGCGATCCCCACGAGCACCCCACGGTTCCCCCACCGGAGGAGCCGCCTGGAGGTTGCTCCGTGGCCGGACAACGCTGCTGATCGCAGGCGAGAGAGCATACAGGGTTTCATCCACTACTCGAGGATGTTGATCTCCGCCCGGCGATTCTTGCTCCAGGCATACTCGTTGCTGGCTGGATCCAGCGGCTTCTCCTCGCCGTAGCTGATGGTTGTGATGTTCTTGATCCCGAGTTGGTAGAGATAATTCCGAACTTCGTCCGCTCGACGCTGCCCAAGCGCCAGGTTGTAGTCCGTACTCCCACGTTCGTCCGCATGCCCCTCCACTTCGATTCGGACCGCCTTCTTCTGCTTCAGACACTCGGCATCCCGCTGAAGCGTCAAACGCGCTTCATCCGACAACGTGGCCACGTCGAAATCAAAGTATACCCGCTCGATCTCACACTCGGGAACCTCGGGTTCGGGCGGAACGGCCTGCAACACCAGGAACCCCCCCTTCAACAGCGCAGAACGACCTTCGGGAATCGTCACCTTCACATCATGAGCACCCACCGCAAGTCCGGCCGGCACCGTGGCCCGAATCGTGGTCGCCGACTCGTACTGCACCCCCGTCGCAGGAGTGTCCCCGATCGACACCGTCGCGCCTTCCTTGAAACCCTTCCCCGTGATCACAACCTCGGTGCTCTTGTCCGCATGCCCACTGCTCGGATCCACTGAAGAGATCGAGATAGGCTCCGGAGGCGGCGTCGGGACCGGTGTTTCGTCCACTCGCTTCTTGCACCCAGCTACCAGAACGATCCCCGCAAGGACCACGGTCAAAAACAACGCCCGGCAAACCCTGTTCCTGCTCATCCTGACCTACCCCATGCTTCGTGTGCCTAGACGGGACAAGGCTGCGTCACGTTGTCAAGCTCAGCAGCCACTCCTTGCGTCACGTCCATGAATGACTTCCCTTGGCCTTCGCCTGCTAGTCATATAATGACTCGGCATGAGGTGTCAACTTCAATTTCCCCGGTCGGCGTGCCCGGGGGAAATCTGCCCACAGGGGGTGTGGACAAGGTTGTGGATAACGTGCCCAATCCTTGGTCATGGCTAACGAATTCTCAATTGAGGCGTCGTGTGGAAGGTGCGCGTTCTTGCGTGATAATTGCGTAATTTCAACGGGTTACGGTCGAAGCATTCCGATTGTGTCGTGGATTCGGTCAGTTTCCGAGTTATCCACAGCTGTGGATAACTCGGGCCGCACTCGAACCCGTTTCCGCCACGCGCCTCCCCCTTATTCGCTTGCAACATCGGGAAAGAACCGGTATGCTGACCTCGACCCTCTTCGCACGGGTCCGATACGGTTGGAGTACCACTAACTCCTTTGATAACTCCCATGGGATTCGTCCCTTGCCATGGAGCGCACGCCCTTCAAGGAAGGGAAGCCAGAAGTGGTAAAATGAAGCCCACCTGTTCGTTGGGGGTTAGCCTGGCTCCTTTTCCGGTCGGTTCGGGCGGAGAGGGGTATTTTTTTCTTCACTCGAGAACGGGTTCCAGGTTCTTCCACACCGCTCGAATTGTTGGGTGGCGGGCAAGCCACGCGGGGCCATGAGTGCCTGGTCCGGTGATCGTGGGGGGAGATGGCAGGTCGTCGGGCGAGTGAGCGGCGGGGTGCGGAGGAGGATGGAAGGGGGCGTCAGCCGAGTCGATAGCTGATGACGATGGTGGAGTCCCTGGGCGGGATCCCGTCGCCAAAGAAATCGACGGCATTGCTTACCGCGTCGTAGGCCCAGCCTTCGGAAGCGGGCATGTCCCGGCCGTTGACGCTGACCCGGATGGTTTCTGGGTCGGGAATTCGTGAAAGGACGAAATGAGTTCGGATGCCGGCGGCGCTGAGCCCCATTTCTCCGAGGATGCCGGAGAAGTTGGTTTCGCAGATGTTGCCGACGACGCCATCGAACGCCTGGACTGCGTTGATGTAGCGGGTGCCGGCGGAAGTATTGGCGCCGCATTCGGTGTCGTTGCTTTCGCCCTGGGGACCGACGATGGCGGAGAGGATGATGTCGTCATCGTGGATTTTGAGTGCCTGGTAGTCGGCCACATACTCGAAGACGGGTCTCAGTTGGTCTGCATGGGTGTAGCATTCGGCCTGCTCTTCGCCCTCGAGCGGGTTGCCTTCGTCGGAGCAGTCGTCCTCGTCGCTGATGAAGATGATGGCGAGCTTGGCGTCGTCGCGCATGAACCCCGCATTCCAGGTGTCGCCGTTTCCGCCTTCGCTTTGGGGGTAGAGGGCAAGCTTTGCGGCCCACAGGCCTTTTTCCCATCCGCTCCCTTCCCCGAGGTTGTAGACCATCTCCTGGAAGATGGCCTGGTAGACGGAAGGGGGCATGTCCGAGGTGATGTATCGGTGGCCCACGTAGGGCTCGAGTTCCGAAAGGCAGGCGTCGCGGGACTCGGCATCGGGTTCGGCGGCACACGCTTCCTGCCGTTGGGTCTCGGAGAACTCCTTCAGGCGCCCCTTGGTCCCGCCGTTGTCCAGATCCTGGTCCAGGTCGGTGGTGGTGATTCCAATGTGGAAATTCGATTTGTTCTCGCTCAGGTTGGCGACGAAATCTTCGAACGCCTCCACGACCCGTTCGTGCTCCTGGCCCGGTCCTTGCATGCTGAGCGAGTTGTCTACCACGAACAGCACGTCCACGGACAGGGAGGCCGACTGGAGGAAAGAGTCGGTCCACTCCGCGTGGCCGAGACTGACGTCTCCGGAACAGCCGGCCGCGCTCACAACCCCCAGGAGAAGCCAGCTCAGCAGCAACCGCTCGACGCCCTTCTGTCTCACCATGCTCATGCTCCTAGCCATTCAGCAGAACTCCGGGATTCCGGTACGCCACATCGTGCGTGCGGCGAGGCGAGCCGACGGTGTATTCACGGCGTGCCGGATCGAAACTACGACACACTGACGGTGCCGATTCTCATGATAGCACATCGCGATGCGCGTTGCCTACGGTTCCGTGTCCGGCTGGGCGGGGCGGTTCATGGGGGGCGTGGTTTCGGGCTGCAAGGGGGCGTTGCGCTGTTGCGGGGAGAGTTCCGGGCCGGTGGTCGGACTTTCGGGCTGACAAACGGGGCTGGACCTTGTATCGTCCACCGACGAGTGGAGGAAGCGGGGGGCTGCTCGAGGGATGGCTGGGTGATGGGAGGTAGGTGATGCGCGTTGGAGGTCTTGCCCGGTCCTGGGTGGCGGTGGTCGTGGCGGTCGCGGCCATGGCAGGGTGTGCGGTCGGTCGCCATGGGCGTCTTGAGCGCGATGTGGCGCGGCTGGAACAGGAGTTGGTCGAGTTGCAGAAAAGGGTGGACGCTCATTCGCTTCAGACCGAGTCCATCGCGGTCGGCCTCGACAAGCAGCGGGCTCGAGTGGACCGTGTGTTGCCACCGACGGCCCAGTGGCTGAAACTGGTGCCCGGTGAGACCATTCAGTGGTATGTCGGGGACGAGACGGGAACCCTGTACGTGCAGTGTGTGGCTGCACCTTCCGGCCCTGGTGCGGCACGTGTGGTGGTGATGACGGACGAGGCCACGATGGAGTGGTCCCCACTGGTGGGGGAGTCACGGGAATATGCCTGGAAATCCGGGCGCGACACCGGTGTGGTGGTGACTTTCCATGGGGCACTGACTCGAGCGGATGGGACGGTCTATGGGCTGTTCTCGATCTCCACGGCCGTCGAGTTGGAGTTGCCCTGAGGGAGAGGTCACCGGGCCGGTACGATCCGGATTTCCGAGATACAGGTGTCGTCGAACCGTGTGCCGCGGACCACGTCGAGCACGGTCAAGGTGAGTTGGGACCCGGTGAGTCCCTCGAGGGGGATGGTCTGGTAGACCCCGAACCGGTCGTCGATCGCAACTTCGCGTGGCGGGGTGTCCCCCACCTGGACGCGGAGGCGGGACACGCGATTGTTCTTGAGATAGGTCTCCTCGCTGTAGGCGACCCCATTGAGGATGGCGATCTCCTTGAGCGGCACGGGATCGGTCCAACGAAGGGTGATGGTCTCGCCGATGCCCGGTCCTTTCTTCTTCCCTTCGCACCAGACCAAGTCTTCCACCCCGTCGACCAGCCTGTCGGCCCCGTAGGAGCCGGCGCTGTCGGGCGGAAGTGCCGATGTGGCGGTGGCCTGAACCCGATCCAGAACCTTCCCCGGTCGATCGTTCTGGAACTGGATTTCCGCCAGGCACGTCACGTTGAAGGTGCTCCCCGAATAGACTTCCTTGAGGACCAGGCGGACCATGCGCGTCTTGACCGGCTTGCTCAATGTGATGACCTGCCGGTCCATCTTGTCCTCCAGATCGAAATGCTGGCTGGAACGGTCCGAAAACTTGAGTTGAATCCGCTTCAGCCGGTTGTGCCGAAGGAAGAACTCGTGGCTGTCCCAGTTGCCGCTGTAGATCACGACACGGGAAATGGTCACCTCCTTCCCGAAGTTGAACTGGATCCAGTCTCCAAGGCCCGCGCTGTCCTCCCCCTCGGCCCAGTAAGTGCTGACTCTCCCATCCACCGCCTTTTCCGGGGCAAATGAGATCCCGGCTTCTTCCGGTGCAGTCGAGGAAGCCTGAACACTCTTGATTGCCAGCACTTCGGCGGACGACGTCCCTGCGCACCAGAGGGAAGCAATGACAGGCAACAACAGACAGTGACGTAGGCTCATGGCACCTTCTCCATGTTTCGTCGATGAACGCACATTCCTCGGCGTCCTACCCGGCCGCCGGCTTTTTCCCGCTTCCGGGCTCCTCTTGCTCCTTGGTGTGCGCAGCTTCGGCGGCCTGCAACAATTTGACGATCTCTCGCTCAAGTTTGACCTCGTCGCCCGGAGTGTAGCCGGAATGCATGTGCCGTATGCGGCCTTCGTGGTCCACCACCACCGTAAACGGGATCACCCCTCGAGGGTCGTAGCCCATGGCTACCTTGTTGTCGGTGTCCAACAACACCGGAAAGCTCAGTCTCAACTGCTCGGCGAACGCGGGGACGAGGGCCACGGTCCAGGCGTTGTCCACGTTGATGGCGTAGACCTCGAAGGCCTCCCGCTTGTGTCGCTTGTATACCTCGTGAAGCCGGGGCAGCTCGATTCGGCACGGCCCGCACCAGGTGGCCCAGAAAGTGAGCACGACGACCTTCCCTCGTTGTTCCGACAGGGTCCGGACGCGACCGTTCAGGTCGGGCAGCGCGAATTCCTTGGCTGGTTTCGGCTCTGCCCGGACCTCGCCGGTGCGGGGCATTGCCGCGAGGAGAACGCCTGCGGTCAACAGGGTCCAGCTTGGATGGAAAGGGCGCATGGGGAGACTCCTGTCAGTGTCGACTACGCTCCAATTGCTGCATCAACTCGGTGTCGAGCACCAGCCGCTGGAACGATGGGTTGAGGAGAATCTGGAAATAGGCCCGTTCCCGATACGCTTCCAGGAACGCCTGGTCGCTCAACAGCGCCTTGAAGCTCGAGCGTTCCGCCACGGATGAGGGCGGCGTCACTGGCTCCCTGCTGCTCCCGGTTGCAGACCTGGGGAGGTAGGGTCGCACACGGGCCAACAGGAACAGGTTGAGGGGGTTGTAGGGGGCCGTCCAGGTGGCGGTCTGGGACTGGGCCAGTTGTTCGCGCCATGGGCTGCTCCGGGAAGGACTCATGAGCGCGATGAAGCCGATCAGCCAGAGCGCGACGACCACGCCGGCGGTTCCTTTGACGAGCCCGACAAGTCCACCCAGCACCCGGTTCCCGGCGGAGATGATCTTGAACCGCTCGACCAGGGCCTTTTCCAGCAAGTACCCCAGCACCAGGAGCACCACATAGAGGGCGACCCCGACGAGGAGCTGGACGAGCCAAGCGCCCAGGAGGGAGTCGTCGCTTCCCAGTCCGAAGCGGCCATGAAGGAAGGTGTAGAGAGGGCGCGCGCCGACGAACGCGGCGATGAGCGAGCCCAGGGACCATGCCTGAGAGAACAGACCTCGGGCGTATCCCAACAAGGTGAAGATGACCAGCAATACGATGGCAGCGATGTCTATCCACATGTCGTCACTGGGGTCGTCCTTGCCAAAAACCCCTTACTCCTGGAGGCGGTTTTGAGTATAATCCGTCTTACTTGGAATCGCCGGCCTCGTCAAGCCCGTTGACCGGGGCTGGTCTCGTAGGGAGCACAGGTCACGCCTCATGTCGTCCCACAGCCAATCTTCGACGCGACCCCGGCGAATCCTGCTCGCGGAAGACGAGGTGAATGTCAGAAGGGTCATCGCGGCACACCTTCGGCGGCGGGGATATGAGATCGTGGAGGCCGATGACGCCCCATCGGCGAAGCAGAGGTTCCAGGAACAGGACGTGGACCTGGTGCTGACCGATCTCAAGATGCCCGATTCAGAACAAGACGGGCTCGATGTGCTCAAGTTTGTCGTGGAACGGTCCCCTCGAGGCTTGCCTCGAGTCCCGGTTCTGATCTTGACCGCGCACGGCACCGCAGACAAGGCGATAGAGGCCCTGTCGCAGGGGGCATACAACCTGATTTCCAAGCCCTGTGACATGGATGAACTCCTGACCCAGGTGGAAAACGCCATCCGCGAGCGCGAAGAGGCGATGGAGACCTACGTGGATCGCGACGCGAGCACGGGGCGATTCGGTATCGTGGGTTCGACGCCGGAAATGCTGCATGTATTCGATACGATCGAGCGGGTTGCGGACTCGCCTTCCACCGTTCTGATCACCGGAGAGTCCGGTACGGGCAAGGAACTGGTCGCCCGGGCGATTCACGACCTGTCGAGCCGGTCGACGCGGGCTTTCGTGGACATCAACTGTGCGGCGATCCCGGATCAACTCCTGGAAAGCGAGTTGTTCGGGCACGAGCGGGGGGCATTCACCGGCGCGGTTTCGGCCAAGCCGGGCAAATTGGAGCTGGCGCACGAGGGTACGCTTTTCCTCGATGAAGTGGGTGAACTCAAGCCGGCGCTCCAGGTGAAACTTCTTCGGTGCCTGCAGGAGCAGCAGTTCGTGCGCGTCGGGGGAACCACCACCGTGCAGGTGGATGTTCGGTTGATCGCGTCTACCAACCGGAATCTTTCCGAGGACGTGAAGCAGGGCCGGTTCCGGGAGGACCTCTTTTACCGATTGAACGTGGTCCCCATCTGGCTCCCACCTCTCCGTGAACGCGCGGACGACATTCCCTTGTTGGTGGACTACTTCATCCGGAAGTACAATCGTAAGCTCGGACGAACGGTGGCCGGGGTGGACCCCACGCTTCTGGAAGCCTTGCAGCGTTACCCCTGGCCGGGCAACATTCGGGAACTCGAGAACGTGATGGAGCGGATGATCCTGTTCTCGGAATCGGCCATGCTCGGCATGCGGCACCTGCCGATCGAACTCCTGCAAGGGTTGCGGGACACGGAATCGGGCGACGAGACACGAACAGGGGGGGACGCGGGTGCTGCCCGGTCCGGCGGGCGGGTGGCACCGCCTCCGCTTCCACAGAACATATCGCTCAAGAAGTTGGTGCGTGAGGAAACGTCGAAGCTCGAGCGGGATCTCATTGTGAGAACGTTGAACGAGGCAGGGTGGAACGTCACGCGGACCGCCGAACGGCTCGGTCTGTCCCGCAAGGGCCTCCAGGTGAAAATGAAGGAACTCGAGATTCGCAAGTCCGGGGGATAGACCAACCATGTTCGACACGAAACAAGTGCTCCTACTCTTCCTGCTGGCCTCCGTCCTTCTGGTGCCCCAGACTACCCGGGCGGCCAGGGATACGGACGTGCCGGGGTTTCTTCACGGCGAAATCGGCGTGACCTATTCCGGAATGGCGGAGCGGAGTCGGCTGTTCGAGTATGCCGTGCAGGTGGGAAAGTTCCGGCAAGGGGAGGGGGGGCCTCGTTTCCACGTGAGGTTTGGCGCAGCCCCGGGCCTGGAACTGTTCGCGGAAATCCCCATGGTGACCTCGGGGTATCGTTCCTACGCGGAGGTGTCGGCCATGCTTCCGTGCTCCTATGGTTCTGGGGACGATGTTCTGCAAAGTGGACCGAACTGCAACGTGGGGTCGACGATCCATCTGAATCCTACTGACAACCAGTATGTTGCCAACGCGCAGGTTCCTTCCACCCCGAGCTACTCCTGGAGTGGGCTCGATGATGTGATCGTGGGACTCCGGTATGCTCCATTCCACGAGGCAGATCTGGGGTCGTTCGAATCGTTGAGGAAACCGGCGAATCCGGCGTTCCCCTCCCTGGTGACCTGGCGTGTGGAGCTGGCCCCGGTGATCAACACGGGGAGCAATTTTTACCAGGGCGGACCCGGGGCGGGTTCGTTTGGGTTTATGTTTGGGACTTCGTTCAGCAAGCGGATAGGCGTGTCCGATCCCTATCTGGTGGTTCGCACCTATCGGTACGGGACCTACGATACGACCTACACGGATGCGACAGGGCAGACGGGGACGTACACGTTGACCCCTCCGGACGAGACCGATGCCCTGGTGGGGGTTGAACTCATCCCGTTTCACGATCCCGGGAGTGGCGCGAAGTTCGTGGTGGATTTTGCCTTCGGGACGCACTACTGGTCGAAGTCCACGGTGATTTCCGGGACGTTGCTGCCCAGCGTGATCACGGAGAGTTATCTGTACGGGAGTGAGGAAGTGGCCCCCACTGCCGGGGTGGTGGTGAACGAGGAGTCCCGACTGGCCTACCGATTCCGCGTGAGACTTCAGTACCAGATTTTCCAGTACCTGAGGGTGGATGCTCTGGGCGGTCTGATGTACGTCTTGCCCCACCGGCTCGAGTCTCCCTACCGGGTGCTTCAGGGGCACACGGTCCAGGCCCGGTATGGGGTGTCTTTGTCCAGCACGTTTTGAGCTGATTCAAGCGCTCGAGGTTGGGTCTTTCCCCTGTTTCAGGGCGTGTTGTCCGCGTCCCCTGGTGTCTTTGAGTCGTTGCAAGGCCTGGTAGACTTCCCGGGTGGGGGCATTGATGCTGGTGGCGACGTGGCGGGCCAGCGCCTTCATCCCGGTATCTGGAGGTGGGCATTCAGGTGCGGATGGCTGCGTGCGGTGTCCGGCACCGGCGATGAGCAAGGTCATTTCTCCCTTGAGCCGACGGCCACCATCTGTTGAGAGCTGTTCCGAGATCCAGCGGGGGGAGCCGCGCAGGAATTCCTCGTGCACCTTGGTCAATTCTCGAGCCAGGACGAGATCTCGACCCGGCAATACCTGGTCGATGTCCTGGAGGGTTTCGAGGATACGGTGCGGGCTTTCGTGCATGATCAGGGTTCCGGGTTCGGCACGGACCGACTCGAGAAGGGTGCGGCGGCGTCCCTTGCGCGGAGGCAGGAAGCCGAGGAAGAGAAACCGGTCGGTGGGAAGTCCTGCGGCGCTGAGCGCAGCGATGGCGGCGCAGGGTCCCGGGATGGGAACGACCCGGATCCCTGCCTCAAGGGCGGCGCGCACGATGCGAAACCCTGGATCCGAGATGGCGGGAGTACCCGCGTCGGACACGATGGCCACATCGTCTCCGGCCAGAAGGCGACGGACGAGTTGCGGGACCCTGCGAGTTTCGTTGTGTTCGTGGTAGCTGGTCAACGGGGTGCGGATATCGAAGCGCGTGAGGAGGCGCCGGGCCGTCCGGGTATCCTCGGCAGCGACCAGAGAGGCGTGCGTCAAGGTCTGGGTGGCCCGGGGGCTCATGTCCTCGAGGTTGCCGATGGGCGTGGCGACTACGTAGAGGATACCGGGGGTCGTTTTCGCGTCGGACACGGCTTGCTCCTGGCCTCGAGAAGCGGCTGCCCGCCCCGGGGCCTGTGGTCAGAAGGTACTTTCGAACGCCTGCTCGATCCAGTCGATGTGCGGCGTATTCCCGCGGAAGCAGACGGCGGCGACCACGAACTGGATCTCGCTCCGCGGGGCTCCGCCCCGCTCGAGGTAGTTCGCCAGGAACCGGTAAGCGGTTCGCGTGATGCGCTGCTGTTGACGCCATGAGACCGGCCATGGGGGGGTCGAGGAGGTTCTGGTCTTGACCTCCACGAACCAGAGGGCGGTCTCGTTCCGGGCGACGAGGTCGATTTCGCCCCACCTGCACCGGAAGTTGCGGGCGAGGATTCGAAACCCTCGAGCTTCCAAGGCTTCTGCGACCAGCCGTTCTCCGAGTGCCCCGATCTCTTTTCGATGGTCGCGGTGGTCGTCCATGGTCGGAGTCTCCGGGCCGGGTCGGGTTACTTCTGGTGCCTGGGCATCGGCTCGAGGGACCTTGCACCTTCTCCCGGGGGGAGCGGGACACCTCGGAATGTTTTTCGGTGTATCGGGCATGGGCCGTGCACGCGCAAGGCTTCGAGGTGCTCCCGGGTGCCGTAACCCTTGTGGCGCTCGAATCCGTAGGCCGGGAACCGACCAGCCGCGTCAATGATCCAGCGGTCTCGAGTCACCTTGGCCACGATCGATGCGGCTGCGATGGAGAGGCAACGAGCGTCCCCCTTGACCACGGACCGTTGAGGCAAGAGGAGCGGAATGGAGAAGTTGCCGTCAATCAAGAGGAAGTCTGGAGGAGGCTCGAGCTGCGCCACCGCCCGCGCCATGGCCATCCGGGTGGCGCCCAGGATGTTGTGCTCGTCGATTTCCGCCGCACTGGCACTTCCCACCCCCACGGCGAGTGCGACCCGTTGAATCTCCAGCAAAGCAGCCTCACGCCTGGCGTGAGAAAGGCGCTTGGAATCGGCCACTCCCGGGAGGCGCGCGTCTGGGGGGAGCACCACGGCGGCTGCGACGACGGGGCCGGCGAGGCAGCCTCGCCCCGCCTCATCCAGACCTGCGACACGCTGGTAACCCTGGCGGCGCAGCCTGTGCTCGAGCGGCAACCACCCCACATCGTGGTCCAGGAGTGCCGGCTGGGAGGACATCGTGGCCTTAGCGGAACCGGACGTCTTTCAGCTTGGCGGCCCGGCCGAAACGCTTTCGGAGGAAGTAAAGCTTCGCCCGGCGGACTCGAGCCCTGCTGATGACCTTGATCGACTCGATGTTCGGAGAGTAGAGCGGGAAGATCCGCTCAACGCCCACACCGTAGGAAACCTTCCGGACTGTGAACGTGGTACGATTGAGACCCTTCCGGATCCGGATGACCACACCCTCGAAGTTCTGGATCCGAACCTTTTCCCCCTCACGGACCTTCACGGCCACCCGGACCGTGTCGCCAATGCGGAAGTTCAGTCCGCGGTCCTCGGGGATGCTTTCCCGCTCTATCTGCTGTACGATCGCGTTCATTCCGTCCTCCTGCCTCCCGATTTTCCGAGAGGTGACACCCGTTGCAGCGGCGCCGAGTTCGGCGCTGCAAGTCCTCAAAATTCGCTGGCCCGGTCGCTCTCCATTCCCGACTTCTCCTCGGCATGAACGCCGCTCGAGCGTTCATTCCGGGTCTCGAGCTGCGCGATGACCCTGCGGTCCGCGTCGGAGAGCGGAGCTTTTTCCAGAAGGTCGGGCCGGTCCCGCCACGTGCGACGTAGCGCCTCGAGCCGCCGCCACCGGGCGATCCGTGCATGGTCGCCGGACAGCAAGACTTCTGGAACCACCATGCCCCGGTACTCGCGTGGGCGCGTGTACTGGGGATGATCGAGCAACCCGTTTTCAAACGAGTCGTCATCCACCGACGCGCGGCTCCCGACCACACCGGGGAGCAGGCGTGCGACGGCATCGACGATCACGCAGGCGGCCAGTTCGCCGCCGGTCAATACATAGTCTCCTATCGATATCTCGCCATCTACCAGGTGGCGCCGCACTCGTTCGTCCACCCCCTCGTAGTGGCCACACACGATAACGATCTGATCGAGTCGAGCCATGGACCGTGCCAGCGACTGGTCCAGGCGGCGACCGCCGGGAGAAGTGAGCCAAACACGCCGTTCGAGGTTGCGGTCCACAACGGCTTCAATGGCCCGGGCGATGGGCTCGACCTTCAGCACCATGCCCTCTCCTCCGCCAAAAGGATAGTCGTCACATACCCGGTGGCGTCCTTCGGCAAAGTCCCGCAGGTCGTGGACGTGAAGTTCGAACAGGCCACGATCCAGGGCGCGGCCCATCAAGCTGTACCCAAACGGCGCTCGGACCATTTCCGGGAACAGCGTGATGACATCAAACCTCATCGCCATCGCTCATCAAGGCTTCGATCTCGCTCAGCGGCGCCAGGGTGACGCGCCGGGCCGCCAGGTCGATGTCTCGAACGAATCGAGTCACCACCGGCACAAGAAGCTCTCCGCCCCCATCGCGTTCCACCACAAATACGTCGTGGGCACCGGCAGCGTAGATCGAAGCAATGCGTCCGATCGACTTCCCCTCGGCGTCGTGTACACTCGACCCCAGGAGGTCGACATGATAGTACTCGTCCTCCTCAAGTTCCGGCAGCTCGTCCCTCGAGACAAGAATCCGCGCTCCTACCAGGGACTCGGCATGGTCCCGATCCGACACGCCCTCAAGTTTGAGTGCCACGTGCCGCCCGATGTATCTACGCGAGACGATCGAGCGGCGTTTCCTGGGTTCGCCGGGACACTCGAGCCACACGACCTCCACGGTGTCCAGGATGGTGGACTCCGGATTGTGCACGCGAACCCGAATCTCACCGCGCAACCCATGCGCCCGGGCGACACGGCCCACTTCCACCGCGCGTTGGTCGGACATGGCTCAGTCCACGACTTCCAGCCGCACGTCCTGTCGTTGCTGCTGCTGAGCGGCCGCAGCCAAAAGGGTACGGAAGGCGTTGATAGTTCGTCCTTTCCTTCCGATGACCACCCCCATGTCGGACGGATGAACTCGCAGTTCCACCACCGTCCCCTCCTCGGACGTGGTTTCCCTGACCTGCACTTCGTCCGGGTGGCTCACGACCGCTTTCGCCAAGTAGGCGACCAGGTCTTCCACAAGTGCCTCATTTGAGCGAAGGTCAGCCTTCGGGTGTCACCGGCGCTCGCTTCTGTGCCCGCCTGATGAGCGACGTGACAGTGTCGGAGACCTGAGCGCCAACCGACTTCCAGTACTCGAGCCGATCGTGCTTGATGTGGAAGATCTCCGGTTCCCTGGCCGGGTCGTAATAGCCCAGCACCTCGATGAAGCGACCATCGCGCTTGTTGCGGGAGTCGGTGGCGACCACTCGGTAGAACGGCGCCTTTTTGGCTCCCATCCTCGTCAATCTGACCTTGACCATAGTTGTAACATCCTTGAGTTACAGGCCTGTTCCTGGAAACTGCGACCTCGACTCGGCGCACCACCGTGGCTCAGTGCACCTGAAAGGGGGACACTCCGTCCCCGGGTCGTGGCGTTTCAAAACGCCCTAATATGATGGACCCCGGTGGGTCTGTCAAGAGGATTCTACTTCCCTTCTGCCTCGCAGCCTTCTGTCATCTCCGGTTTGAGAGCCTGAACTCTGAAACGGGTTGAGCCTTGCTGATCTCTTTGTGGCTCGGGACTGGCCTCCTCGAGGGCGGTTGACCCCTCATCAAAGCAGCCCGGCCGCGCGGCCCGAGGGGGTCCAGGAAGGAGGTGGGTGGAAAGGCGGCGAAACAGTTGTGTCTGTCCGAACGATCGGATACTATGCACGCCTTCGCCTCGATCAGGGAGGCGGGACGTCACGGACACAACCACCACGAGGAAAGGAGTGAGGCATGAATCTGATTCTTCTGGGACCACCGGGGGCAGGCAAGGGCACGCAGGCGAAGTTCATCTGTGAGAAGTATGGGATTCCCCAGATTTCGACCGGAGACATGCTGCGTGCAGCGGTAAAGGCGGGAACGGAGCTGGGCCTGAAGGCCAAGGCGGTCATGGATGCCGGCGGCCTGGTTTCCGACGACATCATCATCGGTCTGGTCAAGGAGCGGATTGCCGAACCGGACGCGCGCAACGGGTTTCTGTTCGACGGGTTTCCTCGAACCCTGGCGCAGGCGGAGGCGATTCGAGATGCCGGTGTGGTCATTGATGCGATTGTCGAGATTGTGGTCCCGGACGATGTGATTGTGGAGCGAATGTCGGGCCGGCGGGTGCACCTGGCGTCAGGTCGAACCTACCACGTGGTGTACAATCCACCCAAGGTGGAGGGCAAGGACGACGTGACCGGGGAGCCGTTGATCCAGCGGGACGATGACAAGGAAGAGACGGTGCGGAAGCGGTTGGCGGCCTACCATGCGCAGACGGAGGTGTTGGCGGAGTTCTACGGGAAGATGGCAGCGTCCGGGGATCCGAATGCGCCGAAGTACGTGAAGGTGGATGGTACGCAGCCAATCCAGGAAGTCACTCGAGCGATCCTGGAAGGACTCGAGGCCTAGATCCGGTGGAGATGGACGCCACGCCTACTTGACGCAGATCCTGTCCTTGATTTTCTGGAATGTCTTCTCCCCAATACCCTTCACCTTCTTGATGTCCTCGATGGTCTCGTAGGGACGGCCTTCCACGATACGCTTCGAGAGCGCAGGTCCGATGCCTGGAAGGGCTTCCAACTCCTTGGCCGTCGCCTTGTTGATGTTGATCTTGGGCGTCGCCGGCTGGGCTTCGGATTGCGCTTCCGAGGCTTGCCCCTGCTCAGGCACCGCCTGCGCGCTCGACTTGGCCTCCGCCTTGGCCATGTCCTCCTGGCTCGTTTCCGCCATCGCGGCAAACGGTGCCACGAGCACGACGGCCGCTACCAACAACACCCAACCCCGGATGCGTGTGACGAGACCTGATGTCTTCATACCATTTCCCCATCTTCGAGTTTCTGGTTCCACGCTGAGCTGCCGGCACATGGATCGAACAACCGGCCACAGCAGCCGCTTGACTTGCAGCCATCCAGACGATCCTCGTCGCCCGAATATTCGCAGACGACCCCTGTTTCTCTCCATGGATGCCTGCATTGTAGTTCAGACTACCACCTGCAGGGGGAAGAGGCAAGGGGTCTGTCCGGTGTGAGCGCTGCTGCTGTGTCGCGGTTGGGCCGGGTCCGCCTCCAGCCCCGGTGCCTCACCGGGGCAACTGCTCCCGGTCGTTGAAGTCGATGCGGTACTCGCCGCGAGCCATCAGAAGGTGAGGTGCGCCCTGGCTCGAAACCAGGTGGGCCTCCTCCACGATCACCCGTGGCTGCACGGAAGGGACGTAGACACGGTCGATGTGGACAACCCGGTCCGGTCGGGAAAAGGCGTCCGGGCCGACACGCCCGCCAAAGTGTTCGGAGCGGCCGAATGCAATGTGCAGGCCGAGTTTTTCGTCGAGCAGGATTTCTCCAGACGGCTCGAGCCCGAAATCGCCCAGGACGCCCAGGCCCAGTTCCGCAAGGTTTCCGTAGGCCGGTTCCTCCTCGAGTTTTCGGGCTTCCTCCTCGGACCGGGTGCCCCGGGAGAGCACCTGGACCGCCACGTTTTCCTCCACCCGGTAGAGGATGACTTCCTCGCCAAGTTGTACAGGCAGAGTCCCCGCGGTCCGACTCGGATCGCCCTCGTGTTCGCCTTCGTATGGCACGATGTAGGCCTCGCCGGACGGCAGGTTGCCGGCCGTGCCGGGATTCGGAAACACGCCACTGGATGCATGAGCCTTGCGGTGTCGGAGGTCCAGCGACAGTCGGTAGAGGTCGTCGTGGACGCGAAATGTCAGGTCACACCGGATTGCGTCGTCCAGGAGGGCTTTCAGGCGGTCCACTCGACTTGCGATGCGTGCGTAGTCGAGGCGGAGCGCCGGGATCATGGCCTGGGAAAACCCGGGCATGGTGGCGGCACGGAACCGGTACCTGGTCGCCGCCCGCTTCAGCGGAGCGGTGAGAGAGAACTGGGTCGGTGCGAGAAAGATCTGACAGGTCTCGAACAGGTTCGCAAACGTGACCTCATGGCCTCGGACTTGGTCCATGGCCGCAGGGGGGGCTCCGGACACGTGCACGAACCCAGCTTCGGGTAGGTCGGCGTTGTTGGCCCTGGTGTTTCGGAAGTGGACCAGTTGCACGGCCTCGAGGCCGAGTTTGTTCGGTGCTTCGGCCAGGCGTCTCCACCACTGGGTTGCCATGGTGCGTCTCGCCTTCCAGTCCGGCGTGTCCGGAACCACCTCGTCCGGGAGATCCACCAGGATGGCCAGACACCGATCGTCCGGGCCGGGTTGGAACACGCGCCTCACCATCGCCTGGAGTTCGGTCACGTCGAGATCCGGGCTCATGCGTACCTCCTGCGTTTGGGCTCAGGAGCGCGATGGTCGCATATGCTGCGGGACGGGTCAACTGCAAAGCGCCATCCGACAGGCACGGGTGTACCGGTCCACGTGAGGTTGGAATCGGGCGTAGTGGGACAGATCCGCGCCCAGTTCTCGGCCCGTGGACAACACGTCGTGATAAATCCGGTGCATTTCGCTCGACGTGGTGGTGCGATAGCCGTCGATGAGTCGGAGAAACGACTCCTGTCGGAAAATCCACCGGGCCACAGGGACGGTCAATGCCACGGGAAGACCCACCAGGGGCACCGAAGGCCTCGGCTTGACGCCTCGAAGTCGACAGACCGTCCGCGTCTCTCGGATGGCCAGCAAGCACTCACGAATGATTTCAGGGTCGGCAGCGAAGCCCTGGGCAGATCCTGCCTGGCAAATTCCGCCGATAAAGCACGCCATCTCCGAGTAGTGCGTCCAGAGCCACGCAAGAATGGAAGTCTGGATACGGGGGTTCATCCCCGCATCCCGCAGCGCCTGGTGCAACGCCGCAAGCCGATCGGTTCGACGTCCATCCTTCTCCCCGATCATCGTTGCTGCCAGCGGGTTTCCAAAAATGGTGCAGTCGATGGCCACACCGTGCCGACCGCCACCCACGTTGAACGAGAATCCGAACAGGTACCGATCGGGTGCCAGGTACTGCTCGATGTATTCGGGTTCAAACCACAAGTTTGAAAATAGCACGATGTGTGCTCCCCCTCCCGACTCGCCCAGCATCCGCAGTACAGCCTCCAGTTGATCGGTTCTCGGAGACGCTAGGATGAAATCATAGTCGTTCTCCGGGGACAGCACTTCGGTCAATTGCGGTCGAAACACGTCCTGGACCAGCCGCCGTCCGTGTCGTCCGTCGGTACAGGTGAACGGAATGCCCGAGGCTTGCAGCATTTCCTTACGGCCCGGCCGGACCAGGAGGGTCACATCGTGGCCTGCCCGCGCCAGTTGCCACGCATAGGTCGTTCCAATTACGCCGGTTCCTATCGACAGAAATCGCATGTCGGCCTCATGATTCGAGGAAACAGAGGAAGCTCGAGTTTCATCTGAACAGGTCCACCGGGGCCTGCCTGCCATGGAGTGTAGCATGCACCATGCCAGTTTTCCGACTGGGCGCTGTCGGGTCGAATCGGACGATTGGGACAGGCTCGAGCCGGTGGCATGCATGGTAGCCCGTGTGGACGGGTGGGTTTCAGGAGACCGTGCACCACCGCTCACGACCGGAAGCACCGGTCACGTTCGGTCGCCTCCCGGTCGATGGGGGGGAGCAACCATGTCAGGAGGACCTTCCAGAATCTCGACCGCGTCCGTCGGGTCGGCGTGCATCCGAAAGAAAGGCCTCGCCCACGATTCCGAGGAAGCTTCCCATCAGAGCCAGTCCGATGAAGATGTATCCAATCACGAAGAGTTTTGTCACGACCCGTGTCGGTGTGAAGTCACCATAGCCGACTGTCGTGAGCGTGACCACCGTGAAGTAGAAGGCGTCCACCCACGTTTTGAACTGGTGTGGTTCCGTGATTTTGAAAAAGACAGCGCCGAGGACGATGAGCGCGACCGTGGCAGAGAGGAGGCCGCGAAACTCCTGTCGTTTCCACAGGGTCCGGCTGGTTCTGAAGAGGAACCGGAACAGTGCTATCAAACCGAAACGGGGCATGGCTTTCTCCTGGCATGGGCGCGTGCGAAGCGGGCAATGTCACCGCGTGTCGGCGCTTCACCAGCTCTCCGGTACGGTAGCGTGCTTGGTGGGACGGGTCAAGCTGTGGGGGACAACAGGGGGGACGAGAGGGGAATCGGTCTGCCCAGCAGAGGAGACCACCGTTGGGGGGGTCTCTCCGCGACCGGGTGGGGTAGGTGCGGACCTTCGCCGCGGAGTGGGCGTTTCCTCGAGGTCCCGCCACCGTTCGTGTTCGGTCCAATTGTGTCCCCATGGTACAATGGAGTCGCCCCTGGTCGGAATCGATGCTCGAGCTGCGTACCTGGCGCCGGGTTGCGAAGGTCGCGCCGAGGCTCCCTGCTCGAGTTCCCTGGAACCGCTGCACCGAGAGGAGACGAACGTGCGAACTCTGTTCCCTGGCGTACTTGCAGGCGTCCTGGTACTTGTGACCCTGTCCGGGTCGTCCACGTGCGACCCGTCGGGGGAAACCGGCGAAGGTGTCTATTCCCCGATCAGTATCGATCCTGTCGTCGAGATCCTCGACGCCCACTTCCTGAGCGATGCCTATTGGGTCATTTTCGACCGGGCCTACGACGTGGAGGGGTTCCGGCACAACATGGCGTTGCTCGAGGACGGCACATCGCGCGCCGACATGTTCGACGCACTCATCGGCTCTCCGGAGTTTCAGGGGCAGGCGGAGCTTCACTCGAATGAGAGCTACGTGCGGCGAGTCTACCGGACGTTGCTTGGGCGTGAGCCGAGCGACGAGGAGGTTGCAAATGCGAGCAGCCAGTTGAAATCCTACGACGGATCGGGCTCCGGACTCACCTGGTATGAGTTTCTGGTTTCGGTGACCGGATCCGTTGAGTACAAGGACGTGAACTGCCACGACAGCTACTACACCTATGGCCGCCCCCTCCAGGAGGGGGCTCCCACCCTGGACGACCTGTTCGCCGGTCGGGCACGGTTCCAGGACCTCGCCGAGGCCGAAACAGTGGCGCTTTCCTTCGATGGGGGCAGCGGCGTGACCCACCTCTGGGACCAGAAACTCCCCCTGTTCCACGACGACGCTTCCGGGAAATACTACACCTTTACCAGAGGATACCTGCCGGACGGCACGTTCAACATTTTCTTGCTCGAATCCGTCGACGGTCGCAACTTTGCACAGGTCGGGACGGACCCGGTCTTCGTGAAGGACTCGAGCACCCACTACTACGACGCGCACCTCGCCATCGACAGCAGCGTGTGTCCGAGGCAGTATGTCATGACGCTCGAGTGCTATTTCCCGGGACTGGAAAGCGCTTCCCTTTGTACGTCACGGTCCGACATGCCGACTCGCCCGGAGACCTGGTCCAGACCCCAGGTTGCCGTGATCGGCTGCAACAACAACCCGGGTGATGGCGGGTGCGCTTCCGAGCGCTACCTCTCCGCCTCCACGGGCGTTGCACTCGTGGACGGGTTCGACCGGTTTTTCTCCTGGACCGTCGTGGATGATGGAACGGTCTGGTTCGAAAACGCCGATCATCAACTCAACCCGGACGAAGGGGACGAGCGCACGTACAGTTCCGGGATTGCTGTGCGCAACTTCAACAGCTTCGTGGGATACACCTTTCGGACCGGCGAGGAGTTGCTGAGGAGCGAACCGGACGTCTACTGCACGTCTTCCTGGGACTGCAACAACCGGGATGTGCAGGACTGGAAACGGGAACAGGACTACTACTACGCGATCTACAATGGGGCAAACTACTACCGGTGTGCACGGCCGGAAGGGGGCAACAACCTCTGGGCTCTTTCGATCGCCCGTCGCCCAGTCTCCGGGTCGCCCGTCGGCCCCTATTCCGAAACGCTCGCCCCCCTCATCACTGCCGAACGAGACGATGTGTGCGGCATCTCCTATCCCGTCATCAATGAGGTCGGCGGTGCGTTGTACCTCTACTATGCCTACTACCCCGCATCCGGCGGAAACGTCATGAAACGCTCCAGGCTCCTCCCTTCTGCCGTATCGAGTCCCTAGGCGCTCCTCCACCCATCAACGCCGGACCAGATTTTCAACAACGTTCGCTCACCTCCCGCTCCCATACAGGCAACGGTGGCCACCCCCTCGTTCCTCGGGCACAATGGTAGCGTCGGGTATGTTCGCCGCATTGGACGGCACGGCGACGCCGGGGAAGAAAACGCTGCGTTGGCAAGCAAGCGAGGGGGAGTCGTGGAGTACGAAGGACCGATGTTTCGTCCACCGTCGGAAGCGCACAGCTTCATTTTGCAGGCCACGGTGGGATGCTCCTGGAATCACTGTACGTATTGTGTGATGTATCGACACAAAAAGTTTCGGGTGCGTCCGCTGGATGTCTGCCTGGCGGAGGTGGCCGAGGCGGGCCGGGTAGCAGGGGAGGCGGTGGACAAGGTGTTTGTTGCAGATGGGGACGCGCTGGCGCTGGATACGGAGTACTGGCTGGCGCTCCTGGAAGCTTTTCGGACGACCTTTCCCCGGTTTCGGCGTGCAAGCTGCTACGCGACCGCACTGAACATTCTCGAGAAGCGCCCGGAGGAACTCCGGAGGCTTCGGGAGGCGGGTTTGACGCTTTTGTATATTGGGCCGGAATCCGGGGACGATGAGACGTTGCGGAGATTGGCCAAGGGGGCGGGGTATGCGGAGCACGTGGAAGCGGCGCGTCGGGTGAAAGAGGCGGGGATGGCGCAATCGCTTATTTTCCTGCTTGGCGCGGGGGGGACGGAGCGGAGTGACGCGCATGCGCATGCGTCGGCGCGGCTGGCAACGGAGATGGACCCGGAGTATTTGAATGCCCTGACATTGACGGTGCTTCCGTTTGCACCGATCGCCCGGCAGGTGGAGGTCGGGCGTTTTCGACTTCCCGCGGTGTCGGGTCTTCTTGCAGAGCTACGGATTCTTGTGGATGAGACGCACCCCACCAACGCCTTGTTTCGGGCGAATCACGCCAGCAACTATCTCCCACTTGCCGGCCGTCTGCCTCGAGACCGCGGGAGACTCCTGGCCCAGGTGGATCGCGCCCTGGCCGGGCAGGTGCCATTGCGGCCGGAATGGGCTCGAGGTTTGTGAATTTTTCATCTTCGGGGTGATCCCGGCGGGGGGACCGGGCGGCCGACCCCGGGGATGTTCCAGATGACGACGTCGGAATCGTGGTAGAACGGGGCACCGAGCAATCCGGTGACCGCCTCGAGGAGGGTGTTGTCGACGACTTCCTCGAGGTTGAGCAGCACGTAATGGAAGCCTCCGGCATCCTCGGGTGACCATGTGTTGTGTTGTGGTACGGTTATCCCGTGGCTTGCCTGTTCGATGGCCTGGACGATGGGCAGCCGGTGTAGCCGTTCGTGGTACGCTTCGGGCACGAGGCCGGGGATGTGCCAGTCGGCGCCCTGATCGATCGGCTGGCGATGGAACGGCTGCCAGCACAGGTATTTGGGAGCCACGACCTCGAGTGGGAGGTGGAGGATCGGGGCCGGGTAAGGAACGTCGGCGAGCTGGTCGAACACCTCGGGAACGTGTTCCTTGGGCCACAGTTGAGACCTTGGAGGGTGGTTGATCCGGAGAATGATGGCGCACTCGGCGATGGAAAGTATCGCGAAGGCGGCGATGAGGGGGCGTTTCCTGTGCGCCCGCGAAATCAGCGCTGCCATGGCTGCGGCGTGGACGGGAAAGGCCACGGCGAGCCAGCGGTGGGGCCACCAGAGTCGATGGAACCCGGGGATGGCGTTGAGGTAGTAGGTTGGGAGCGGCACCCAGTGTCCGAGGAGTTTGACGGGCTGACCATGCCAGTCGGTGAGGATGGGACCGGCGGAGAAGAGCGCGGCGATCAGGCCCACGCGACCCAACAGTCGGATGTCTCCCTGTCCACGCCAGGCGGCCCACAAGGATGCGGGGAGCAGGAGGAGTGGGGTGTGAATGGATGGGTCGTTTCGACCCTGTGTGAGCAGGCCCCCAAAGCAAGCGGGAGTCAACGACCAGGCGATCTGCTGGGGTATGAGGGCGGGTACCTGGGCGGAGACCGCCTGGTGTTGAGTCACGAATGCTGACCAATCGGCGAGAAGTGGGAGCAGGAACGGGATGGCCATGGCTGAGGCGAGGGTCGCGACCACGGCGAGGGCGCGCATCCGGGCCCGGGAGAGGTTGCGGCGCAAGGCCATGCCCAGGGTTGCGATGGCTGTGACGACGCCCAGGAAGAGGGCGTGAAACCAGTAGCAAGCGCCGGCAGCGGCCAGGCTGGCTGCGGCGACGATTCGGTATCGCCATCGCTCGGGTTCCCGGAGCAACAGAAGCCACGCGCCAAGGAAAAGGGCGATGGGCGCCCAGAATGCCTGATCTTGCCTCCCCGCTCCAGCTTCCGCCCAGGCGTAGGCGTTGGTGGCACCGACCAGGAGACCGACCACGGCCCCGGCTCGAGTTCCGGTGACGAGTCGTGCGAGCCAGGCGCAAGAGAAGGCATTCAGGAGAGCGATGGCAAAGGCCACCAGGTTGGTCGCCAGGATGGGACGGGCCAGGTAATAGATCGGGAAGAAGAGCAGAGGCAGTCCGAAATTCCACATCAGGGGGTGAGTTCCCACCGGCCACTCGAGCGAGGTTGCATGGAAGGGATTCTCGCCTCGCATCACGGCGTCCGCGAACGCGTTGGGCCACCACAGGCCCATCCCCATGTCTTCGGAGTAGAGAGTCCAGTAGACTCGAGTGGTGAGGTACCTGGTCGAAGGCCAGGTGGCGACCACGATCACCACCGATACCCCGGTCACCACCAGGAAGGCCCTCCCCAGGCGGGCGAGGCCTGATGCTCCTCGACGGGCTGGCGGGTTCATCCGTCCCTCGTGATGTGGCCTGCTTCACGTCCGCCCGAGCAGCACCGTCACTTCACTTGCAACCGCTGGCACGGCAACTCGAACGGGCCGGAACAACCTGCTCTCGGTCATTCCTCCACCACGGTGATTTCCACCGTCACCTCATACACGATTGGAGCCTCGCTTAGCCCAATCACGTTTACCACGTAGATTTCTCCCGCTTCGGAACGGAAGTCGGTCCGCTCGTTTCCACCGCTTCGGTAAGAACCGGCAATGTACTCCCCTTTGTGCTGGACGTAGACGTCGAGTTCCTGGTCGCAGGTGGTCGTGACCCGGATGATACTGCCGTCCCCCGTGAGTTTTACGTAGCGATTCTGGCCAAGCTTGTTGTACTCGAGGTTTCCGGTGAGCTGGAGTTGCAGGGTGTCCCCCACTTCCGCCTCCTGGTAGATAGGCAAGGCACCGTCGACCCCACCGTCGTGGGTCTCCCCGTTGCCCCACTCGTCCTGGACGACGTCGATACCGAAAGATGGGTTGGTCGAGTGGTAGGTCACCAGTTGGTCGATCCCTTCCGCCTCCTCGGGATAGAGCTGCTTCAAAAATGCGATAAAGGAAAACAGGGTGGTGTATGCGGAGGTGTCTGCCTGGGGGCCGACCAGGACCTGGTAGAGAGGATCGATGCCGAGTGCCACCTGGTCGAACGGTTCGTCATCACCGGTATCATACAGATCGTACAGCAAGGCCATGACGCTGGTTTCAGAGTACCAACCGGGAGCATCTTCGAGGGAAACCGGGTTCTGGTCGACCTCGAGGTGCATGCCGTACGCCTGGTTGTTGCCGTAGGACATGCCGAATACCGGGTCGTCCAGGATGATGGCACTCAGGCCGTTGCCCCATCCTTCGCCCCATGCGAGACGCGGGTCGAGCACGTCCCCGAGCATGTGGACCCCTCCCAGGCTGTCGGACCGGCTCAACTTGTCCTCGAAGTAGTGGCCCCACTCGTGAACGATTACGTGGGAGTCGAACTCGTCGGTGTCGAGGTCCTCCTTGCCCACGAGATAGATCTCGGATCCGTCCCAGTGGGAAGAACTGATCTCTCCCTGGGACTTGTCACAGCATTCCGGCCGGTTGCCTGGACTCCAGTTGATGGCCAGGGGCGGGAATTCAGGAGGGTCGCTCGTTTCCTCCATGAATCGTCGGGCAGCGGTATATGCAGCGTCCAGGACAGCAAACGGTGCAGAAGCCCGTTGTCCTCGATAACTGTCACCGCTCCAGCCCGTGGTGGCCAGGTAGTGGTAAGGGGTGTTGTCGCGGGCGTCCACGATCTCACTCTGAACGACCCAGATGGCGTCCTCGTGTGTGTTGTCCTCGACCCGGATGACCGGGTCGACGGTGCGGGCGTAGGTCCATAGCTTCACATAGTTGCTCCCACTCCACTCGAATTCATAGCTGCCGTCCTCGCCCGAAATGGTGGTGGCCAGGGTCTCTTCGGTATCTGCGTCCTTCAAGTAGATCTCGCAGCCCCGGATGGGGCGCGGCGTGGTGGCCCCGTAGTTGAGACCCTCGTTTACCTCGTCGTATGGCACATACTCGTAAGAGACCGTCCCCGTCAGGGAATAGTCTCCTGGGACCGGGACGCGAGCCGGCGTCGGAGACACGGCCACGGTCTCGTCGTCATCCCCCACGATTCCTTCCTCGTGATTGCAGCCAGCGGCCAGCGTCGCGTACCCGAGTAGCAACCAGATGGTCAAGGGGGGCCGATATGAGAGTCTGCCACGGGCACCGTGCTTCATGTCAATGGCTCCATCGATGGTTCGAGAGGCGCTCCGGCGCTCCGACAGCCGGCCATGCATGCCGTGGGCTCTCGACCCGGCGGAACCGGCGCCTCGTATGTGGTCGACCCTCCCCCGGCGGGGGCGGGAAAACGTCGCATGTCCATCTCAAGGATAGCGCAAGCGGTTTGGGAAGGAAAGCACAGGTGGTGCTGCCGAAGTGCCGGCGCCGGGCAAGAAAGGACCGGGGCCGGCGAAGTCAGCGATGGAACCGTCCGTCTGCGTGGCTCCTGCCTCCGCGGGCCGCAGCAAACCATCCGGCCGCCGATTCGGGGCGTGCGTCGAAAGCGGGTACGTAGGGTTTGATGTCCAGCAAAGGCGTACCGTCCAGTACATCCACTTCCTCGATGTGCAGGACAGAACCGTCGCGTCCAACCAGACGGACCAGGGAAAGCCCCAGCGGGTTGGGCCTGGCCGGCGCCCGGGTCGCAAACAAACCGTGAGGACGGGTGTCCCGGTATGGGATCACCTCGAGTCGATATGGCTTCGCACGATCCAACCAGTAGATCAGCCAGATTCGCTCGAACCCTTCCAGGTCGGCCAGACCGGGCTCCAAATGGGGATCGAGGATCACACGGCCGGTCACGTTCCGGCTGTAGGCGGGCTGAATCGGGACACCTTCCGGGCGATGAAACGGCGTCCGGATGACACCGATGGGATGCAGCACCAGGGATCGGGGCCGGTTGCTGCCAGAAGGTGTTTCGGTCGACCCTTCCGCTCGCTCGAGCGCGGGGCCATCGGAGTGGAGCGGACGATGGAAATCTGAAGGCTCGGTGGTCTTGAGTTCGCTTCGGTCATCGCGTGTTGGGTGGTCGGTCATACTTGCTCCCCGGGTTCTCAGGCCGTGCCGCACCGGCCCCTGTTGAATCGAGTCTACCCGTCCCTGTTGCGCGGGAATCGACCAGGTCCGGATGTCATGTTCAGGGCTGATGGACAGTACGATCCCGGTCCGGGTTATGTCAAGTCGACCAGAGCATCACTCGAGTTGGTCGAGGGAAAGCACGTGCACGAAGACCTTGTCGACCGACTGGTCGGCGCCTGCCATGTTGCGGTATCCCTGAGCGACCATGCCGAAACGCAGTTCCGGGTCGCCCTTGCCGGGGCGGTAGAGGGTCACATCGAGTGCCTTGAGGTTCTGGAGACCTGGGTCGACACGGAAGACTCTTGCGGGAGGTGTGCCCAGTTCCATTGCAGTAATCCCGTCATACCGGACACCGTCATCGGAAGTTATGGCGAACACCCAGGTACGCCCCTTCCACGTCACCATGGGTGGGCCATGTTCCGGGTTGGGTACCACTCCCTCGAGCAAAACAGTGGGGCGAGGAGGAGGCTCGGGCGGGAGAGCGCCTGGTGGGCCGAGGTCGATGGCCTTGATGACGGCCATGTTGCGGGCGCGTACCCCTGACGTTCGGGACACAGCGCCGGTGGGTTTGATCTCGTAGTAGGCCAGGTAGCGGCCGTCCCGTGACCAGACCGGGTAGACTTTGCTTACCGCTTCGCCAGAGCCGGAATCGTCGAAGCAGTGCTCCAGGGCGCCCTCCTTGTGGAGTGGACCGAATCGGATGCACACCTCCTGCTGTACGCCCGGATCGATGCGGACGAACGCGAGGCGGTAGGATGTATCGTCGGTGGCCACGGGGGACCATGCGGGGAAGCGGACGGCGCCGTTTCCTGTGGATGTTCCGCAGGCGTTGGCAAGTTCGATCAAGGGAGGACGGCAATCCTTGGCCTGGGTGCACGCGGGGTCGGCGAGGTAGACAATGCGTTCCGTGCCGCACGAAACATTGCCCTGGGTGACCTCGGCCATGCCGGGGGGGCGTGTACTTTGTGGGATGTCCGGCAACCAGGAGGGTTGATAGAAAGGCTGGGTCGCGTCTGTCTCGAAGCGACTCTGGCCGTCCAGAGGCACGGCTTCGCACCGTGGTCCGAAATCGAGTCCTTTCAGGCCGAACGTGCGGGTGGGATGGCCCTCGCGTCCATGAGAGAAGGCGATGGGCGCGGGGTATCGGGATTTTCCGCCCTGGATGGCGTTTTCAGGCGCCCAGCTTGCTTCGTGCTCGGTGTGTGCACGCCGGTGGCCCGTGCCCATGGCTTGCTGAAAGGCCTGGAACGTGCCCTGAGAAGCCGGTTTTTGGAACATCATGGCACTGGGCCTCTCCACGCGGATGCGGCGAGGTTCCATGGTCAACCAGAGGGAGCGAAGTTGGTATATGCACAGCGTGAGGGAGTCGCCGTCGTCCACGGTGACGGCGAGGCGCCGACCGTCGGGCGACCAGCGGATATCCCGTGCGTCGCCGGGCCGGCACTGGTCGGCGGTGCCGGAGGGGGGCAGGAGGCGGGCCTTGTTTCCGCCGGGCGACTGCACGTCGTAGAATCCCTTTCCGACCGACTGGAAGAGGGTTCCATCGCCGGGGATTTCACTCCCGATCGCCGACGGTGCAGCTCCGACGAGAAGCAGCGTGATGGCGGCGGGCAGGGAAGCGACCCAGGGGGGGCGCCCGTGGGTCGTTCGGTCCCGGCGGAGGGCGGGGTGTGGGGCGTCGCAACGGTTTCCTGGTAGAAGTCGTAGCACGGTTCCTGATACCTCCGGATCTAGAATTGGTAGGCGAGGGCAAGGGAAGTCCCACCGGTGCCCACGGCGTTGCGGGACACGTCGAGGAACGGGGTGCCATCGACCGCCGGGTCTGCGGTGACCGGGCGAATCACGCCTGTTCCCAGCCCGGCTCCTACCACGATTTGCAAACCGATCGGGTGCTGCGGCGGAAACGACAGGGTCCAGTAGAAAGCGAGTTCGAGAGCCACTGTGACCCCTGCCCACTCGGCCGTCACCCCGGCCTTGGGGGGCACCGAGGTCTCGAGGGTTCCGGCTTGCGCCAGATCCACTGCGGCGACCACCCCTTCCATCCACAAGAGGGTGGCGCCGACTCGAGGCACGACCCACATTTTGTCCCCACCCAGGGGCACCGGCCAGCCCAGGTTGGCTCCGAGCGCAGCGTTCCACGCCTTGAACCCACTGCTGCTCGCGAACATGCGCGCGGTGGTATCCAGGTCTCCGGAGACGAGGGCGCCATTTTCCTGGGTCACGCCTCCTTCCGGGGTCGACCCGGCCGTGGGCTCGGACAGCGGTACCTCGAACGGGGCACACTGTATCCGCGTCACCAGAAGCAGGCGGTCACTCGGCGAAAAAGCATACTCGAGCCCGAACCCAATGGCGCCAGCGTGGGCGATGGACAGGGTGTCCTTGTCGAGCGGAACGATGTGGGTGAAGGTGCCCACCGCGAGGCTCCCGGTGACCGGGAAGCGCCACGTCATGTTGACCTTCAGGTTCGTGGTCCCGGTTCCCACGCGGAAGACCTGCCCATTGCTGAGTCGGTAGGTCCCCAGGGGCAGGTAGACGGTCACGAGGCGAATGTCGGCCTCGCGAATGTGGGCTTCAGCCGCCGAGATCATTGCAGCAAGCGTGGCTCGAGCAAACGCTTTCTCCCGGGGCAGGGCATCGTCCAGAACGGTTTCCGGAGGGAGCGATTCGGGGTCGGCCGGTCTGAGCCGCAAGGAAGCCCCTGCACCAGGCCCGGGGAGTGTGAGGACCACCTCCCCCACCAGGTCGGACAGGGCAATCTGGACCACGCCCGCACGAGCCGATTGCTCGTCGTCCCAGGCGTTGGCCTGAGCCCGGGTGGCGGCCAGTTTCGCCTCCGGAATCCGGCCTTCGTGCATCAGTGCCACGGCCAGGTAAAGATTCAGCTCGAATGCCACCGACTCATCCGGGCAGTCGTTCTGGGCATGCAGGAGGCGGTCGAGGGCGACCCGGGCGGGTCGGTTGCTTTCGATGAATCGCCGGGCCTCCAGCACCAGTTGCGAGGCGTTGCAGGGTGCGTCCTCGGGTGGCACGGCCACCGTGGTCCCGCCGGTCAGGGTCAGGAGAAATCCCACAAGGACGACTGCGAATTGGCACCTTGGGTTCATCCGAGCCCCCATTCGTCACGTTCTCCGAAATCTGCTCGCTTCGTTCGATACTGCTGTCGTCACCACCGCGGAGGTCGCCGGACCGGCCTCCTCGACCCGTCCTTCGTGCAGGTGCAACACACGGTCGGCAGCTCGAGACATCACTCGCCGATCATGAGAGATCAGCAGAATCGACGGCGACTCCTCGGTTTGCACCATGGCCGTCAACGTTTCCAGAACCTCCGGCCGAAGGGACGCATCGATGCCCGTGGTGGGCTCGTCCGCCACGAGCAACCGGGGCCGGACCATCAGTGCTCGGGCCAGACCGACACGCCGCGCTTCCCCCCCGCTGAGCTGGTATCCAAGGCGGCGACGGCAGTGGCGAAGGTGAAACTGGTCGAGGGTACGGTCCACCACGGCCTGGGCTTCCTCTCCACGGAGACCCATCACGTGTCGTGCGGTCTCCATCAGTGCTTCCTCCACCCGCATGCGCGGATGGATCGCGGCGGTCACCTGCTGGAAAAGCAACTGAAAGATTCGCCGTTGCTTCCGAAGCGCCTTCCCACGGAGCTGGAGCAGGTTTGCGCCGTCGAGTTCGATCCGCCCCGAGTCGGGATGGGAGAGCCGGGCAATGATCCTGGCCAGGGTGGTCTTCCCAGAACCGCTTGGGCCGACCAGCCCCACCACCTCTCCGGGCAAGATGTCCAGGCTCACTCCATCCAGTACCTTCTGGGCGGACCTCCTCGAGCGCCATCGAGTGGGCGATTCGTACCGCTTGCTCACACCGCGGAGACGCAGCCTCGGCACGTCGGTCGTTGCCGTTGCAGGCCGCCTCACCTCGGCTCGAGGGCGGGACATGCGTCGTGATTCTTCGAGCATGCGAATCGCGACATCCGATTCCGGACCACTCCCACCAAAAAAGCGGCCGTGAGAACTCGATTCCACCACCCGTCCCCGCTCCATCACCACCACCTCCTCGGCCAGACGACGGGCCAGGTCCAGATCGTGCGTGATGAGCACGAGAGTTTCCAGGGCACCCTCCGCTCGGAGAGCCGCCAGGGTTTCGAGCAAGGCGTCCTGCGAGTCGGGGTCCAACCCCGTCGTGGGCTCGTCCGCAAACAGAACTCGAGCACCTCGTGCCAGGGCCACGGCGATCGTGAACCGCTGGGCCATGCCGCCGGAAAGCTGCTTCGGATAGAGGGTCAGAACCCGCGCAGGATCCTGGAGCCGGAGGCGGGCCAACCAGGCACATGCATCATCGAACAGCGTGGTACGTGGAAGCCGGCGCCCGGCCCGTCGCTCCAGAGCCTCGAACAGCGTCTGACCCACCGGTCGAGTGGGATCCAGGGCTCGAGCCCCGTGCTGGGTTACATACCCCCATTCGACTCCCCAGAACGGTCGAACCTGGTCACGCCAGGACATGTACCAGCGAGGAGAAACCGTGACCGCTTCGTGGGAATCTCGAGTCACAGCATGCTCGAGGCCCGCCAGGAGGTGTACCGGGTCGCCGGTGCGCCGCCAGGCCACGATGTCCCCTCCAACCGGGCCGGGTCGTGCGGTGAGCACGCCGAGCAGCGTTTTGACCAGCACCGTCTTGCCGCTCCCTGATTCTCCCAGGATGCAGGTGGTTTTGCCAGCAGGTAGTTTGAGCGAAACTTGGTGCAGCAGCGGACGCTGGGCTGCCCCATGTCCTGCGGCCACGACAAGCGCGTCCACTGCGAACGTTTGCCCAGACCAGGCGCGTGGTGCCGGTGTGGAGGCTTTCACGTGCTTCGCTCCATGCGTTGTGCTGCGGTCTCACCAAGAACGAGCGTCGCCCAGAGTACAGCGAGCACCGCGAGCATGATGGAAAGGAACTGGCACCACCCCTGGTACCAGGGGATGGCGGTGGACCCCCGGTTGAGGAAGTCTTCCAGCGCCCACAACGTGTCATAGAGGCAGTCCAGCGAACGATGAAGCTGGTACCCCCAACTCATGGTGGCTCCTGAGAGATTCTTGCCGAGCACATAGGTGAGCGTAGTGTCCGCCACCATCATCTGGCCGAAGGTGAGCACCATGCGGCGCACGATGTCTCCAGAACAACTGAGAAGCAGCCCGTGATACAGGATGATCCGACCCATGCCCAGCCCGTGGGCCCGGGTCGATGCCATGTAATCGGTATCCTCGAGTTGGTCGAACCGCATGGCCACCTCCGAGGCCAGGGCCGGCATACCGAGCAGGCCCAGGGCGATGCCGACCATGGTCATGGAGTATCCGGAAAGGGAGAATGCCAGCACGAGCAAGACGAGTCGGGGAAGCGCTTCCAGCATGCCCATGACTCCCCGGGACAGCCGGCGTGTTCCCTGTGCGCCATGGCCCTGAAGCACTCCGAACAGGGTGCCCCCGGCACCGACGATCAGGGCGGCAAGCAACCCGGGAACCAGAAAGGAGTGCACACCGCCGGCGATGCTCCAGGCCACGCACCGCCCGCTCTCATCGTAGCCGGTAAAACAGGTCAGCGTGGGCGACGCCCATGCCCGCGTGTCGTCGATTCGGTCCGAACGCCGAAGATCGCTGCTCGTGGCCAGGGCCGCCACCACGAGACCGACCATGACCAGCCACGCCGCCCGTACACGCGGCCCCTCTGGCCTCCTTTTCCCGGGGTGCCCATGTTCCAGTTTCGGTCCGGTCACAGTTCTCCCCCCTCGAGTTGAGCAACGGTTGGTTGCATGCCGTCGTGGGGAAACAACAGGCGGTCCAGCAACGAGACCGCTACCCGTACACCAGTGGTGACCGCCACGAAGAGAAGCGTCACCGTCATCAGTGCATAGGCATCACGGTCTTCCACCATGCCGACGAGTTGACGGCCGGCTCCATCGAGCACGAAGAAGTACTCCACCACGATGACCTCGCCAAGCAAGAACGGGAGCTTCCCTGCCACGCGCGTCGCGATGGGCACCGCCAGGTTCCGCGCCAGGCGCCAGCGCACATCCAGCCCGTTGGCTCGAGCCACGGCGATGTAGTCTTCGTCCAGAACCCGGTCCACCTCTGCCCGGATTCCGGTCCTGAGGTCCCACGTCACCCCGCCGCTTACGGCAAGCACCAGAGCGGCGGCCAGGTACCGAGGCACCAGGGCACCGTTGGGGAGGAGCCAGCGCTCCATCGAGATTCCAGCAGGTCCGAGCAGGAGAATCACCACGAGGTCCACGACCACGATGACCAGCGCGGCCCAGAACACGGCCGGGGCCATCCAGAGGCCCGGACGTTCACGGGTGGTGACTCCGGTCCGGTCTCTCCAGACGAGCCATGCGGAGAGGCCGAGGCACAACAGGAGCACCGAGGCGACAAATCCGCACGTCTTGATCGCCTCCGCCACGTAGGTGACCAGCGGCACCCCGGTCCAACCGTGCCCCATGCCATCACTGAACAAACCTCGCAGCCACTGCCAGTAGAGCACCGGAGCGTCGGCCATCGAACCGGCCGACACGCCGTCCGGGCGCCGCCCCCCACCGGAAGCCAGGATGAGCACCATGACCACTCCCGCTGCGGCCAGGCCCCCGGCGGCGGCACCGGCAACAGCGAGCAGAATGCCGCCTGCGACGCGAGTCATTCGCCTCACCACGCGCCGTCCTCCTCCACGTCCCAGTTGTGCAGGTTGACGTAGAACGAGAACGAGTGGACCGCATACCCGGAGACACGCATGGAAAAGGCCGCCACCTCATTGGCCTGCCACAGGAAAACACACGGCACATCCTCGGCCAGGATCCTGTGCACCTCCTTCATCAAGTTGGCCCGCCGCGTGAAATCCGCCTCGTAGTAGAAGGTGTCGAAAAGCCGGTCCACTGTCGGATTCTTGTACCGGTAGTAGTTCAGTGGGCCGTCCGAGCGGAAAATCCCGCTGATGTCGTCCGTGTAGTTGAAGTTCCATCGACCGAGGATGAGGTCGATCCCTTCGGCGTTTCCGCCCGAGAGTGGGGATATGGTGGCTTCCCAATCCGTTGTGCTGAGCGCCTGGTAGTTCACCTTGATACCCACGTCGCGAAAATCCTGAACGAGTTGATTGGCGATGTCCGTCGCGTTCGTGAGGCTCTGATCCACACGCATTTCCAGGGAGAGAGGGGAGCCCTGGTAGTAGAGGAACTCTCCTTTCTCTGTGATACGCGGGTCGGCCAGAAGTTCCCTCCGCGCCGCGGCCGGGTCCACCACTGGATGAGGCACTTCGCGGTTGTAGTAGGGACTCGAGGGAACGAACGGACCACTGACCAGGATGGCGCTGGCGCCTTCGATGAGCCCGGCATCCGCAAGGGTTCCCGGGAGATTGTTGGCGAGGTGGAGTTGCGCTTGCTCGGAAAGCGCACCGGCCTGGTAGACCTTGCCTACCTTTCGGGCAAGGGCGCGCCGGTCCACGATCTTGGCCAGCGCTCTCCGGATGTCCCGGTCCTGGAGCAGGGGCTGAGCACAGTTGAATCCGAGATACCACCAGTTGCTGATGGGGTAGGGAACCACCACGGCGTCGTAGGTGCGGGCCTTGACCTGGTCGCGCTTGCTGAGAGAGACGATCACATCGATCTGACCTCCGCGCAGTTGAAACAGCTTGTCACTGGCACTGGGGATGTGCATGAGCACGATCTGATCGATTTTGGGTCTCCCCTTGTGATAGTGATCGTGGGCGCGGAACGTCAGGCTGGCTTTCCCGGACTGGTTGAGGTTGTCCGAGGCGAGCACGAATGGACCGGCTCCGATGGGCTTCCGGTTGTATGCCCGGTCGGAAGCAAAGGTCGCCGGGTTGGGACTCCTGAACGCCCGGCTTGGGAGAATCTTGAATGTGAGCGCACTACGCAGGTTGGCCAGACGCTTGGTCAGCGCGATACGAAAGTGCCTCTCCGGTTTGGGGTCGAGTGGTTCCACCTGTTCGACCAGTCCCTTGAAAAATCCGGTTGCGCGATAGGTGTCGGCCGACGCTTCCAGTGCGGCGAGCGTCTTCTCCAGGTCGGTGACGGTGACGGGATCTCCATTGTGAAACACGGCCTCGGTCAGCCACCCTTCGCCCTCGCGACCGTCCTCCAGGTCCACGAATCGAGGCTGATTGTCATCAGGGCTCCGGTCGATGAGCGATGCCGAGGGTTCGCCAGTCTCGCCCACCACGTATGGGCCGTCGTGGATGAGTTCAAGGGTGCGTCGCTCCACCATGGTCCGAATGTTGAGTGGGTTGAGGCTGAGTGGCAGGTCACTCTCGGCTATGCGGAGCACTTTCGGTCCCCGTGCCCCGGCCACATGACCTTTGAACAGGGCGGTCCATCCGCCGAGCGGGGTGGTGGACACGAGTGCCGCAAGTCGGGACCGGACGACCGCACGGGTGGGTGCTTCCAGGAGGACCAGGCCCAGCACGGCGACGACCAGTGTCAATCCCAGGGCGGCCTTTTGCCAGCCGTTCGTGCCAGGACGCTTGCTTGTTCCTGTTTTGTATCTCATACGCAGCTCCTTCGGTGCCTTCGTCATCCGCGTTTCCTGCATGCGACAGGTCGTCCTATCGCATGGTCGATGCCATTTCTCCTGCTCCCGGTCGCAAGGCCAGTGCTGCACCGCGGACCATTTCGGCGAGCGGGAAGAACACGGCGTCGCGTTCGGCGAGGAGGAACATTTCGTTCAATCCGTCCCTGAATGTGCGGGACCGCGCTTCCACACCCACCCAGCGCAAGCGGGCCTCGAGACTGGCCCAAGGGGAAGGGGCTCCGACCACGCCTTTCCAGAACTGGTAGGCCTGCAACGTGGCCTCTCGAGGGCAGGTTGCTCGATCCAGGGGGCGGAGGTAGCGACTGCGTGCCACGGCTCCGTACAGGTGAAACTGTTCGGCGATCCGCCCGAGTTCGGGATCTTGCCCGGTCAGCCACGCCACGCATCCCTTTTCCCAGGCCAGTTGATACTGAAGTCGACGACGGGCTTCGTCGCCGTTCCGAGGACAGCTTTCATCCGCCTCGAGTCCGGTTCGTTCCCCTTCACACAATCCCGCGACTCTCTTACGAACTGCTTCGGGAGAAAGCAGGTCTCCGTAGACCAGCAGGGGCAGCAGCGTCTCCCGCGTCACGTCCGAGTCCGGGCGGTTCCATGCGACCTGATCCGACTCGAGCCGTGCGCACAGGGCGCCGGGTCGAGGAAGCCCCAGTGCCTCCCATGCCTCCGCTGCCAGCACGGCGGTGATGTCGTCCCGGGTCGCTTCCCGGGTTACCTGTTCCAGGACCATTTGGGCCAGGATGGTGTAGACAGAGGGGTCGTGAAGCGTCAGTTCGCCTGTTCGGTCATTGCACGGTCCCACACGGAGGTCGGGGCGCTGGAACCGGAGGGTGGTGCGCCAGGTGGCAGGAGGCGGCACATGACCATTCCGCACCCAATCCGCCAGTTGCTGAAGCGTATCCGATTCCAGAGTCTCTACCGGACACTCGAGACCCCTGAGCAGAGCGGCCCATTCGGGAAACCGCGCTCCCCACCAGGCAGCCGCCGGGTCTCGCTCGGTTGGAGCCGTGGGCGCGACCCGGGTGAGCCAGGCCGCAGCCGGGGCCAACGGACTGCTTTCAGGTATCCGATCGATCCATTGGGCGATGTGCGACGTTTCCCCCGACTGGAGTGCAAGGGCGGCGCGGAGCAGGGGAACAGCTTCCTCACCGGCGCCTACCGACAGACCGGCGTCGAGGCGACCGTCCAGGTAGACCCGTTGTGCCTCGAATGCTGCGTCCCGGGCAGCAACCAGGGTCTTGCCCGTCTCGAGCATTGCGCGCAGTCGGCCGACCCGGACCGCGGGAGTGTCCGGCTGGCTCGAAAAGGCGTCCCACGCCCGCAAGGGGTCCTGCTCCATGAGAAGCCGGAAGCCTTCACTCAAGAAGGGCTGCAAGCGCTGAGGGTCCCGTGGGATCCAGGCAGGCCAGCCCAGGCAGGCGCGACCGGGGTCCGCCGGAACGCTCTGTTCAGCCTGTTCCCGCCTGTCCCGGGCCGTTCGCTCCGGACAGCGGCTCCACACCACGAGGGCGAGGAAAACAGCGACAGCGAAAAAAAGTGCCTTGGAACTCCTTGATTTCATGTGCCCTCCCGGCCGCAAGGCTCGAGACCGTGCCCGAATCAGTTGCCCGGCAAGGGGTCTTCTGGTGAACGCCCCACCTGGGGCAGCCTGGGCGTGTCGGTGTGAATACGACTCGGAGCGTCGGCCAGGCTATCGGCCAGGATCACCTTGAACGGTTCCACGTCCTTCCGGTACTCGAACCGGCGCCGCGCCTCCTTGAACCCGGTCAGGCTGCACTGGATTTCGTACACACGACGTCTCACGAACGGGACCGGCTCCAGATTCTTGTCCCGGAGGACCTCGCACATGAACAGTCCGTCCGAGTTCGTCAGCACGTCGCAGGCAGGTGCGCTCCGATCGTCGACCTGGTCTGCTCGCATGATGGTCACGGTCACCCGCGCGAGAGGTTCTCCCTTGGTGGTGGTCACCTGTCCGGTCACCGGGGGCATGCGTCCCGGTGAAGAGGTATGAGCGCACCCGGCCACGAGTTGGATGGCCAGTATCAACCAAGAGGCATGTTTCATGGGTTGGAACCTCCCCTGAGCAGGTCGTGCGGATGGATTGCCTACCATCCCATCTCCTTTCTCAACGTCGCCAGGTTGGCCTCGATCGCCTCAACCTCTGATTGCTCCTTCTTGGACAGCGTGTCCTTCTTGTTGGCGATGTCATTCTTGAGCGCCAGGTAGCGGACCTTGAGTTGGTACTCGAGTTCCTTGGGATCGTCCCACTGACCGCTGATATCGCTTCGACTGCGACTCAGGTAGCCGTAGAGACAGTAGAGTTCCAGGTACCAGACGTCCCACACGTCGACCTGGGTCAGCCCGAGTTTCTTGGTCGCGGCCATTCGAGCGGCCTGGGCGCAGAGCTTGTAGTTGCCTGTGCCACCGATTTCCTTGAGAGCGGTGGCCCGCGCGTAGTAGTCCACGCCCAGACCTCCATACACGTCATGAGCCAGGGCACGGTCGGTGACGGCGAGCACCCCTTCCCAGTTGCGCTGTTGTTGGAAGCAAACGCGCAGATCCTTCAGCGTCTCGTAGTCGGTAACCGGATCTTCGGTGGATTTCAGCCGCTCGAGCCACCGGTCGCCATCCTCGTCGGAGCACACGTGGGGGTCCATGGGGAGCATTTCCAGGGTGGCCGACCACGTGATGGGCTTTTTCAGTTCCTTCGGATCGATGGTGCGTGTCGCTTCCCGGAATCCGGGGTGACGGAGTGCCACCGTGATCGGCTGGCGCGTGCGGACCACAAAGTTCTCGAGGGGGGTCTTTCCGACCGGCTCTCCTCCCACCAGCACGTTGGCCCCGGCAGGGTCGCTCAGCACCGTGAGCGTCTGTTCCACCACCTCGCCCTGTTCCGTGCTCCCCTTCTCCGCTCGAGAGGGCGATTTCCCACCTCCAGGTCGGGGCGCCTCGGTCGCACTGACTGTGCTCGAACTCGAGGACTCCGGTTCCAACGGGAGCAAGCTCTCGGGAAACCCTCCCACGGTCGGCGGCGTCGCGGTCTCCCGGACCACCACGGGTTCGGGCGTCGGAGAGGGCACAGGGGCAAGGTCATAGGACACGATGATTCGAGTTCGTGTCTGGTCCGGCGTGACCCGTTGGCGGAAGGGCTCATACCCCGCTTTCCATACTTCGACCACCACCCGGTCGTTCCTTCGCACACGGACCTCGAGCGGGGCCGTGCCCACGGAACTCCCGTTCAGTTTCACGTGCGCCCCGGCAGGGTTCCCAGAGACCCGCACGGGTATGGTCTCGGGAGGCCGAGGCGCAGGCGCGGGGCGAGCGGTGGGACGCGGCTGGATGGGACGGCGCGAGGTGGTCCGCCGAGCCGGGGGCGGTTGGGGCGAAGGGGGAGGTTTCTGGGGAAGGGGGCTCAGCTTGAGAGTCACGACCGCGTCCGTGGTGAGACGGGCGCGTCGGACCACGGTGGAAGCCGGAGCATGGCCCTCGAGCCGGGCTTCGATCCGGATGGCGTCCTTGTTCGAGGGAATGGGATGAGAGGTGAGTGGTGACGCGCCGACCTCCACCCCGTCGATGAACACGGTCGCCCCCGGGGGATCGGTGAGCACGTCTACCACCGGCGGTGGAACCGGTGTGGCGCCCACCTCGGGCTCGAGTTCGATCGTGCCCAGTGCGCCGAGTTCCTGGGGGGAGAGGTGTCGGGTCCAGGGTCGGTATCCTTCCTTTTGAATGTGGACCACGACCGTCTGTGTGCTTCCAAAAACGACCACGTGGCCGGTGATGGGCGTCTTCTGTCCTTCCACAAGGCGCCCATCGATCCAGACGGTGGCGCCGGGAGGATGCGTGATGAAGCTTGCTGTCACCGCTGTGTGCATGCGGGCTACCACCAGATAGACGAGTACGCCCACGACGACCAGGGCGAGCAAGCCGATGGGTAACAACCAGTGCTTCTTGGCCCGGCTTGACGTTCGATTCATTTGAGCAACAGCTCCTCCATGATTTCGTCCGCCCGCGAGGGAAAGCCCCCTCCGGTCCAGAGGGATGCAGCCGGACACACGGGCGGTCCTGTTCTCGAGAAGTTATTCCTTCAGGGCACGTTCTTCTCCCGGTTTCAGGGTGACGGTCAGTTCCTTTGTGGAACCCCCTTCAGCGACAAGCTGCACGTGGAGCGGGCGGCCGGAAGGGAGTCCCTCGATGAGCAAGGGCGACTTTCCTCGGAGTACGCCGTCCACCCAGACGACGGCTCCGGGCATGAGTGTCACGCGGAGTGCTCCGGCCCGAATCAATGAGACCTCGAGGCGATTGTTCAGAAACGTGGAAAAGGCCGGCAACTTCACCTGGTGAGGGAGATATCCGCCGCATTCGAAGCGGAAGGTGTGGGGTCGAAGCAGTGAGTAGGTCACTCGTCCGTTTCCCAGGGGATATGGTTCGCCCCCGTCCACGCTGATCAAGGTGCCGGGAGGGGCGCCTTCCACGAGCACGTCCACCCGTGTACCCCACCAGAGAAGTGCCACGAGCAGGGCGCCGGCGAGCAGGCCGCCGGCACCGAACAGCCACGGGACCGATCGGCCCCGGGTCCTGTCCGGGGTTGTTTCCACCGGTCCCGACACGCCCTCTTCACCGGCCCGGCGACCACCATCCGGTCCACTCCGGCCGTTGTAACGGTCGCTCAACGTGGCCTCGGTCGCGCTCGTGTCACCTGCAGCCGGAGGACCAGGCGTCTCTTGACGGACCACCTGATCGATCCGGTCGAGCCTGTCCCAGATGCCCAGTTCCCCCAGATGGTCGGCCAGTTCGGTGTGAGACGCCGCCATGCCCTGAAGCACGTTCGCAACCTCGCCTGCCGACTGAATCCGCTCCGTGGGTTCCGGTTGAAGCGTCCCCCGGAGAAGCTGCAGCAGGGTGCGGGAGACGCCCTCCACGCGCCGCATGGCCGTGTCCACGTCCTCCGGGACCATGGTGGCCGTGCTGCGGGCAGGGATGGCATCCACCAGACGTCTGTTGGTGAGCAGTTCGTACAGGATACACCCCAGGCTGAAAACATCGGTCGCCGGGCTGACGTGCCGGGCATCCTCGGGGGCCCATTGTTCCGGGGCCATGTACGGCGGCGTGCCTTCGATGCGGTCCTCCGGTTCGTCCATCCAGCGAGACCCTCGGGCGATTCCGAAGTCGGTGATCTTGGCCACCCCGCTGCGCTCCACCAGCACGTTGGCCGGCTTTAGATCCCGGTGCACCACGCACATGCGCGTGCCCGTCTCGCTGTCGTAGCAGTCGTGGGCATAGGCCAGACCCTGGGCGATGTCACAGCAAATTCGACATGCCATGCCCACAGGCAACCGGCGATCCGTCTTGCGCAGGAAATGGAGCAACCGGTCCAGGTCACACCCCCGCACCCACTCGATCTCCAGGTAGAGAGAGTCCAGATCCGGTAGCCGCCCGAAATCGTAAAGTTGCACCACGTTCTGATGGTGGAGCATCTGGCCTACCCGGGCCTCGTTTCGGAACGCAGCGTAGGGATCCCCATGGGGTTGATGGGCAACGCTCAACAGCTTGAGCGCCACCGGGCGGCGATGCACGTCCACCACGTCGCTCCGTCGGGCCAAGTACACTCCTCCGGTGGCTCCAAGACCGAGTGGTGCCAAAATCCGGTAGGGCCCCACCTCCTCTCCACGCGCAAATGTGCGCATGGTCCGTTGCGATGGCGTCGCGTCCACGATTCTCCGTCCTTGACCAGTCGTCCTGCCGACAAAGGTGTGGCGGGCCACGCTCCCAACCGGACTCGCAGCCCGGGGCACAGCCCACCGTCGCGCAGGGAACTCTCGCGCCAGTAGTCCAATTCATCATTCAGTCTGAGCACTTGCGGCTAGCACGTTCGGTGGGGGACACGAGAGGATCGTTCGCTGTCGCATTCTGCATCTCACATCAGCGTTCATAGCTAAGCATCCATTTGACAAAAAAGCAAGACTATGGTGGAGAAACTGACACACATGTGTGCAACAATAGACAGGCGCACGACTTTCCCCCTTCGATCAACCAGAAGAGGGCGTGCGGAAAACCGCTGATCGAAACCTCGAGGTGCCATGGCCAGGAGACGAAACACGGTGGCGACCGCATGGAAGTGCCTTTCCCGTTCGGGAACAGCGGAGCGGTTCCGGGCGGCCACGTGGGGGCTGGCGTTCTGGATGCTGGGGATTGCTCCCCCCGTGCAGGCGAATTGGGTGCTGGAACACCATTCGATTTCGGAGTCGACCTGGCCGGAGATCGTGTTTCTCGTCTCGCCCAGGCACGACAGTCCTGTCGAACAGCGAACCCGGACATTGCCTCGAGTCGAGGTTCGAGAAAACGGCCGACAGTATCCGCTGCCTCCGGAGCAGGTGATCCCGTTCCTCGAGCAGGGCGGCGCGTCGTCCATCGTGCTCGTGGTGGATACCAATCCGGGCATGCGACCCTATTTCGCGGCGTTGAAGGAGACCCTGACGACCTTTGTCGCCCGGCTGGCTCCCCAGGTGCCTCGAGCCCAACTTTGGCTCGTGGAGGCCGGCGCGGAGGTCCGGGTCAGACGCGCGGACACCCCCGGCGAGTGGCCCATGCTGGCCGAGAAAATCGCACTCCAGCAACGACCCGGGATCGGATTCGAGCAGGCCCTTTGCGTTGCCGCCGATACCTTGCAGCCCGTTCCAGCGGCCCGAAGGAAACTCCTCTTCTTCGTGGGGGAAGGCCCCGTCCTGGTCCCTCACTCCGGAACGCCTTCCCCCACTGGCGATGGACTCTGTGCGGCGCGGCTGCAACGGCAGGGCGTCCCCATCCTGGTCGCCGCATTCTCGCCCACGGACTGGCTGGGCGCCGACCGGGAACGGCAGGAGACCGTCCTCCGGGCAGTGGCCGGGCCACTGGGGAGCTACCACCACATTCCCGCCCCTCAGGACAGCTTTTCTCAACCCGATTTCGCCGCAGCGTTTCGCGCGTGGAGTCGAGCCGTCCAAGAGGCGCTGCTGGTGACGTACCGAGTGCGGGCGACACCACCTTGTCGTGTCGACCTTCAACTTGTGGTGGATGATGCCCCTGTCCCGGCCGTTGTGACGGTCGAAGCGCACGAGGCAGACACGGAGCACGGGCGCACGATCCGGACGGGTGCCTGGATCGTTCTCCTGGGCTTCTCTTTTCTGGCAACAGTGCTACAATTCAGGCGGGTGCTGAAGATGACAACTGGAAATCAGCGGAAATGACGGCACCTGGCGGCGTTGAGGAGGATTGGCAACGATTGTATCGAGATGGGAGGAATCTGGATGTTGGTGTTGGAGGAGTTGAGCGGAAGGCTCCCGGCACAGAGGTTCGACTCGGGTCCCATCACCATCGGTCGGCACCCCCAGAACCACGTGGTGCTCGAGGCCTATTCCATGGTGAGCGGCACCCATGCCCGAATCTCGCACGACGGTTCGGAGTGGGTGCTCGAGGACCTCAACAGCACGAACGGGACGTTTTGCAACGGGCTTCGGGCGAAACCAGGTGTTCGAACGGTGTTGAAGGCCGGGGATTGCATACAACTGGGGACGCACGGACCGGTCCTGAAGGTGACGTTCAAGGAGAGTCAGGATGCGGTGAGTCAGGCGGTGCGGGTTCGTTTCCTCAGCGGCGCCAGGCGTGGTGGGATCGAGTTGCTTCCAGTGGGGTCCACGGTGGTGGGCACGGATCCAGGGGCGGGGATTCGTTTTGATCCTGGGCGGGAACAGGGGGTGAAGCCGCGGCACGCACGGCTGACAGTGGGACCGTCACGAGTCACGGTGCAGGACTTGACGGGCGTGCGGGAGTTGTTTTTGAACGGCACCCCGGTGGAATATGCCGAGGTGCACCATCGGGATCGATTGATGTTTGGGCGCGGGGGCCCGGAAGTGGAACTCGAGGTGTTGCAGGTGCAGCCGTCCGAGCCCACGGCGGTTTTTCCGGTGGGGAAGGAGAACCAGTCCGGGGGTGGAGGAGGTGAGCGTGGAGTGGGGGCCGGCGTTGGGTCTGCCGGGCCTGGTCCAGCCCGTACCGAGCGGCCTCGAGCGGTTCCACTGGTACAGGGAGAGAGGGCTCAGGGTGGGGCTGGAGGACGAGAACCCCGTCGTGTCCAGTCCCCGGCGCTTTCGAGCGGGGCGTCGGGGAAGGTGGCCGGTGTTCCAGCGGTTCCGGAAAGGGGCGGGGAAGGGTCGCACCTTTTGAAATCGCTTCGATTCGGTCGTCCACGTCGGCGAACGTCCGGGGAGGAGACATCGGGGGCGTCGAGTGTTTCGCCCCGTGTTCGGCTGGCGTTGCAGGTGGTCTTGCTGTTGGCGCTTCTGGGGCTCACGTGTGTTCTTGGTATCGTGGCCGCCATGGCGTTGACCGGCAAGGACGCTCGAGCTGCGGTGGTTGTGGAATCCTCTGTGCGATTTCTTTCGGTCGGGCCTGTGGTGGTGGATTCTGCGGAGGCGTCTCGAGACATCCTTGCGCAGGATGTGGAGAGCGTGTTGGCGCAGTTGCGTGTGCCCTGCCGGGAGGTTCCTGATGACGCCTTGGAGGAGATTCAGCGCTATGAAGAGGAGACGCGGGACCGGGAGCCTCACCGGCGAGCTGCGCCCTATCTTCCGGAAATTCGGCGGGTCCTGGCACAGCACGACCTCCCGCAGCCGCTGATGTATCTTCCGTGGGTGGAGAGTCGATTCGATCCTGGGGCCCGGTCCCATGCCGGAGCGGTGGGGCTCTGGCAGTTCGTGGATCACACGGGGCGTCGATTTCGAATCCGGACCTATGCCGGGGCTGCGGACGAGCGGCGGGACTGGGTGCGTGAGACCGTGGCTGCAGCAGAATATCTGGAAGCGTTGCTGGCCATAGACCGACCGGGGTGGGATACGCTGTTGGCCCTTGCGGCCTACAATCGTGGGGAGGACAAGATTCTGGCGAACCTTGACACCCTCGAGCAGGAGACGGGCGGTTCCGGAGCGTCGGAAGGCGCGTGTGAGAGTCTGTTCTGGGCGTTGCGGCGTCACGGGGATCTCCTCCCTCGTGAGACCCGCGAATATGTACCCAGATTCCTTGGCGCCACAGTCTATTTTGTTTTTCCGGAGCATTACCCTTGAGCGCTGGTGTGCGAGCAGACAGGGAGCGAGGGCGGCCGTGGGCGTGGTGTGGGCGCTTCACCGCGGGGGTGGTGGCAGTCGCCCTGGCCTTGATACGGTGTGCTGGCCCTTCGTCGACCAGTGGATTCGACGTTCAGGGCACGCTGGACCCGCTTCATCCCCGGGCCATTCGCGTGCCCTCGGCGGAAAGTGCGAAGCCTCCAGCCGCGGTGCGCCTGGAAGTGCCGGTGGCGAGTGCGGTCTGGGTTTCCCTGAAGTGTCGAGGGGAAGGCGGTGATGTGTGGATCCAAGGGGTGCTCAACGATCTTCGAGGCCCGGAGGTGGTGCACCGATTCGACGTGCGCGCCGACGGAGGCGTGTTGAAGGTGCCTCGAGCCGACCCGGGCGTCTCCTATGTTCTGGTCCTGGTCAACCGGGCGCCTGCGGATGTGATTTGTGTGCCCACCACCCGTGTTGTACCGGGAACCTCCCTCCCTGCCTCGACCCGGCCGCTCGACGCCAATGGAGAGGCGGAGGGCGTGTTGTTTCCCTGGCCGGGCCTGGAACGGCAGTCCTACCACATCGCGGTGGAACGCCCTACCCATTTGCGGCTGGAAGCGGTCGGAGACCTCGAGGAGGGGGCGGTACGGCTCACGTTTCGTCATGAGAATCGTTCGCCCGTGTCGGCGCCCCGGGCGCTCGACCTGCCGCTGGTCGAACCCGGGATTCATGAACTCGAGGTTTCCCTGGACGGGGAATCACAGCCGGTTCGATTTCGTGTCTTTGGAACGGCGAGCCCGACCTGTCGACCCGAGCCTGTGACATTGTGGAACCGGCGATGGGCGAGGTTCTCCCTCTCCCCGGACGACCCGTGCCGCCGGGTTTTCGTGGGGAGGATCCGGATCGATCACGCCACGCCCCTGGCCATCGATCTCCGGAGCGAGGCGTTGGCGAGTTTGGACGTGCGCTACCGGGCACCGGAGCGGCCGTGGCTGGACGTAGGAACCGGCGCCCGGGACCTGCCGCGGGTGACCACCTTTGGGTGGCACGAGGTGGAGATCCGGCTGAAGGATACGTTGGGCGCGGAGCACGGGCCGGGGCGCCTCGAGATGGTCGAGGGGTCGGTCCGGCTGTCTTTTCAGTCGCCTTGTGCGTCGTTGCGTGGGCGCGTGTACGATGTTCGTGGTTCTTTCGTGGTCGTGGACCTGCATCGGTGGCAGGGGCTGAGGGCGGGCATGCGTGGGGTGCTCAAACGAGAGGGGCGTGTGGTCGGGCGGGTGGAGGTGGTCGGTGCCTCGGGGAAGAACGCCGTTCTCAAAGTTCTCGACAGCACGGTGCCGGTTCAGGTCGGGTTCCAGGTAATATTTCCTTGCCGCTGAGGGCGCAGTGGGTCGGCGGCGGTATGGCATGCGAAACCGGTCCGCCATCGACCTCGAGGGTGCAGCAGCCTTCTGTCACGAGGGGGGACGGCGCTGGCGTGTTCCGAACCGGTCGGATGGGTGGGCTTGATGGGTGGCCTTGGGTCGTCCTCTGTGGCGCCATGTCTGGGAGCTGGAGCAACGGGCGGTGTCCCACCGAAGGAGAGGGGGGTCATCCTCCCGAGTCGGGCGATGGATTCGGTCTCCTGGTTCCTCCTGTGGCGCGTCCAGACCACATTCTCCTTGACCGGGTTCAGGATTCGAGGTAGCTACATGCCGCGTGTATCTTCCCCCGGCGAGGAATACGCCGGTCAACCGACGTGAATACCCTTGGCGTGGAGGTGTGGGGTGAAGCTGGTCGAATGCGTACCCAATTTCAGCGAAGGTCGTGACCGCCGCGTGATCGATGCCCTGGCCGCAGTCGTTGACGGTGTGGAGGGCGCAAAGGTCCTGGACGTGGACCCCGGGGCGGACACGAACCGCACGGTCCTCACGTTCGTGGCCCCCCCGGAAGCAGCGGTGGAGGCAGCGTTCCAGTTGATCGCGAAGGCGGCGGAATTGATCGACATGAGGCAGCACCACGGAGCGCATCCCCGCCACGGGGCTGTGGATGTCTGTCCGTTTGTGCCGGTCAGCGGTGTGACGATGGAGGACTGCGCGGAGTTGGCTCGGGTTTTGGGGCGGCGAGTGGGTGAGGAGCTTCAGATTCCGGTCTACCTCTATGAGCACGCCGCCGCGACCCCGGAGCGCCGGAATCTGGCTCGAGTCAGAAAAGGGGAGTATGAAGCGCTCCCGCGCAAGCTGGTGGACCCTGCATGGCGACCCGATTTCGGGCCGGCCGAGTGGAACGACCGGGTGGCCCGCACCGGGGTGGTCACCATCGGAGCACGGGAGTTCCTGATTGCATACAACGTGAATCTGAACACCCGGGACAAACGATTCGCCACCGACATCGCGTTCGAGTTGAGAGAAAAAGGGAGGAGCAAGCGAACCGGGAACATCTCCCCCGACTACTTCCGGGGCGAGATCGTTCGCTACTATCCCAGCAAGGGGATCTTCCCCTGCGGCCCTTGCGACCATGTGGCCGCGTCCCTGGATGAGCTGGCCCGGCACTATGCCGAAGCCCACGGGATGGACTTCTACAGCTTCCTCGAGGAGCAAGGTCAGGATCCGAACAACTTGGAGCGCCGGCCGGTGAAGAAACCGGGGCGGTTCAAACATTGCAAGGCCATCGGTTGGGTCATCGACGACTATGGGTGCGCTCAGATCACCGCGAATCTCACCAACTATCATGTAACCCCTCCTCATCTTTTCCTGGAGGCGTGCCGGGAACTGGCAGCCGAGCGCGGTCTGGTGGTGACCGGCTCCGAGATCGTGGGACTCGTCCCCTTCGACGCATTGATGGAGGCAGGGCGTTTCTACCAGGCCCGGTATCACGCGCCGACCGGGTTGCCCTGGCGCGACATCCTCCAGCTTGCCGTGCGCTCCATGAAGCTCGACGACGTGGCTCCGTTCGACCTCGAAAAACGGGTCCTCGGTCTTCCCGAGCAGCCGGAAGAGTGCCTCATGGCCCTGTCGGCCCGGGACTTTGTCGACGAGGTCTCGCGAGAGTCCCCCGCCCCCGGTGGAGGGAGTATCGCCGCACTCGCAGGGGCTTTGGGCGCTGCGTTGGCCTCCATGGTGGCGAACTTGACCGTCGGCAAGGAGGGCTATGAAACGGTGTGGGAAGAGCTGGACGCGCTGGCCGTTCGTGCCCAGGCCGTCAAGGACCGGCTGGTCCGTTCCGTGGATACGGACACCGATGCGTTCAACGCCGTGCTGGAGGCCATGCGCATGCCTCGAGGAACGCCCGAGGAGCGCAAGGCCCGGAAGGAAGCGATTCAGCAGGGATACAAGGACGCTTCCCAGGTGCCGTTGGAGACCGCGAGGGCGTGCTTTGAAGCCCTCGAGCTGTGCGCCGAGGTGGCGGGGAAGGGAAACGCCCCGTCGGTCACCGACGCTGGAGTGGGCGCGCTCATGGCGTGTGCCGGAGTGGAAGCTGCCGTGTACAACGTCAAGATCAACCTGCCGTCCATCGAGGACGAGACCTTCCGAAAGGAACTCGCAGCCACCCTCGACTCCCTGGTCGCCGACGCCCGCCGGCTGAGGGATGAGGTCGACCGGTTCGTCCTTTCCCGGCTTCAGTAGACAGCGCTCTCAGACACGTCCCCCCCCCAGAATCTCTCATTTTTGCCCCCCCATGAGGCTTCACCCGGTGGCAGGTGCACCGCCTCCACGACACGCCGCCCCGTCGGTTGCCTGTAGAGCACCGCCCCGCCCTCAAAAGCGAAATTCTGGTATGGTACCTGACATCTTGCACGCTCCTCCTCCTCGATAATGGCTCCACAGTGCTGTCACCGAACCAGGGCGCGGGCGCGTTCGGGCGGTGACGCAGTGGGGACCAAGGGCACATCGTGACGCCCGGGAGCCGCGCCGGTCCGGCAGGAGACGTTGCAGCGTTGACAGCGTTTTCCGGTGGTCCGTCGCATGCGGGAAGGGGAAGGCACCATGGAGTATCCATTCTGGGACACCTCGCTGGGGTACGGAGCGCTCATGGCTGCGCTCAGCGTCGTTCACGTTTTCATCTCTCATTTTGCCATCGGAGGCGGACTCTATCTGGTGGTCAACGAGATGCTGGCGCGGAAACGCGGGGACCGGGCCATGCTGACATATCTGGAAGGGCTCACCCGATTTTTCGTGCTCGTCACCTTGGTACTGGGGGCTCTGACCGGCGTGGGTATCTGGTTCATCATCGGCCTGCTCAATCCCGCGGCCACGGAGGCGCTGATTCACCACTTCGTATGGGCGTGGGCCACCGAATGGACCTTCTTCGTGGTGGAGATTACCGCCGCCATCCTCTACTACTACGGGTGGCGTCACATGACGGCTCGAGCCCACATCGTGCTCGGTTGGATCTATTTCTCGGCCGCGTGGCTGTCGCTGTTCGTGATCAACGGGATCATCACGTTCATGCTCACGCCGGGGGACTGGCTCGCCACCGGCAACGTATGGGATGGCCTGTTCAACCCCACGTTCTTTCCGTCCCTGGTGTTTCGTACCGGCATCACCTTGCTGATGGCGGGATTGTATACCCTCCTGGTGGTGTCCCGGCGTGACCCGGATGAGACGAAGGGGCGGCTCGTTCGGTTGAACGCCCTTTGGGGGTTGGGGGGACTCGCCTTGATGGCCCCCTCCTTCTACTGGTACTGGTCCGCCCTGCCGGCGAATCTGGTCGAAGCCGTGGGACTCACGATGCGGATACCGCAGGCATACCTGGTGGACTCCTACTACCTGGCGGGATTCCTGTTCGTGCTGCTCGTCGTTGCAGGATTCGTGGTGGGACGTCGGACTCGTCCCTGGCTGGCGGTGGTGGCGATGGTGCTGGGTTTTCTCTATTTCGGGGCGTTTGAGATGTTCCGTGAATCAGCGCGCAAGCCCTTCGTGATTCAGGGATACATGTACGGGAACGCCGTTCCGGTCACAGGGGTTGGTGGCACACCGTCAGGCACGGAGGTGGGACTTCTGGCGCGAATGGCCTACCGGACAGGAGATGACGGCGCCGACCTGTTTCGGCACGCCTGCCGGAGTTGCCACACGCTCGAGGGCTACCGGCCGTTGGCGCCGGCGTTGCAGGGGACGGACGAGGCGTTCATCGCGTCTATCATCAGCCACACCGACGCGCTCCGTGGAAACATGCCGCCGTTTCTCGGAACTCGGGAGGAGGCCCGGTTGATTGCCCGGCACATCCATGCTCGACTCGACAACCGCCACCTGGGGGACATCTATGGTCTCGAGGGGGTGGCGCTCGGGGAGAAGGTGTACGAGGTGCGGTGCGGGCGGTGCCATGAGCGGGGTGGTTTCCGTGACAACAGCGGTTCCATCGTGGGACTGGAACGCGCAGAGTATGAAACACTCCTCGATGAGGCCGGGGACTACGACGAGGCGATGCCCCCGTTTACAGGCGACAGCCGCGAACGTGAGGCCATCATCCAGTACTTGCTTTCGCTTCGATGAGCCAGGGGGTTACCATGGGAACACCAACGACGCTACCCGGATATGAATTCATTTCCGTACCTCTGTGGTTGATCACCACACTTCACATCGTGACCCTGGCGTTGCATTTTGCCGCCGTCGGGTTTCTATTCGGCGGCCTGGTGGTGCTTCTGGGCGGTCGGATCGAGGATCGATGGCACAACGCCACGGTGCGACAATACGTGACACTCCTCCCCACCGCAATGGCCGCCACTATCACCCTGGGTGTGGCGCCGCTGCTGTTTACCCAACTTGTGTATCACCGGCAGATTTACGCAGCAGCCATCATCGGCGCCTGGTTTTGGCTGCTCATCCTGGTTCTTGCCGCCGTGGCCTACTACCTGCTCTATGGCGCAAGCTTCATGGCCTCTGCTTCTCCTCTCGCGAAGTGGCTGTTCCCGGCCGCGTTGGCCCTGCTCGGGATCTCTTTCATCTACAGTTCGGTCTTCTCCCTGGCCGAGCGTCCGGACGCGATGAAAGCCCTGTACGCAGCCACGCAGTCCGGTTGGGGCTTGAATCCTCATCTGGGAGACTACTTGCTTCGGTGGCTCAACATGATCGCCGGGGCGGTCGCCGTGGGCGGGCTTTCCTTCGCCCTGTTGGCTCGGAACGACGAGGCCGCGTTCCGGGCCGGTCGCACCTTTTTCCTGGGAGGCGTGATCGGAGGAATCGGTATCGGCGTGTGCCGCGTCGCCTTGCTCGGGCCGGAACTCGACCCATTCCTGCACAGCGTCGCGTTCGGCGCCTCCATGGCCGGTGCAATGCTCGCCCTGGGCGCACTGTTTCTGTTCACCAGGCAGAAACTCCCCCTGTCCGCCCTGCTCCTGTTCCTTTCCATCGTCTCGCTGGTGTCCGCCCGCCACGCCATGCGGGTGGTTCGACTGGGAGAAACACCCAGCCCCGCGGTCACCAACGTCCAGCCTCAGTGGGGCATTTTCCTCGTTTTCCTCGTTTGCTTCGTGCTGGCACTCGGGTTGGTGGCCTACATGGTCCGCGCCTATTTCTGCCAGCGGACCAACGAGCCGGCGGGGTCGTCACTCCAGTAGTTTGCTCGAGCCCCTCCCTCATCGAATCCGCCTGTTGCGGTACACCTCGGTCCTGGGGAGGTGGCGTTGGGGGAGCGCGCAGCGAGTGAGGCAAGGGGAGGAGGTCGGGCTGGGTGCAGGATAGGGGTCAGTGCAGCTTGTGGATTTCCAGGCTTCGCTGGATGGCATAGTAGGCGGGCTTTGCCTCGTAGTTCTCGTCGAACAGGTACCCGCAATAGCCCGGCATCCAGCCGTAGGCGTCCGAAATACCCCAGGTGTTCCATCCCACCACACCACTGTACCGGTGCCTGAGCAGTACTTCCAGGATGGCTCGATAGGTCTTGGCCTGTGCCATCCGGTACTTCGGAATCTGGCAACCGTTCTTGTTCGACACGCTCGCCTCGGTGACGTGGAACTCGAGGTCGTTTTCGTGGGCCCACTCGACAAGGGCTGCCAGATCTTCCAGGTGCTCAGATGTTTCCCATCCCGACTCCACGTGGGCTTGCCATCCAATCCCATCCACGCGCATGCCATGGTCCCGGAGATACATCACCGTGTCCTTGATCTTGTCCCAGGCCGCGTAGCTCGAGGGCTCCGTGTGTTGATTGATGATGAGCTTGATATCCGGTGAGATCCGTTGCGCCTCCTCGAATGCGTAGAGGATGTAGAGCGGCGTCTGGTTCGGGTCGGTATCCTGGCCGATGATGAGCCAGGGATTCTCCCAGGAGTCCGTCCCCTCCTTCGGTCCAAACCACTCCCCGTTGTCGAGCACTGTTTCGTTCACCACGTCGAGGTAGGCGATACCGGGTTGGCCGGAGTAGCGATCCACCAGAGTTGAGACGAACAATCTCAGTTCCTCCTCCAGTTCTTCCGGCGTTCTCGAGTCCTCCATGGCCCAGGTGGAGCATTGGGGACCGATGGGGGCGTGCATCCGCAACGTCTGACCATGCTCGACGATGTGGTCCAGCCAGGGGTCGGCTCGAGACCAGTTCCAGCTGTTCGGGTCGGCGCGGACCACGGACTGCTTGAAATCGTTTTCCGGAGTCACATAGCTGAACTCCCGGTCCATGACCTCGCCCTGGGTTTCGCCGAAGGCCCACGAGCCCGTGGTTCCTCCCACCAGGATCGAGCCCGGCGGGTAGTCCGCCACAATGTCTCTCAATCGTCTCCCCGCTGGCTCGGGCGCTGCGTCCTGAGCCGAAGCTCGAGGAAGGACGCCCAGAATGAGTGTGAGCCCCGCTGCCGCCAGAACTGCGGACCGGGGACCGACAGGGCACAGGTCCAGGTGCAGGTGTCTCATGCCATCATCTCCTCTTCCAGGTTGGTGTCACCGGAACGCTGGTCGCTCCATCGACCCGTCCCACCGACTTGAGCGTGCGTCCGAGCACGGGTCGGGTGCGTCCCGCAACCGTTGCTTCCCCTGTTCAAACATGCGCCGGAACCACCGCTTGTCTACTGGTCGCCTGGCCCGGACCCGGGCGTTCGAAGCCGGTGGACAGCGGCGATGATGGTTGGTTGCCGGACATGGCATGCGTGTTATACTGAAAAATTGGTATGATAGGGTTTGAAGGGAGGGGGCTGAAAAAGGGGGCGCGTGCCTCGCATGATGGATACGATCAAAAAAGGTTGGATGCTCGGCCTGGTGGTTGCATGTGTGTCTTGCCTGGATGACGGGTGTCCGGACGGAGAGGACCTTGACGACTATTCTTCCCCGCCTCCCACCTTCGAACCCACCCTGGTCCCGGATGAACTTCCCTCTGTTTGGGCGCTTCTGCGTCAGGCCTCGGTGCTCGTCTACGTGGAAGACACCGCGTTCGTTCAAGGCGGCTGGCAGCACCAGACCGTTTGGAGCACCTATCGGGTGGAGTGGGCGTGGGAGGACGGGGAGCGATTCCTCCAGATCGAAGAACCCTGTGAACTGGTGCCCGGTCCCATCTACGTGCAGACCGTGGTCGGGGTCCGGGTCATGGAAACGGTGATCCCGGAGAACGTGTACCAGTTCGTGCCCCCGGCCCAGTGGGAAGGGCGCGTGACAGGGGGTGAGGAGACGGAGGAAGGAATCATGTATGAGCTTTTCCCCGGCCTCGAGGGCGCCCAGTACTGGGTTCTGGGCGCAGACCTCGAGGATCCGGTCTCCCAAGGCTGCCCATTGAGTGCGCAGGACCCTGCCGTGGTGGACCAGGACCGGGACGGGTACCCGGGGATCACGGTGGAGCAATGGGTCAACGGCGAGTTGAGCGCTCGATGCTACATTTGCTCACGGACTGTCTACACATTCGGCCCGGGGACCATCTCGTTCGAGGATGGACACCATCAGATCACGGGTGAGATGTTCGACGTGGTGGTGGATCAGACGCGGTTCGGGTCTGACAGCGAGGACTATCCACCCGGAGTCCTGCCCACGGAATGGAACCCGGATGGAAACAACTGGTACTGGCTCATCGGGTTGGACGACACCGCCACGTGCGAGGATGTCCGGGCCGTCTTCGAGTTGCCGTGAGGTCGGGTTCCTCGAGTCTGTGGTCCTGTGGTTTCGAACTTCCGGGGTGACGCGATGAAACACTACATTGGTCTTTCCTGTTCTTTTCACGACCCGGCGCTGGCCATCGTCGGTCCGGACGGTGAGGCACTGTTTGCGGAAGGGGCCGAGCGCTATCTTCAGAACAAGCGGGCCTTCAACGCGCCTCCGGATGACATCAACCGTGTGGACGTGCTGTTGGCGGAGTACTGTGCCGGGGGAGGGGATCTGGTGGTCTCCCGGACCTGGAGCCGGGGAATGGCGCGTCGCCTGGGCCTGCTCCGGAAGACGGTGGGCACGGCCGCGTGGGTGACGAAACGGTTGTCTGGTGGACGGTCCAGGAACGAGGAGCAGCCCGGCATGTCCGGGGCGATGAAGGCCGAGCATGCCACTTTCCTGCTCGACGTGGTCGGCAGCAGCCTTTCGTTGGCGTCTGCGAATCTGAGACTGAAGGTGCGATTGGCCGAAATGTTTGGGGAAGCGCCCGGGGGAGGAGGCACCCGGGAAATGCCGAGGCGTGTTCAATCGGTCGATTTCGACCATCATCTTACCCATGCGGCCACGGCCTGTTACATGAGCCCTTACGAGGAAGCTGTCTGTGCGGTGGTGGACGGCTACGGGGAGCGGGGATCGACTGCATTCTTTCACTATCGAGACGGAACCATCGAACGGATCAAGGCACCGCCGAGCAAGGGCCGGGCCAGTTTGGGGCGCTTCTACGGTTTTCTCACCTACGCCTGCGGCTTCGATGTGATCAAGGGTGAGGAGTGGAAGGTGATGGGGCTTGCCCCTTACGGGTCGGAGAATCCCCGGGTGCGGGACCTGGTCACCGGTTTGCTCGAGGTCGATGGTCTGCGCCTGGTGCCCGGACCGAACCGTCGAACCTATCCCGAACTATTGGTGGAACTCCGGCGGTACGACCCTGCCGATGTGGCGTTCGCAGGACAGCTCGAGTTCGAACGGGTGGCGGCCGCGTTGCTCCGCAACCTTCACGACCTCGGCCTGTCTGATAACCTGGTGTTGGGCGGTGGTTGTGCGCTCAACTCGTCGTTCAACGGGAAGGTGTTGGAAGTGACGCCGTTTCGAAGCCTGTTTGTCCCGTGTGCTCCTGGCGACGACGGGTGTGCGCTGGGTGCGGCCTGGCTTGCTTTTCGGCGGGATCATCCGGATGCGCCGGTTCCCAGTCGGTTTCAGTCCCCCTACCTGGGGACCCCGGTTGCCGGTGCTGCACTGGCACGGCTCAAGCAGATGGGGCGGGTGTCGGGCGGGCGGGTGGTGGGAAAGGAAGCGGCCAGGGAGGCGGCGGCGCTTCTTGCCGCAGGGAAGATCGTGGGCTGGGTTCAGGGGCGGGCGGAATTCGGTCCTCGAGCACTGGGAAACCGGTCCATCCTGGCGGATCCGAGGCGAGAGGACATCAAGGACGAGTTGAACCGACGGGTCAAGTTTCGAGAGTCGTTCCGGCCGTTCGCTCCATCGATCCTGGACGAGTACGGGGAGGAGTATTTTGAGAACTACCAGGCGTCTCCCTACATGGAGCGGACGTTGCGTTTTCGGGAGGAGGTTCGGAGCCGGGTTCCAGGCGTCGTGCATGTGAACGGGACCGGGCGGCTCCAGACGGTTCGGCGGGAGTGGAACCCGGGTTTTTACGACCTGATCGAGGCATTCAGAAAGGAGACCGGGGTGCCTCTGGTGTTGAACACCAGTTTCAACATCATGGGCAAGCCCATTCTGCATTCGGTGGAGGACGCTGTGGGAATGTTCTTTACCACCGGCCTGGATGCCGTGGTGGTGGAGGATTACTTGATCGTCAAGGAATGAAGGTCTTACGTGTCCAGCCGCTCCTGGAAGCGGAAACGGGAATAGACCTCGGGCAGCGCTTCCTGGATCGCCTGCTCGGTCAGGCCGGCGCTGGCGAGCGAGTACTGGTGCCGGGTCTTGAAGCCTCGAGCCTTTCCCACCAGCGTGTCCAGTCGGGTTCGAACCTCCTCGTCCATCGGAGGCAGGCCCAGGGTGCGGTAGACCCGCTCCACGGTCCCCGCCGGATCGGTCACCAGATCCTCGTACTGGACGATACACTTCGAGCCGTCCGGAATCTGGTCCAGCTCTTCCAGAGCGTGTTGGTACAGGTAGCAGGTCGTTTCCAGAAGCCTCTGCCGCTGCCGCGTGATCTCGTCCCGGTCGAACTGCAGTTGCCAGAAGCGGTCGAACATGTCGTGGGTGGACGCAATTGAGACCGTCGGGTTGCGAATCAAGTAGATGAATCGAGCGTCCGGAAACAGGGCGCGGATACTCCGGATCTTGGTCGGGAACGTGGTGTTCTTGGAAAGAAGCCGACGGTTCCCCCCTGCCAGGTAGAGGCGCCGTTTCAGGAAGCCCACGTAGAATCGTTCGATTGGCTTGCGCACCTTCTCGTCCAGTTCGTCGTACCGGATCAGGGGCACCAGGATCGGGGCACCGGGAAACAGCATGAGCAGGGTGGAGGTGGCAAAGGCGTGAACGAGCACCATCTCGTCCTCCTCCGGTTCTGTCAGGTGCACGCGACGAATCTTGTCCGACTCACGAGTGAGGCTGCGCTCAATCCGGGCGACCAGGCGCCACCCCGGTGACCCGAGACGGCGATCCAATTTCCCCAACCAGCGCAGCAACCGTTGCTGTGAAATCGCCGGAAACACGATGTGGTGGAGACAAAAGCCGGCGAACAGCCGGTCATTGACCGCCATCAGCCGGTGGAAAAAGCTGGTGCCGCTCCGGGGATTCCCCACGATAAACACCGGTTCGACCACACGCACCTTCCGGTAGCCTCGAAAGAACAGGTCGTCGAACTTCAGGCAAAGCCAGGTCCAAATCTCGAACGGGAGGAAGAGCATGAGAAAGGAGAGCACCACGCCCAGGCGTCGGAAGGAGAATCGTACCCGGGTCAAACTCTGGTAGGATGCCACCGCCAGGCGCTTCAGATCGACATGCATCCGATACCTCCCTTGCCGGGACGGCAGGCTCAAGTCCCCTGCGGCCGGCGGAACGGGGTGAGGTGGAGTGCGTGGAGCAGCACGAAGGTACAGACGTACCATCCGGCCTCGAGAGGCAGGTTGAAGGCATACATGACCACCACCTGCTGCCAGAATCCCGCCACCTCGTACCCTCCATTCACCGGAATCTCGATGAATCGGATGTGGCCCACGTGCAGGGGAAGCGCCAGGATGGTGGTGAACAGCACGATACCGACATAGTAATGGAGGAACGAGCGACGTTCCGCCTGGGATACGTTCCTGCGCAGGAAGAAGTAGCTGGCGGAAATCGAGAAGAGAACCGCCAGGAGCACCAGGCCGGTGGGCGCAAACATGGCTCGACGTGTGAATGCCACCCCGGCCGGGTTCGTCTGGAGCTGCTGGTGGATGGACAGAACCCCAACGGCCCCGATGACGGCAAAGAGGGCGCAAGCACCCAGGAAGAGGCGACGGGCCAGGGCGGAGTGCTCGCTCAGGGCCTTGACCAGCAAGAAAGCAACAGTGACGACCACTCCGCCCTCGAACGCGCCAATGACCATGGAAGTGACTGGGAAGGCCACCGGAATTCCCAGGATGGAGCCGTGCTCGGTCGTCCGGATCCCATGCCACTCGGCCATGCCTTCCAGCAGGGTATGGACGGCGGTGCCAACGAGGAAGACCCAGACGGTTTCCCTCAGTTCTCCCATTTTTCTCAGGACGAGGAGGAAAATGAAGGTGGCAAGGGCCACCACGAACTCGAAGGAGAGGAGCATGTCCGTGCTGTACCTGGCCACGTAGTACTGGAGGATGTCGCCTACCCTCATGACGCGACCTCCTGGGGGACCAACGCCTCGCCCGTGGGATAGGGCGTGTCCATGAACCCGGGATTGGTCACCTTGATGGTCTCTACCAGATTCTTGGCCAGCATGTAGGCACCCAGCGTGATCCGCAGTGCCTGTGGATGGCTGGACCGGAGGGCCGCGCGGAGAAGTCGAAGGAAGACCCGGCGTTCGTCTGCGTCGGCCCCGAACAGGGTGTGTTTCATGGTGCGGACAAAGATCCCCACCTCCTCCCGTTCAGGGGGGCCGGACGGGATGTCGAGCTTCTTCCGTTTGGGCGACCGCTCGAAATTCTCCAGGAACACCCGGTAGCGTTGCTCGAATGAATCCCAGCGGTAAAAGGCGCCGAGGAGCCAGTAAATGCCCTGCTGGAGTTGAGGAATGGTCATCTGCTTCGGCACAATGGTGAACGTCTCACACGGCGGATCGATGTCTCGTTGGTGCGGGTCGATGTATCGCCCCTGCTCCACCATTCGTGCCTTCACCGGCGTGCCGTCCATCGCCTGAAGCGCGTACACCTGCACGTTGGCGATCCCGGCGCGCTGGAAAAAATCGTACTGGCGTCGGAAGATAGACAGGTCGTCGTGGTCGAATCCCACCATGCAGCCGCCGCACACCAGAATTCCGTGGGCGTGAATCCGGTGCACATCGCCGACCACGTCAGGCCGGATGTTCTGAAGCTTCCGAACCTCCCGCAGGCTCGCCTCGTTGCACGTCTCCAGGCCAATGATGAAGCGCACCACCCCTGCTTCGGCCGCCAGCTCCAGAAACTCCTCGTCGTCCGCAATGGAAATGGAGACAGAGGTGACAATGGCCATCGGCACGCGCTTCTGATGGTTCCACGCCCGGATCTTTCGGAACAGCGCCTTGGTGCGCTTCGGATTGGCAGACAGGTCGTCGTCTGCTATCCAGACATTGCGTTTCCCAAGCCGGTAGACCTGCTCGAGTTCCTCCACCACCTGGTCGATGGCCTTGTACCGCATCTTCTTGCCCAGGTAGACCAGACCATCGCAGTACTCGCAGCGGTATGGACACCCACGACTGGTTTGAACCACTCCTCCCATGAACTTCCGGATGGTCTCTTGCGACATGCCGCTATAGTCCGGCACCGGCGTCAGCGCCAGGTCCACCCGTTCCTCCTCCCGGTACTCGCTCACGTGCGCTCCGTTGAGGTAATCCTGGAGAAAACGGGGCCAGATCCGCTCGGCTTCGCCCACCATCAATACATCGGCGCACGATTTCCAGCGCTCCGGGCTGACGGTGACGGACGGTCCCCCCCCGACCACGAGCACGCCGAGTTCGCGGAATCGCTGCATGATTTCCTTCCCGCGGTCCTGAAGGGTGGGCTTGAGGCTCACCCCCACGATGTCCCAGTGCGGGTCGAATACAACCGGCTCCGCACTTTCATCCACGATGGTGACCTCGAACTCGGGTGGCGTCATGGCAGCCAGGGTGGGCAGACTGAGATTGAGCCAGCCGCCGCATTTTCGAGTGAGGAAGCGGATGTGTTCCTGGTTCACATAGGATGTGTGTGCCGGGTTCTGGGGATTGACCAGGAGGATGCGCTTTTTCTGTGTCCGATTCATGGCGGAGACCTCCGTTTGCTGCCTGCCTGGTGTGCTCTCAGGCGGCACAGGCCGGGTTCCGGATTCGGGCCACGTCCACACCGTGCGCGTCCAGCATGGCCCGATTGTTCTTGACCGCGAGCAGTGCGCCGATGACAAAGGAGAACTTCTGCGGGTGAGAGGAGCGTCGTGCGGTGGAGAGCAAGGTTCTGAGCGCCTGTCGTTCCACGCGATCTGCCTCGGCCCAGGCGGATCGGAGCACTCGAGCGGCCATGCCCAGGTCCTCCAGGGTGGGCGGCCCGTGTGGAATCGCCAGTTTGTCCTTGACCGGCGAGTGTTCGAAGTTGTGGAAAAACGTCTGCAACCGCCCCACATGCGCCTCGAGACGGTTGAACTGGGCGAGCAGCCAGAGGCTCCCCTGCCGGAGTTGTTCAGCAGTCATGTTCCGTGGATCGAACGTGACCACGTTGAAGAGCGAAGGTACAAAATGGGCGCCTGCCAACGACCGGCCGATCTCTGCGGCGCGGTCCCAGTCGTGCCAACGACCTTCGGCCGCCATCCGGTCCTTCAGACGGGTGCCCTCGAGGGCCTGCACCGGATACACGCGCACCTCGGCCACTCCGATCTCGGTGAAAAAGTCGAGCTGGCGCTGGAAAATCGAGAGGTCATCGGCATCGAACCCCACCATGCACCCCCCGGAAACCAGGATACCGTGCTGGTGGAAAGCCTTGACGTCCGCCTTGATGTCCCGGCGCAAATTCTGGACCTTGTTCGCCTCCTGCAAGCTGGCTTCGTCCGGACTGCCAATCCCGATCGAGACTCGAGTCAGGCCCGCCTCGGCGGCCAGGGCCAGAAACTCGGTATCGCGGGCCGTCTCCAGGGAGAGCGCCGCTGACAGCCCCATCGGGTGCCGCTTGCCGCGGTTCCAGGTACGGATCGCCCTCAGCAGCGCCTTCGCCTCCCGGCGGCCCGCAGAGAAATTGTCATCCACCAGCCAGACGTACCGGAATCCAAGTGCGTGAAGTTGCTCCAGTTCAGCCACCACCGTGTCGATGGGCTTGCGTCGAACCTTGCGTCCCAGGTAGGTGATTGCGGCGCAGTACTCACAGTCATAGGGACACCCGCGGCTCGTCTGCACGATACCGCTCATGTACTGCTTGAGCGTCGATGGGGCGAACCCACTGTAGTCAGGAACCGGAGAGATCGACAGGTCGAACCGCTCCGTCTCCTCGTAGACCCGCTCGTGCCGTCCGTGTAGATAGTCCTGCAGGAATTTCGGCCAGGTGCGTTCGGCCTCCCCGATGATCAACACGTCTGAAAACCCACGAAACTTTTCCGGGGTCACGGAGACCACGGGGCCGCCGCATACCACGAGGGCGCCTCGAGCCCGGAATCGTTCGGCGATTTCCCGGGCAGGACCGCTGTGGTAATGGTGACAGCTAATGCCCACCACATCGTAGGGCACATCATAGTCGATGGTCTCGAGGTTCTCATCGATGATCCGGACTTCGAACTCCGGGGGCGTCAACGCCGCCACCGTGGGAAGGCTGGCATGAAGCAACAAAGATGAACGGCGGACCAGCGGCGCCACGGCGCCCATCTCGAGATAGCAGGGCGGAGGACTCTTGGGATAGACCAGCAGGAGTTTCCTGGACATGATTCGGTGGCCTCCCTGGGTTCCGGCCGGACACCCGAACGGCCCGGACCGACCTGTTTCCATGTTGCACGGGATGAGAACTACAACCTCATCTCATGCAGTGTAACATGCTTGAAAAACGAAGGCCAAACGAATGTCATGCGTGGCAGTCACCGGGGCGGTGGAACGGTTCAGCCACAGCCTGGGTCGAGGGGGTGTGCGTGGGCACCCGTCCTGGTGAGAGGGCACTGGTTTCCCTTGACAGGATGGTCGGGAGGACGCAACCTGATCGTTGGTGACCTTGCCTCATGCAGCGCGTCCCCAGGGCGCGTGTCCAGGAGTGCTGATATGAAACGGGTCCTGGTGATCGTCTACTCCCAGAGCGGTCAGCTCGAGCGTATCGTGCGTGCCATCATTGAACCGCTGGAGTCCTCGCCGGATGTGGAGGTGTGGGTGGAGCACATTCGACCCCGGAAACCCTACCCGTTTCCGTGGAACCTGCGGGAGTTTTTCCAGGCGGTTCCCGAGTGTGCCCATCTCAACCCGCCGCCCATGGAGCCCTTCACGTTCGACCCGGAGGCCCCTTGGGACCTGGTGATCGTGGCCTACCAGGTGTGGTTCCTCGCCCCATCCCTGCCTGCTGTGGGATTCTTGAAATCCCGTGAGGGGGCTCGAGTGCTCCGGAATCGTCCGGTGATCACGGTGATCGGGTGCCGGGAGATGTGGACCATGGCACACCAGAAGGTCAAGAAGCTGCTGGACGCTCACGGGGCCTCCCTGATCGACAACATTGTGATGATCGACCGTCGATCGGGCCTGGGGTCGTTCTTCAATACACCGTTTTGGCTGCTCACGGGCAAGAAGGCGACCTTTTTCGGTTGGCTCCCCCGTCCCGGCGTGGATGAGAAGGACGTACGGGACGGACGCCGGTTCGGAGAGGCCATCCTGAAAGGCCTGCTCGAGGGCGCTGTGGCCCGCAAGGAGACCCTGTTGCGTGGGATGGGCGCGGTCACCATCGACTCGAGGCTGGTGCCTGTGGAGTGGGCGGGGGAGGCATTTTTCCAGCTCTGGAGCTTCCTGGCGAGGGCGGCCGGACCATTCGGCTCGCTTCGGCGGGACCCGGTGATCATCTTTTTCGCGCTGATTTTCCCCCTGGTGCTGAGCACGGCGGTGCCCACCATTCTGGTGAGTCAGTGGTTGTTGAAGCCGGTGGTGGGGCCGTTCATCGCGCGGCAAGTGGCGCGGTACGCGGAGCCATCGGGGTGTGAGCGCGGCTCGAGCGGGGAGGAGAGGGATGGGGCGTGAGGCGAGAAGCGTGCTGGTGACCGGAGCGTCTGCGGGGATTGGGCGTGTGCTTGTCCATCGTCTGGATCGGATGGGGTTCAGGGTATTCGGCACGGTACGGCGAGAGGAGGATGGGGAGGCCCTGGAGCGGGAAACCAGCTCGAGGACCCGTGCGGTGCTGATGGACATCACGGATTCGGAGCGTGTGGAGGCTGTCCGCCAGGAGCTGGAAACGGAGGTGGGTGAGCATGGCCTGTATGGGCTCGTGAACAATGCCGGGGTGATTTTTGGCGCGCCGGCCGAATTCCAGCCGATGGCGATCGTGCGGGAGCAGCTCGAGGTGAATCTCGTCGGTCATATTGGGGTGACCCAGGCGTTCCTGCCGTTGATTCGGAAGGCTCGAGGGCGCATTGTCTACGTGGGGTCTGGGCACCGGTTTGCGCCTGCCCCGTTTGTCGCAGCCTATTGCGCGTCCAAGAGCGGGTTGGGGGCGTTTGCGGATGCCTTGCGCATGGAGCTGGCGCCCTGGGGGATCGAGGTCATCATGGTGGATCCCGGGGCCACGGACACACCCATGTGGGACAAGTCGCTCCCCAGGATCGACAAGGACTTCCAGGCCCTCCCCGAGGAAGCGCGGATGCTCTACCACGACCTGTTCTACCGCACCGGCCGGTTCTTCGAACGATTGCGCCAGGCCGGAGCCTCCCCGGACGCCGTGGCACGTATCATCGTGCGGGCACTGACTGCACGGCGGCCGCGGCGTCTCTACCTGGCGGGGATCGATACCCGACTGGCCTTCCTGGGAGACAGGCTGCTGCCTCGATCCGTTCATCACCGAGTGTTGGCGACGCTGGCGGGGATTCCGCGGGTGCGCGTTGGCACCTCCTCTTCGACGTAGTGCGGGCACTGGGCGCCGGTCTTCTCCCTCCCAGACAGACCTCGCCAGGATCCCCGACGGCTCACGTGGGATAGGGAATGGCCGCCGGATCCGGATGCTCACGCCGCTCCCGGGCCTGGAAATGCAGGAGTGCAAGGAAATTGGTGATGGCCATCATGTAGCGCTGCGGGTGACTGGACCGCCGTGCGAACCCCAGCATGGTGCGCAGAGCCTTCCGGTCGGCCCGGGACGCTTCACTGAGAATGTAGCGGCCGACGCGCCAGGCCATCTGGAGGTCGACCGGCCGGGCCGGAATGCGGAGTCGCCCCTTCTTGGGTGACCGCTCGTAGTTTTCAAAAAAGGTGCGCAGCCGGTGGAGGAACGGCTCGGTGTCATACAACTGCCATCGGAGCCATGCCATGCCTTGCCGAAGCTGGTCGATGCTCATATTCTTCGGAATCATGGTGAACGTGTTGGATGCGTCTGCATGCTCGGGATCCTCCTGAATGGCATCCATGATGTCCACATATCGGCCCTCGGCGATGATTCGATCCTTGAGCTTCGAGCCGTCCACAGCTTGAAGAGGGAACACCTGGACGGCAGGAATCCCCGCCTGCATGATGAAGTCTCGCTGTTGGCGGAAAATCGACAGATCGTCGTGGTCGAATCCCACCATGCAGACGCTTCGCACGATGATACCGTGCTCGTGAATCCGCCGAATATTGGCCAGGAGGTCTGCCTCCAGGTTTTGACGCTTGTTGGTTTCCTCCAGACTGTCCGGGTTCGGAGTCTCTATCCCGATGACCAGGCGGGTGAGTCCCGCCTCCGCCGCCAGCTCGAGCAGGGTTTCGTCCTCTGCGATGTCGATGGACACCTGGGTGGCAAAAGAAGCCGGGACCTTCTGCTTCCGGTTCCAGTCGCGGATTTCACGGAGCAGGTCCCGAGCATAGCTCCGTTTCGCCGTCAGGTTGTCATCGGCAAGCAGGATGGTGGTCAGGCCCATCCGGTGCAGTTGCTCGATCTCACGCATGATGGCCGGGATGGGTTTGTACCGCATGCGCCTGCCCCCGAATCGAGGGACCGAGCAGAATTCGCAATCATAGGGACATCCCCGGCTGCACTGGACGATACCGCCGAAATACTGGTCCACCACGTCACGCGGGATGCTCGAGTAGTCAGGCATGGGAGGAGACGAGAGGTCGATCCGTTCCGTCTCCCGGTACTCCCGCTCGTGCTTTCCCCGGAGAAAATCTTCCAGGAATCGAGGCCAGACGCGCTCCGCCTCCCCCAAAATGAGCACGTCGGCGTGGTCGCGGAATCGCTCCGGCGCAAGGGATACGGCCGGGCCGCCCCATACCACCGGAACTCCCCGACGGGTGAACTCCCGGGCGATACGCAGGCCGTGCAATCCCTGCGTGATCAGTCCGCTGACGCCCACAAGGTCCACCGGTTCGTCGTAGTCGATACGCTGCACGTTCTCGTCCACGATACGCACGTCCCATTCCCTGGGCGTCAGAGCCGCCACCGTGGCAAGAGACACGGGCAGGAACGCCGCCCGCTTGTTCAAAAAGTGCGAGAGACGATCGAATTCGTTCGTCGCCGCGCCCATGCGAGGCCAGACCAGCAGGAGCTTCTTTCTACGTGCCATGACCCTCGTCCTCCTCTCCCCCGACGGTAACGCGCGCAGCGCCGCGCCCGGACCGGCGCGCGTCGGGGCCGGCGTGGGGGAACAGGCCGCCCGGACCGGACATCAGGAGGCCGCAACCGTCCGCGGACGCGGGGTGAGAGCAAGGCGCAGGTCAGGTCCGAAGGCGGGAAATCGTCCCCATGACAACCCCTTCAACTATTCGATAGCATCTGGGTGCAGAAATGTGCAAGGAGTATGCGTGGGCACGCCGGGAAGGCGGTCAAGACGACAGGGGATCGTGACGACCCGCGTGGTCCACCTGCCGTTGAAGTTCATCAAGAGCCTGTTGCGCCAGGTGCAGGGCAAGCATCATCTGCTCCCGCATGCGCAGGATCACTTCAGCCCCGGCCAGGTTGACCCCGAGGTCGTCGACAAGATTGCGGATGACCCGTAACCGTTCGACCGTGTGCAGCGAGTAGCGGGCGCCCTGCTCCACGTCGATGAGTCCTTCCGCTTCGATTTCGTCCAGAAGCTCGGGACGGATTGCAATCATCTCGAGCACTTCGTGTCTCAGAAAGTATCGACTCATGACTACAACCTCAGATCGGCTCGCACGTTTCGGGTGTAGGCCTTCTCGATCTCCGAGACCGCCCGGGCGGTCGCCTCATCCCGTCGGTCCGGCGGTTGCACCTGGATCACGGCGTAGAAGTCCCCCTTGGCCTTGCCTTTTCGACCGGTTCCCCGCCCCCGGAGACGCAGCCGTGTGCCCGAACGTGTGTTGGGCGGCAACCGGACCGTGACCGGACCGTCCGGCGTGGGCACCTGGATCTTTGCTCCGTGGTAGGCCTCCCCAATCGTGACCGGGACGTTCAACTCCAGGTCGTCTCCCACCCGGCGGAGCAATGGATGCGGTCGGACTCGGACCTCCATGATGAGGTCTCCCGGAGGCCCTCCCCCGATCCCGGGCATGCCCTGGCCTGGAACCCGAACCTTGCCCCCGTCCTCCACGCCTGGCGGAATGCGCACCGTGACCGTGCGCGGTGGCGCACCAGGGCCGGCCGACAGGGTGAGCGTTTTTTCCGTACCACGGATGGCCTCGAGCAGGTCGATCTCAATGGTGGTTCTGGCCGTCGTCCCCTTGCGACTCCTTCCGCGGGTACCCCCAAACGCCCCTCCGCCGCTGAAGGGTGACTCCTCGAAGTGAAATCCCCCGGTGCCCGGCTGCGAGAACATGCCGTTGAGCAGGTCCTCAAGATTGATCGCTCCCGGCGCACCACCACCCGTGCGAAACCGGGAAAATATGTCCTCGACGTTGCCGAATCCCCCCCGCATGTGCTCGTACCCTCCGCCAGTGGCCTGAAATCCCTTGGCCCACTGCTTGTACGCTCGAGCCTGCTCCGGGTCAAATCCTTGCCGCAGCGCCTCTTCTCCAAATTCGTCGTATAGCTTGCGCTGTTCCGGATCACTCAGCACGTCGTGCGCCGCAGAGATTTCCTTGAACCGCTGCTCCGCCTTGGCATTGCCCGGATTGACGTCCGGGTGATATTTTCTCGCCAGGCGGCGATAGGCTTTCTTGATCTCCTCCTGGGTCGCATTGCGATCAACTCCCAGGATGGAGTACAGGTCACGCTTCGAAGCCATTCATCCTCCATGTGGCTGGTCCGTTGCAGTACGGTGCAAGCCTTTCGTTTCGATCCAATCGGCGGCACGCCCGGTGCCCCTTACCTGTTCCATGCCGGAACCATGCCATCGGGGTGCTCCCTGTCGAACAGGCGGCCCCCCTCCTCGCAGGCCGGAAGGTGAGCGACCCGCACCGTCTACCAGCTTTGCTGAACATCCTTGGGTGGATACCGTAATGTAATATAGACAACGATGGCGTCCAGGCAACGTGCCTGGCCGATACAGGGAGGCAGGGCAGACACCGGCCCCACACCGTCGGCCGACATCGGCCCGCTTCCAGGCCCGGACTTTCCCGGGACGCCGAAACCAGGAGTCCTGCCACACCATGATGCACCGACCCGTGGGCCTGTCCATCGCTGCCTGGGCCGCCGTTTTACTCGCCTGCCATCCACAACCGGCCGCTGCTCCGCCTCCAGCACCACCGCTCAGCACGGTCACCATCCTGGCTACCTCGGACGTGCACGGGTGGATGCGCGCCCGGGTCGATCGTGGGCGCGGAACCTGGGCAGGAGGACTGGAAGCCTTGGTGGGCCTGTGGGAGAGCCGGGAGGGGCTCGAGCCGGGGCGTGCGCAGCAAGAAACGAGGCGGTTCCTGGTCCTTGACGCCGGAGACATGTGGACCGGGCCGCCCGCGTCCACGCTGACTCGAGGTCGTCCGGTCGTGGACATCTATTCGGCGATTCCCTACGACGCTGTGGTTGTCGGCAACCACGAGTTCGATTTTGGGGTGACCAACCTGCGGGAGCAGGCGGGTCGGGCCGGGTTTCCATTTCTGGCGGCCAACGTGTCAGTGGCCGATTCCGGGGGCGCCGTGCCCTTTCTTCGGCCCGGTGTGCTGGTGGAGCGGGCAGGGGTTCGTGTGGGAATCATCGGGCTTGCTTACGAACGGACGCCGGAGGTGACCTTCCCGCCCAATGTGGCGGGGCTCGAGTTCGGCGGGTATGAACCGGCATTGCGCCAGGAGGCTGAGCGGCTGTTGTCCGAGGGCGCCCAGGTGCTGGTCGTGGTCGTTCACGACGGTATCGAAGCGTTGCGCGCGCTTGCCGGTGCCACCGCGGATCTGCCCATACGGGTTTTCTTGGGGGGGCACACGCACGATCCGGCGCTGGAGGTGTTGGAGCGGGATCCGGAGACCGTGGCAGACGATGTGATTCTGGCCGTACCGCGGTCCAAGGGACGGACGTACAGCCGGGTGGTGCTCTCGTTTCGTGACGGGCGTGTGGTGGCGCATGCCGAGCAGGTGGTGCCTGTGGGGGGCGTGCTGGGCGTTGGCGCGCCCACGTCTGAACTGGTGGCAACGATTGCGGCCCGGGCCGAGGCCGAGGTGGGGCCTGTGTTGCACGAGGTGGTGGGAGTGGCCAGGGAGCCGATTGAAGTGGGGGACGGGACGTTCAGTCCGTTGGGGGTGCTGGTGGCCGAGAGCTGGTTGGAGCGCGTGCCGGGAGCGAATCTTGCCATCACGAATCTGGGGGGTATTCGACAGCCTCTTGCTGCCGGGGAAGTGACGGTGGGGGACATCCTTGGGGTATTGCCGTTCACCAACCATCTTCTGGTGGTGGAGATCACGGGTGCTCAGATCAAGGAAGTCCTGGCCAATCCCTCTTTCATCGTGGGAGGGGCCGCGGTGCACGCTCACATGGAGAACGGCGTGCGGGTGGTGGACACGCTCCGCCTGCAAGACGGGGAGGAGGTGGTGGACAGTGCCCGGTACCGCGTGGTCACCACCGATTTCCTCTACGCTGGCGGGGATGGGGCCCCTTTTGCCCGGATGGACCCGGATCCTCTCTGGCTCGAACTGGGGTGGCGGGAACCGGTGCTGGACCTGTTTCGGAGCCGAGGGAACGGGGGGGTGGGGCGACCGAGTCGGATCCGGGGCACAGGGCCGGGCGTGGAGTGACCCATCCGGGGCTGGCCGAACGGTTTTTGGTTGGCACCGAGGCTGCAACGTGGAATTCTGTGTGAGAGTTCGACGCGAGCGGTCCGGCGTGGTGCCGTGCGCCGGGGCCGGTTCCTGCCCGCTCCTGCGGGACATGCCCGCACCCGCTCCGGGTGCTCGAGGAGACTGTCGCCATGAAGCACTGGTTCGTCCCGGCACTGCTGGCGCTTGCCCTGGGCGCGCCGGAAGAGACTTGCCCTCCGGCCGGAGATTCGTATCCACCCGAATGGTCGGACTTGCCTGCCTTGGGCCTTGCCCAGGGGCAGGTGTACGACGGTCTGGACCTGGACGACTACGTGACCGACCGGGACACGCCCGACGATGCCTTGACGTTGTCCATCACCGGGGGTGAAGACGGGGTGGTATCGGCCAGTATCGATCCGACCAGCCACGTCCTGGAGGTGGTCGCGGCCGAGGATGCCGCCGGAAGCTATGGATTCACCCTGACCGCGAGCGACCTAGAGGGCAACGTGGCCACGACCACCTTGGACGTGTTTGTCCATGCGCGGCGTAGCTGTGAGACCGTGTTCACTTACGACGCCCGAAAATACGGCCCGGTGGCCGCCATTTCGGTCGCCGGTCAGTTCAACGAATGGTCCCCGACCGCCAACCCAATGACCAACGACGGTTCCGGCGTCTACTCGACGGCCCTGACGCTCGAGCCCGGGGACTACCAGTACAAGTTCGTCAAGAACGGGACCGAGTGGATTCAGGATCCGGCCAACCCGCTCACCGCGTGGGACGGCGGGTTCGAAAACTCCGAAGTCCACGTGCCCGACTGTACGCAGCCGCTCCTCACCCTGGTGGACAAGGAAACAGGGCCCGGGGCGTTTACCGTCACCATTCAGTACACCGACGGGGCCGGTGAAGGCGTCATCAACCTGGACAGCCTGTGGATTCACGACTTTTCCGGCGCGCCACTCCCCAGTCGGTCCATCGATTACGACGCCTACACCCACCAGATCACGGTCTCCTTGACCGGCCTCCCGGACGGGAAACACTCGATCTGGGTCGACGTCTCCGATGACCGGTACGTGGCCGCAGAAACCCTCTACGTGCCCATCTGGATCGGCGACGAAACCTGGGACTGGCGCGACGCTACCCTCTACTTCGCCTTCACCGATCGGTTCGACAACGGCGACTCGAGCAACGATATCACTGTGGCTGGCGTGCCGTTCCAGTCGAACTATCAGGGAGGGGATTTCGCCGGAATCCAGAGGAAGATCGAAAGCGGATACTTCGACGACCTGGGGGTGAACGCGCTCTGGATCTCTCCTCATCTCGACAACACCAACAACGCCGAGTACGGGGTCGACGGTCGACTCTACAGCGGCTATCACGGCTACTGGCCGGCGAGTCCGGAAAACAGTGAGCCGGCATTCGGAAATCGGCAGGCCCTGAAGGACATGATCGCGGCCGCCCATGCACACGGTATCCGGGTCATGTTCGACCTCGTGGCCAACCACGTGCACAATCAACACCCCTACTATTCCGCGGAGCACATCGACGCAGGGTGGTTCAACGATTACGCGCTCTGCACCGAAAACGACGGATGGAACCAGAATCCCATCGGATGCTGGTTCGCCCCCTATCTCCCCGACATCAACTACCAGAACCCAGAGGCACTCCACACCATGGTCGACGACGCATTGACCTATATCCGCGAGTTCGACATCGACGGGTACCGGGTAGACGCGGTCAAACACATGGAGAACTGTTACCTCTACCACCTCTCCACGCGCATCGCCGAGGAGGTCGAGCACGGGAGCACGGCGGCTCCTGACCAGTTCTACCTGGTCGGCGAAACCTTCGTGGGCACCTGGGACTGGTCCTGTGATGGCTCCGACTCCTGCCCTCAGGCCCTCATCACCCGATACATCGGCGACCGCATGTTGGATGGCCAGTTCGACTTCCCGCTCTACTGGGAGATCGTCCTCGCGTTCGCCCGCAACGAGGTCACGCTTGCCGAACTCTACTATATGCTGAATGAGGCCGAGGCCTACTATGGCGACGCACTGATGTCGGTCTTCCTGGGCAATCATGACGTGGTACGCTTCATTTCGCAGGCCAATGGAGACATCGAAGACCTGTGGGGAAACGGGGCCAAGGAGCAGGGGTGGACCAACCCGCCCTCGGACCCCACCGATGAGGTCCCATACCAGAAGCTCCGGATGGCGTTCACGTTCCTGGCCACCATCCGGGGGGTGCCTCTGGTCTACTATGGGGATGAGATCGGGATGCCGGGAGCCGGAGACCCGGACAACCGTCGCATGATGTCCTTCGATGGCCTTTCCGCCTACCAGGAGGCCACCTTGACCCACGTGCAGACCCTGTTCAACCTCCGAAACGATCACCCGTGCCTTCGAATCGGGCAACGAGTGCCCCTGCTGACCGACTGGGAGAACGTCCTGGTCTACGGCAAGGTCGCTGGAGCCGACAAGGCCGTGGTGGCATTCAACCGCTCCTCCGATGCCGTGAACGTCAACGTCGATGTCTCTGCAATGGGCCTGTCCGGTACCTTGACTGACGCCCTCTCCGGCTCGAGCGCAGAGGTGAGTGGAACCACACTGGTGTTGGAACTTCCGGCTTACTCTTCGGCAATCTTTTTCTGATTTCGGACCGACTGATGCTGCTGATTCTTGCTTCCACGTCGCCGATTCGGCGCCAGATCCTGGAAAGAGCGGGGTTGGGATTCGTCTGTGTCGCTCCGGAGGTGGACGAGACCATTACCGGCGGATTGTCTGCAGAGGACGTGGCCATGTCCCTGGCAGAAAGCAAGGCCCGGTCAGTGGCGGACCGGCACCCGGACGCTGTGGTGATCGGCGCCGACCAGGTGTGCGAGTGGGAAGGGGAACTCCTGGGGAAGCCCGCAGACGCCCGCGCCGCCCGTGCTCAACTTGAGAAACTCTCCGGCAATACCCATCGGTTGATAACAGGAGTCACCGTTTTTGGTGTGCAGCCGCCTCGAGGTGGGGTGCGCCGGGTCGAGTGCTTTTCCGACGAAACATTGCTCACCATGCGGGCACTCTCTCCGGACGAACTCGAGGCCTACGTCAACACCGGCGAGTGGCAGGGGTGCGCTGGCAGTTATCGCCTCGAGGGACGTGGTATCCACCTCATGGAACGGATCCGTGGGGACTATTTCAACGTGCTGGGGCTCCCGCTGGTTCCCCTCCTGAAAGTCTTGCGGCAGTTCGGCGTCAACCCGCTCCTGTTGGACGGCCACTCGGGCCGGAGCATGGCGTGGTAGGCTCCCCACGGCTTGCACGAAGCGTCGGCACTCAGTCCCCGTAGGGACCGCCGTAGGGAGCGCCGCCCACGGACGAGCGTACCTGGTCCACATCGACGGGCACGCCGGGGGGAGGGGGCGGTTCCGGCGGAACGGCTTCGGTGCGGAATGTGATCACGCCCTTGTCCCCCTCGAGAGGGCACTTGTTTTCGCAGATCCCGCACCCGATACACAGGTCCCGCCGGACTCGAGGGAACAGAATGTCCTTGGGGCCTTCCGGCGTATCGATCCTGCGCGCATCGAACACGATGGCTTTTTCGCCGGTCGGACACACTTCCTCGCATACGAGGCAGTTTTCGTGCTTCGCAAAGGGCAGGCAGCGTTTCTCGTCGAAACTCGCGAGCCCGATGCGTGTTTTCGCCTTGACCTCGGGCATGAGGTGCGGAATGGCTCCGGTGGGGCAGACCTGGCCACACAGAGTGCACCCCAGCTCGCAGTAGCCGGAGCAGAAATCGAACACAGGTGTCCAGAGTCCTCCCGGGCCGGTTTCGAGCAGGGTTGGGACGAGTCCCTGGGTCGGGCAGACCTTGGAGCAGGCGCCGCACCGTGCGCATTGCCGGAGAAAACGAGCCTCGGCCTGGGCTCCGGGGGGGCGGAGTGTCCTTGGGCCGGGGCGGTTCAGGCCTGCCATGCCCAGACCGGGGCCGGCAACCACCCCGGTGGCGATGGAAAAGACCACGGACCGACGGGTCAGATCCGGCGCGCGTTTTGCCGGCCTGGGGCGGCTCCAACGGTAGCGGACCCGATCTTCAGGACACCCGCTGTCGCAGGTGAGGCACAGCATGCACTCGTTGGGACGGAGGCGTCCTCCCAGGTCGTAGGCACCTGCCTTGCACCGGGGGGCGCACAATCCGCAGTCGCGGCAATTGCGCCCGGGGGTGCGGCGTAGCCAGGCGAAAACGGAAAGCGCCGAGAGCAATGCGCCGAGAGGGCAGAGGTACTTGCACCAGAAGCGGCGGCCCAGGAATTCGAGCCCGAAGACGGTGAGAAAAAGGACCAGGGTCGGCCGGAACAGGGGCCAGGTCCAGAGGTAGTCGCCCACGGGGAGGTAGTGATGGCGGAGAAACTGGTAGACCGGTTCTGTCACCGGGGCGAGAGGTGTTCCATAAGCGGCCCCAAGTTTCTCACCGATCCAGACCGTTCCCGGATATCCCACGACAGCCAGAGTGCGTGTGAGCAGACAGAGTGGATCGAGCAGGCCGACCAGGTGGCCGGAAAACGGGATGGGAATCAAAAGGGCGAGCAGGAGGTAGTATTTGAGGTTCCGAAGGCGCGGGCGCTCCACCATGCGGCGGTTGCGCGGCACCAGGCGTGAGAATGCGTCGAGCAGAGTCCCGAGTGGGCAGAACCAGCCGCAGAAAAAGCGGCCGAGAACGAGGGTGGCCGCGACCAGGAGAAGTGCCCAGAGGAGAATGGAAGCAGGGAACCCCCTGGCCAGGGTGTCGGCGACCAGGAGAAGGGGGTCGAAACGCAGGAACCATCCGACGTGGAGGCCGAGTGCCTCGGCCCCGGAGAACGCGGTGGCCAGAAATAGCCAAAGGTAGAGCAAAAGCCCCGCCATCTGGACGACCCGGCGGGCGCGGATACCCATCCCCCCCGGCTGCGGCTGGTGAAAAGGTGCCCTCATACCCGCACAAACTTGGCCTTGTCCAGGTCGATCTCACCCAGACCTTGCTTGTACGAAAGCAGAACGTGCTCGATGGACGCCCCTTCCTTGGCAAACAGGGTGGCACCCCAGGCATCCAGGGCCACCGGATCCGTACTCGCTCCCAGTCGGTTCAATACGCGAACGTCCGAAAGATTCCCTCCTTGCGGCCCGTTCGCCGTCAGAATCCGGGTGGCGTCCAGGATGTGGAGGTGTGGCCGGAGCACTGTGTTCAGGTCGGCAATCCGTTGGTGAAGCGACACGTGGAGAAGACCCCGCCGTCCTCCCACCGGCCCCATCATGTTTTTCAACGCCATGGAGAGAGTCGCGGAGGAATGGTGCTTGGCAATCGGGATGTTGATGAACGTGTCCGCGGTCAGGCAGGGCTTGTAGAATTGCCACGAGTGGATGGACGCGCCTTTCTGTATGTCCATGTCCACGAACAGGCGCTTGTCCATGTATTCGACCCTGGCCCGGCTGTCGCCCAGGGATTCCACCGCCTTCTTGATCCCCGAGTTGACATAGCACCGCTGCGCATCGTTCACCGGGCGGTCGAATACCTGAACGCTCGACGCCCCTGCTTCCAGGGCCAGTTCCACCACACGCCGCACGATCACTGGATTCGTGTTCGCCGCCTGCTCCGGCGTTCGATCCCAGCCAATGTTGGGTTTCACCACCACACGGGCGCCTGGCTTCACAAACGCCTTCATCCCTCCCAGGGGCGCCAGAACGCTGTCCACCAGGCGGGCGTGATCCTCGGCACGGCCCAGAACGATGGTCGGACGAGGAATGGCCCCTTCGACCTTTCGAGGACGAAAGAGGATACGCCCCGCTCCGCCGGTTGCCAGCGTGGCCAGGCCATAGGTGGAAAGTCTGGCGGTGATTTTCAAGAACTCGCGCCGGTTCATGCGGCCTCCTGATACCCGTCAAAGGTTGCACCTGCCATGGGGACAGACCTCGGCCCACGACCATGGTATTGCGATTCATTCTGGCCCGGACCGCGCCCTCTGTCAACGCAGCGGACCAACATTCGCTCCGGTTGGTGGGCTGGTTCACCCGGTCGTTCGTCCGGGAACGGTGAGGCGATGGTGGGAACGGATTGCTCGAGTCGAAAGGTCGCGGTGCGTAGACCGTCTCCCGGGGCGCGACCTCATTCCGGTTGGGAACGCCGTCGGCTCACGGCGGGAATCAGGCCCACGCCAAGAAGCAGGAGCCAGGCCGCTCGAGGCGATTGGGCGCCGGTCATGCTGCACCCGGGTACGGTCCTGGCATGCTCCGTGTCCGGGTCGATACTCTCGTAAGTCCCACCGCCCACCGACTCGGGAGGGTCGTCTGGAAGGCGGGTGCACGCCTCCGGATCCATGGCGTCCAGACCACTGCCCTCGAACGATCCAAAGACACTGGCCGCAGTGCCGAAATCCGACACCCAGTAGGCCTGCTCATCGGTCAAATCGATCCGGACCAGCACGCCGTAGGCCACATCCACACCATAGAGGGTGCCATCACACCCGTGGGCAAGGCTGAAAACCGTATCCACCCCAGTGCGGCCGTCCTGGTGGCTGTCCGGAATCCTCATCCGCGGTGTCATGGTGCCATCAGGCAAGACGGTGGAAAGGGTCTTCCCACCGGGATCGTATACCCACAACTCTCCGGTTGCCGGGTGGAAACTGGCCCCTCGGATCTGGTTGGCCGCAAGTGCTGCCAGCGGCGTCGCTTCACCCGTAGCAAAATCGATTCGGAAGAGACAGTTGGGATTGCATGCTCCAAATCCATCGATGCTGATACCGTACAGACCACCCGGCACGAATCCATGCGCCGCCGCAGGAGCCGGCGCGAAATCCATGGCCTGCAGGTTGCTCGCTCCTCCGGTGAGCGGTCCCACCAGGGTCACCTCTCCCGTGGTCGGATCAAGCGTGTAAAGACGATCGTCTCCCTCCCCGGTGGCCAGATAAATCAGACCGTCCAGCGGATTCACGGCCGCCGTGGTCGTGCCCGAAAGTTCGGTCGTCACCACGTCGCCCGCTATCTCTAGCGGGTGCGTGGTCCCGGACGCACTGTCCACCGTGGACACCGCACCGTCTGCGTCACGGTAGCCCAGAAACAGAGTGGTCGTGTCTGGAGGCGTGCACGGTTCCTCGAGGACCATACCGGCATCGATGTCCAGGCGTGTCTGCCCCTCCTCCAGAGTGATCAAGCCGGTGGCCCCGTCGAGCGGGTCTGCGTCACTGTCGAACTGGTCATCCCCCTGGTCCCGCTCGGTGAAACGCATGCCCGGCCTGAGCGTGAAATGGACGCAGTAGGTTCCCGCATGCAGTCCATCGAACAGGTAGTGCCCGGACGAATCCGTGTTCGTCGTCGCCTGCCATACTTCGTCGCCCGTCCCACACGCACCGTCGCCTCCAGGGAGCAACAATCCCACCAGAACATCAGCTATGCCAGGTTCGCCCTCCGCCTGGCGCCCATCTCCGTCCAGGTCCTCCCACACGAAATCTCCTATCGCGCCATCCGCAGACTCCGGTACGGGCACTTCGATCACCACTTCCTGGTATCCCTCCTGTTGAAGTCCATCCAGGTAGAGGATGACGGCCACCACGTCCCCTGGGCCCGGTTCGTAACCATCCCCAAAAGCCTCGGCATCGTCGAGCATGGCCAGCGCGTCGGCGGTCAGCTCGAGCGTTGTCGCGTCTCCCCAGATCAGTTCCCAGATGGCTGCCTGGATGTCCTCCCGGCCGCCCTGCTTGTGGTTCAATAGGTAGTTGAGACGGTCCCACGGCACCGGGTCTCCGAGAGAGACCACCCCGTCCACAACCAGAGGCACGGTGTCACTCTCGTAATAGGCCACGTCCGACGGCATGGCTGGATCGTAGGTCGAGTAGAGCATGACCTGGAAATGGTTCGGTCTGCCGTTGTTCTCGACGCACCACCCATCGTAGGTGCCGTCGGCCACGTCGTGGCCTTCCCCGACGCCGCTCAAGGTGATGGCGAATGTGCTGTCTCCGTCCGGGGTGTAGAGCGTGTCCGCCTGGACCACCTCGGAGGGGAGGTCCAGGTCGGGCGCCTGCGCATGGGCGGTGGTCACCCTCAGAAGAGACATCGTGCCCAGGCAGAGTGAAAGAGTCAGTACTGAAACGTTACACACTGCTCGTCTGTTCAAGAGATACCTCGCTCGACATGGTTCCAGGGTGTGGAGCACTTACTTGTTCAGTGTGTCCCCCCTGCGGTGAGAAAGCAAAGGTCTTTTGTGCACCCAGGCATCGACATGTGTCGCCCATGACACAAGACCTGTACAATCCCATCCACCATACAACATACCATAGAAACATCGGATTGTCACTGTCGATCGTGACAGAAAAAAGGAAGTCCACCAGGAACGCTTCGGGAATCCAATGGCACAACATCGTTGCGGTGTCATGGAAGCAGGCAACCGATGCCGGAAAGACACCGGAAGGCCGCTCGACGCCGTACCCAGGCGGCCGCACCATCGGGTGTGGCAGGTGGTTGCTGAAAGAGCCGCTGCCGGGGATCAATGCCGCCGTTTGGCGAGGACGGCCACGGCAGCGCCCAGGAGGAGTGTGGCAGCCGGGACAGGTCCCTGTCCGGATGGGTGACGGCCGGATCGCGCGTTGCACGTGCATCCGTCGGCGCTGGGTTCGTCCCCCGGGGTGGCCTCGGGCGTGCTGCTTGCTTCCGCCGTCGGTGTGGCCGAGGGTTCGGGCGATGGGGTGAGGGTGGGCCAGGGCGTGCTCGAGGGTTCCGGGCCGGGCGTTTCAGTGGCCCAGGTTCCGGGCGAGGGGGTGGGGGTGAGGTCGGGGGACGGGTCGCAGGCGTCTCCCTCGCCGTCGTGGTCGGTGTCCTCCTGGTCCGGGTTGTCCACGGTCGGACAGTTGTCGTCCGGGTTGTCCACGCCGTCGCCGTCCAGGTCGCGGTCGCAACGGTCGCCCTCACCGTCGCCGTCCAGGTCCTCCTGGTCCGGGTTGAATTCCTCCGGGCAGTTGTCCGGAAAAGCCTCCACGTAGCCGGCCGGCGCCTGATTTCCACAGACTTCGATGGGCACGGCCGGATCTCCCCACCCGTCTTCGTCCTCGTCTGCATAAAACGTGGTGGTGGCGGCCACCTCCGGATCTTCGTCGTCGCAGTCTTCCGTCCCTGGGACCTCGTCCCCGTCCACGTCTTCGTCACAGGCGTCGCCGACGCCGTCCTCGTCCAGGTCTTCCTGCTCCGTGTTCGCATTCTCGGGACAGTTGTCGGTGGCATCGGCGATACCGTCGCCGTCCAGGTCCGCCTCGCACAAGTCCCCGGTGCCGTTTCCATCGGTGTCCTCCTGATCCGGATTGGGGACCAGGGGACAGTTGTCGCTGGAATCCGGAATCTGGTCATCGTCATCGTCGTCATCGCAGGCATTGCCCAGTCCGTCTCCATCGCTGTCCAGGTTGGCCGGGTCGGCCACCTCCGGACACGTGTCCAGATTGTTGCTCACGTAACCGGTGGGCGGATCTGTTTGACACACGGATATGCTCACCTCCGGATCACCAAGTCCGTCCGCGTCGGCGTCTTCCCAGAAAACGGCCTCCGAAAATACGGAGTCGTCCAGGTCGTTGCAGTCCTGATCCGCCTGGACTCCGTCGTCGTCGGCATCCAGATCACACGCATCGCCTTCGGTGTCTGCGTCGTGGTCTGCCTGGTCGGTGTTGGGCATGTCCGGGCAGTTGTCTTCGAGGTCGATGACGGAGTCGTTGTCGTCGTCTTCGTCGCAGGCGTCGCCGAGGCCGTCCGAATCGATGTCTGCCTGGTCGGTGTTGGGTGTGTCCGGGCAGTTGTCCGAGGATTCCGGGACCCCATCGCCATCGCTGTCGATGTTTTCTGAATATCCCACGGGAGGGTCGGATACGAGGACGAGTTGTTCGTCGAACTCGGTGGTGCCAGCGGTTTGTCCATTGAGCGAGGCAGCGTCGACGCGGATTCTACCGACGCCCCCGGCACCGCCTGCGGGAAAGTAGGTGTTGTTGTAGACGCCGGTGCCGCCCTCGGCGCCTCGAGCGTGGATGGCGGCTGGAGCGAGGGTGAGGTCGATGGCGGTGAGGAAGACGGAACCGCCGGACCCTCCGCCCCCGGCGCCGTCATCGTTGCAACCGTTGTTGGCCGGGGAGTGGCCGGGTTCACCGTCGGAGGCGATGGCGCCGTTTTCAGAGACGGTGATCAGGGGGGAAGCGAAGAGGAGGATACCGCCGCCTCGACCACCGGGAGGCCCGTAGGAATTGCATTCACCCTCCATGTCTGAGAGGCCGGAACCTCCTCCCGATCCGAGGTAGATGCGAGAGAGGTCGGCGGTACCGTACACCACGCCGCCGAGCATGGTGCCGGCTCGATCGTTGAGGGAGTTGCCGTTGCCCCCAGCGGTACCGTAGCCTCCACCTCCGCCGTTTGCTACCGAATCCGGTCGTGGACCGGACGCGCCCCCTCCGCCGAGGTTGGGGTTGTTGTCGCTGGGACGGATACCGACACCTGGGACCGACTCACCGTCTTGAGCGCCAATGCTTGAGGAACCGCCTGCGTTGCCTTCCCCGCCACGGAATCCCAGTTCGTTTGCCGAGATGAGGCCGTCTGAGACACTCACCGATTCGGAAGCCCGGAAAGCAACAACGCCTCCAGTGGTTCCGTCCCAGGCTGCCGTGGTGAGGGTGCCGCCGCCGGACACGGTGACCGTGGTGTAATGGGGCACGCGAAGAACCAGTATCTGGTAGGAGGTTCCGGGGAAGGCGTGCGTCAGCCCGACGGTAACTTCTATGCTCGAGGCCGAATCTGACGCCACGGTGTGAAACTCGTAGTAGCCTGCCTGGTCGTACTGCGCCTGGGTGCCCTGAATAGCGATGATGAGGACCTCGCATCCGGGTTCGAGGGCGCCCTGGTCGTAGCCTTCGAGGGGGATGGTCGTGGTTCCCTGGGGGAGGTCTTCCACCATCCGGTACACGGCTCCGTCAGGATGGGATCGGCCCGGCGACACGTATTCAGAAAGTCGGACAGTCGTTCCATCCACGACCAGCGGACCGTCACTACCATCACCGAACAGCTCAGGATCTCCTGCTGCCGCATGCCATGGGCTGGACAGGGTCAGTGTGCCGACCACCCACGGTATCAACGTCGGTTTCCACCACCTCATCGCATTTCCTCCTTGCCGCCCCCGCGGTTTCGCTGCTGCATGTTCCAGATGTTGCCGGGTTGCTCCCCCACCGACCTCGACAGGTTTTCGACCCCACCGACCTCGAAAGGTTTTCAACCGTCATGGACGCCCGCCGTCTCCGGGTCCGGGTGATGGTAGCAGAGGGTTTTACTCGTTTCCATGGAAAACAGCGTTGTCCCGGAAGCGACAACGGGTGCCCTGATGGTGGGTTTGGAAGGAACGGGTTCGGCGCCGCTTCGATTGGAGCGGGCCGTCGGAGTGCTCCGGAACCGGTGCCATCGCGGAGGAGAAGCGGGTCGTTCGCTGTGGACAGACGCCCGGATCAGCCTGGACCGGACGAGCGTTCCGGGCTATCCTGTGATAGCCAGGCACGGGGGGGAACGGGCGGACACGATGAACCTGCTGCAACGAACGTTCCGGATTGGTCGGGTTTTCGACATCGACGTGCGGGTGCACATGCTGTTCCTGCTGTGGGCGGTCCTTTCGTTGTTGGGGGCGAGAGGAGCGTGGCTGTGGCAGGTGGTGTTTCTGGTGCTGCTGTTCGGGTTGGTATTCCTTCACGAACTGGGCCATGCGCTCGGGGCACGATTCATGGGAGGGCATGCGGAGCATATCGTGCTGTGGCCTCTCGGAGGGTTGGCCACGGTCTCCCCGCCTGCTTCGCCGGTGGCCATGGCCGTGACCACGGTGGCCGGGCCGGCGGTCAATCTGTGCATGGCATGCTTCACCGGACTCCTCCTGTGGTTTTTCGGTGGCGGGTGGGACGCAATTCTGGTGAACCCGTTCGGCGGGTTGGCGGTGCAGTCCGGGAACCCGGTGATCGAGTACATCCATATCTTCTATCAGGTCAATCTGTTGTTGGTGGCGTTCAATCTGCTTCCGATCTATCCCTTGGACGGCGGCCACTTGCTGGAGGCCCTGCTTTGGGCACGGATGGGGGAATATCGGGCGAGGGACCTGGTCTGCCGGGTGGGCCTGGTGGGTGCGGTGGCCATGGTGGTCTCGTCGTTTGCTCCAAGTGGAGGAGACATGCTCCTCTTCATCGGCTTGGTGGGCGGTTACACGTGCTACCGGCAACTGCAGCTTCTGAGATCCTGGGGGGTGGGAGGCCCGGGGGGGGCTCGATCTGGGGGAACCGGGCGGTTGGGGGGGATGAAGAGGTGGTGGAACACCTGGACAGGATTCGGGAAGGGAGCGGCTCGAACGCGGGGTCGTGAGCGGCCGTCACGGTCTCGTCGTCGTCCGGGTGACAGCCGGTGGGTGGACAACGTGCCGGACCTCGACGATGATGCCAAGGCGTTGTTGAAGAAGGTGGAGGAGCAGGGCATTCACACCTTGACCGAAGAAGAACGGGCCCGGCTGATGGAGGCGTTTCGGCGGAGGCGAGAGCGGGACGAGTACCTGCATTGATGTGGGGCGTACCAGGACGCTCGATGCCGAAGGTTGTCGCCTTTCCGCTGGCAAGTTCCTGTGCCTGATTTCTCAGAGTCTTCGCTTGGGTAGGTCGGGGTGCATGGGATCGGAAGGGGGCCGCGCGTTGTCGTTTCCGCTCCCCTCCGCCCCGGGACGGGCATCCAGATTCCCGGCTGCAGCGTGTGGTTCGGCCTCGATTCCTGCCGCCTTGCGGAGGGCTGCCAGGTCCGCCTCGGCCTTGCGGCGGCGCCTTTCGTGCACCTTGCTCGTCGACCCCCGCTGTTTTTTTCGGCCATCCAGCCGCTCTCGAAGGTGAAGCAAGGCCATGTCCGCAGCGTTCGGGGAGACGTCCAGCAGGTCGTCCTTCGCCTGCTTGGTTCTCGCGAGGGCACGTTCCTCCTGGATACGCTGCCTTTCCCGCTTGAGCCTCTCCAGGTCCTGCTGATCCCGATCCTGCTTGCGCTTCGCCTTGGCAATCTTCTCCGTCGTCTCCGCCACCGTGGAACGAATCTCCTCGATCCGCTCCAGAAACGCATGTTTGTGCTCCAGGCGCAGAAGAGCTTCCTCCTCGTCCTGATGAACCAGGCGGGCCGCCTCCCTTTCCAGCCGTTGGACCTCCTGAAGCAGTTGCGCCTCCTCCCGTTGCAGTTGAGCACGGTAGCTTGCCAGTCGGTTGATCAGCATGGCCGTCCGTGCTATGCGCTCCTGCTGGGCCTCAATGGCTCCCTCGAGCACGATTTCCGGGTTCGCCCGCTCCAGATCCTTGACGAACGACAACGCCGCGCCGCGGATCAGGTTTGAGATTCGGGAGAAATAGTCCTGTGTCATGTTGCGCCTCTGGCCTGGGAACTGGAAGGCTTCTGTACCAGCGTATCATCCACCGCATTTTTGCAAATCCTTGGGAAAATGTCAAAGGCGGGACTACAAGGTTCAGGCGTGATCCTTTTTCGGCGGCGTAGGCGGATGGCTGCCCCGCCGGAGGCCTGCCGCCGAGAGGCGGTGATTGCGCGAAGGGCGGGACAGCGCCTCTTTGACCTATCGAAACAGGCGCCGGAACGGATAGGGATGCGTCCAAAGTGACGATCTCGAACAGGTCGAGGGAGCCGTAGCTATCGAGGAGTGCTTTGAAGAAGGCGGGGAATGCGCCCATATCGTTGGTATGTGCAGGGACCACGTACTGGTCGACGCAGGGTCGAACCGGAGACGATGTGAGGAC